>CAMVDP010000001.1 GCA_947166275.1 uncultured Clostridia bacterium
CCATCTTCTTGATGAGAGCCTTGAGGTTGTGGAACACTTCTGCGCACCAGCGGAGACCTTCCTTAAAGGAGGGAGCGCCTACCGGCATGATCATGAATTCCTGTGTATCAACAGCGCTGTCAGCATGAGCACCGCCGTTGAGGATGTTCATCATAGGAACGGGGAGCTTTGTGCCCTGTACGCCGCCGAGGAATCTGTAAAGCGGGATATCGAGAGCTGTAGCAGCAGCTCTTGCACACGCGATAGAAACTGCGAGGATAGCGTTTGCGCCGAGCTTGGACTTATCCTTTGTGCCGTCGAGCTCGATCATCTTCTTATCTACTGCGTATGTGTCGCCTGCATCCATACCGATGAGCGCGTCTGCGATAACGTTGTTGATATTGTCAACTGCCTTCTGTACACCCTTGCCGAGGTATCTGCCCTTGTCGCCGTCACGCAGCTCGAGAGCCTCAAATTCGCCTGTGGAAGCGCCGCTGGGTGCGGTTCCTCTTGCGACTGTACCGTCCGCGAGCTCTACTTCTGCCTCAACGGTCGGATTTCCTCTGGAGTCGAGAATTTCTCTTCCCTTTACGTCTACGATTTCCAAATAAACCATGATAAAAACTCCTTCTGCCTCGCCTTGTATCGAAGGCGGTATTATTTTCGGTACGGGATCTCTTCCATACTTACAGCATAATATTACCATATTCCGCACAATTTGTCAAGAGCTTTTTTGTGCAAAATGCGGCGAAAAGCAGACATCCAAAGTGCCGTTAAGATGGCTTTCCGGAGGTCAAAGCGGCATCTGAGGACTCTTGTATGAGCATTTCGCGCAGTTATTGTTATAATTATGAAAAAAATTGTTGCAATAGCTTATCAAATGTGTTATAATTGGTATATATGTATGTTCGGAGGTATGATCATGGAAACTGGTTTCCGTCCGGCAGATATACTGCTGCCGGCTAACGCGGATATGGAGAAATGGGCGGTCGCGGCATGCGACCAGTACACAGGCGAGCCCGAATACTGGGCAAGAGTCGAAAATCGTGTGGGCAGCAGTCCCTCAACTCTTGGTCTGATACTCCCGGAGGTTTATCTTGAGGATACAGATGTTGACAAGCGCATCGACAACATCCACGCTGCTATGAAGGCTATGCTTGAAGGCGGTCTTTTCGCGTATTACAGCGATGCCATGATATATGTTGAGCGAGTCCAGTCCGACGGTATGGTGCGCAAGGGACTCGTGGGAGCGATAGACCTCGAACGCTACGACTACCGCGCAGGCAGCAGCTCGCTGGTTCGCGCTACCGAGGCTACGGTGCCGGAGCGTATCCCACCGAGACTCAAAGTGCGTCTTGGCGCACAGATAGAGCTTCCCCATGTACTCGTGCTGATAGATGACGAAGAAAAGACGGTCATTGAACCGTGTTCGGAGATACGCGAGCGCGTAAAGCCGCTGTACGACACCCCACTCATGGAGGGCGGCGGACGCATAAAGGGCTATCTGCTGGACGACAAGCTGAAAAAGCAGGTGAACAGCGCACTGGCGAAGCTTGACGACAATGACGCGTTCAACCGCAGATACGGCATATCGGGATATCCCACTCTGCTGTACGCGGTGGGTGACGGCAACCACTCGCTCGCGACCGCCAAAGAATACTACGAACGCCTCAAAGCCGCGAACCCCGGTAAGGATCTGTCGAACCACCCCGCAAGATACGCGCTGGTGGAGATAGTGAACCTGCACAGTCCTGCTATACGCTTTGAAGCGATCCAGCGCATAGTCATGGACGTTGACCCCGAGAAGTTCATGCAGGCTGCGACCGAGAAGCTTGGTCTCAGCGGAACTCCCGCAAGCCAGCGCGTGATATCGGTGATAAAAGGCGCGGAACGCCTGTCATACATACACAACCAGACTTCCGAACTCGCTGTCGGCAGCCTTCAGGACTTCATCGACGGCTACATAGCCGAGAACGGCGGCAAGGTGGATTATATCCACGGCGCGGATGTTGTGAAACAGCTCTCCCGCAAGGATAAGACAGTCGGATTTATTCTGCCGGATATGCAGAAATCCGAGCTTTTCCGCACTGTCATCAAAGACGGCGCACTTCCGCGCAAGACATTCTCCATGGGTCATGCCGCGGATAAGAGATTTTATATGGAATGCCGCAGGATAGACCGCTGAAGCGGTCGGAGGAGGTAAATATGAGTAACGCACTGAAAAAAACCGCAGCAGTCGTTATGGCACTGACAATGGTGATCATGGCAGCTTTCACGCTGATGCCCGTCAGAGCTCACGCCGCTTCGTCGAAAATAACCTATTCGGTGCAGTACGTCGGCGACAAAGTCCAGCTGACCCTCACACCGAAGAAAAGCTCAAACACCATATATTATTCCACCAACGGAAAAAAGCCGACCACAAGCTCGACAAAGTACACCGGCACTCTTCAGACCGGCGGCAAGGCGACCATAAAAGCTATCGAGGTCACGAAAAACGGCAAGCAGACCGCTTCTCTCACCATCACCATACAGGCGCGTGTACAGACTCCGGTCGTCACGGTAAAGCAGTCGTCCACCGGACTTACGCTGCTCAAAGTAACTACCGCGACCCCGGGAGCAACGATATACTACACCATCAACGGCACCAAGCCCACCAAGAAGTCCTATCTTTACGAGAACGGCAAAGAGCCGATATTCACCGAGGGCACAGTATTCATGTTCCGTGCGTTCAAGAGCGGCATGAAGTCCAGCGAAGTCGTATCATACGGTAAGCTCGCGTCATTCAATGAAATGTCCGAGAAGGACGCTCCCGCAGAGGCTGCGGAAATACTGAAGCTCGTGAACAAGGAGCGCACAAAGAATGGACTCCAGCCGCTGAAGCTTGACGCCGATATCATGGAAGCGGCCGCGATCCGCGCAAAGGAGATCACCACAAAGTACGGCCACACCCGCCCCGACGGCTCGGACTTCTACACCGTGTTCGACGAAGTGGGCCTTGAGCATAAAAAGCCCGGTGAGAACGTAGGGTATTCCTCCAACGATACCGCAGCACACCTTATGGAGCTCTGGATGGACTCCCCTAAACACAAAGCGAACATTCTCAATGAGAGTTTCACTCGCATGGGTGTCGGACACTGCGTAAATGACGGCATAGGATACTGGGTCCAGCTGTTCCTCCGATAAAGCAGAATGAAGAACGAAGAAGAAAAGCTGCCGTCGTGCGAATTCCGGCATATCCACGAAGACAGGGTGCATGAGATAAGCGCTATGATGCCGGACGAGGATTCTCTGTTTGACCTTGCCGAGCTGTATAAGATATTCGGCGACAGCACACGAATAAAGATACTCTACGCGCTGTTCGAGGCGGAGCTTTGCGTATGCGATATCGCAACGCTCATCGGCATGAGCATGTCGGCAGTCTCGCATCAGCTCCGCATACTAAAACAGGCGAGCCTCGTCAAGTACAGGCGCGACGGCAAGACCGTATTCTACTCGCTTGCCGACGACCATGTCCGCTCAATACTCGGGCAGGGCATGGAACACATCAGCGAGTGACGTATACCACACCATAAACGAGGGAGGCACCGATAATTGGCAGTTCCGACCATTGAACAATTCATAGAACGCAGCAAGCACAACTGCCGTGTCAGTGCCGAGCTCACCGTCAAGCGCAGATACATGGAAAAGACGCGTACTCCCGGCTGCGACGAGGACGAGCTGAAAAAGGCGGCCGCAGAGTTCATAAAGACTCCGGACGGTGAAAATGCCGTCAGCGAACAGCTGAAAACAAGCAAATTCTACCGCGGGCTCAGCGAGGATAATGCCGCGGAACAGCCCCGCGTGAAGAGCGCGTATGATAAGTATATCAGTGGCATGAACACCGGATCCGCCTCCGAAAACCACTCAAAAAAGCACAAAAGAGCCAACCACCGCAAGAATGTCCGCAACAAGCGCGAGGAATACTACGCGCTGTTCACGGAGTATGAATTCACCGAGGAGGACACCGCTCTCGCGGCAAGACTGCTCGCGGAGATGACTGTACGCCATTACTCCGACCTGCGCAGTATTTTCCCCGCTCGGTATATACATGAGATGACCGGCGAATTCGTGACCGCCGGCGACCTCGAAAAACTCAAACGACGCGTTTACGACGAGGCCGCGCTCAACATAAAGCGCCTCAACAACGTGATATACAATTCAGAGTACCCCTGCGGCAATATCGACGAGCTGTTCTTCTATATCGCAGCCGTAAGAGTGCTCGAAGGCTCGGTGTACGGCGACAACACCAAGCGCTCGATGATACGTGACTTCGTGTCGAGAGGAAGAGCGCGCTGTAAGTCCGCCCAGCTCGTCGCAGTCGGCATTATAAAACGGTTCGGACGAGAAACTCTGCACCCGATAATCACCGGGAGCGACAGCTACCGGCGCACCGTTGCCAACATAAAGGCACAGATCGCTGCGTCGGAATCGGCACACAAGCTGATAATGAAGGAGATTCCTGAGGATGTGACACTGCTCTACCCCGGAGCGCGCAAGATGCGCAGGCACTTCATACTGCACCTCGGTTCCACCAACTCGGGCAAGACCTATCAGTCCCTCGAAGCCTGCAAAAAGGCGGAAACGGGAGTGTATTTAGCACCTCTGCGACTGCTCGCGTACGAGATCTGTGAGCGGTTCAACCTTGAGGGCGTTCCCTGCCGCATGATAACCGGCGAGGAAGAAATAGACATACCCTTCGCAAAGCATACCTCATCGACCGTCGAGATGCTCAATCCCAACGAGCATTACGAGGTGGCAGTCGTGGACGAGTGCCAGCTCATCGAGGACGAGGAACGCGGCGGAGCATGGACTGCGGCAATACTCGGGCTCATGGCGGAGGAGATACATCTGTGTGCCGCCGAGAACGCAAAGAATATACTGATATCGCTGATAAAGCTGTGCGGCGACGACTGGCAGATAGTCGAGCACCAGCGTACTGTCCCGCTGAAATGCGACAACCGCCCGTTCGTGTTCCCGCGTGACGTAGAGCGCGAGGACGCGCTGATAGCATTCACGAAGAAAGGCGTGCTGCACTATGCCGACCAGCTGAAGCGCATCGGCATAAAGGCAAGCGTGATATACGGCGACCTGCCATACGATGTAAGGCGCAGTGAGGTCGCAAGATTCGTCCACGGCGAGACAGATGTTGTAGTGGCTACCGACGCGGTGGGAATGGGACTTAACCTGCCTATAAAACGCGTGGTGTTCCTCGAAGCATACAAGTTCGACGGTCACCGCAGACGCTTCCTGCACGGCACGGAAGTCAAGCAGATCGCCGGACGCGCCGGCAGAATGGGTATGTACGATGTGGGATACTACAACGCTGCCGAGTTCAAGGAGGACATCGTCCGCAAGCTCGGCAGAAAGAGCCACGATGTGACAAGAGCGAGGCTGCGCATACCAGAGTCGATACTTGTCGTTGATATGCCGCTGTCGGAGATACTTCTGCGATGGGGCACGATACCGGACGACGGGATATTCACAAAAAACTCCGTCGAGCGCGAGGTGAGCCTTGCCCGCGATCTTGAGCAGTACTCACAGGACAAGCTGCTGATATACAAATTCGTGACCATACCGTTCGCCGAGACCCGCAAGGAGCTTTATGACTTCTGGTTCGAGCTCTTTGAGTGCGAGGTGAACGATGACCGCAGATCGGTCTATACTTATATAAATCGCATTGAGCAGCGAGGCAGCAAGCTCGAGGATCACGAGCTCGCATACCGCAAATGTGACATACTTTACTTTTACTACGACCGTTTCGGCGTGAAAGAGGATCTTGAAGCCATTATGGAGCTAAAGCACGCCATATCGGCGGATATAATGGATATCCTTTCCGGAACGGGCGATGACGACGATACGGACGACGGCGATTAAAGCTTTCAGAGGTGCGGCAGATGCATAAACTGAAAATGAAACAGATAAGCCTGATAGTTACGGTCACAGTATTCTCGATACTGCTGGTCGCAGTCATGGTAATACTGGACTTCACCAAGGGTGATGTGCGCGTCGATGCCCTCAAGGAAAACACAAGGGTCGGACTCATGCTTGAGGGATCGAGGAATGACCGCAGTTGGGGGCAGTCTCACTATGAGGCGGTCAACAGTCTGTCGGATGTACTCAACCTTGAGTTGGTCTGCCGCGACAACGTTCCCGGCACTGATGAATGTATCGGCGTGATGCGTGAGCTTGCGCAGGATGGCTGCCGCATAATCATTGCCAATTCCGCGGATTACGGAGAATACATCTCCACCGCGGCTGCGGAGTTCCCCGACATATACTTCCTGCACGCTGCCGGCACCGAGAGCGCTCCGAATGTCGCCACATTCTTCGGAAGAATGTATCAGGTTCGCTATCTGAGCGGCATCATCGCCGGCATACAGACCAAAACCAACAGTATCGGCTACGTTGCGGCGTTTCCCACATCGGAAGTGAACCGCGGTATCAACGCCTTCACACTCGGAGTACGCAAGGTGAACCCCGACGCGGTGGTGCATGTTATGTTCAGCGATTCGTGGACGGACGACACCGCTGCCGGCGAATGTGCGGAAAAACTGATATTATCATACAAAACAGATGTAATGACACTGCACACCAACACCAACGCGCCGCTCGAAACCGCGGACAGACATGATGTGCAGGTCATCGGATACAACTACGACAACTCGGGAATGTACCCTTCCACGTACCTCGCGGGATGCGTGTGGAACTGGAAGCAATTCTACTACGACGAGATACTCGCCTGCATCAATGGCAGGTTCAGGAGCGAAAACAAGTGGTTCGACATCAACAGCGACATAATTGGGCTCGCCCTGCCCGAGCAGACATCATTTGAGAATGAAGCTTACAAACTCCCGCTTGAAGAGGCTGAAAAGGCGTTCCGGACATACTCGTTCGATGTATTCTACGGCCCGGTCACTGACAACACCGGAACGATAAGGATCCCCGCGGGCGAGTCGATGTCTGATGTAAATATGCTCAACAAATTTGACTGGTATGTGGAGGGCGTTGAAATTGACGAACGAGCACAGTGACTCCGGCAAGATATTCCGGTTTTTATATATCGCTTTTCTGCTCGTCATTATCGGAGCGGCACTCATACTCATAATCAACTCGACACTTGACTCGCCGGTAAAAGATCGCGTCGGAGCCGTTTTCAGCGGTGCTGTGAACGAACCGGGCTGGAACGGCGCGAACTACTCCGGCATAAACTCGGCTTGCAAGTCTATGGATATCGAGCTCTTCACGTGCGAAAACGTACCGGAGGAGCGTGAAGCTTGCTTCAGAGCAGTGTCAAGCCTCGCCGAGCAGAAATGCCGCGCGATATTCCTGACAAGCTACGGCTACGCGAGATACGCAAACGATCTTTCCGCAGTATACCCGAGAATTTCGTTCTATGTGAACGGCTCGGACAGTGTGAACACCGGCGCGGTGTATTACCTCGGAAGGCTGTATCAGATGCGGTATCTTTCAGGCATCATCGCGGGAGCCACCACAAAGACCGGCACCATCGGATATGTGGCGGCAATGCCGAACAATGAGGTCAACCGAGGCATCAACGCGTTTACGCTCGGAGTGCGCAGAGCTGCTCCGGACGCTGTGGTAAGAGTGATTTTCACCGGAGCATGGGACGCGCCGGAAGAGGAGACCGCCGCGGTAGGCAGACTCAAGGAGCTGGGCGCGGACGTAATAGCGTATCATCAGAACCGTGAGAGCGTTCCCGCTGCATGTGAGGCGGCAGGATTGGATTTCATCGGTATGTATGGCCTCACCGGAGACTACTCGTCGCATCTGCTCACAAGCGTGCAATGCCGCTGGTCGAAGATATACACTGAACTGATCCGCGACATGAACAAAGGTAACGCCAAAAGCGGACGGATATGCTGGCTCGGCATCAAAGAGGACGCAGTGGCGCTTTCAGAGTTCTCGGATAATGTGACCGAAAAAGCAAGATACGAGATCTACCTTGCGGAGGATGAGCTTTCTGCCGGGAAGCTGATATTCTCCGGCGAGATATATGATAACAAGGGCGTGCTGCGGTGCGCCAAGGACGAGACAATACCCGATCATGCGCTGCTGTACGGCATGGACTGGTACACGGAAGGAGTGGTTACGGATGAAGCTGAATGACATCAAGGCATCGCTTTATACTCCGCGCTCCGCTGTCAATATCTGCTTTATCATCGTGCTGCTGTTCGTGGGAATGCTGCTGAACAGCCGTATAAATACGCTTCTGTACCGCTTCGTCGAGGGTCAGGTCGCCCGTCAGGCTTCCACAATCTCCGAAAAAGTATCCGAGGACCTACGGACTGAATTATTAAGCCTTTCATACAGGTCAATGGTCTTCGGAAAAGCTGCCGACCGTACAGAGGTCGTGTTCGACGCCATGGAGAACGTCAACAATAACATAAAGCTCGGCCTGATGGCTACCGACGGCTCCGTTATCGACGGCGAGCCTGTCACCACGGAAGAGTTCCCCGGTATCCAGTCGTCATTCCGCGGCAACGGGTATATCACATACAACGACAAACGCGGACTGCTGTTCAGCTTCCCCGTGTATAACGGAGAAAACATAAAATACGTGCTTTATGAGCTCTGCCCGAAGGAATACATAAGCAAGCGCTTCGGCATCAAATGCTTCGACGGCATGGGGCATGCTCTCGTGCTGTCAAGGAATGACGAGCTCATTATCCCTTTCGACGGCTCCACATCCGATGATATCGACTTCTTCTTCGGAAGTGAGATATCCTCGGTATTCTCGGAGCTCACACAGGAGCTTCAGACACAAGTGTCCTCGTCAAGGCGCGTGACCACATCGGACGGAGATTATTTCGTGTTCGCATCGGAAGTACCGGAAACCGAGTTCTATCTCGCGGGCTTCGTGTCGTCCGATGTCGCCGCAGAGGGCGCGTACAGCATAGTGCTGCTCGTAAGCCGAGTGTTCCTGCTTATTACCGTGCTGTTCACGATAGGCTCGGCATACCTTATCATAACCTCCGGCAAGGTACATGAAAACGACGAGCTCATCAAGGCGAAGATCATTGCGGAGGAAGCTTCAAAAGCCAAGAGCGAATTCCTCGCAAGCATGTCTCACGAGATAAGAACGCCGATCAACGCGATACTCGGTATGGACGAGCTGATAATACGCGAGTTCAACGACCCTGACCTCCGCCAGTACGCGTTGAATATCCGCAATGCGGGCAATACCCTGCTCACCATAATCAACGATATCCTCGACTTCTCGAAGATCGAGTCCGGTAAAATGGAGCTCGTGCCGGTCGAGTACGACCTGTCGCTCATGGTCTATGACCTTGCGTCCATGATACGCCCAAGAGCCGACAAAAAGGGTCTGTCTTTCATAGTCAGCGCAAACTCCGATATCCCGCGCGGACTGTACGGAGATAACATACGCCTGAAGCAGTGCGTGCTGAACCTGCTCACCAACGCGGTCAAGTACACCGAGAACGGCAGTGTCATAGCTGTGTTCGACTTCGAGAACACGCTCGACGGGTACGTCAACCTCAAGGTCTCCGTGAAAGATACCGGTATCGGTATCAAGCCTGAAGACATGGAAAAAATGTTCTCACCCTTCGAGCGAGTGGATGTGGTAAGGAACCGCGCCATTGAAGGCACCGGCCTCGGAATAAGCATCGTGAAGCAGCTGCTCGCCCTGATGGATTCGAAGCTCGAAGTCAGGAGTGAGTACGGCAAGGGCTCAGAGTTTTACTTTACAGTCCGCCAGGAAGTGCGCGATCCCGCACCGATGGGCGACTACGAAAAGAGCTACATACATACCATCGAAGCTGTGGAGCAGTACCATGAGCAGTTCACCGCGCCTACCGCACATATCCTGATCGTCGATGATATCGAGATGAACCTGACGGTAGCATCGGGACTTCTCAAGAACACAGAGATCATGATCGATACCGCGATAAGCGCCAAGAACGCGCTGACACACACCGAAAAACACGAGTATGACTTACTGTTCATAGATGACCGTATGCCCGGCATGGGCGGTGTGGAGATGCTCAAGGAGCTTCGCTCACGAAAGGACAATCCGAACAGTACCAAGCCTTGTATCGTACTCACGGCGAACGCTATCGCCGGCGCGAGAGAGCAGTACATGCAAGCCGGCTTTGAAGACTACCTTTCAAAGCCTATAGATGCCGCAGAGCTCGAAAAGACACTTCTGCGATATCTGCCAAAAGATAAGATAATCCTTAACATATCGAAGAAAAACGCCGCTGACAAACCGGAAGAACCGAAGCCCGAAGAGCTGCAGATCACAGAATCAAACATCGAGGAGCTCAAGGGTTACATCGAAAACGACTCCGGACTCTACAACGCGGTCCAGCTACTTATGAAACGCACCCACAAATAAGAGAGGAGGTGAACGGTCTTGGCGTATAACTCGCTTGCAGAGATAGTTACGATACCATTTATCGTGACGATATATCTGTTCCTGCTTCTCCGATACAAAAACAGCACAAACAAGGAAAGATCGTTCAGACGAATGGTCATGTTCGTCCTGCTCTCAAACATCTGCGATGTGGGAGTAGGTCACGTGACCGGATCGGCATTTGTACCCAACGGCTTCGTTATCGTACTGAATACTCTGGACCACATCCTTCTCACATGCTGTGCATTCAGCTTCATCGTGTATATCTATGACTATGTCGAGAAGTTCACAGACTACAAGGCCCGGAAAATATGTATGATCGTAAATCAGATCGTACTCATCGGCTCTATGTTTCTGTACCTGCAGAATTTCATTACCGGCACCGTGTTCGGATTTGACGAGAGCGGCAATTACTATGAGGGGCCGCTGTTTATGTTCGCCGCATACGGGATCCCGTCATATTTCAATATCTACTCGCTGGTAGCGGTGATAGTATATTACAGGTATTTCAGGCGATCGCAGCTTATAGCGATAATGTTCTCATTCGTTGCCATGTGGATCGCCGTGTTCCTCCAGCTCGTCGTTTTCCCGGGCTATCTGCTTTCAATGACGGGTATCGTATTCGGTCTGTTCCTTGTATTCCTGTCGCATGAGACCCCGGAATACTACAACCTCGAGGAAGCCATGGAGAAGCTGCGGCAGTCGCGTGAGGAAGAAGAGCAGGCAAAGCTCAAGGCAATCGCCGCAGACGACGCAAAGACCCAGTTCCTTTCACAGATGTCCCATGAGATAAGAACGCCTATCAACGCTATCATGGGTTATAACAATATCATCATGGAGGACACCGACGAGGATGCCACCCGTGAGTACTCCCGCAAGGCGAGACTCGCCGCACGCAGGCTGCTGGACTTCTTCGAGAGCTTGTTCGAGTTCGTGGATATCGGCGGTGAGTCCGTGCTGAAAGATATCGCTTCCGGCGAGGGCAGCGATGAATACACCGACGAATTCGAGTCTGACGAGAGCGGACTGTCGCCGTTTGAGGGCGCGCAGGAGCTTCGTATCCTCGTAGTTGACGATACCGAGATGAACGTCGATCTGCTGGTCCGTATGCTGCGCTCGATGGGCTTCGAGACCGACAGCGCCTCCGACGGTGAAAAGGCGCTGGAGCGCATTCGCTCGGAGCACTATGACCTGATATTCATGGATCACATGATGCCGGTCATGGATGGCATGGAGGCTATGCGTATCATACGTGAGGAGCGGCTCTGCGAAGGCATACCCGTTATCATGCTCACGGCGAACACGATAAAGGGTGAGAAACAGAAATACCTCGACGCGGGCTTCACGGAGTATGTCACCAAGCCCTTCACCGACAAGTCGATCAAGGATGTCATACTCAAGCACCTGCCCGTGGACGAGGAGCGCATAAACCAATCTTCGTGGCCGCCCGAGTGGCGAATGCTGCAGAAGGAGCTGCCGTTCCTGCGCCTGTCAGCGGCAAGAGAACGCTTCCGTTCAGACGCGGATTTCTACATCGCGGCTCTGCACGACTTTGCCAAGACCCTGATCGTACCGAAGCTCGAAGAATACATCGAAACGGGCGACTACTACAATTACAGGGCTTTGATCTGCTCCGTCAAGGACGCGTCAAAGCTTATCGGTGCCGATGTGCTCTCGGACAGAGCCGCGGCAATAGAAAAGCTCTACATCAAGGGCAACATCGAGGAGCTGAAGACCAAGCATGTCGCGTTCATCGAGAACGTCAAGCGTATGCTGAAGCAGCTCTCGACGGCACTGTACCTGTCCGAGAGTGACGCAGAGATCATCATAGGCTCCGCCACGACGGATGTGAGACCGCTCGTTCTCGTCATAGACGATGAAAAGATGATCTGCGAAATGACGAACAGGATACTCCGACCCTACTACCGCGTAGTCTCGGTAGCTACCGGAGAAGAGGGCATCATCCACGCACAGGAGGATTCACCGGCACTGATACTGCTCGATGTGAACCTGATGAGTATGGATGGCTTCGATGTCATGCGTGCGCTCCAGTCCGTTGAGGAGACCGCGGATATCCCCGTAGTCTTCATGACCGCGGACGACAGCGGTGAAGCTGAAGTCAGAGGCTTCCGCAACGGCGCGGCAGACTTTGTCCGCAAACCGTTTGTACCAGAAGTCATGCTCAGCCGTGTGCGCCGGATAGTGGAGCTCTCCTCGCTGCAGAGACACCTGCGGCGTGAGATAAACCGCCAGACCGAGAAGATAGGCAACCTGTCGAAAGAGGTCCTGTTAGCGCTGTCGAAGGCGGTGGACGCGAAGGACAAGTACACCAACGACCACTCACTGCGTGTCGGAAAATATGCTGCGTGGCTCGGTCAACAGCTAGGCAAGTCCAAGAAGGAACAGGACGAGCTGTACATCATCGGACTGCTGCATGATGTAGGCAAGATAGGCGTTCACGAAGAGATAATCAACAAGCCCGGAAGACTCACGGACGAGGAATACGCCGAGATCAAGACCCATACCGTGGTGGGCTATGAGATACTCAAAGGCATCACCGAGATGCCCGAGGCGGCAAAATGCGCACGTTGGCATCACGAACGTTATGACGGGCGCGGATATCCCGACGGGTTATCCGGCACGGATATACCGGAAATGGCGAGGATCATGTCCGTCGCCGACGCGTATGACGCTATGACATCGACACGTGCGTACCAGGCTTTGAAGCCGCAGAAGGAAGTACGCGAAGAGATAATACGCTGCAAGGGTACCCAGTTCGACCCGCTGATCGCAGACGCTATGATCCGCATCATCGATGAGGACAGAGAATACAAGCTTCATGGATGATAATACGATATCCCGGATAAAAGGAGGGAGACAGTGTGAGCATAAAAGTCCTTGTCGTGGACGACAGCCGCGTTGAGAGGAATTACCTCGCGGGACTGCTTGAGCGGCTCGGGACACAGACATGCACCGCCTCGGACTGCGATGAGAGCGTGGTGTGCGCCTGCGAGCACGAGTTCGACATCATGTTCATAGATTACTTCATGCCCGACGCGGACGGAGTACACACGCTGAAGGAGATCCGCTCGGACGAACGGAGCCTTAACCGTGAAACGCCGGCTTTAGCGCTCGGCGTGGCGGACCCGGTGCTCGGAGAAGACTTCTTCCTGATGCAGGGCTTTTCGAACTACCTCGAAAAACCGGTAGACTACGAGATGCTGCACGCGGCTCTGCTGCTGTATCTCGCGGAAGACAAGCGAAAAGAGCTCGCAGCCGGTGACAAGGCTGCCGCGGCTGCGAAGTCCATTCTTCCGGAATGGCTCGGCGAGATACAGGAACTCAATACCGACAACGGCGTGAAGAACTGCGGCAACGAAGAAGGCTATATGTCGGCACTCACGATATTCTTCGGCTCTATAAAGAAGATGTCAGATGAAATACAGGGATATTACGATTCCGAAAACTGGGACGATTACACCATCAAGGTGCACGCACTGAAGAGCTCGGCACGTATCATCGGACTCGCGGACCTTTCAGAGCTTGCAAAACAGCTCGAAGCCGCAGGCGACGCACGGGATCTCGGATTTATCCGCTCGAACACGGGTGAACTGCTCTCACAGTACCGGTCGTATTCGGATAAGCTCGCGAGGCTGTCCGGCGATGACGGCGGAGACGACGAAAAAGAGGATACAAGGCCGCTCGCCGACAGAGACTTCCTTGAGGACGCATTCACATCTCTTGAGGAGTTCGCGGGGCAGATGGACTACGATCTCGTTGAAATGGTAATGACCTCACTTGAGGAGCACAGACTCGAACCCGAGGATAAAGAGATATACGATGCGGTAAACGAAGCCTTCCTGGCACTCGACTGGAACGGCATCAAAGCCGCCGCACACCGCTACATCGAACGGCTGTACGGTTCGGATGACAGCGGATGACCGCTGACGAAGACATGGTACATAAATCTTTATCTCCCCGCCGGCGGCAGAGAGGTAAAAGTCAAATAATATATAACAGGAAAGGAATTACAGTAAATGCTTAAAAATGTAATGATCATCAGTACCTCCGAAAGCTTCGCGATAAAATCCATGGAGCAGAAGCTTATAGCACAGGAGATAAGCGCTTATCAGGTCGTCGCGCGTACCACCGATATAGGAAGCAACATTGACCGCGCAGGTCTTATCGTGCTTTATCTCGACGAGAGAATGGCGGCAATGACCGCGTCGCTCCAGAATATGCTGTCGTATCTGAACGACAAGCTGTACGAGTCGAATAAAATGCTTATAATCATAGCAAAACGCAAGGACTACGATATCGCAATGCGTTATATCTCCGAGGACTTCCTGCTGCAGTTCTTTGACCGCCCGATGAATATGGAGGCATTCGTGACCACCGTGTTCGAGTACATGAACGAGGGCGAGAAGAAGATGGGCGAGAACGATAAGTCTCCCGAAGACGCAGCGGCAGCAGGTGCGGACGCGGCTCCCGTCAAGAGAAAGATGACCGCTGATATGGTGGCTGTGCGCAAAAGAAGGATACTGCTCGTTGACGATGATGCGTCTTACCTGCGTATCATTCGTAACTGGCTCAAGGACGGCTATGAAGTCGGCGTAGCGAGCTCGGCACTGCAGGCTATCATGTGGCTCGCCAAAAACGAGGTAGACCTGATACTTCTCGACTACAAGATGCCCGTATGCTCGGGCGCACAGATGTTTGCAATGCTCCAGAACGACTCGCAGACAAAGGCTATCCCCGTGTTCTTCCTCACAGGCAACAGCGCCCGTGAAGATGTAATGGAGATACTAAAGCTCAACCCCACGGGCTATCTGCTGAAGACCTTCGACAGAAAAGCGCTTCTCACACGACTTGAGGAATTCTTCGAATTCACATAAAATAAGCGAGCATCCCCCCGCCTTTGGCGGGGGGATGCTCGTTTATGTCTGTCACGCGATAACGCTCCACGCGGCTATAAGCCTGTCCAGCGACCATGCCGCGTTCGCGGGGCTCGTGGACGGGAGCTGTACAGGCTCGACTCCCGTAAGCGGCAGCTGGTATCGGCGGTATATACGGGTAGCAGTGCCGCCGTTGGTGAACACCCGCCCGATGCCCGTCTCCTTCAGCAGCGCACCGATATCCGCGGGGATAACTCCGCTTATAGATGCGTCCGACGAGCCGGTTATGTCGCACTCCGAGATAACATCCCACACCGCACAGCCGTTTCGCAGCAGCATTTCCCGCTTTTCGTCCGTCGTCTCAGGCACCTTCTCTCCGAACACTGCCGCAGTCACGCGCCAGAATCGGTTCTGCGGATGCCCGTAGTAGAAGCCGTACTCCCGCGACTTCACCGACGGGAAGCTGCCGAGTATAAGTACGCGGCTGTGAGCGTCGAAGACCGGCTCAAAACCATGTCTGACATGTATCGTTTCCATTGCATGACCTCCCGTTTTTCCATTGATGAAATTGTATCACTTTACTGCAGTCTCGTCAACAGTCGGAGCATTTTGCCGCAAAAATGCGCAAAATCTGCAGCTTACTGAAATTTCCTCAAATATTTTTGCGGTCTGTGAGAAAAATACGGGTGAAAACCACGAAAGGAAGGACAGACATGAAACTTACCGAAAATGAATACGGAGCGCTTGCGAAAAGGCGCTCACCAGATACAAAGCTGTATAAGACTATACCCGGCGCGTTCGTCATAGGAGGTCTGATATGCTGTACAGGACAGCTTCTATTAAATCTCTACAGCTCGGCAGGACTTGACAAGACTGCCGCAGGAACTCTGACCTCTGTTACGCTGGTAGCTTTGAGCGCGCTGCTCACAGGCTTCGGGCTTTACGATAAGATAGCGAAGCACGCCGGAGCAGGCACACTCGTACCGATAACGGGCTTCGCGAACGCGGTGGTCTCACCCGCTCTCGAATTCAAGACCGAAGGCTATGTGCTCGGTGTCGGAGCAAAGATATTCCTTATCGCGGGACCTGTGATAGTGTACGGTCTGGCGGCATCAGCGCTGTACGGCATCATACTGTTCATCACGCAGGCGGTCTGACGGGAAAGGAGCCGATATGAGCAGTTATCTGAAAAACGGCACAGTGACGACTGACACCCTGCCGTCAATAGTATCCTACGGCACCGCAGTCGGCAGAATGGAGGGCGACGGACCTCTCGGAAGCTGCTTCGACTACGTGAGCGAGGACTCGTGCTTTGGCGAAAACACATGGGAAAAAGCGGAAAGCCGGCTCCAGCAGCACGCTTTTGAACAGGCGCTCCTGCGGGGTAGTATAGCGGAAAGCGATATAAGCTTCGTATTCGCCGGCGACCTGCTGAACCAATGCACAGGCTCGGCATACAGCATGCGCAATAACGGGCTGCGCTTCATTGGACTGTACGGAGCCTGCTCCACTATGGCGGAAAGTCTCGCGATGGCTGCGATGTTCATAGACAACGGTATCGGCGAGTACTGCGCAGCGCTCACATCGTCGCACTTCTGCTCCGCCGAGCGTCAGTTCCGCTTTCCCGAGACCTACGGAGGACAGCGCCCGCCGACTGCACAGTGGACAGCGACCGCAAGCGGATGCGCTATCATCGGCGACCATTCCGCGCCGCCGTATATCCGCTCGGTGACGGTAGGCACGATAATCGATATGGGCATAAAAGACGCTAACAACATGGGCGCGGCAATGGCTCCCGCAGCGTATGACACGCTTCGCACGCACTTCTCGAATACCGGCACCTGCCCCGACGACTACGATCTGATACTGACCGGTGACCTCGGCTCTGTCGGCAGCGAGATACTCCGTGATCTGTTCCTGCAGGACGGAATTTCTCTCGGAGAGCGGTACAATGACTGCGGGCTGCTGATATTCGACCGTGAGAAGCAGGATGTCCACGCGGGTGGGTCGGGCTGCGGATGCAGCGCCTCGGTGCTGTGCGGACATATCCTCGGCAGGATACGAAGCGGCGAGCTGAAAAACGTGCTGTTCGCGGCAACCGGCGCACTGATGTCACCGACGCTCGTGCAGCAGGGCGAAAGCATTCCCGGCATCTCCCACGCTGTACACATCAGCGCGGAAAGTGTTTAAGGAGGAAAACATGGATTATTTATGGGCATTTCTTGCGGGCGGCGCACTTTGTGCCATCGGGCAGCTGCTTATTGACCTGACATCGATGACGCCTGCCCGCATACTCGTCACCTACGTCGTTGCGGGAGTATTCCTCGGAGCTGTCGGTGTGTACGAGCCGTACGCGGAGTTTGCCGGAGCGGGAGCCACAGTGCCGCTCACCGGCTTCGGATATCAGCTCGCCAAAGGTGTGCGTGAAGCCGTGACGGCTGACGGGCTTATCGGCGCACTGACAGGCGGACTCGAAGCCTGCGCAGGAGGGATCACCGCAGCGGTGGTATTCGCTCTTATAGTGGCGCTTCTGTTCACACGGGGTGACAAGACCGCAAAAATTACGGGTCAGTCTTGACTTTTCACCGCTGTGTATGGTATAATAAACCGAACTGGATCAGGTGGACGCACGGCTGTACAGCTGTGAGGAAAGTCCGGGCATCACAGAGCAGGATAGCTGTTAACGGCAGCCGAGGGCGACCTCAGGGCAAGTGCAACAGAAATATACCGCATACCTTGTGTATGTAAGGGTGGAAAGGCGAGGCAAGAGCTCACCGGGTACGCGGAGACGCGTATGCCATGTAAACCCTATCCGATGCAACGCCGATTGGTTCGGAGAGCAACGTGCCTGCTCGGCGCGCTCCGTTATAGGCGGCTACATTGCGAAAGCAAGACAAGCTTACCGGCGACGGTAAGATCAGATAGATGTTCACCCACGACAAAACCCGGCTTACAGATCCAGTTCAAGAAGTCATCTTCCGGCACAGACCATGGTGGAAACACAGGGGCGGGGCTTATGGAGACGCAAAAGACCGCATGGGAGGAAACTCCTGTGCGGTCGTTTTTGTGTTTTTGGGGTGATGTGCGCCGTGCGCCTATCGGGCGTTTCTGTAATATTATCAGGACCTCCGGCTGCGATGCAGAGAACTCGCCCCCTGCAGTAAAGCACCATACGGATCCGGGGGGGCCGTGCGCCTATCGGGCTTTTCTGTGATATTATCAGGACCTCCGGCTGCGATGCAGAGAACTCGCCCCCTGCAGTAAAGCACCATACGGATCCGGGGGGGCCGTGCGCCTATCGGGCGTTTCCGCTGTCATCAACGTGGTCGTCATTGACATAACCCGTAATAAGGTCGTTGCCGAACGACTTCGCGATATCACGGCACTCGTCCTCGGCAGAAAGGAATGCCTCCACCACCTTCGGGTCAAAGTGCGTACCGGAGCCCTCGCGGATTATATCACAAGCCTGCTCGAACGAGAAAGGCTCCTTGTAGCTTCGCTTCGATACCAGAGCATCGAACACATCCGCTACCGCCATTATTCTCGCCGACAGCGGTATCGCTATACCCGAAAGTCCCTCCGGATAGCCGTTGCCGTCCCACTTCTCGTGGTGGTACATGGCAAGGTTCCTCGCCTCGTACAGATAGTCCGCGTCCGGCACCAGATCTATGACCTGGTCCAGTATCTCACCGCCGACGGATGTATGGCGCTGCATCTGCACGAACTCCTCGTCAGTGAGCCTGCCGGGCTTGTTCAGTATCATATCCGAAACCTTGATCTTGCCCACATCGTGCAAAGGCGCGGAGTTCCCCACATCGTAGATGAACTTGTCCGTGAGCTCGTCGGTGTAATAGCCGAGTTTTCGCAGCTGCTTCATTATGACACGCGAATATGCGGCAGTCTTTCGTACATGGTCACCGGTGTTCTTGTCACGGCTCTCGACCATATCTGCGAGCACGAGGATCAGCGCGTTCTGCATCTTGCTTATAGTCTTATTCTTACGGCTGATATCATCAAGGTGCTCGGCACTGTCGCCCGCCATTTTCACAATGGCTTCATACAGGTTCTCTATCTCGTCGCCCGTCTGTATCTCAATATCGCGTATGTTACCTATGCTTCGCCCGAGAGACTCATTACTGCTGAACGCGAATTTATCCGTGCACTTCGCCATTGAGTTCACGGGAAGCACGATATGATACTCGACCACCCACATGACCACCGCAAATATCAGAATGAAGAACGCAAAGAACAGCGAACTCATTCCCGTGAAGAAATTGCGGTCATAGCCGTCAATAACAGACATCGTCACATCAGCGCCCGCATAAGCCACAAGCTGCCCCGCGCTGTCGTATATCGGACGCAGCTTTGTGAGCAGATCACCGTACGCCGTCCCGCGCGATATCATAGGCCCGGGCTCCGCTCCCGCAAGAAGCGCCGGTATATCCGCGTCCGTGAGAACATCGTCGAACATCTCAATATATCCTACCTGCGAGCCCTTCACGGTGCCGCTGTCAAGGTCAAACACAACGTGACAGCCGTCTTTCTTTATTTTATAAACGTATATGTATTCTATCTCGCTGTTGCTGTCTTTCAGGTCATACAGCAGCTTTTCCGTCTGTGCATAGCCCTCGGACTCTTTACCTTCCAGAAGCCATCGGTCAACGCTGTCACCGTCCACAAAGCTTGCCGCGAGATCGGCCACGCCGTTGACGAGCTTTGTGTGCTGTTCCAGAGCGGCTTTATCGAAGAGTATGAAGCTTATGATCACCGCTACCGCGCCCATTAGCATCATAGCTGCGGTCATCAGCAGCATTATCTTCGTACGTACCGATATCTTCCGCACACCCATTCTCGTGAGATATTCACGATCCTCATCGGACATCGGACGCTGCATCCAGCCATTGAAGCGCAGTTTAGCCTTAAGCTTCTTCGGGACGATCGAGTATATTATCACCACAACGAACACAGTTACGAACTTGTCGGCAACATCCATTATGAGATTGCCGAGAAGCTGCGCCATCGTAGGATCTTCAAGTCCTCCTGCGATCAGGAACTTCGCTATAGATTCGCTGTCGAAGTATACTCCGTCAAGGAACCACGGCAGCAGCGTTCCGAGTCCGCCGCCAACTATTGCGAGCAGGGTTATGAGAAACAGCATTTTTGCGGGCTTTTTGAACGATACCCAGCCCTTCTGCGCAAAATATCCGCCAATAACAGCGTTCAGCACGCTGATAACACCGTAGTATATCGACGATGTATCGGAGAAGCAGTTCACAATATTCGTCATGAAGCCAACGAATATACCCGGCAGATATCCTCCGAACATCGATGCGAGCAGTATTCCCACATTATCGAGATACAGCGGGAGCTTCAGCTCCTTCGCCAACCCGAAACATAAGAAGTTGATACCAAGGCATACTGCGCACAGCACAAAAGTAACCGCGAAATTGCGGCTCTTGTTCTTCCTGAAATCCACGGATACTTCGTTTGTCATCTGTACCACCCTCCAGGTGTGTTCTCTCTGTCTGTGTATATTATATAATAAATTCTCATTATTGTCAACAAAATTTTATTTCTTTTGTCGAAGCCCATTGACAAATCTGCGCATTTGGTGTATAATGTTAATTATGCGGATATAGTTTATCGGTAGAACATCGGCTTCCCAAGCCGAGAAGGCGGGTTCGATTCCCGTTGTCCGCTCCAGCCCGCACGGCGGACACCGAATCCGCATGGTAGTTATCTGCTATGCGGTTTTTTCTTCCCCGCCGCCCGGAGAATGTACATTTTGTAACGCGATCACAGCCCGCACGGCGGGCACCGAATCCGCATGGTAGTTATCTGCTATGCGTTTTTTTCTTCCCCGCCGCCCCCAAAATATACTATTCGTAGCGATCACATGCTCCGAACAGGAAACGCGAAGCTATTGCCTGCGGCGCTCGCCGCAGCGGACGCGATAAACAGCTTTATCACAATAATTTCATTTTTTAACTATTGACAAACGCCGTTTTTTTTGCTACAATTCAGTTAGCAGAAGCAAATCGTTTCTGCTCCCGAACCATACCATATCCCGCCATACGAAAGGAGAACGACAACATGACCACCGTATACGATTTCACTGTAAAAGACCGCGCAGGCAACGATGTTGACCTCGGAACATACCGCGGCAAGCTCCTGATGATAGTGAACACGGCCACAGGCTGCGGCTTCACTCCGCACTACGAGCCCCTTGAGCAGATGTACAGAGACCTTCGCGACAAAGGATTTGAAATACTTGACTTCCCTTGCAACCAGTTTGGTGACCAAGCTCCCGGCAGCGATGAGGAAATACACAGCTTCTGCACGCTCAAATTCGGCACCGAGTTCCCGCAGTTCTCCAAGATAGATGTCAACGGCGACACAGCCTCCCCCCTTTTTGCGTTTCTCGCGACAGAAAAGCCTTTCGAGGGTTTCGGGAAAGGTATCAAAAACGCCGCTCTCAATAAGTTCGCCGACATGAACAACAAAAAATACGGTGACAAGGCATATATTAAGTGGAACTTCACCAAGTTCCTTATCGACCGCGAAGGTCGCGTAATATCGCGCTTTGAACCTACTGCGGACATGATCGATGTCCGTAAGGCTGTGGAACAAGCTCTGTAAAATAATTGTAAAGTATGTCGCTTTTCAGCGTCTTTCTCCTGTTTTTTCAGGTTGAAAGGCGCTTTTTACTTATTTAATATAGGTATTGAATTTTTCACGGCAATGTGATATAATGATATGTGTATATTCTTCGATAGATATCTGTGATTTGCGACTTCGCAAGAGCACACAAAACCTATAGAAAGATCGATCGCAAGAGAGGTGCGGTATGGAAATAAAAAACAAACGAAGGATAGACCCGTCGTCAAAATACATAGTCATGGTCGTGGTATTCCTGATACTCGTGAATGCCACACTCGGCGCAATGCTCGCATACCAGTCGAGCACATCCATGAAACAGCAGATCAACGCGAGAATGCTCGATATATCAAACACCGCCGCGGCGATGATCGACGGCGATGTCCTCAAAACACTCAAAGCCGAGGATAAGGGAACTCCGACATATGATTCGCTGCTGAAGCTTCTGACATACTTTCAGGATAACATTGAGCTGGACTATATTTACTGCGTGCTCGACAGAGGCAACGGGAATTTCGTGTTCGGTATAGACCCCACGGTCGACGCCCCGGGCGAGTTCGGCTCCCCGGTGACGTATACGGATGCTCTGTACCGGGCAAGCAGGGGCTTCGCGTCCGTCGACAAAAAATCCTACAAAGACGAATGGGGCGAGTTTTACAGCGCTTACAGCCCGGTCTTCGACTCGGAAGGCAAGGTCGCAGGCATCATAGCCGTGGATTTCAGCAAAGACTGGTATGACAAGCCGATGTCAGAGCTGGTCTTCACCACGATCGTAGTCACTGTATGTTCACTCCTTATCGCAGTAGCGCTCGCGATAGCGCTCACAAGCCGCAACCGCAGGCGCATACGCATCGTGAACGGCCAGCTCAATGAGCTCGCAGCCAACTTTGAAAAGCTGATGCAAGCGGTGCGCAACATGTCCGGCATAAGCAGTGGGAACGACGCGGAAGCGCGGCTCGGTTCCGTGCGATACGAGGGCGAAGATGATATCGAGTCCATGCGTATGAAGATACTGGCGCTGCAGGATGAGCTGTATGAGCAGATAGATAACGTAAAGAAGCAGGCGTTTATCGACGGCATGACCGGTGTGCGCAACAAGGCTTCGTATCTCAACACGGAAAAGCACATAAACGAGATGATAAAAGAGGGTACAGCATCCTTCGCGGTAGTAGTGTTCGATATGAACGGACTCAAGTGGATAAACGACAACTACGGTCACGAGTACGGCGACATGGCTATCATAGACGCGATCGAACAGCTTGCCACTGTCTACGACAAGAGCAACATCTTCCGTATCGGCGGCGACGAGTTCATAGTAATACTCGGCACATCGTCCGAAAGCGAGGTTAAGAACGGCATATCACGCCTCGACTATCGCATAGCAGCTTCAAACACCGAGGAAAAGCCTTACAAGAGCACCCTGAGCCTGTCAATGGGCTACTCCGTATACCAGGCGGGCGTGGATAAAGAATACAGAGAAGTCTTTCACCGCGCAGACAAGATGATGTATGAAGATAAAGCCGGCTATTACCTGATGCACAAGGATCGCCGCAGAAAGCAGTAATGACATCTCCGCAGAAATGTCAGGAGGGATGATATGAACGCAAGACTCATAAATGAGAAAAACGTCATAATCAAGAATATTATAATTGCCATACTTGTTACCGCGTTCTTCGTAGGTATCATAATGACATTCTACAATATGCTGTACGAAGAAAAACGGAGCAATATCATCAAGGACGGTGAGATGTCGGCACGCCAGGCCGCAGACAGCTTCGAAAAGTACCTGTCAATCAACCGTGACTCTCTCAAGCTCACTGCGTACACGCTCGACAACATGATAATGGAAAAGCGCACCGACAGCGAGATACAGGATTATCTCGTCGGTCAGTCCACTGCTATCAAGAGCGCAGTAAACGAGAACTCAACAGGTCTTTACGGCTACATAAACGGACGCTTCTTCAGCGGCACCCTCTGGGAACCGCCGGAGGGCTACGATGCCACCGAGCGCCCATGGTATATCAAGCCTATGTCGAATAGCGGCATGATCTCGATGCTTGACCCGTATCTTGACCTTGAATCGGGCAACGTCATGCTCGCTCTCGGAAAAACGCTGTGCGACGCGGTAAGCGTGGTGTCAGTCGATGTTTCCCTCGACAAGATCCAGAGAATAGCCGAGAACGCAGTCGCGGCAGACAATGCCGACATTGAGATGATACTCAATGACAAGGGATTTGTTGTCGCTCACTCCGATAAAAACGAGAACGGTAAGAACTACGGGACAGAGAAGAACACTCTCGGCTCGGAGATAGTAAGACGGCTCAACGAAGAAAAGAGTTCAAGCTTCGAATTCACATACAACAACTTACACTACATAGTTTACGCCGCGGAGCTCCAGGATGGATGGCGCTGCGTCTCTGTAATGGACGCCACCGCCGTGTTCAGCCCGCTTAACATGATACTCTCCCTCACGATCGCCGCGGTGTTCATCGTTATCGTCATAATCGCAGCTATAATGACCGCATCGAGCCGCAGACAGCTCATTGCCGAAAAGTTGAGCACCCAGCTCTCCTCGACAGCGGACATCTACATCTCGCTGCACGAGATAGACCTTCTTTCCGACACATACAGCGTTGTGCGCAACAGCAATCCCGCCGTCGCATCTGTCATCGCCTCGACTCACGGGAACTGCCGCGAGATAATGAATGCGGCCATGAAATCCTCGTCCGCTCCCGAAACACGTGAGAGCATCATGGATTTCTGCGACCTCACAAAGCTTGACCACCGCTTACGAGACCGCAATACGATGACCGCCGAGTTCATGAGCGTTGAAAACCGCTGGCGCAGAGCGCGTTTTATTGTTTCCGGCAGAACTCCGAGCGGCAGAGTCGCGCGCGTGATGTTCCTCGTAGAGGACATCGACGCAGAAAAGCGCAACCGCGATACGACTCTCGGTGCGCTGAAGCTGATCAACGAGCAGATGTCGTCGGTAGCGAACATCTATATTTCGATGTACGACATAAACCTTCCCGCAGATACGTTCTGCGAGATACGCACCCAGGCACGTAACGCTTCCGACCTTATGGAAGCCACAATGGAGCATGCGCAGGCTACGATAAGATCGGTAATGGAGCAGATGACGGATGAAAGCTCCTTGAGCGCGATAAGCGACTTCATCGACCTGTCCACACTCAACGAGCGGATACGCAATACCAATACTATCACCGAAGAGTTTTTAAGCAGCAAAAACATCTGGAGCCGTGCAAGATTTGTCGTTTCAAAGCGCGCAGCCAACGGAGACGTTGAGCATGTACTGTGGCTCGTTGAGAGCATCGACGCGGAGAAGCGCAAAAGAGATGACCTCACAAAGGTGGCGGAGACGCTCAACCAGCGTATCTCATCAATTGCGGACATCTTCATGACCGCTCACGAGATAGACATCGAGAATGACACCTTCATTGCGCTCAAATCCGACAGCGAAATGGTGACCAACATCATAGGTAATAAGCGTACCCACGCACAGGCTGTGATAAATAAGGTCATGATGAGCGTTACGGACGAATCCTCCATTGACGAGGTGATCAGATTCGTTGACCTGTCCTCACTTCCGGAGCGCCTCGCAAACATAAATACCATCACCATCGAGTATATGATCAAGCAGAAGCTCTGGCGGCGCGGAAGATTTGTCGCGTCAAGGCGTGACGCGAACGGCAGGCTTACCCATGTGCTGTGGCTCGCGGAGGATATCGACAACGAGAAGCAGGAGCGCAAAGACCTGATAGATAAGTCCGAGCGCGCTATCGCGGCAAACAAGGCAAAATCCTCGTTCCTGACCTATATCTCACGCAACATCCGGACGCCCATAAACACAATGCTCGGCATGAACGAGATGATACTCCGTGAAAGCGACAACGAAGATATACTTTCATACGCAGACACCGTTCAGAGCTCCGGCGCGACACTGCTTGCGCTCATCAATGATATCCTCGACATCTCGAAGATAGAGACCGGTAAAATGGAGATCGTGCCGACAGACTATGACCTTCGCAATATGGTCGACGACCTCATAAGCATGACAAAGCCCGACGCAAAGAAGAAAGGCCTCAAGCTCACAGCTGACGTAAGCTCGGATATACCGCGCGCGCTGCACGGCGATGAAGCACATATAAAGCAGGTGCTTATGAACCTGTTGAGCAATGCGGTGAAATACACCAACAAGGGCAGCGTCACACTCTGTATCGAATATGAAAAGATGCCCGACGAACCCAACAGCATCATGCTCGAATTCTCCGTCAAGGACACCGGCATAGGCATGAAAAAGGAGGTCTGCGAAAGACTTCTGTCCGGCACCGAGAGCAACGAAGGCTCGGAGGCGGGTGCCGGCCTCGGTATAGGCATAACGAACGGCCTGCTCCACATGATGAACAGCGAGCTGATGATCGACAGCGTTTTCGGACTTGGCTCAAGGTTCAGATTCAAGCTTAAACAGACAATATCATCCGACAGCGAGAAGATCGGCCTGCACAGCAGTTCCCGCGCAAGATCGGGCGAAAATCACCACGCGTATCACGAGAAATTCCGCGCACCGAAAGCCAACATCCTCGTGGTGGATGATTCTTCGATCGGAGTGAAGCTGATCAGAGAGCTGCTCAAAAAGACCGAGGTGAAGATCGACTCGGTACTGACCGGCGACGAAGCGCTTATGCTCACAAGGAGTAAGAAGTTCGATATCATATTCCTCGACCAGATGATGCCCAATAAGAGCGGCATCGAGACGCTCAAGGAAATACGCGGCGACAAGTACGGCGCAAATATCGGAACTCCCGTTATATGTATCACAGCCGATGCTGTCTCCGGCGCACGTGAGCATTACATCAGATCGGGATTTGACAACTACATCACCAAACCGATAGACCCCGGCGTGCTTGAGGAGATGCTCCTTTCATACCTGCCTGCCGACCTGATAATGTCCGCGGTGGACACCGGCGAAAATACAGAATAAACAGCTATGGAGGGTACGATAAATGTATACACCGAACCCGAAAGATACAAGCGGGATCGAGCTTGACAGCTCACTCACCGAGCTTACCGAGATGATAGCGAGGAACGTCCATGAAGTATGGGCGAAAAGCCGGATCGAGGACGGTTGGACCTACGGCGGGAAGCGTGATGACATACATAAAACGTCACCCTGCATCGTTCCTTACGATGAGCTTCCCGAGTCGGAGAAGGAATATGACCGCAATACAGCGATCGAGACACTCAAGCTTGTGATATCTCTCGGATACCGTATCGAAAAAACCAAGGAGGAGCAAGCCCCATGAAACTGCACGAGCTGCTTGCATACGACGATATCGCGATACAGTGCCATAACTTCCCCGACGCGGACACGATAGCATCGGGCTTCGCGGTATACGAGTATCTCCGCGCCAACTGTAAAGCTCCCCTGCTTTTCTACGCGGGCCCGCAGAAGATCTGTAAATCGAATATGCTTATTATGACGGATCAGCTCGAAATACCCGTGAGATATCTCACAGAACTGCCGCACGAGCCGGAGCTCCTGGTGACTGTTGACTGCGCATACGGCGAGAGCAACGTGCAGAAGTTCGCGGCACGCAGCATAGCCGTCATAGACCACCATATCTGCCGCGGCAAGCTTCCGGAGCTGAATGAAGTGCGAAGCGACTACGGCAGCTGCTCCTCGCTTATCGCTAAACTGTACGAATCAGAGGGAATGGACATAAACAGCAGCAAGCGTGTAGCGACCGCGCTGTACTACGGTCTTTTCATGGACACCAACGGACTGTCGGAGATCGGTCACCCCGCTGACAAGGACCTGCGGGATTTCGCGGATTTTGACAAGCCGCTGCTGATGCTGCTTCAGAACTCGAACCTGTCCAGTGAGGAAATGGTCATAGCGGGCGACGCGCTGAAAAATTGCGTATTCCGGGACGACTGCCACTCCGCGTATGTACTCACCGAGCCCTGCGACCCGAACATACTCGGCTTCATCAGCGACCTGATACTGCAGGTCGACAGCGTGGACAGCTGTGTCGTGTTCTGCCGCAACGCCGCGGGCTATAAGCTGTCTGTGCGAAGCTGCTGCACCGGCATAAACGCCGCAGAGTTCGCGAAGTTCATAACCGAAGGCGTCGGAAACGGCGGAGGACACGCCGGTAAGGCAGGCGGCTTCATAACCGCGTCCGCGATCGAGGGAAATATCACGGAGTTCATCTCCGGACGCATCATCTCCTATCACTGCGATACCGATGTGATGTACGCAGGCAAACAGCACGCGGGCAGCGCCGGAATGGAACGCTATATCAAGAAGCAGATCGTGCTCGGCTACGTGCCGTCGACCGACATCGTTCCCGACGGCGGCGAGATATTCATAAGAATGCTTGAGGCGGACCTCACTGTGAAGTCCTCCCCCGATATATACCTGATGATCGGCGTGTCCGGCGAGGTGTACCCCATAAAACGCGAAGTTTTCAGTAAGCGCTACACGTGCTGTGACGAGCTTCCGGTCACCGACACCGAATACCCGCCGACAGTCATAGACCGCGGCGCCGGCAGGAGCAGACCGCTCACGCCGTACATGAAAGGCTGCCGCACCAATGACAGCTCCGCGGTCAACGCAAGACGGCTCACCCGGTACACAAAGGTGTTCACCGAGTGGAACAAGGACGGCTATCTTTACGGCACGCCCGGAGATTTCCTCGCCGCACGCATTGACGATGACACCGATTTCTATATAATCAAACAGAACATATTCCTGAAAACATACGAGAAGGAGCAGTGATAAATGGACGTTTTCATAAGCCACAGCTCAAAGGATAAAGACGTCGCGGACAAGGTCGTAGCATACCTTGAAAAGCGCGGCGTGTCCTGTTGGATAGCTCCGCGAAACATCGTGGCGGGGACAGACTGGGCTGCGGCGATAAGCGATGCCATAAGCGCATGCAGGATCTTTCTTATCATATACAGCGCCAACAGCTCCGAATCCGAACAGGTGGCAAGAGAGATGAACCTTGCCGAGACCTGCAGCGGCATATACATTGTTCCCTACAGCATCGACGGCTCCGAGCTGTCCGGCACCTTCCGGTACTACCTCACAGGCGCGCATTGGATAATCGCGGACACAGCCAAGAACATCTACCGGCTCGATGACCTGTATGAAATGATATACCCGATGCTCAACGGAACTTCCACCGAGGCTCCCGTTGAGCCGGGAAGACCGCTCAGCCATTCTTCGGCACCGATACAGCAGCCCCCGAAAAAAAGATACATGTTACCGCTCCTGATCACGCTCTCCGCGGTAGTCCTCTGCGCAGCGGCAGCTGTTACCGTAGCGGTCCTGGCATCCCGTCCCGTACAGGTAGCAACGGGCTTCACCGCAGATGACGGCACGGTAAAGGATATGCCGTTCTCGATCCTGTTCAACCGCAAGACCTGTAACGGCTCCTACACCGGAGGAGTCAGTGCGGACAGTCTTCCCGACGGCAGCGGCACCTTCAACGGTAACTTCATTTCAGAGACCGGAGCCCGATGTCTTGTAAGATATGACGGCGGATTCAAGAACGGTGAAGCGGACGGCAGCGCGGAAATAACCATCAACGAACCCGGACATTCCGTCCTCACCGGCACCTTTGAGCTGAAAAACGGACTTTACTCCGGCAAGGCGAACTACCGCGTGGTGTACTCCGCGGGAGGTTACTCCAGCTACGAAGGCGACATGGAGAACGGGACACAGAATGGTTCAGGGCTGTGGGTGGACTGTGACGAAGACGGCGCTGAACAGAGATACATCGGTCAGTTCTCCGGCGGCTTCCGCGAGGGGACCGGTCAGGAGACCATTACTTACACCAGCGGCGACAAACAGAAAGAGGAATACTCCGGAGACTACATAAAGAACCTGTACGAAGGCATCGGCACCTATAGCTGCATCTATGCTGACAACACCACAGTCACCTATACGGGCGGGTTCAGCAAATCGAGCTTCAGCGGCCAGGGAGAGTATTGCCGCGATGTGCCCGGAGATTCCAGAGTGTACTATAAGGGAGAATTCAGTGAAGGAGCCATGCAAGGCTCCGGCGTTATGACGATAGAGTACACCGACGGCATGAAGTACTACTACGAAGGAAACTTCGTCAACAACAACTGCTGCGGCAAGGGCGACTTCCTTATCATACAGACCGACGGCACACAGCTCACCTACTCGGGCGATTTTGCGGATGGTGTCCCCCACGGCAACGGACGCTTCCGCTCGTTCAAGACCGACGGCTCCTGCTATGAGGCAGTCGGAGAATTTTCGGAAGGCGAATTCACCGGCAACGGAACAATACATGAGTACTCACCCGACAGCACCGACATACCGTCTATCTATGATAATGAACAGCTGTAACATGATATGCTGTAATAAGGAGATAATACAATGACAATGAAAAAACACGATTTGAAGCTGATCGCAGCGGCAGCTGCAGCAATAACGGCGTTCAGCGCGACCGGCTGCAGCCAGTCCGAAGTCAAGGCACACACCCTTTCATCCGATACGACAGCAGCCGGCAATACCGCCGAAAGCTTCAGCACCACTGCCGCCGACCGGTCCGATGATATCGATGTGACTGACGCCGCGCAGGAGACCACGACCACCGCCGCCGACACCACTGCGACCGCGGAAAACACGACCCAAACGGCAAGCCCCGCCGTATTGAGACCCGGAGTATGGTGGGCAAAGGGTTCTTATGATAACGAGTGCTACTACTCATTACGAGACGACGGGACCGGAAATATCAGGTTTCAGGACATGGGCATCGGTGTCGCGCTCAATTATACGCACGACGGCAGCCGCTACACGTTCGAAATGGGCGGCGTGGGCAATTACAGCTACGCCAACGTGACTATCGACAGTGATACCGAATGCACCTTCAACTGGGAGGACGGCCGCGTCGAGCATCTCACCTATACAAGCGATGACATCGACGGCTTCAGCTTCTATGCAAGCTACGACCTTGCGGAATGCGCGAGGTGGTACTACCGCGACCTGAACGCCGGTCATGAGCCCATGGGCGCAGACCCGCTCATCGCCGATGACGGAAGCATCGAGATTACGCTTTATGATATGGCGGATGATGTCAAGCAGATACTCGCGGTATACTATATTGACCGCTTCACTGCCGCGGGCGTGGACAGAGGCGACACTCCCGTCAACCTCGAACCGTACACGAGAACTTACGGAGAGGGCAATGCTTTCGAAGACAGCCACGTTGAGGACCTCACAGGCTCCTTCGCACCGCAGCGCAAGGTGCTTAACGAAGAGGGCGCAGCGTTCGGAGTATGGTATCTCGGATACATAAGCCCCGGCGCAAATGACCGCAATACATTCGGAGCTTACATCAGGAGTATCCTTGAATACACCGGCGCCGCAAGTGACTGCAACATCTACATCGACATGGATGACAAATGCTTCGCGGCAACGAATGACGGCTCCGAGTTCTATCTTATCATCCCCCGCAGCCCCGTCGGCACTGTCACGGTAAAGGAATACGGTCTGATCCCGGAACAGAATACAGCGATCGAGGGTGATACACTGTACTCCGGCGACGGCTCGGCGTTCCTTCTCAAGTGCAACGTAAGCGAGATAATGCCCGACGTTATCGTTTATATAGCTGACGAAGCCGGTAATACCGTATCGTGGAGCCCGGGTATCAGCGGCAACGACGGACGCGTGCTCACATATCTCCCCAACGGTATCATTCACGATTTCACCAATTACGATAAGCTCGCTACTACCGACATGGTACCGAGAGGCGAAGCATAAAAAACGCTCCCCGCTGCCGGAATAAAGCGGAACCAAGCTCATTAATCATATCATTTCAATACAGCCAAAGGAGCAGATCATGGAAAAAGAGGTCAAAGGAAAGCGCGGAGTCATAATCATTATTCTGGCTGCCGTGCTGCTTATCGGTGCCGCTGTCACAGCGATACTGTTACTGATCCCGCATGACGTAGATGTATACAGACTGATAAGCGTCAGCGAGATAGTAGGCGATGTCACCGTCGAAAACAAAGGTGAGATATACAAGGCATACCCCGACATGCACCTTACCGACGGCTTTGCAATGACGACAGCCAAAGAGAGCTACAGCCGTCTCACCCTTGATGAGAGCAAGTTCGTCAAGCTTGAGGAATTGAGCCGTGCTCAATTCAAATCCATAGGCTCCGGCGGCAAGTCCACGGCGATCATTCTCGATTACGGTCAGATATCGAATGAGATAACGCGTCCGCTTGCCGCTGGTGAGGAATACACCGTCACGACACCTAACGCCGTGCTTACGGTGCGCGGTACCGTCTTCGTCACCAAGGTACGTATCATGCCCGACGGAACGGTATATACGGACGTTTATACATTCGCCGGCAAGGTGGCGACACACCGTATTCTCCAGGACGGTACGGCGGTCGACGAGGAAGTTATCGTAGGCGCGCAGTACAAGACTACCATAGTCACCGAGCCCGCTACCGCGGGTGCAGACCCGACCACCACGACATACTACTACACGGTTATCGATGACGGCGACGAAGGGAATGATAACGTCGACCCGATATACCCGCAGGATATCGATACCGATATCCTTGTCGAAGCCTACGCGATGTCAGTGGGAGGTCTTAACCTGTGCTTCACAAGCGATGAGATCAAGGATGAGCTTGAAAAACGCGGTGTCGACACGACCAACATAAAATCACACATCCCCGAAAGCGCGATCGACGGCATGACGACCACCACCGCAGCAGAACCGCCTGCTGACACCACATCAGCCGTATCATCGGACGATGATGTCTTTGTAACTCCCGGTCCCGGCCCCGGAACAAAACCCACGGGAGAAGACGCCCCCGATCCGAACATACCCACGGACGGCAACTCAGACGATAACGGAGACCAGGACCCCGAAACACCGCCGGATGACGATACAACAACTCCCGCGGATACATCGGCACCGGACGATTCCGGCGGTTCATCGGACAGTGATCCGACTGGATCCGATGAATCCGATCCCGACCTTGTCAACCCTGAGGAAACCGATCCCGACCTTGTCGACCCCGAGGTGACTACTACACCGGACGACAACGAAGAAACTACCACACCCGAGGATGAAACGACCACTCCGGAGGAAACGACGACAGTTCCAGAGGAAACAACGACTGTGTCCGAGGAAACGACCACTACACCTGCGGATACCACTACACCTGTCGCCACGACACCGTTCGTTCCTCCGGTAACACCTCCCTACCCCGGCGGCGGCGGTGAAGGCGGCGGCGGAAGCGGCGGCGGAAGCGGTGGAGGCGGTGGCGGCAGAGACAGCGGAAGCGGCGATGTGACCACCACCGAGGAGACGACCACAGAAGAGACCACCACTCTCGATACCGAGGAGCCTACCGAAACAGACCCGGGGGCATTGGGCAACCCCATCGATGTAGGTGTCAGCTGCAGCGGTTCATACAACCAAGAGCTCGAGCGCCTGACGTTCACGATCACCTACACGGATAAATTCGGCAACACAAGGTCAAAGACGATAACAGAATCCGGCAGCTACGATGATTATTCGGATAACGGCGACGGGACCAGAACTTATCGCATCCAATTCAAGGGTGACGACGGAAGATGGTATAGTTGTGAGTGTGACATATCCGGCTTCGCATCGTCATCAGACGAACCCGGTTCTTCCTCATCCAACCCAATAACTGTAAGCAGCGGCTTCACCGGAGTATACGAAACAGGAGACAGTATAAAATTTACTTACACCTATACCGACCCTGATTCTGGCGAAACAAAAAGTAAAGATATATACATGGGTTATAACACCGAATATACGAAAGTCTCCGGCAACAGACAATATACGATCGTTTTCCAGTTAGATGACGAAAAGTATTATCAAGGAACCGTCACAATACCCAACCCCAGTGATATGGTGTCACTGGAGCCTGTGTCCGGATCCATGCACTACACCGGAACTGTGGATAATGCAGTTTTCTACTATGACTTTACTAATATAACCGGCACAGGTACCATTAGCATCAAAATGGACCAATACAGCGGTGCCACCGGTTCTGCAGGTGTTTTCACTTACCAGAATATTGATTTCATATTCAGAAACAAAATTTATCGCTGTGCAAGTTATACTATTTCGGATTGAGTCGACATTTTCGATATAACACTATAAATGAGGCAATATGGAAAAAAATAAGAAAATACGCATCTCCGTGGGCGCTGTTATCTGCTTTATCCTCGCGTTCGTCGTTTCATACTTCGACCTGTTCGTATCGTTCGACACGCGCGCAAAAGATATGCTGTATCAACAGCCCCGAGGCACAGACAACAGGATCAAGATAATCGCAATAGACGATTCGGACGAATCCCGTGCGGTGCTCGGCAACTTCGGCACATGGAAGCGCGACGTATACGCCCGCGTCATCGAAACGCTCGGCGACGAGCCTTCCGTTATCGCCATCGATGTGCTGATGCTCGGCGAGATCGACGCCGAAACGGATAACAGGCTCTTCGAAGCCTGCAAAGCAAGCAACAGAGTCGTCGCCGCAGAGTACATCAACTACGATACCGTGTTTGAGACCGGCGCGGACGGGGTCGGGTATGTGAACCATGCTCACATCGACTCGATAAGCACTCCTGTCACCGAAGGCGCGGCAGAGCTCGGATTTGTCAACATCAAGATAAACGACGAGGACGGCACAGTCAGAAGCGTAAAGCTTACCGAGGAGTACAACGGCGAAACGCTGCAGCATTTCGCGATGCGTGCCTACACCCGCTGGTGCGAGCTTACCGGGAACCGGCCGAATACTCCCGCCCTCGACAGCACGGGCTGTATGTGGATAGACTATGCCGGAAGACCGCAGGACTATGAGTACATTCCGATAACCAAAGTGCTCGACGGCTCTGTCGATCCGAGAGCCTTCCGTGACTGCATAGTGTTCGTCGGAGCTTATGCACAGGGACTCCGCGACGAATACAACGTTCCGAACAGCTCCGACCGTATGTACGGTGTCGAGATCAACGCGAATATCGTACAGGCGCTTATGGACGGGCGCTCACCCGTACCGACAGACAAGCTGATAACTTCCCTGCTCTGCGCGCTGCTGGCGACTGCGGTATTCATAGTGACCGGCATCACCAAGGTGCAGATAAGTGCTCCGGTGTACGTTGCCGTGACGGGACTGTGGGTAGGCGTGTGTCTGCTGCTGTGGCAGTCGGGAAGCATAACCCCGCTCATTTATACACCTTTCTTCACCTCGCTCGCGTTCTTTGTCGAGCTCGTGTTCAACTATGTCGCGGAGTCAATGGAAAAGCGCAGGATAATGAGCGCGTTCAAGAAATACGTGGCACCGCAGGTAGTCGAAAACATCGCGAAAAGCGGAAACTACAAGATCAACCTCGGCGGCGAGAGAAAGCATATCGCAGTGCTCTTCGTGGATATCCGCGGCTTCACCACCATGTCCGAGAGCCTTGAACCGGAGCAGGTCGTGGATATCGTAAATACGTACCTGAACCTCACAACGAACTCTATCTTCGCGAATGAGGGCACGCTCGACAAGTTTGTCGGCGACGCGACAATGGCAGTGTTCAATGCGCCGTTCGACCTTGACGACTATGTGTTCCGCGCAGTCAAAACGGCTATGGATATCGTGGCGGGAAGTGCCGCTATCGAGGAGAAGTTCATGGCGAAATACGGCAAGAGCGTCGGCTTCGGAGTCGGCGTTAACTGCGGAGACGCGGTAGTCGGGAACATGGGGTGTGACTTCCGTATGGACTACACAGCCATGGGAGATACCGTCAATACAGCTGCGCGTCTCGAAGCAAACGCAAAGCGCAGCCAGATACTCATAAGCAGCGAGGTATATGAGCGCGTCAAAGACCGCATCACCGCCGAGCCTATCGGCGAGATACCGCTCAAAGGCAAATCCGTCGGAGTGTTCGTGTACTCCGTAACAGGCATGAAGAACAACGCAGGAGGAACTGACAATGGATAACAAAAGCGAAATGACACTTACGGCGATATATGATATCTGCTCGCGGCTTTATGAGGAAATGTGCAGCAAGAGCAACTCCGATCACTCGTCGCTGTTCCTGTATCTCACCGAGCTCGGAAAGACGCTCGTGGGGGCGGACAGAGCGAGCTTCTGGAAGTGGGACAAGCTTCGTCATCAGCTGTGGACAGAGTCCGCGACCGGCACCGACAAGATAGTCATTCCCGACAGCACGGGACTTGTCGGCAAAGCACTGAAAGAGGAGCGCGTCGTAGTCACCAATGACCCGTACAGCGACCCCGACTTCAACTCCGCGGTGGACAAGAAGACCGGATATGTCACAAGATCCGTACTTGTAATGCCTATTGCCGACATCAACGGCGACTATATCGGCGCTTTCCAGATAATCAACAAGTTCGACGGAGGCTTTGACGAGAAGGAAGATGTCCGCTGTCTCTCGCTCGCGGCGATAATCTGCGGCATCGCTCTGGAATCCGAGACATTCCTTGAGGAATCCCAGCATGACAAGCTTACGAAGCTCAAGAACAGAATGGGCTTCTACAGCGACTTCCAGAAGAAGTACAACAGAGTGCTTGAAAACGGCAGATCGCTCAGCATGTTCATCTGCGATATCGACAAGTTCAAGCGCGTCAACGATACATACGGCCATAACGCAGGCGACGATGTGCTCGCGTTCGCGTCTGGAATGATAATGCAGGCATGCTCGGACACCGAGTGCGCTTATCGCTGGGGCGGCGAGGAATTCATAATGATAATGCCCGACACCGAGCTTGAACAGTGCGTCGAGAAAGCGGAAGCGATAAGGACGCGTATAATGAACACGCCCGTTGACGCTCAGGGCAACATCATCAATATCACCATGAGCTTTGGCTGCCGCAAATTCGACCCGGCTCTCACGATCGAGGAAAATGTGAGCGCCGCGGACGAGCATCTTTATACCGCCAAGGAAACAGGACGAAACAAGGTGGTTTTCTGATAACAAGGAAGTGATAGAAAATGCTTCAATTTTTGGGCAGAGGTTCGGCATTCAGATCAGAACATAACTGTGCGTTTTTCACATGCGGGAACGAGCTGGTGTTGCTTGACTGCCCCATGTCGGCGTTTCATAAGCTCCGGCATATCGGAGCGGAAAAGCTTGCGGGCGGCGATGTAAACATCACTGTGCTGGTCACTCACACGCACGGCGACCACACCGGCGGTATTGCGACGCTGATACACTACGAATACTATATCAAACACCGTACCGTGACGGTCATAGCGCCGTCGGAAGAGGTCGCGGAGGATCTGGATACTCTTTTCACACGTATCGAGGGGTGCGCCCCGGAAGGCTTCAGGCTGATAACAGCGACACAGGCAGCACGGGAATGGCTGCTTGATGTGATTCCTACGCACCACAGTCCGGAGCTTGAAGGCAGGTGCTTCGGATACAGACTGCTCGTGGACGGCGAAAAAGCAGTTTACACCGGCGATACGGCAGTGATAGAGCCGTTCCTGCCATACCTCGGAAGCGACACCGCGCTGTACTCCGACTGCTCGGCATACAACCCGGTAGTCCACCTGAACATCACGGAGCTGCTTGAGAAGGTGAAGGGGCGCGACATAAAGCTGTACCTTATGCACCTCGACGACACGAAGAAGATACTCGACGCCGCACAAGGCAGCGGAGCTCTGCTCGCACCGCTGTATGAAAGCTGATACAGCTGCAGCGGGAAGGATCTACAAGCGGAGGTCGGCGTTATGTTCAGAATAACAAAATACTGTCTTACAGTACTGTTGGTTTTGGCGGCGTGTGTGTTCGCATCTTTTGCCGCTCATGCGGATACAGCCGGGTCGGGAGGCGGTTACGCCGTTACAGGTCAGCTCAAAGGTGTCGGCTACGCAGCAAAGTTGTACGATGCCGGCAGCGGGCTCCCCACATCCGACGCGAACTATATAATGTCATCGTCGGACGGCTACATCTGGATCGGCGGTTACAGCGGCATCGTAAAATACGACGGCAGCAGCTTTGAGCGCCTTGACGCGTCCGAAGGACTTACAAGCGGCCGCGTCATGAAAGAGGACAGCAAAGGCAGGATATGGGTCGGCACCAACGATAACGGTGTCGTGCTCATTGACGGTGCGACGAGGAAGCACTTCACATACAAAGACGGGCTTTCGTCATCATCAGTCCGCGGCATTGCCGAAGGCGCCGGAGGCATCATATATATCGGGCTCGCAAAAGGTATGGCATACATCGGTGAGGACCTTGAGCTGAAAGTTCTCGATGATGAGAGGCTGAACTCCGCCTCTGTTCAGTGGCTCGTTTCCGATGCGGACGAACGTGTATTCGGTACCACGCGCAACGGTGAGCTGTTCTGCATCGAGAACGGTACGGTATCGACTTTTTACGACGGCGAACGACTGCTCCCGAGAAGGATCACTTCAGTCTATGCCGACCCGGAAGCTCCCGGGACCATATACATCGGTACGGATTCCGACAAGATATACCGCGCGCACTATGACGGGCGTTTATCCCACTTCCATGAGATATCGGCAGCTCCCGCAGAGAATATATGCTGGATAACACGCGCGTGCGGCAGGATATGGGTGAATTCGAGCTCTGTGATCGGCTGGCTCGACGATGACGACAGCTTTCACGTGCTCGAAAACGTACCGCTCAACAACGCCGTGGAGATGATGACTCCCGATTATCAGGGAAATCTTTGGTTTGCGTCCACGCGTCAGGGCGTTATGAAGGTCGCAGCAAGCAATTTCCGTGATCTCAACGAGATCTCCGGGCTTGACGAAGAGGTCGTCAACAGTACGTGTCTGTACAATGACCAGCTCTACATCGGCACCGATAAAGGACTTCGCATACTTGACCGCTCGTTCGTCCGAAAAGAGAACGAACTTTCTGAATATATCGGTACAACAAGGATACGCTGCATCTCAAGGGACAATGACGGCTATCTGTGGATATCGACCTACGCAGACAACATAGGTCTGCTGCGCTGGTCGCCCGAGAGCGGTGTCAAGCGCTATACCCAGAGTGACGGACTTGCAAGTGACCTCGTGAGATGCACGACCACAGCAGCTGACGGCAGCGTGCTGGTCGGCACAAACGGCGGTCTGTCGATCATAAAGGACGGCTGTATCGTACGCACCGTGGGAGCCGATGACGGCATGAAGAACACGGTACTGCTCACTGTTGAGGAGGGCACCGACGGCAGGATCTATGCCGGCACAGACGGCGACGGCATCTACATCATCGACGATAACGGCATAGAGAACATAGGTCGTGATGACGGACTCACAAGTGATGTCATCCTGCGTATAAAAAAAGACAGACAGCGCGGCGTGCTCTGGATAATCACATCGAATTCCGTCGAGTACATGCGCAACGGCAGAATAACAGAGATCACCGAGTTCCCGTACAACAATAACTTTGATATCTACTTCGGCAGCGGCGATGACCTGTGGATCCTGTCGTCATACGGCATCTACCGGGTCAACGCCGCGGATATGCTCGACGGCGGCCCTGTGGATTTCGGTCTCTGTAACAAAGCCAACGGCCTTCCAAGCATACCCACAGCCAACGGGTTCAGCGAGCTCGACGGGAACGGCGACCTGTATATCTCCGGACGTTCCGGCGTGAGTCTCGTCAACATATACCACTACTTCGAACAGAACGAGAACATCAAGGTCGGCATACGCTCGCTGTACTGCGGTGATAACGAGGTATTGCCCGACAGCAGCGGCACCTACATTATCCCCGCCGACCCCGGAAGAATACAGATAAAAGCAGCCATTCTCGACTATACCCTGTCCGACCCCATAGTGCATATTTACCTTGAGGGTAACAACGACCCCGGCCTCACCGCCTATAAGAGCGTCCTCGGAGCACTCAACTTCACAGGTCTGCGTTACGGCAAATACACTTTTCATATACAGGTATTGAGCGGCAGTGACAAGAGCGTTTTCGAGGATAAGGAGTTCCAGATCGTAAAGCTCCCGCAGTTCTTCGAGCTTATCGGAGTGAGGATAGCGGCAGTGGTATTGCTTGTCATAGCAGCGGGTCTGTTCGTGTGGCGCTTTATGACCAACACTATAATCCGCCGCCAGTATGAGCAGATACGCGCGGCAAAAGAAGAAGCGGAGCGCGCAAACTCCGCTAAATCGCGTTTCCTTGCGAATATGTCGCATGAGATACGGACACCGATAAATACGATAATGGGCATGGACGAGATGATACTTCGCGAGGACCCCGAAGGCGTGCCGGACGAGTATTACAGATCCGTGTCGAACTACGCGACAGATATCAGAAACGCGTCGGAATCGCTGCTCGGACTGGTGAACGACCTGCTGGACATGTCAAAGATAGAGTCCGGCAAGATGCACCTTGTGGAGCAGGAGTATGACGTGACCGAGATGCTGCGCTCGATGACCGCTATGATACGCGTCCGCAGCAGCCAGAAAGGGCTCGATTTCTCCACCGATATCGGAGAGGATGTGCCGAAGCGGCTGTACGGCGATGTCGGGAAGATAAAGCAGGTCGTGCTGAACCTGCTCACCAATGCTGTGAAGTATACGGAGAAAGGCGGCTTCACGCTTGGTCTGCACGTTGTTGACAGAGCGGAGGACGGTACCTGCGGGCTGCGTTTCTCTGTAAAGGACACCGGTATCGGTATAAAGCCGGAGGACATGGAAAAGCTGTTCACCGCGTATGAGCGGCTCGACGAGGAGAAGAACAGCGGTATCCAGGGCACCGGACTCGGACTGGACATCTCTCGGCGCTTTGCCGAGCTAATGAGCGGTAGCCTGTGGTGCGAGAGCGTTTACGGCGAGGGCTCGGAGTTCATACTCACGCTGCGGCAGAAGATCGTTGACGGTGAGGGCATCGGACAGTTTACCGAGCACAGCGATGACAGGGTCAAGGGCAAGTATATACCGCTGTTTACCGCACCGGACGCGAAGGTGTTGGTAACGGACGACAACCCGATGAACCTTGCAGTCATCAGAGGACTGCTCAAAGCCCTGAAGGTGCAGGTCACCACCGCGGCGAGCGGCGAGGAATGTCTTGAAATACTCGGGAGAGAGAGCTTCCATATCGTATTCCTCGACCACATGATGCCGGGAATGGACGGCATAGAGACGGTTGCGAAAATACGCGAGACCATGCCGGATCTGCCGGTGTACGCGCTTACGGCGAACATCACCGCGGGCGGCGAGGAGTTCTACAGATCGAAGGGCTTCGACGGGTATCTGTCAAAGCCTATCGACAGTCCGACACTTGAGCGGACGATAATGAAGCACCTGCCGCAGGAGCTTATCGGCAAGGCTGACGAAAGCGCCGCAGAAGAAGCAGAGCCGGAGGAGTTGCCGGAGGATATGCTGTGGCTGAATGACACCGAGGGCATAGATACCGCCGAAGGAATAAAGAATACGGGCGGGGTGTCGGATTACATCTACTCGCTGAATATGTTCCTCGACACGGTGGACAGCGCCTCGAAGGTCATAGAAGACGCGTATGACGGCGGAGATATCCGGATGTACACGGTGAAGGTACACGCGCTCAAAAGCTCGGCGAGGATAATCGGAGCCATGGAGCTTTCAAAGCTCGCACAGGAGCTTGAGAACGCGGGAAATGCCGGTGACATGGAGTTCATCAACTCGAACACGGAAAAGCTTCTGACAATGTACAGAGCATACAGCGGGAAGCTGGCACGCCTGCACAAGCAGGAAGCCGACGATGACCGCGAGCCGATACCGGAGGACGAGCTTGCCGACGCGTACTCGGCGCTGAAGGAGTTCATACCTATGATGGACTACGACGCGGTGGAGATGATAGTCGGACAGCTGAAAAACTACCGTCTCCCGGAGAACGATGCCGCAAAACTCATTGAGCTTGAACGGATGCTTAAAACATTTGACTGGGACGGAATGGAAGAGCTGATAAAATAAAAAGCGCTCCGGCGCTATGGAGGTATTATGGGCAACAAGGTAATGATAACGGGTGAAAAGGAGTCTTTCATACTGAAAGTATTCCTGAAGAAGATGACCGACGCGGGTATCGACTGTTTATTTGTGCCGTGGAAGGTCACAGACATCAACAAAACGTGGGCGGGTACAAGTCTCGTCACACTGTTCATCGAGGAAGGCAAAAGCCCCGGTGACGATGTGCTGCATTTCCTGTCGGACAAGATGAAGGAAAAAGGCAGCCGCATGATAGTCATCGGCTCGCCAAGCGATATCAGCTATGTTTCGGAAAAGGTACCGGAACTGTACATAATGAAGGCACTGGAGCGTCCCGCGGACAGTGACGTGTTCATCGCCGCAGTAAACGAGCATTTCAACAAAGTCGAATCCGGCGAGTACCAGAAGAGCATCCTCATCGTGGACGATGATCCGAGCTTTCTCGGACTTGTACGCGAGTGGCTGAAGGATAAGTATAAAGTGACCGGCGTGACATCGGGCATGCAGGCGATCAAGTGGCTTGGCAAGAACAAGGCTGACCTGATACTGCTTGACTATGAAATGCCTGTTACCACCGGACCGCAGGTGTTCGAGATGCTTCGCAGCGATGATGACACCAAGGATATCCCCGTCATGTTCCTCACCGGCAAGAGTGACCGCGAAAGCGTTGTAGCTGTCCTCTCGCTGAAGCCCGACGGCTACTTCCTCAAGAGCATCGGAAAAGCGGAGCTTCTTGAGAGACTCGAAGAATACTTCACTACCCGTAAAGCATGACAAGCTGCCCCGTCCCATATCATAAAAACGCCCGGCTCTCACCGAAGTACAGAGAGTCGGGCTTTGTTTATGCTGCGCAGTCAGCGCTTTTTGTATATCACCAGCTCGGGGTTCTCACCGTTCTTTTCGTACGTGCAGACAAGTATGAAGTCCATGTTCGCAAGCACGCCGAAACACCTGTCACCGCCGAACTCACATTCGAGCTGATTTCCCAGATACGTGACACTGTCATCGAGGAACTTCACCTCGTTGCCGTTCGGAAGCCTGTACGGGAGATTGACGTATCCGCCCACCAGCGCGTTGAGCTTCGTCACTTTGGGCATACCTTCGATGCCAAGCGCGTTTATCTCGTCGATAAGTCTGCTTTTGAACTCCTCAAACTGACCGTCGTCGCTCAATTCCTCATATCGCTTCCAATAGTCAAGTTTAGGCAGCATTTCCTTGAGATACGCACGAACCTCCTGTTCGGGGTGCTCATCGTTCGCCATGTTTTTCACGCATACATCGATAAGGTCGTCCATGCTGCTGTACATATACTCGCCGTCGGCATAGCACCACTTGCAGTAGTCATCATTGAACGTGCCGTCCTTTTCACGGCTTATCATCTCGTCTTCAAGCGGCATTCCGCAGCACTGGCAGATAAGCTTCCTCGGCGAACCGAGAAGCGTGTTGATCGAAACATTGAACAGCTTCGACAGCAGCTTGAGCGTCTCCGTGTTCGGCACCGTTTCTCCGGTCTCCCAGCGCGACACCGCCTGTCTCGTCACAAACACCTTTTCCGCGAGTGCATCCTGCGACAGCCCGTGCTTTGTACGAAGCTCATGTATGACGTTCTTTGTCTCCATATTCATCACCTCACCGTTATTATAGCATACATGCTCCCGGAATGCAAGCAACACGCCGTTGCGCCTGCGGACGTACATATAAAACGGCTCTCACCTTACCCGGGCGAGAGCCGCTGTATCTTTTATCTGCCGTTCTTGTAACGCAGGCACATCATCGTTGTATCGTCAAAGCGCTCGTCGCCGCCGGAAAACTCATCGATGCCCGCAGTCATACTCTTGATAACGCTGCGCGCCGTGGGTGCTCTCATGCTGTTGAGCAGCTTCGCCATTCTTTCCACGCCGAAATGCTCACCCGCGGCATTCTTGACATCCGTAACGCCGTCCGTGTAGATGAACAGGTCTCCTCCTTCGCTCATATCAATCGTGAGATCCTCGTACTCTATATCCTCCGAGGTACCCACTGGCGGGAGATTGTCTCGCTTCACCAAAGTGAAGCTGCTGCTGCCGAGCTTCACTGCCGGGTACTCATGCCCCGCGCTCGCGTATGTCACTATGCCCGTGTCAAGGTCAATAATGCCGAACCATATCGTGATGAACAGTCCGAGCTTGTTGTTCTCGCAGATCTCAAGGTTCACATCCCTGAGTATCTCCGAAGGTGTACCCGGACGGAGAGCACGGTCATGTATTACCGACTTCGCCACTGCCATAAGCAGAGCTGCCGGAACGCCCTTTCCCGATACATCCGCCATGACCAGAGCGAGATGCTTCGGATCGATATGGAAGAAATCATAGAAATCGCCGCCCACGTTCTTTGCAGGTATCATCGACGCGTAGATCTCGTATTGATCGTTACTCTCGAAGTCAGACGGCAGCATACTTGTCTGCATCTGCGCCGCGGCATTGAGCTCCACGGTCATCTTCTCCATAAGAAAACGCTGATAGTGCATCCCGACAAATCCGCCGAGTCCCATACTCACTGTATTAGAGATGCTCGACGATCTCATATAGATGTTCGCGTCATAGGTCACATAGGAGTAGCAGATGTAACCGAAAGGCTTTGACATATAGTCAAGAGCATTGAATATAAGCGGGAAACCCGTAGCAGTCCTGGCTTTGATATCCGGAACCAGCTCTCCCTCCGCAAGCGGCACATTGCACTTATCCTGATCGTAGTGGTCGAAAAACACTGACATCTCATCGCCTGTGATCTCGTCAGCGAAGTAGTTCCTGCCGTTCTCAAGGCACTTTCTGTCCACGATCACACACGCATCGTGCATAAGGTAATGATGGAGCTGCTCTGAAGCATGCTCCGCCGAATCCGCCATCTGCATTCTTGTGGAGATGTTGTACAGCATCCTGACATCGTCCTCATGGCGGTAGAACTTGGTATTGAAGTTATCCATTCTGTAGTCACATGAGCCCGGCTTATACTCACAGCCGCAGGACTTGTTCGGGCACAGCTTCGGTATCACTGCCACATCATGGACCGGCTTGCCGTCAATGATATCCAGAACGCACTTTCCCATAGCCTCGGCAAGGTCACCGCTGTCGCAGCCCGCAGTCGTGAGCGGCGGCGTAGAGAGGAACGCCTCCTCGATACCGTCAAAGCCTGTCACTATAACCTGCTCCGGTACTTTTATGCCCGCCTTCACAAATACATCGCTCACGTTCACCGCCATGATATCGTTGGCACAGATGACCGCGTCGGGGATATTACCGCTGTCCACGAGCCGCTGCGCGGCTTCACGCGCAGGTGTGGACCAGAACTGTCCGTAGCTTACCATGCTGTCGTTGAAGGGGATGCCGTTCTCCTCCAGCACCTTTCTGAATATCGCAAGACGCGCGTCAGAAAACTTGTTGCCCTCTGAACCTGCGATAAAATGCGGATGCTTCGCCGAGTGGAACTCCACAGCATGGCGCACAACGCACTCAAAGCCCTTCTCGTAGTCAAAGGAAACTGAAGGTATGCCATCATACTCCGCGTCCGCAACGATGACCGGGCAGGAGTTCTCTCGCGCCTTCGCGATTATTCTTTCAGATACCACACGACTCTTTATCTTCTCGTCCATCAGGATCAGACAGTCAATATCTTTGTAGGGGATTATATCGAACACATAGCTCTCGGGAGTCTTCTTGTTCTCCTCCCAGTACAGGTCAGAGTTCAGCGCAAATATCAGAAGACAGCAGTTATGCTGTTTCAGTATCTCGTTGAGCTGTTGGATATAGCTGTGATGCTGATCATCCCAGATCCTTGATGTACACATTGCTATAGCATATTTTCCGTTTATCATGATCATCACCGCCGCAGTGTAAAATTGGTATAGGTATTTCTGCCGTGTTATACGGCAGGGCTGTGATATACCAATATGATTATAACATACTTTTTCCGTATTTGCAATACCTGTTCTGCAAATACTCGGATACTATGCTTGACAATGATCATAAAAAGTGATATAATTACCGCTGTGTTGTATCATACATCTTTTCCGGAGGACGGCGCCATGGCAAACGACAGCGAGCTTGACCTTTCCATAGTAATGCCATGCCTTAACGAGGAGCACACCGTCGGCTTCTGCATCGACGAAGCAAAACGTTTCATTTCTGCACACGGACTGAATGCCGAGATGATCATAGTCGACAACGCCAGCTCCGATAACTCCGCCGATACCGCGGCAAAGCACGGCGCTCTTGTCGTGTGCGAACAGCGCCGCGGATACGGACGCGCGATACGCACCGGGCTTGAGCATGCCCGCGGAAATGTCATAATATTCGGGGACTGTGATACCACCTACGATTTTCTGCACCTTGAGGAGTTCTACTTTCCGCTTGAGCGCGGAGAGTATGATGTTATCATCGGGGACAGATTCGCCGGCGGGATAGAAAAAGGAGCAATGCCGTTTTCACACAGGATCGGAGTGCCGTTCCTTTCCTGGTGCGGTCGTATCAAGCTTCATACCCCTGTGCGGGATTTCCACTGCGGTCTTCGTGCGCTCACCCGCGCCGCCGTCAGGAATACCGTGTTCCACACTGACGGCATGGAATTCGCCACCGAAATGATAGCCCAGTGTGCCTTAAAGGGGCTCCGCATCGGCCAGACACCCACCGTTTTGCGCAAATGCCGGTTCGAGCACCATTCAAAGCTCAAACCGTTCCGTGACGGTTTCCGTCACCTTAAGTATATAATCAGACTTTGATCCGCGGAGTTTTTTTCAAAAAACCCTTGACAAATCGAGGGGAATGTGGTATTATTATAAGGCATTAATTATGCGGGTGTAGTTCAATGGTAGAATGTCAGCCTTCCAAGCTGAACACGTGGGTTCGATTCCCATCACCCGCTCCATATTTCATCGGGCTGCTGCCCGTTATATTTATCTATGCGCCATTAGCTCAGCTGGATAGAGCAACCGCCTTCTAAGCGGTAGGTCGAAGGTTCGAATCCTTCATGGCGTGCCAGCCCGCACGGCGGGCGCCGAAACCGTAGGGCAGTTATCTGCTCTGCGGTATTTTTCTGCCTCGCTGTCCGAAGTACGGATATACTTATTGTAACGCAATCACATCCGCGGACGCGCGCTGCGAATCCGTCTCGGGTTTACCTGAGGCGGGATTTTTTCTGCCTCACAACCCGGAGTTCGTATATACATTTTTATGTAATCACAGTCCTAAACAATGTAGAACACTGATCTTGGGTGTTCTCTTTTGTTTCTGTTTAATTAGGTTCGTACAAAATAGTATGACATTTTCGATCCGATCTGTAAATTAAGCGACGAATCATATCGGAAGTGTTGTATAAGCAACATGTCGCCGTATATCTGATTATTGATTTATCCGGAAAAACGTGTTATTATGTAATTACAGAAAGGGAAACAAAAAATCCCGGATATCAAAATCAAAAACCAACCAACTAACAGGAGGACATAACAATGAAAAAAACAAATTTAACAAAGAAGATCGCAGCATTATTCGCAGCAGCAACAATGATAGTTACAGCAAGCGTATGTGCATCCGCACAGACCGGACCGCTGAATGAAACCGGACCGCTGAATGAAACCGGACCGTTGAGCGTAGGAGAAACGGGACCTCTGAATGAAACTGGACCTTTGGACGAAACGGGACCTCTCGAGATACGAGTACGTTCACAGTTCGGAGTACGCGTATGATCGACAACACAGCACAATAACATATAAAATCAAAAGTGTTCGGCATAGACAGCCGCGGACGCGCGGCGGCGATTCCGTCTCGGGTTTACCTGAGGCGGAATATTTTTCTGCCTCGCTGTCCGGAGTTTAGATTTACTTTTGTATCGCAATCATACCCCGAAGCGATGGCACTGCGCTCATGATGCAGCAATTACCCGGTAAACGTTTGAACTCTCGTCTTTTCACTTGCGTTTCGCCTGTTTTTCGTTTTAGCGTAAAGATATACAAAGTTAAGGAGAACGACTTTAATAATGAGAATAAACATCAAAGCAATAGCCGTCGCACTTGCAGCTGTGTTGATCTCCGGATGTTCATCTGCCGTTGACAAGACTCCCGCGGTCACCGACGATTCGCTGAACAAGGTGCTTAACTCCGGCAAGCTCGTACTCGGGCTTGATATATGCTTCCCGCCCATTGGCTTCACGGATGAGAATGGTGAAATAGTCGGATTTGACATCGATCTTGCACGTGAGGTGTGCCGCAGACTCAATATTGAGCTCGTGTGCAAGGGCATAGACTGGGACGAGAAGATAAATGAGCTCAACGCCGGCAGCATTGACTGCATCTTGAACGGTATGTCCGTAACGACTGAAAGAGAAGAAGCAATGTGCCTTTCCGAGCCGTATCTCAACAACGACCTCGTGTTCGTTACGCCTTCCGACAGCAAGATAAAGGCCATCGGTGACATAAAGGACGTTACCGTCGGAGTACAGTCCGGCTCGTCCGTATGCGACATTCTGAAAGATTACGATAATATCGATGATATCCGGCTGGAATACTTCGACAACAACGTGGATCTCATTAAGCACGTGGCTGAAGGCTCTCCGGAGATCGGTTTCATCGACTCGGTCTCGGTGTATTACATCATACGCTCGAACGACCTTAACTGCTATATTATCCCGGGCACTCTGAAAGAAGAGAAAGAGACTATCGCCGTCGGCTTCCTCAAGGGCGATATATCGCTTCGCGACCGCGTTCAGGAAATGCTTTACGAGATGAAACATGACGGTACGATCGCAGAGATCTCCACCAAATGGTTCGGAAGCGACATCACCACTTTATAACAGGCTGCGGTCTGTCAGTCTCTGAAGCTCACACCGGCTCCCGTTTTTCGTGCGGGATCCGGTTTTTTTATTGTGTTTTCCGACTGTTTTCACTCTTCTATTGATAAATGGAAAAAAATGTGATATAATATTATCATCATATACCACAGACAGGAGGAAGCTCTAATGGACAAGAAGGAAAGACCCGTCGTAGACAGCGTTCCCGCGCTCGAAGCCGAGCTTAAGCGCATACGCGAAGCCCAGCGCATATACTCGACGTTCACGCAGGAGCAGGTAGATAAGATATTTCTGGCTGCCGCGTCTGCCGCAAACAAACAGAGACTGCCGCTCGCTAAAATGGCTGTCGAAGAGACCGGAATGGGAGTTGTCGAAGACAAGGTCATCAAAAACAACTACGCCTCCGAGTATATCTATAACGCCTACAAGAATACGAAGACCTGCGGCGTTATCGAAGAGGACAAGGCGTACGGCATGCAGAAGATCGCCGAGCCTATCGGTGTTATCGCAGCCGTGATCCCGACCACCAACCCGACCTCGACGGCAATATTCAAGGCGCTCATCGCTCTGAAAACACGCAACGGCATCATATTCAGCCCTCATCCCCGCGCAAAGAAGAGCACGATCGAAGCTGCGCGCATCGTACGTGACGCGGCGATCAAGGCGGGAGCTCCCGAGAACATAATATCATGGATAGACGCGCCGAGCCTTGACATGACCACACTCGTCATGAAGGAAGCCGACATTATCCTCGCTACCGGCGGTCCCGGAATGGTAAAGGCAGCGTACTCCAGCGGTAAACCCGCTCTCGGCGTCGGCGCGGGCAACACTCCCGCGATCATCGACAGATCCGCGGATATCGTGCTCGCAGTAAACTCGATAATACATTCCAAGACCTTCGATAACGGCATGATCTGCGCTTCTGAACAGTCCGTCATCGTCCCGAAGGACATCTACGATGAGGTCAAGCGCGAGTTCGCGCGGCGCGGCTGCTACTTCCTCAAGGGCGCGGAGCTCGACAAGGTCCGCCGCACTATCATCATCAACGGCTCGCTCAACGCAAAGATCGTAGGACAGAAGGCAGCGACTATCGCGGAGCTCGCCGGAGTGACAGTCCCCGCAGGTACCAAGGTGCTTATCGGTGAAGTCACGAGCGTTGACATCACCGAAGAGTTCGCGCACGAAAAGCTCTCCCCCGTACTCGCCATGTACAAAGCGAACGACATACAGGACGCCATGAGCAAGGCGGAACGTCTGATAGCAGACGGCGGTTACGGTCATACCTCGTCCATATACCTGAACGAGCATACCGCGGGCGATATCCTCGACGAGTTCAAATCCCGCATGAAGACCGGACGAATACTCGTCAATACCCCCTCCTCCCACGGCGGCATCGGCGACCTGTACAACTTCAAAATGACGCCGTCACTTACCCTCGGCTGCGGCTCGTGGGGCGGCAACAGCGTAAGCGAGAATGTGGGCGTGAAGCACCTGCTGAACATCAAGACCGTTGCAGTAAGGAGACAGAATATGCTTTGGTTCAGAGCACCCGAAAAGGTGTATATCAAGAAAGGCTGCCTGCCCGTCGCACTTGACGAGCTCGGCACTGTAATGGGCAAAAAGCGCGCGTTCGTCGTTACGGACAACTTCCTTTACGGAGCAGGCTTCACAAAGCCTATAACCGACAAGCTCGACGAAATGGGCATCGTTCACGAGACATTCTTCGACGTAGAGCCCGACCCGACACTCGACAGCGCGAAGGCAGGCGCAAAGCTCATGACCTCGTTCAAGCCCGATGTGATAATCGCTGTGGGCGGCGGCTCGGCAATGGACGCGGCAAAGATCATGTGGGTGCTGTACGAGCATCCCGATGCGGATTTCAAGGATATGGCTATGCGCTTCATAGATATCCGCAAACGCGTTTATACCTTCCCGAAGATGGGAGAAAAGGCATACTTTGTGGCTATCCCGACATCTGCGGGAACAGGCTCGGAGGTAACTCCGTTCGCAGTCATCACCGACAAGGAGGACGGCTGCAAATACCCGCTCGCGGATTATGAGCTGCTTCCCGACATGGCGATAATCGACACCGACATGCACATGAGCGCGCCGAAGGGTCTTACCGCCGCTTCCGGTATAGACGCGGTAACTCACGCTCTCGAAGCATACGCGTCTGTCATGGCTACAGACTACACCGACGGCCTTGCGCTCAAAGCCCTTGATACGATATTCGAGTACCTGCCCCGTGCTTATGACAACGGTCAGAATGACGTTGAAGCGCGTGAAAAAATGGCAAATGCGGCAACTATGGCGGGTATGGCATTCGCGAACGCGTTCCTCGGCATATCCCACTCACTCGCGCATAAGCTCGGCGCGTACCACCATATACCGCACGGCGTGGCAAACGCGCTTGTTATCTGCGATGTGATGCGCTACAACGCGTCCGAGACTCCCGTGAAAATGGGAACATTCTCGCAGTACGACCACCCGCACGCTCTCGCAAGATATGCAGAGATCGCCGACCACCTGAAACTCGGCGGCAGGACTGATACCGAGAAGCTCGAAAAGCTGATAGCGGCAGTCGAGAAGCTCAAAGAACGCATCGGCATCAAGAAGACGATAGCGGACTACGGCGTGAGCGAGAAGGATTTCCTCGCGACACTCGATGAGATGACCGAGGCGGCATTCGACGATCAGTGCACCGGTGCCAACCCGAGATACCCGCTTATGAGTGAGCTGAAACAGATGTACATGAACGCATACTACGGCGGTACCTTCAAGGAGATCGACAAGCCCGACGAGTCACAGCTCACAAAAAAGGCGCCGGCACCCAGAAAAGCTCCCACCAAGTCCACAAAGGCAGCTCCGGCAAAGGCTCCCGCCAAACGCGGCAGACCGGTTAAGAAATAAGGAGGGGAACGACAATGAAGCTCGATAAAGTAATCGCAAAACGCAGCGACAAGACCATATACCGCGACGGCGATGCTGCGCTCAAGGTGTTCAGCGCGGACTGCCCCAAGCATGCCATACTCAACGAAGCGCTCAATCAGGCGCGCGTGGAGCTCACCGGTCTCAATATCCCGAAGGTGCGCGAGGTCATCACCATAGACGGCAAGTGGACGATAGTGTCCGATTTTATCGAGGGCAAGACCCTCATGCAGATGTGGCAGGAGAACCCCGGCAAGCTTGACGAGTACATGGAGCTGTTTGTGAACCTGCAGATTGAGGTGCAGTCGCACAAGTGCCAGCTGCTCGGCAGACTGAAGGACAAGATGCACGCAAAGATATCAGCGTCCTCCTTCCCCGCTACCGTACGATATGACCTTCATACTACGCTTGAGTCCATGCCCAAGCATCTTAAGCTCTGCCATGGTGACTTCAACCCCTCCAACGTCATCATCACTCCCGACGGCAAGCCCTACATCATCGACTGGGCTCATGCCACACAGGGCAACGCCTCCGCCGACGCGGCAAGAACATACCTCACGTTCTGCCTCTCCGGTAACGAGGATATTGGCAAGCAGTACCTCAAAGCCTTCTGCGACAAGACCGATACGGCTCTTCAGTATGTTCAGAAGTGGATGCCGATCGTCGCTGCCTCGCAGTCCGTAAAGGGCAACGAGAAGGAAAGAGATCTGCTCGCATCGTGGGTGAATGTGGTGGATTATACCTGATCATTCTGTCTCCCGCCGTCGGTTTCTCTGTCGGCGGGAGATATTTTGTTTGCGAAAAAATGTTGACAAAAGCATTTGTTTATGATATAATAATTAAGTTAAATATGCCGCTGTGGTGGAATTGGCAGACACAAGGGACTTAAAATCCCTCGGAGTAAAATCCGTACCGGTTCGACCCCGGTCAGCGGCACCACCCCGCAGCGCGGGGGCGCGATCCGTATGGCAGTTCTCTGCTATACGGATTTTTTCTGCCTCGCAGTCCGGAGAAACATCTAAAGTGTTAACTTCACACCCCGCAGCGCGGGGGCGCGATCCGTATGGCAGTTATCTGCTATACGGATTTTTTCTGCGTCGCTGTCCGGAGAAACATCTAAAGTGTTAACTTCACACCCCGCAGCGCGGGGACGCGATCCGTATGGCAGTTATCTGCTATACGGATTTTTTCTGCCGCGACGTCCGGAGTTTTCATAAACATTCTTTCGAAGTCTGTACAGACTCTGCTTTTTTAACGCGAAGCGATACGCTGCAGCGCGTTCGCCGCCGTCGCTGTCCAGAGAAACATCTAAAGTGTTAACTCCAGACACCCCGCAGCGCGGGGGCGCGATCCGTATGGAAGTTATCTTCTATACGGATTATTTCTGCGTCACAGTCGTCAGTCTCATATGAATACAGCAGTTACCTGTACGCAGTAAGTGCAGACTACACATTGTGAACGCGAAGCTATTGCCTGCTGTTCCTGAAATTGACATTTATCGCAAAGCATGATATAATAATTATAAGCTATATCATTAAATCAGGAGGCGATCATTATGAAGCTGAAATACGACATTCTGGACAAGCCGCAAGGGCTCCAGCTTTTCTCTCTGGCTTTGCAGCAGATGCTCGCAATACTTGCCGCAACTGTCGCGGTGCCTATGATCGTAGGTCACGGACTTGCGCCCTCCGCCGCGATGTTCGGCGCTGGTATCGGCACTATTGTGTACATTATAATGACAAGGCGCAGAAGCCCCATGTTCCTCGGCTCAAACTTCTCATTCCTCGGTTCCATGTCCGCAGCCTTCGCAGGCGGAGTTTCTGCCGGACTCGGAATGCTGGGACTGATAATAGGCGCAACCGCGGCAGGTGTTGTATACGCCATGCTGGCTGTTATAGTAAAGAAAGTCGGCGTAAACTGGATAGACAAGCTTATGCCTCCTGTGGTCATCGGACCCACCGTTTCTATAATAGGTCTGTCTCTCGCGGGGAACGCAGTGTCAAATCTGCGCTCCGGTAATGTGACCGCTGTAACGGAGTCGGGCCAAAGCGTAGCGCTCGCTTCACCGCACTTCACTCTCATCTGCGGACTGATCACCCTTGCAGTTACGATGATCTGCTCGGTATACGGCAAAAAGATGCTGAAGCTCATACCGTTCCTGATAGGTATTCTCGCGGGATATGCCGCCGCTGCGGTATTCACTGTCATCGGGACGGGCGCGGGTATAAACGAGATGCTGATAACCGACTTCAGCGTATTTGAAAGATCTATGATCCCGGACGGTCAGGTTTCATTAAGCACATTCTTAAGCATCCCGGATTTTGTGTTCATAGGCGCTGCAGAAGGGCTCACGGAGATGACGCCGTCATACATAATAACGATACTCACTGCGTATGTCCCCGTGGCGTTTGTAGGCTTCGCGGAGCATATCGCGGACCACAAGAACCTCTCGTCTATCATCAATCATGATCTTCTTACTGACCCCGGACTTGACAGGACACTGCTCGGCGATGGTCTCGGCTCGATAGCGGGAGCTTTTTTCGGCGGCTGCCCGAACACCACCTACGGCGAATCCATCGCGTGTGTGGCGCTTACGGGGAACGCGTCGACGAGAACTACCATAACCGCTTCTGTGGGATGTATGCTGATGGCGTTCATAACACCGTTCGTCGCGTTCATAAACTCGATACCGTCATGCGTTATGGGCGGGCTTTGCGTGGCGCTGTACGGATTTATCGCTGTATCGGGTCTCAAGATGATACAGCATCTCGATCTTGACGAGAACAGGAACATTTTTGTCGTATCCGTTATCCTTATTACGGGCATCGGCGGACTCAGCATAAGCTTTGGTTCGGTAACGATCACAGAGGTCGCAGCCGCGCTTATACTCGGCATACTCACAAATATACTCGTAAACCGGAAAAAGCGAAACGAGAAATGACCTTCGTTTATCACAGACTCTTTACAAGTATTTGATTTTATGATATAATTTAATCAATGACCGATCAGTTACAGCAGCATTAAGTAATCCGTCAACGCTTACACAAGGAGATGATATAATGGCAAAGTTCTGTTACAAATGCGGCAGCCCCATGAAAGACGGCGCTACCTTCTGCGGAATGTGCGGAAGCATGGTGATCCCGGAAGGCAACAGCGCTCAGCCCGCTCCTCAACCCGAATCGCAGCCTCAACCGGAGCCCGAGTATCAGCAGCCTGCACAGCCCGAGTATCAGCAGCCTGCACAGCCCCAGTATCAGCAGCCTGCACAGCCCCAGTATCAGCAGCCTGTGCAGCCCCAGTATCAGCAGCCTGTGCAGCCCCAGTACCAGCAGCCTGTGCAGCCCCAGTACCAGCAGCCTGTGCCGCCCCAGTATCAGCAGCCTGTGCCGCCCCAGTATCAGCAGCCGTATCCCACCATGTCACAGCAGCTCGCACAGCAGGCATACATGACGCAGTACGCTCCCGGCGCGGCAGTGCCGCTTAAACCGAAGCGCTACATATTCCTGCGCATACTGCTGATCATAGCGTGCATAGTGATGCTGTTCATCGGGTGGAAGTACGGACTTCCCAACGTGCGCACGGCTCTGCTCGAACCGAGCTTCTTCAAACCCGTCACATACGAGGATGAGGACGAGCCTGAGCCCGACTACAGCTGGCTCACGCCGTCGGACACAGAGCGCGACCCTAATGAGGAGCGCGAAGCCGGCCACGAAACATACGAATGGATCCACTCCGAGTCGTAAGGAAGGGGGAAACGAAACATGCAGAGACCAAAGAAATTTCCGATAACGCTGCTTTGCTTCACGCTGATACTCGCGATAATCGTCACGGGCATCACCAAACCGGGCTTCCTGCTTCCGTTGATGACGCCGCATATACCCGATCCTCCCACAGCAACATACACCGAGCCGGAATATGTGACTCCCGGCGGCAACAGCAGGGCGTTCCGCGTACAGCCTGCCGACGGCGTGACTATCTACGCGGAGGAGAATGCGCTGGACACCGACAGGACGTTCAACGTCACACGGTTCGGACAGGATCTGATGGAACAGATCGAAACGAAGCTGTACAGCTACAACGAGCCCGACCTCAACATAACACCGCTCTGCGGCTGGGAGGTCGATGCGGGCATGGGTCCCGACGACATTATGCCCGGCACATTCACCATGGAGTTCGACCTCAGCCGCATCGGCATACCGGAGGATATGATGGGGCTGCTCCAGGTGTTCCACGTCGACGAGAACGGCGTGTGGAACGAGTTCGTGACCGAGATACAGGATAAGATGCTGCGCCTCGAATCGCGCCAGAACGAGCTCATCATATTCGGTATCTCTATCTATTCATACATTCTCGTCACAGGCGGTCTTATCGGAATAAACGAATTCCAGAGCTGCTCGTGGCTCATAGGAATGTCCGCATACCCCGTCTATGAGAAACAGGGCGAGGTATACACCGGCGTGAATGACCTCGGTCAGACGGTGAAGTGGCTTCGCAACCGCGGCAAAAAGATCTATAATGTGCGATTCTATCTGTCCAACGAGCTCAAGGCAAAGCAGGACAAGATATCAGCCAGAGAAGCCGAAGTCAAGATGTCAGTACGTGAAGAGGCAAAAAGACAGGTCATCGCGGAGAACAACGGAGTCTTCAGCGTGGACAAGCTCGAACCGAGGTGGATACAGCTCACCGCGAAAAAGCTTGCCGATGACCCCGAGTACAACCAGCTCGTCAAGACGCTCTACCTTGACCTTGAAAGCCTGAGCTTCACGCCGAACAGCCTTCTGAAAATGGCTGATCTGTGCCGCACGGCGCGCTCTTACCTCAAGGATGTGGCGAAGATAAGAATGCCCACCTACGTACCCGAGATATACATGAAGCCCAATTATGCACAGCCCGGCGTGACCGTGACAACGTTCCCGCTCGGACGCGCATACTGTGTCATCAAAACCGAGGGTATAGATAACAGCAAGAAGGCGGACGACCATATCCTCTGTACGCTCACGCACGAGCTCACCCATGTGAGCCAGCGCGAGTACTGCATCTCGACGTTCTCGAACGTTCGCTTTGACGAGGCATCTGCCCAGCTTATGGAGGAGCTTGCGTACAAGTATTACAAAGACCCCGCACGCGGTATAGTCACCACGGAGCAGGATCTCGGCAACGGTACGGAATGGCAGTACCTTGCCCTTGAGATGGACGGCTACGCCACCAAGACATGGGAGACCTCAAAGTCCACCGAACCGAAGACCAAGGATTTCGGCGGAGCTCTCGGCGGCATCTACAAATCCGAACGCTCCGACGCGTCTTACGTTTACGCGCGGTTTATCGAATACCTCTGGAGACGTGTCGGCTCGCCCGAGGGCGAAGGCACCGGAATAACCTGGAACGACCTGTTCTACACCTATGAGAAGTTCCTCACACACCCAAGCTTCTCGGAAATGATGATCAAGGCGTTCAGTATGACGAACCTTGAAACGCTCAGCTCCGCATATACTCACTTTGCATTCAAAAACCGCAATGTTCTGCTTCAAGAGGCGATCAAATCCGGCGACAATCTGCGCTGGGCATACCCGACCGTCGGACTTTCCGACAGAAACGGCGGTGCCACAAAGCTCGTGAACCAGGATATGACGATAAAGGTCCGTATGTTCGAGCCGTATGTGCCCGAAGGCTATACAAAGAAGATCGCGATGATACTTGAGCAGGATCAGGGCTTTGCGGCATCGGTCAACAGCGATGTCTCGTTCATCAAGGTCGGAGACGCGGTCGCTGAGACCTGCAGATACGGTACGTTCTACAAACCGGCCCCGATAACCACAATGCTGAATTCAGGCCTCATCGAGGTCGACGGCGTCAGCAGACCCAAGGACAGCGACGATAAGCTGTACGGCTATAAGCTGTGGACGATGTTCGCGCCCGACAAGGTGCAGCCTGAAAAGAAGAACGGACAGATACGCTTCAGGATGCCCGTGGCGAGCGATGTCATGAAAGCTAACCTCACAGACGGCTTCCGCGTCACGATAACACCCTCGCGCGGCGGCCCGAAGAAGGAATTTGAATGGAAGCCCGAGATCGCAGGCAGCTACGTATCGCTCCTGTACAGCGACATACTGCCCAAGGAATTCATGGAAAAGGTGAATAAGGGCGAGGAAGAAACGGAAAGCATCAACTTCACCATATCCGTCTGCGAGTTCTTCAAGGACGCGGACGGCACGAAGCACTTCGGCCCCGAGTCGGAAGATTCCGGCATCAGCGCACTGCTCTCCGAAATGGGAGCCCATGACGGCAAGCTCACCATTACACTGCACTGGTACGGCCCCGATGACCTCGACCTGCACTGCACGACCCCGAAGGGCGGACATATCTCCTACAACAACAAGCGTGCGGACGACGGATATCTCGACGTTGACATGAACATCAACGGCGAGCGCGAAGAGTCTATCGAGCATATCTACTTCGACACACCGCCCGTAGGCGATTACTCATTCTACGTCCACAACTACACCGATCGTACCGAGGGCACCGTGACCGCCGAGGTCATAGTGACCGTCGAAGACAACGAGATCATACATGACACCGCATCAATGGGCGGACAGAGCCCGACATGGCGGTTCAGTGTCGCATCATCCGCAGGTCCGCGTGAAGGTGAGGAGTTCTACATCGGATCTACGCTCCCGCCCATACCGGGCTCTACGGACAACGCTCCCATGGAGTGACCGCCTTTTTCGGCGATACGTGCCCTTCCTTACGACACCCTGTCGTTAGGAAGGGCACTTTTTTACTCTCCCGCAGTATAAAAAGAACTCACAAAACACTTGCAAAAACCGCAGAAATATGTTATAATGGTATGACTATAATTATGTAATAAAGCTGAAAGTAGGATAAAATGCGGATAATCGGCATAGACCCGGGGTACGCCATTGTTGGCTTCGGGGTAATAGAATACGAACGGCGGCAGTTCACCGTCATCGACTACGGCGCTATAACCACCGATGCCGAGACAGAGTTCAATACACGGCTGCTGGAGATATACAACGACACCTGTGAGGTGCTCGACCGGTTCAAACCCGAAGCTATGGCTATCGAGCGGCTGTACTTCACCACCAACGCCACGACTGCGATCGCTGTCGCTGAAGCGCGCGGCATCGTTCTCCTTGCGGCAAGACAGAGAAACATCGAGATCTTCGAATATACCCCACTCCAGGTGAAAAGCTCGGTGACCGGCTATGGAAAAGCCGTCAAGAAGCAGGTACAGGAGCTCACAAAGAACATTCTTAAGCTTCCCGCTATACCAAAGCCCGACGATACCGCGGACGCGCTCGCTATCGCGGTATGCTGTGCGCACTCGTCCGGTTCGGCTATGAACTCGGCGCTGAAAGGAGACAACAGACATTGATATATTCGGTAAGAGGCAAGCTCACGCACAAGACCGCAGACCTCGCGGTAGTTGAGTGCGGAGGCGTAGGATTCGCGTGCAGGAGCACATCATACACGCTGTCTTCTCTCAAAACAGGCGAGGAGGTATTCCTGCTCACCTACCTTAATGTGCGGGAGGACGCTATGGAGCTGTTCGGCTTTGCCGAAGCGGCGGAGCTGAACTGCTTCAAGCTTCTGCTGACTGTCAACGGCGTGGGACCCAAAGCTGCGCTGTCGATACTGTCAGGGATGTCGCCGCAGGGATTTGCACTGTGCGTCGCACAGGGTGACAGCAAGGTACTCACACGGGTGCCGGGCATAGGCAAAAAGACCGCCGACCGTATCATACTCGAACTCAAGGACAAGATGACCGACCGCATCGGCGAGATAAGCTCGGACACCTATGCTCAGCTTTCAAGCCCGACTATCGCAGTGACCGGCGGCATCGCGGAGGCTGTAACGGCGCTCACCGCTCTGGGTTTCACCGCGGCACAGGCGCAGAAAGCGCTGGCAGGGCTCTCACCGGAGCTTCCCGTGTCGGAGCTGGTCAAGGAAGCGCTGAAGAAAATAGGGAGCATAAAATGATGCCGGAGGAAAAGACAACGGAACCCCCGCAGGACGAGACAAAAAGCGAGATCAATGAGCTCCGGGCGGAGCTTAAAAAGCAGAAAAGCATGCTGAAAGCCATTCTCGTGCTGCTGATAATACTGACGAGCGTAGTCGTCATATATTTGTTATATAAGATGACGATAGGCTCACTGGTCGGAAAGCTTGTAGGCTTTGTGACCGGACTTTTCGGAGGATAACGAATGATCGAGATAAACCACGATGACGACGAGATACGCGGCGACCCCCGCCTCACCGAGCCTGAACTCAGACCCGAAGATGCCGACATAGAATACAGCCTGCGCCCGAAGCGTCTGTGCGAGTACATCGGACAGGATAAGGTGAAGGAGAATATGTCCGTGTTCATCAAGGCTGCGAAAGACCGCGGTGATGTGCTTGACCACGTGCTGCTGTACGGCCCTCCGGGACTCGGAAAGACCACGCTCGCGCGTATCATAGCCAATGAGATGGGAGTCGGGATAAGCGTGACTTCAGGTCCCGCGATCGAGAAGCCGGGAGACCTCGCGTCCATACTCACAAATCTGAAGGACGGCGATGTGCTGTTCATTGACGAGATACACCGTATGTCCCGTCAGGTGGAGGAGATACTCTACCCCGCCATGGAGGACAATGTGCTGGATATCATAATCGGCAAGGGACCCTCCGCGCAGTCGATCCGCATCGACCTGCCGAAGTTCACCCTCGTTGGTGCCACCACCCGCGCAGGTCAGCTCACGAGCCCGCTGCGCGACAGGTTCGGCGTGATACAGCGCCTTGAGCTGTACACCGAAGACCAACTCTGCGATATCGTAATGCGCTCGTCGGTGATACTTACGATACCCACCGAGCGCGAGGGCGCTCTTGAGATAGCAAAACGCTCACGCGGTACGCCGAGAATAGCCAACAGGCTGCTCAAGCGTGTGCGCGACTTCGCGGAAGTCATGGGTAACGGAAAGATAACCCGCGACATGGCGGATATCGCTCTTGACAGGCTGGAGATAGATAAGCTCGGACTCGACGGACTCGACAGACGGCTTCTCACAATGATAATCAAGGGCTACAACGGCGGTCCCGTGGGACTGGATACACTGGCTTCGGCGCTGGGTGAGGAAGCTGTCACACTTGAAGATGTCTGCGAGCCGTTCCTGATGCAGCTCGGCTTCATCGCCCGTACCCCGAGAGGCCGTACGGCAACACGACTCGCTTACAAGCACCTGAATATCGACCAGCCGGGTCAGCAGACCTTCGAATAATTCGATAACAACATAAGGAGATAAGATAGAATGGGCAGATTGTTCGGAACAGACGGAGCACGCGGCGTAGCCATTACGGAGCTTACCTGCGAGCTCGCGATGAACATAGGCAGAGCCGCAGCCATTGTGCTCACCAAGCACAAAGCCGCCGGAAGCAAAGCACGGCTGCTGATCGGCAAGGATACGCGCGTATCGTCGGACATACTCGAAGCCGCGCTTATATCTGGCATCATGTCCGTTGGTGCTGACGCGGTGACGCTCGGTGTAGTACCGACACCCGCTGTGGCATACCTCGTGATACATGAAAACGCCGACGCGGGAGTGATGATCTCCGCATCACACAACAGCGTGGAATACAACGGCATCAAGCTCTTCGCGGGAACGGGCTTCAAGCTCCCCGACGAAGTTGAGAATGAGATAGAAGCCCTGATACTCGACACACCCGAAATCATGCAGTTGAGCAGCGGAACAGGGGTAGGTCGTGTGAGTGCACTGCCGAACGCCGCGGAGCTGTACATCGAGCACATCGCGAAGTGCGCTTCGATCAGACCGGGCTCAATGCGCATAATAGCGGATTGCGCCAACGGCAGCGCCTCCGCCACGGCGCTTAAGCTGTTCGGACGGCTTGGGCTCCGCGCAGACATAATCAACGCGAGCCCCGACGGCTGCAACATAAACGAGAAGTGCGGCTCCACACACATCGAGAAGCTGTGCGAGCGGGTGAAAAAGGGAGGCTATGACCTCGGCGTTGCTTTTGACGGCGACGCGGACAGATGCCTCGCGGTGGATAACAAGGGGAGGGTCGTGGACGGCGACAGGCTTATTGCGATAATCTCCGGGAAAATGAAGGCTGACGGCGTGCTCAACAAGGACACCGCCGTAGTCACGGTCATGAGCAATCTGGGATTTCATATGTACATGAAAGAGCACGGGATAGAAACTGTCTGCACCGCTGTCGGTGACAGGTATGTGCTCGAACGGATGCTCAGCGACGGCTTCAATATAGGCGGCGAGCAGTCGGGGCATATCATATTCCTCGATCACGCTACCACAGGCGACGGTCAGCTCACGGCGGTGAAGCTGATATCTCTGCTGTCGCAGTCGGGAAAGCCGCTCTCGGAGTACAATGACGAGTTCATGAACTATCCGCAGGTCCTCGAAAACGTGAAGATCACCGAGGACAAGAAGGGTCTCTGGGACAGCAACGCGGCAATACTTGCGGCTATAAAAGAAGCTGAGACCGCCCTCGGCAGCAACGGACGCATACTCGTGCGGGAAAGCGGTACAGAGCCGCTCATCCGCGTTATGATAGAAGGCAAAGACGAAAATGAAGTGCAGCGTTACACACGCCTGATCGTGGATGCTGTAAAAGCAGAGCTTTGCGGTGAGGTGAGAGCATGAGAGTCGCCGACAAATGGGAGAGCTATGAGCTCTGCGACTGCGCCAACGAATACCGCATCGAAAGATGGGGCAAATACTGCGTAGCGCGCCCCGACCCGCAGATAGTCTGGCGCAACTTCACCAAGGACTTCGCACGTGACATGATAGATTCGGACGCTGTCTACCACCGTTCGGAGAAGGGCGGCGGTCACTGGGAGATAAAAAATCCGAGCATGCCCGAAAGCTGGAAGCTTAAATACCGCGACCTCACATTTCTTATCAAGCCCACAAACTTCAAGCACATGGGACTGTTCCCCGAGCAGGCTGTGAACTGGGATCTGTGCCGCAGGCTCATCGAAGGCGCGGGACGCGAGATAAACGTGCTGAACCTTTTCGCGTACACCGGCGGCGCTACCCTTGCGTGCGCTGCAGCGGGAGCGAATGTATGCCACGTGGACGCGGTGAAGGGCATGGTGACATGGGCAAAGGAGAACGCGCGCCTGAGCGGACTCGCGGACAAACCGATACGATGGATAGTCGACGACGCGATGAAATTCATCCTGCGTGAGATAAAGCGCGGCAAGCACTACGACGCGATAATACTTGACCCCCCGAGCTACGGGCGCGGTACAAACGGCGAAGTATGGAAGATCGAAGACTGTATACACGAACTTCTGATGAACTGCAACAGGCTGCTTACCGAGAAGCCGCTTTTCGTGATGCTCAACAGTTACACTACCGGGCTTTCCCCGACGATAATGGGATATCTGCTGAATAACACGTTAGATCTTACCAAGCAGCGCATGATGATCTCGGAGGAGATAGGGCTCCCCGTATCGGGACGAAATCTTGACCTTCCATGCGGCAGCACGGCTATAGCGATATTCAAATAAAAAAGCGGCAAGCGATACCGCACTATATCACAGAACAAAGAAAGAAATCCGAAATGCAGCAGATGATAGAGATAACAGACCTTGAATTTGAATATAAGACCTACGACGAGAACGGCGAAGTCTGCGGAGCAAACAAGGTGCTCCACGGGATCGACCTGACTGTTCCGAAGGGGCAGTTCCTTGCGGTACTCGGTCATAACGGCTGCGGCAAATCCACACTTGCCAAGCACCTCAACTGCATTCTCACCGCCACAAGCGGGAAAGTGCTGGTAAACGGGATCGACTGTGCGGACGAGAGCCGCGTCTTCGATATCCGCCAGACTGTCGGCATGGTGTTCCAGAACCCGGACAACCAGCTCGTCGCCACCGTAGTCGAGGAGGATGTGGCATTCGCCCTCGAAAACCTCGGCGTACCTTCGGACGAGATACGAGAGCGTGTGAACAACGCGCTGAAGACCGTGGGAATGTACGATCACCGCGAGCACTCACCTCACCAGCTGTCCGGAGGGCAGAAGCAGCGTGTGGCTATCGCGGGCGTGCTTGCAATGCGCCCCGAGTGTATCGTGCTGGACGAGCCGACTGCGATGCTCGACCCCCGCGGACGCGCTGAAGTCATGAACACGGTGAAGCTGCTCAATTCGCAGGGAGTCACCATAATCCTGATCACCCACTACATGGACGAGGCTGTACAGGCTGACCGCGTGGCGGTGATGGATCATGGAAAGATCATCATGGACGCCCCTCCCCGCGAGATATTCGCGCAGGTCGATGAACTCAAAGCGCACTCACTCGATGTTCCGCAGGTGACGGAACTTATGTATGAGCTCAGAAAGGCAGGATTTGATGTACCCGCTGATGTCCTCACCGAACAGGAATGTGCAGACGCGCTCATATCGCGAAAGCACCGCAGCATAGATATAACACCGTATGAACCGCCCCCGGAGAACGAGGACGTCCCGTTTATCGCGGAGACCAAAAAACTTGTGTATAAGTACAGCGTCGGTACGCCGTTCGAGTCTACCGCCGTTGACAACGTAAGCGTAAGCATACGGAAAGGACAGTTCGTCGGTGTCATCGGACACACCGGAAGCGGCAAGTCAACGTTCATCCAGCACCTCAACGGACTTCTGAAGCCCACTTCCGGAGAAGTCTTCATCGATGGCAGGAACATCTGGGCCAAAGGCAGCGACATACGCTCGGTGCGGTTCCTCGCGGGGCTCGTGTTCCAGTACTCCGAGTATCAGCTGTTCGAGGACACGGTCTACAAGGACATCGCCTACGGACCGCGCAACATGGGACTGTCGGACGAGGAGATCGATAAAGCCGTGCGTGAGGCGGCAGCTGCCATGGGCATAGATGACGAGCTTCTTGAGCGCTCGCCGTTTGACCTGTCGGGCGGACAGAAACGCCGAGCCGCACTCGCCGGAGTGATCGCTATGCGCCCGGAGGTGCTGATACTTGACGAGCCTGCCGCGGGACTTGACCCGAAAGGCAGAGACACTGTACTCGACGAGATAAATGAATACCATAAAAAGTCCGGCACGACTATACTGCTTGTGTCGCACTCCATGGAAGATATAGTGAAATACGCCGAGAAAATACTCGTGATGAACCACGGGCGGCTGTTCTGCTATGAGGATACGGACGAAGTCTTCGCCCGCACCCGCGAGCTTGAACAGGTGGGGCTCGGCATACCGCAGATATCGCGATTTGCGCACTTGCTCAAGGCGGGCGGTTTCGATATCGGCGAGGATATATACACAGTGGAAAGAGCAAAAGAAAGGCTTGTGAAAGCGCTAGATGTTGAATGATATTACTATAGGCCAGTTTTTTCCGGGCAACTCCGTCATACACCGGATGGACAGCAGGTTCAAGATAGTACTCGATATCGTGTACGTGGTGATGCTGTTCATCGCGGACAACTTCGTCGGACTCGGGCTTGCGAGCGTGTTCATGATAATGGTGTACGCGGTATCGGGAATAAGCTTTAAGCTGATACTGAAGAGTATAAAGCCGGTCATGCCGATAATACTCTTTACGGCGATACTTAATCTGATATTCGTCAAGGAAGCGGCGGCGGATCCGCTCGTCTCCTTCTGGGTCATCAGCATATACCGCAAGGGCATCGAGACATCGCTGTTCATGGTGCTGCGCATACTGTTCCTTATCATCGGTATGTCGCTGCTCACCTACACGACCTCGCCGATAGTGCTTACCGATGCTATCGAAAGCCTGATGTCTCCGCTCAAAAAGATAAAATTCCCCGTACATGAGCTCGCCATGATGATGACGATAGCGTTGAGGTTCATACCGACGCTCATCGAGGAACTCAACAAGATAATGATGGCACAGAAGGCGCGCGGCGCGGCACTTGATTCGGGTGGTGTCATAAAGCGCGCAAAGGCTATGATACCGATACTGATACCGCTGTTCGTTAGCGCGTTCAAGCGCGCAAACGAGCTTGCCACCGCTATGGAGTGCCGCTGCTACCGCGGAGGTGAGGGTCGCACGAAGCTGCGTGTTCTGAAAGCGTCACGGCTGGATTTCCTTGCGTCGGGACTCACATTGTGCGTACTGGGCATGGTAATTGTTGACAATATAGTGTTTTAACGGTCGCAGCTACGACATGGGAAAATGCTTATGCGAAATCTGAAAATATATATTGCTTACGACGGCTCGTGCTACCACGGCTGGCAAAGGCAGGAAAACAACATCACGGTACAGCAGGTTATCGAGGACACGATGAGCCGCATACTCGGAGAGAACGTGACCGCAGCGGGCTGTTCGCGCACTGACGCGGGAGTTCACGCAAGAGAGTACTGCCTCACCGTGAAGACGGACAAACCCATACCTTGCGGCGGGTTGGTACGCGCAATGAACGGACAGCTCCCGGACGATATCGCGGTGAAAAGCTGCGAGGACGCGCCCGAAGACTTCCACGCCCGGTTCTCGTCACACGGCAAGGAATATGTGTATTTGATAAACACTGCGCCTGTGCGCGATGTGTTCGCCAACAGACACGCGCTGCACTACCCTCACCCGCTCGACGAGACAGAGCTTGACAGGATATCGAAGCTGTATGTCGGCGAGCACGACCTGAAAGCGTTCTGCCGCGCAGAATCGCAGGCACTGCACAGGTCAACGGTACGCACGGTGTACTCCGCAGGCGTTGAGAGAAGCGGTGACACGGTCACCTTCACGGTGAGCGGGAGCGGATTTCTGCACAATACCGTGAGAATAATGGTGGGGACGCTTCTGTGGATAAGCGAAGGCAAGATCAGCGAAGCAAACATTGAACGCGCATTCGCCACAGGCGACAGGGAGCTTCTCGGAGTGACCGCACCGCCGAACGGGTTGTATCTGAACAAGGTGCTTTACTGAAAACGGGAGAAAGCCATGAAAATACTCGATCTTTCCGAAGTCACGAATCAGGCGAAAAAAAATGAGAAGCCGAAAAACGTCGACCTCGGGAAATACACAAAGAAAAAAAAGCGGAGCCGACACCTGGTAAAGCTTATCGTGGTACTGCTGCTGCTGATAGCGGCGGCACTGGTGTGGTTCAACGCAGATACTCTGTTCGAGCCGTTAAGAGGCATCGCGTCGAGAGTCGAGACAAAGACCTCGTACAACGTGGGATTTCCCATCGACCTTCCGGGAAGCAGCGATTACTCGCTGAAACAGTCGGGCGAATGCTTCACGCTGCTCACGGATACTTATCTGTACGCGTATGACGCGACGGGCGAACAGCTCTACGCACTCAAGCACGGCTACAGCAAGCCGAGACAGACCACGAGCGACAAGCGTATACTGCTGTATGACAAGTCAGCATACAGCTTCTCGATATATAACCGCTCAAGCATAATCTGCTCGAAAACAATGGAGGATAAGATAGTTTACGCGTCGATAGGAAACGACGGGCTCGCGGCTATACTCACCGAGTCATCAAGATACTCCGATGTTCTCCGGATATATGATGACAGCGGCAACTGGAAGTACACGAGGAAATTCGCGGACGAGAACGTGATGCAGGTGGCATTCCCCGGTGACGGAGAACACATCGCGGTAACTACGATAAGCTCGAAGAACGGAAGCCTTATCGCGACCATCTACCGCTTCTCTATAAAGCGTACCGAAAGCTATGACTGGAAATACACGCTGCCGGGCGGAAATCTGCCGTGCGGACTGTACGCCGATAAAGAGCGCGTCACGGTGCTGTGCGACAACCTGGTCTCCTCGTTCGGCTTTGATAACGGAGAGCTTCTCGACAGCTTCTCATATACCGGGATACTGAAGCATTTCAGCATGACCCCGGAGCGCACGCTCGTGCAATACAACGATATTTCAGCGAACAGGAACGTGCTCGCGGCACTCGGGAAGGACTCGACTCCCTACGCGCAGATAAACGTTTCGGCAAGCGCAGCGTGCGTACACTCGGACACAGGCGGCATCTATGTACTTGACGGCGCGAGGATAAAGGTGTTCGACACCGACCTTATAACCGAGAGGGAGATCAATGCCTCGGACGATGACTATTCTTCATTTGTGAAGATAGGCAACAATATAGTTGCTATTGGTTACAGACATCTGAACGAATTCAACACAAGCTCCGCCGATTAGCGCGAAGCTCCGGAGCTCTTCCGGGAAAGAAAGGAATAATCGATTTGGGAAGTGAACTTTTCTGGTTCCTCGACCTGTTCGTCATCGGTATATTGCTGGTGTCGGTATATCGGGGAGCAAAACGCGGCGCGGTAGCGGTGCTGATAAGCGCGGTATCCGCGATCGTAGCTTTCATAACAGCGTCCGTGCTCTGCGGGCCGGTATCGAACGGCATTTATGACTCGTTTGTGCGGGAAAAGGTGGAAGACTACACCGCCGAGCGTCTCGGAAGCACGTTTGATGCCGAAATGATATCCGGACTGTCGGATGTCGATATGATGAAAACAAAAGTGAACGGGGTGTATCTGTCCGACCTTACGATAGACTATGACGAGCGCGGTGCCGCGATGCTCGATCTGTCGGCGGCGGATATGTCCGAGACCGGCATTGAAGGCGCAGACCTCTCGGGCTTCGGTATCAGCGGTGAGCGCGACTGGTCATACGTGAAGGCGGGACACATCGACATATCTGCTGCCGATGTGAAACGCTACGGCATGGGTAATGTGGTGCTCGCAAGATTCCTGGCATCAAACCTCACATCGGGTGACGCGTTCAGGGCGTTCAGAGATGTGGGCAACAAGCTCGGCGAGACCGCTTCACCCTCGCTGCGGAGCCTTGGAAGCGACCTGTCGGACGGCAGCCGTGACGCGCTGTACAGCTTCATCGTCTCGATAGTGACTACGGCGGGCGGCAAGCTCGGTGACCGTGTCATGAACGATGTGATAACCCCGACGGTGATGATACCGCTTCGTGCGATAACGTTCTGCATGATCTTCGCTCTGGTGATGCTGATACTTCACATCATCGCGGAGGTGTCAAAGCTCATCAACCGTATACCTATCGTGGCGCAGGTGAACGGGATACTCGGAGCGGTGCTCGGAGTGCTTGAAGCCGCTGTAACGATACTGATAGTATGTATCCTGATGAGGCTGCTGATATCCGTGTGCGGCGGACAGATAGTGTTCATCAATGATACGACGATACAGCGTACATTCCTGTTCAAATACCTGTATAATATCGACGTACTGAAACTTCTCAACCTATAATGATACAGTAAACAAAGCAGAAAGGAAACGATGACTATGGATCTTATGTGTTCAAGGTGCAAGAAAAGGCCCGCAGTCGTATTTATGTCGGGTATGACCGGCACGCAGAAGTTCGAAAACGGCTACTGTCTCAAATGCGCAAAGGAGCTGCATATACCCCAGGTGGACGAGTACCTGAAAAAAATGGGGCTTTCCGACTTCGACCTCGACAGTATGCTCGGCTTCAACGAGCATAACGAGCCCTATGATGAAGAGGAAGATATCGACGACGAGTTTGATGACGAGGACGATGAGTACTTCGACGAAAACGAGGATGACTATCCTTTCCCGCCCGGACGCCCGCCGAAGGATTTCGACGGTGAGAATGACCCCGATCCGTTCGATGACCCGATGACGGAGGAGGACGAGGAAGCTGTTGACGGCTTCAAGGAGGGCGGTACTATGCCCGCGTTCTTCCAAAGATTCTTCCAGGCGCAGGATAATAACGGCTCCGATGAACAGTCCGCAAATAAAAGCGCAAAAACGGACGATAAAAAGAGCAGAAAGAAGAAGCGCGAGAAGCGCTACAAATTCCTCGACACATTCTGCGAGAACCTGACAAAAAAAGCGATCGCCGGCAATATCGACCGCATGATAGGCAGAGAAAAGGAAATGGCGAGAGTCGTTCAGATACTCTCCCGCCGCACTAAAAACAACCCCTGTCTCATCGGTGAGCCCGGTGTCGGTAAAACCGCGATAGCAGAGGGGCTCGCGCTGAAAATGGCAAGCGGTGACGTTCCGGAGAGACTCCGGGATAAGGTGCTGTACCTGCTCGATCTTACCTCGCTGGTAGCAGGCACCCAGTTCCGCGGACAGTTCGAAAGCCGCGTGAAATCGCTTATCGCCGATATCAAAGAGCACGGAAATGTGATACTCTTCATAGATGAGGTGCATAAGCTCGTAGGCACAGGTGACAGCGAAGGCTCGATGAACGCCGCGAACATGTTCAAGCCTGCGCTCTCACGCGGAGAGCTCCAGGTCATCGGTGCCACCACCTTCACCGAATACCGCAAGTATATCGAAAAGGACTCCGCGCTTGAGCGCCGTTTCCAGCCTGTCACCGTTAATGAGCCTACCATAGATGAGACCGTGGAGCTGCTCAAAGGCATCAAGAACTACTACGAGAAGCACCACGAGATCATGATACCGAACAGCATCTTAAGACCGTGCGCCACACTCTCGGAGCGCTATATCACCGACCGCTACCTGCCCGATAAGGCGATAGATCTGCTCGATGAAGCGTGCGCTTACGCTACTCTGCATGAGCCAAAGTACAACAGATACTACGACCTTGAGCGCTCAATAGCGAAGACCGAGCGTGAACTTTCGGAACAACAGGAGAACGCCAAGAACAGCGAGGACACCTACGAAAAGATAGCCAATCTAAAGACAGAGCTCGCGAGAATGAACGAGGAATTCGATGAACTCGAAAAATACATCACACTCTACAGATTGAAGCCGGAAGCACTTTCGGCAGTCATCGAGATGTGGACCGGCATTCCCGCAAAGAAGATCCTTGAGACCGAGTTCCGCAGAATATCCGACCTTGAGAGTGTGCTCAAGTCCAAAGTCGTAGGGCAGAACGAGGCTTGCGAGAAAGTAGCCAAAGCGATCAAACGCTCGCGCGTAAACCTCACTACCAAGCGCCGCCCCGCCTCCTTCATCTTCGTCGGACCCACAGGTGTCGGCAAGACACAACTGGTCAAGGTGCTCTCCGAGGAGCTGTTCAGCGGAGTTGAACCGCTTATCCGACTCGATATGTCAGAATACATGGAGAAACACAGCGTTTCCAAGATAATCGGCTCGCCTCCCGGATATGTTGGCTTCGATGACGCGGGTCAGCTCACCGAGAAGGTGCGCCGCCGCCCATACTCCGTGATACTCTTCGACGAGATCGAAAAAGCTCACCCCGATGTAATGAATATCCTGCTCCAGATACTCGATGAAGGCATGATAAGCGACTCCCACGGTAAAAAGGTGGACTTCTCGAATACGCTTATCTGCATGACATCCAATGCAGGCTCGTCTTCAGGTGAGGCAGGTCTCGGCTTTGGCAAGTCTGCCGGCGATCTCTCAAAAGAGAAGGCGATGAAAGCACTGCGCGATTTCCTTCGCCCCGAATTCCTCGGACGCGTCGATGATGTCATCGTGTTCTCGCCGCTGACTGAAGAGAACTTCGCAGACATCGCGAAGCTCCAGCTCGACGACACCACCGCGGCACTCGCCGAGTCAGGCATCAAGCTCAACATCGATGACAGCACGTACAAATATATAGCGCACAAAGCGTTCGGCGGCAAATACGGCGGTCGTGATATCCTCAAGGTCATCCGCGAGGAAGTCGAAGACAATATCGCCAACCTTATCATAAACGCCGGAGAAAAACAGCCAAAAGCGATCGAGCTTTCCGCTGATGACAACGGAATATCGGTCAAGCAGGCGAAAGTATAATAGTATGGCAGGCGTTTTGATAACCGGCGGCTCCGGCGGTATAGGCGGAGCTCTCGTCCGTGAGTTTGCACGTACTCACAATGTGACTTTCACTTACCTGCACGACGCGGCAGCTGCCGAAGCCTGCGCAGCACAGACACATGCAGTGCCGCTTCGCTGCGACATCTCCGACCCCGCGGATATACGCAGGCTCACGGACAGCGTGATGTCCTGTGATGTGCTGATAAACAATGCGGGCATCGCGTATACCGGGCTGTTCACCGACATGAGCGACGAGGAAATGCTGCGGGTCATAAACACAGACCTCACCGGTACCATGATACTTACACGCGATATCGCGCGCGGTATGGTGAAAGCTCACCGAGGCTGTATCATCAATATCTCCTCCGTGTGGGGAGTTTACGGAGCATCCTGCGAGGTCGCGTACTCCGCTGCCAAAGCGGGTATCATAGGTTTCACAAAGGCTCTCGCGAAAGAGCTCGGACCCTCGGGCATACGTGTAAACTGCATAGCCCCCGGAGTCATAGATACGAAGATGAACTCTCATCTCTCCGCCGATGATCTGCGTGAGCTTGCAGACTCCACTCCGCTCATGCGTATCGGCTCGCCCGATGATATCGCTCATGCCGCAAGATTTCTCGCGGATAACCGCTTCACCACCGGACAGGTGATCGGCGTTGACGGTGGGTTCTGCTGAAACAGCGGGAAGTTATCCACCGATCACAGCGTTTTGTGTAAATAATTTTCACATGAGGTAAAAAGATATGGATATCAATGAAACATCAATGTTCAACTCCCTCAAACCGCTTCTGCAGAACGAGGAGAAGATACTCTGCCCCGTCTTCGCCATCATTCAGAAGGATGTCAAGCGTATGACACACGCAACAAGCGAATTCGCTTACATCACTGTCACAAGCAAGGGCAGACTCGTGCTCTACCGCTTCGACTCCGCGACCAGCCACCCCGAGATATACATGCTTTCAAACATCATGTTCGGCGAAACGCAGAAAATGAAGAATACCGGCATCTACTCTGCGGAGATAAGCTTCCTGAGCGATACCGGCGTACAGCAGGACATAAACTTCGCTGTGGAGCCAAAGCCCAAGGGAAGAGCCGAGGCGTTCCCGAATCAGCAGAAATACGCGGACAAAATGTTTGCTATCTTCGACAAGATAATCGCGTAAAACCGGAGGTCATACCGTGGATAAATTCACCGAGCTTCGCGCAAAATATGATACGTTCGTCTATGAAAGCTTCACGCTCGACGACGCCGGCTTTTCTTTCCTATTCCGCATCGGGGAGTATGAATTCCGCCCCTCGTGGAAGTGGAGCGGTATACCCGATACGGCGCTGACCCGATACATCGTGTTCTCACTCGGTATGGTGGAGCTGGTGAGCTACTGGAAGTGCGCCTGCCCGCCAAGAGTCATCGTAAAATGCGGCGCGCTCAACGATGAACAGATACTATGGTGGAAAAGGCTGTACTTCGATGGGCTTGGTGAGTTCTTCTACCGCAACGGGATAACTACTGACATCAAAAGCTTCATGGACATCGAGTGCGAAAACTCCGATGTTCCGCGGTTCACGGATATCCGTGAAAACCGCTCCGGAGCTATGATACCGGTGGGCGGCGGCAAGGACAGCATCGTCACGCTTGAGCTGCTGTCAGGCATGAAAGACCGCTCGTACTGCTTTCTGATAAATCCCCGTCCCACTACGCTCGGATGCGCTCACACCGCCGGATATCCCGATGAGCGTATCATCGGACCGGGCAGAACTATCGACCCCGAGCTGCTGCGGCGTAATGCCGACGGCTGGCTGAACGGGCATACGCCGTTCTCTGCTGTCGTTGCGTTCTCGTCGTACCTTGCAGCAGTGATCTCCGGTTCACGATACATCGCGCTGTCCAACGAGTCAAGCGCGAACGAAGGCAATGTTGCGGGCAGTACCGTCAACCACCAGTACAGCAAAAGCACCGACTTCGAGCGGAAATTCCGTGAGTTCTGCTCAAAGTGGCTGCTTCCGGTGCCGGAGTATTTCAGTCTGCTGCGCCCGTGGACGGAATGGCGGATAACCCGCGAGTTCGTTAAATACCCGAAGTATTTTTCCGTGTTCAAGAGCTGCAATCTCGGCTCAAAGACCGACTCGTGGTGCGGCAGATGCGCGAAGTGCCTGTACGTGTACATCATGCTCGCGGGGTACCTCGACGATGACACATTGCACGGCATCTTCGGACGGGATATGCTTGCAGACACCGATCTCACGGAGATGTTTGACGCGCTGATCCACCCGGAATACGAAAAGCCCTTCGAGTGCGTGGGAACGCGTGACGAGGTACGGGTCGCGCTGGCGCACGCGATAAAGCTGCGTGAGGGGCAGTACCTGCCCGCACTTCTCGCGCGACACTCGATGCGCTGTGTTTACCAGCCGCCGAACATCGAGGGACGATTTGACAATGACAACTTTGTACCACCCGAGCTTATCGGGCTGCTGAAAGGTGAAAAATGAACGTTTTTTACGACAGACTGCGGGAGTTCTTCAATGGAAAGAACGTGCTGATACTCGGTTTCGGGCGTGAGGGAAAAAGCACCCTCGCCCTGCTGAAAAACTTCGACTGCTCCGTGACTGTTGCCGACATGAACCCTGTCGCTGACCCTGACGCGCAGAATGTCCCGCAGATCACCGGAGAGCATTACCTTGACTCGCTTCCGGACTATGACATTATTATGAAAGCACCGGGCGTTGTTCTGCTCGACAGGGTGCCGGCGGACGTAAAGCCGAGGATAACAAGTCAGACCGACCTTCTGCTTCGCTTCTGCCCCAACCGTATCATCGGCATTACCGGCACCAAGGGCAAGTCAACCACTTCCTCGCTTATCTTTCACCTGCTGTCACACGCCGGTATCCCAGCGGTGCTTATCGGCAACATCGGCATTCCGCCGCTTACCATTGCCGACTCGATCGCCGACGGGACTGTGATCGTCTGCGAGATGAGCTGCCACCAGCTTGAGTATGTCCAGGCTTCTCCGGATATCGCGGTGTACCTGAACCTGTTCGAGGAGCACCTCGACCACTATACCGGCTTCGACGCGTACCGCAGGGCAAAGGAAAACATATACCGCTATCAGACGGCAAATGACACTCTGATAGTCAACAAGGCTCTTGTACCGTCAGAGCCGGCACAGCACATCATAACGGCTTCACTCGATGAACCCGCCGATATAGGCGTGAGCGACACCGGAAACCCTGTCATAAACTCGGTGCGCTTTCCGGTCACGACAAAACTGCTCGGTCGGCATAACATCTACAACATCGGTATCGCAATGTGCGCCGCGCATTTGTGCGGTGCGGCTTACCCCGATATGGATGCCGCTGTCGCGAGCTTCGACGGACTGCGCCACCGCCTTGAAGATGTCGGCACTGTCGGCGGTGTGCGATACATCAATGACAGCATCAGCACCTGCCCATCCACCGCCATCGCGGGTGTCAAAGCCTTCGGCGGCGCTGTGGACACAATTATCATCGGCGGTATGGACAGAGGGATAGACTATACAGAGCTTGTGGATTTCCTGAATACTTCCGATATCGCGAACGTCATACTGCTGCCGGACAGCGGACACCGCATCGAACCGCAGCTTGACTCCGCCGGACGAAACATATACCACGCCGTCGATCTTGCCGATGCTGTGAAGCACGCGAAGGTTGTCACAAAGAGCATCTGCCTCTTCTCCCCCGCAGCTGCGAGCTACGGATTTTACAAGAACTTCGAGGAACGCGGCGAACATTTCTCAAAGCTCGTAAAAATGTCCTGAAATGTCCTTGTATGTCCTGTAAAAGTATGATATATTGCTATTATAGACCTGTGTAAGATAACACGGGTCTTTATTTTTGCACCGGTTTGCAGGAAAGGAGAAAATATGGCGACAAAAAAAGTGATCGCTGACCGTGACGAGATAATGAAATTCCTCACATCGGTCATGCGGAACTCTGAGCTTTCCGAAAAGGACAGGCTCGGCGCGGCTTTCAAGCTCGGGAGGTACCTCGGACTTGAAGCCGGCGACAGCGACAGCGGGGAGATACCCCGCGTGATAATCTATGACGGCACCGCAAAAGATAAACTTCCTTGATCTGATACCGCCGTCCTTCCACAGTGTCCACCGCGATATCGGGGAATGTGCGCATACTCACTACGCACTCTGCGGCGGACGCGGGAGCTGCAAATCATCGTTCGTGAGCCTTGAGATCGTGCGCGGCATTATGGCGGACAAGAACGCCAACGGGATAGCTGTGCGCAAGATCGGCAGAAACATTCGCGAGACAGTGTATGAGCAGCTTCTTTGGGCGATAGATATGCTCGGAGCCACCGACCTATGGGACAGTCGCGTGAGCATTCCCGAGCTTGTCTATAGACCCACGGGACAGCGCATCATTTTCCGCGGCGCAGATGACCCGAGGAAATTCAAATCCGTCAAATGCTCGTCGGGTATCATGAAATACATCTGGTTCGAGGAAGCCGATGAGTTTTCAGGTATCTGCGAGCTCGACATGATCAACCAATCGCTTATGCGCGGTGAAGGTGATTTCTTCGTGTTCTATACCTACAATCCGCCGCGCAGCGCAGCCGCATGGATAAACACCGAGTTTTCAAGGCCACGCGCAGACAGGCTGACGCACCGCAGCGACTATCGCAGCGTTCCCCGGGAGTGGCTCGGCGACGCTTTTCTCGCTGAAGCGGAATATCTGAAAAGCTCCGACTCCCGCCGCTACAGGAATGAGTACCTCGGTGAGATCACCGGCACCGGCGCAGAGATATTTACCAACGTTACGCTGCGCCCGCTCGATGACGGACAGATCGCAGGCTTCGACAGGATATACCGCGGCATCGACTGGGGCTACGGTGCCGACCCGTTCGTGTACATCGCCGCGGCGCTCGAAAACCGCACGCTGTACATCTTCGACGAGTACTGGAAGTGCGGGGCGGGGTTCGATGAGATAGCGGCGGCGCTGGAGCACGTAAACGGGCTCATCACTGCCGACAGCGCCGAGCCGCGCTCGAATGACGAGCTGCGCGCCCGGGGCTTCAATATCCGCGGGACAAAAAAGGGACAGGGCTCGATAGAATACGGCATACGCATGCTGTGCGGGCTTGAGCGCATAGTCATAGACCCGGTACGCTGCCCGAACGCCGCACGTGAGTTCACCGGCTACAAGTTTGTGAGCGACGGTAACGGCGGATTCCGCGGAGGATATCCCGACCGGGACAACCATACTATCGACGCGGTGCGCTACGCTCTTGAGGAGCACTTCTCAAGACGCACCGTGAAATTCGTCGACCGACGAAAATTAGGAATTTAAAGGAGTGTAATCATGTTCACTATTCCGGATAATACAACCATAACACCGAAGCTCGCGGTGAAGTTCATTCTCCGCCACTCGGCTTTCAGCAGCAGACTTGACAGGCTTTACAGCTACTATATAGGAGACCATGACATTCTCTCACGCACTGCCGACAAGGGCGCTAACAATCGTCTCGTCTGCAATCACGCAAAGTACATCACTGACTGTACCACCGGGTACTTTCTCGGCTCGCCCGTGCGATACGCGTCACGCTCCGGCAAGGATATCTCCGTTGTCACCGATGTGCTCAAGCGCGCCGACAGCGATACCGAGGATATAGACCTTGCCCGCTTCGGCTCTATCTACGGCACATCATACGAGATGCTGTACATCGACGGCGAGGGGCAGATAAAACTCGCAAGTCTCGACCCGCGCAGCGCTTTCGTGGTATACGATGACAGCGTTGAGCAGAAGCCTGTGTTCGGCGTTTACTACATGCCCGTCAATTCAGGGGACGGATATCGCTCGGGCTACCGCGTGTACCTCTGCGACAGCTCCACCGTCACAGAGTTCTTCACTACAACGTCGTTCTCGATCACAAAGAAGTGCGAGCCGTATGAACACTTCTTCGGCGGCGTGCCGATCATCGAGTACTACAACAACTGGGACAAGCAGGGCGATTTCGAACAGGTCACAACGCTCATCGACGCGTACAATACTCTCCAGTCCGACCGCGTCAACGATAAGGAACAGTTCGTCGATTCGCTCCTCGTCATCAAGGGGCAGATACTCGGTGATACTGCAGAGGAACAGAGCGACACATACAACGCTATCAAGCGCTATGGCGTGATGACTATCGATGACACCGGCGATGCAAAGTGGCTCACAAGACAGTTCGATGAGAGCTCCGTGGATATCCTGCGCCGCTCGCTTGAATCGGATATCCACAAGTTCAGCGGCGTGCCGTGCCTTTCCGATGAGAGCTTCTCCGGTAACAGCTCCGGCGTGGCTATCAAATATAAGCTGCTTGCGTTCGAGCAGATGACAAAGATAAAGGAACGCTACTTCACCGAGGGGCTCAAGATACGACTCGCGCTTATCGCGAACGCACTTACTGTCCTCGGTTACTCCAAACCCGATGTCGGTGATATACAGATAATCTTTACACATAACCTGCCTGAGAATGAAGCGGAAATAGCGAAAACAGTAAGCCTGCTCAAAGACATACTGCCCGAAGACAAGCTCGTGAAGCTGCTTCCTTACGATATTTAAAATAAAACCGGGGGACCTTTCCTACGAGAAAAGGTCCCCCATTTTGATCATATTGCAACTATTACCTGAAGTACTCCACGCCGCTTCTGAACAGAGGCTGATCCTTGATGCCGTCAACGTTCACGCAGCAGTCCGCCGAAATTCGCTCGCTGTGACCCATTTTGCCGAGCACGCGTCCGTCGGGCGAGATGATGCCCTCGATCGCATACATCGAGCTGTTCGGATTGTAGCGAAGATCCATGGTGGGGCTGCCCTCAAGGTCAACGTACTGCGTTGCCACCTGGCCGTTGGCTATCAGCTTCTTTATCACATCCTCGGGAGCTACGAATCTGCCCTCGCCGTGAGAGATCGGTATAGTGTGGATATCGCCCACCTTGCAGCCTGCAAGCCACGGGCTCTTGTCGGTGCAGATACGTGTGCGGACGAGCTGTGACTGGTGTCTGCCGATCTTGTTGAAGGTGAGGGTCGGGCTTTCAGCGGTGAGCGGGACGATCTCGCCCAGCGGCACGAGCCCGAGCTTTATGAGCGACTGGAAGCCGTTGCAGATGCCAAGCATCAATCCGTCACGATGATACAGCATGTCATTCACCGCATCCTTTACCTTCGGGTTGCGGAAGAACGCGTTGATGAACTTGCCGGAGCCCTCGGGCTCGTCACCGCCGCTGAAGCCGCCGGGGATCGCGATAATGTTGCTCTGCTGTATCAGCTTTGCGAAGGCTTCCACAGACTCCTCCACCGCAGATGCGGTGAGATTGCGGATAACAAATATCTCAGGGTCACCGCCCTCACGGCGGAATGCCTCCGCCATGTCGTACTCTCCGTTCGTACCGGGGAACGCCGGAATGAGCACCTTCGGCTTTGCGGTCTTATGAGCGCAGGTGAACTGTGTATTGGTTATGCTCTCTATCTTTTCGGGTGCGTCGTAGTGCTTTACGGTGTCCCTGAATATCGGTTCGAGCACCGCGTCCCACTTCTTTTCGAGCGCCGCGATGTCAATGTCTGTGCCGCCGCATACGATGCGATAGTCCTCGATGGTCTCGCCTATCTCTGTGAAGCCGTCACCGAGATCGCTGCCGCTCTCGATGATAAATCCGCCGTAGTGCATACCGAACAGTGTGTCGTCATCAGAAACATTCAGCTTCGCGCCGATACGGTTTCCGAGCGCCATTTTGAACACGCCCTCGGCTATGCCGCCGTGAGCAAGCGACCATACTGCCGCAGCCTTGCCGTCGGCTATTATCTTCTCGACCTTTGCGAACACTTCCTTGACGCTCTGATAGTCGGGAAGCCCGTTCGCGTCATACTTCGGAGCTATATAGAACAGCTTGTCGTACGGAAGCTTGAACTCGGCGCTTATGATCTTGTCGGACTTTGCCGTACCTACTGCGAATGAAACCAGTGTCGGCGGAACGTCGATGTGCTCGAAGGTGCCGCTCATGGAGTCCTTGCCGCCGATAGAGCCTATACCGAGCTTCTTCTGCGCGGCATACGCACCGAGCAGCGCGCTGAACGGTTTGCCCCAGCGCTTCGGGTCGCCCTGCGTGCGCTCGAAGTATTCCTGGAACGTGAGCCAGCATCGCTCGCTCTTACCGCCCGCAGCTACGAGCTTTGCAACGCTCTCCACAACCGCGAGCACAGCGCCGTGATAGGGCGACTGTACCGCTACCGCGGGGTCGTAGCCCCATGCCATGATCGAAGCGGTCTTTGTTTCAGCGCCAAGCACGGGTATCTTCGCTGCCATAGCCTGCACGGGAGTCTGCTGGGTCTTGCCGGAGAACGGCATCAGTACTGTCGCCGCGCCTACGGTGGAGTCAAAACGCTGGACCAGCGCACGCTGAGAGCAGACGTTAAGGTCTGTCATCAGGCGCTCCCAGTCCCCGGGAGTGTTGGTGTAGCCGGTTTTATACGATACCTGCGCGACAGGCACCTCGATGTCGGTGTGCTTCTCCGCGCCGTTGGAATTCAGGAACTCGCGCGATATATCGCAGATCTTTTTGCCGTTCCAGTTCATTACGAGGCGGGGTTCAGCCTCAACTACCGCAACGGGGGTGGCTTCAAGATTCTCCTCGTCAGCCAGTGCAACGAACTTGTCTACGTCGTTCTTGTCTACCACGACTGCCATGCGCTCCTGCGATTCCGAGATCGCGAGCTCTGTGCCGTCAAGTCCCGCGTACTTCTTCGGTACAGCATTGAGGTCGATAGTCAGGCCGTCGGCAAGCTCGCCGATCGCAACTGAAACACCGCCAGCGCCGAAGTCGTTGCAGCGCTTGATGAGCACGGTGGCTTCTCTGCGGCGGAACAGGCGCTGGAGCTTACGCTCGATAGGCGCGTTACCCTTCTGTACCTCGGCTCCGCAGGTCTCAAGAGACTGCACGCTGTGGGACTTTGAGGAACCTGTAGCTCCGCCGCAGCCGTCACGGCCTGTACGGCCGCCGAGCAGGATTATCACATCGCCGGGAGCGGGTCTTTCGCGGCGAACATGGTCAGCGGGAGCTGCCGCGATGACAGCGCCTATCTCCATGCGCTTCGCCATGTAGCCGGGGTGGTATATCTCCGCGACATGACCTGTTGCGAGACCTATCTGGTTGCCGTAGGACGAGTAGCCTGCGGCAGCTGTTGTGGTTATCTTGCGGGGCGGGAGCTTGCCTTTTATAGTCTTTTCTACCGGCAGCAGCGGGTCGGACGCTCCGGTCACACGCATAGCCTGATAAACATACGATCGCCCGGACAGCGGGTCACGGATCGCTCCGCCGAGGCAGGTCGCCGCGCCGCCGAACGGCTCGATCTCCGTCGGGTGGTTGTGGGTCTCGTTCTTGAACATGAGCAGCCAGTCCTCGTCCTTACCGTCAACATCCACCTTTATGCGTACCGAGCAGGCGTTGATCTCTTCGCTCTCATCGAGATCCTTAAGTATGCCGTCTTTCTTCAGCTTCTTCGCCGCAAGAGTCGCGATGTCCATAAGGCACACGGGTTTTCCTTCCCTGCCAAGCTCCTTGCGGTCAAGCTTGTACTCATTGTATGTATCGGCGATGTAGGGTGCCTTGATATCGGTATTGTCGATGATCGTGCCGAATGTGGTGTGGCGGCAGTGATCCGACCAGTAGGTGTCTATCATGCGTATCTCGGTGATAGTCGGGTCGCGCTTTTCAGTCTTGAAGTAGTCCTGGCAGAACCGGATATCATCGTTATCCATAGCGAGCCCGTAGTTCTTGACGAAATCCGCGAGGCCCTGCTTATCCAGCTGCAGGAAGCCGTCAAGGGTCGCTACCTCGGTAGGTACGTCATACTGCGTTTTGAGAGTCTTGTATTCCTCGTAGCCGCATTCGCGGGACTCCACGGCGTTGATGAGATAGTGCTTGATGCGTGCGAACTCATCATCGGTGATGCTGCCGGAGAGGAGGTATATCTTCGCGTACTTGACGAGCGGGCGGTCGCACTTGCAGAGCATCTGTATGCACTGCTCGGCGCTGTCGGCGCGCTGGTCAAACTGTCCGGGCAGGTACTCCACCGCGAACATGCGCTCGTTTGCTCCGGGCTCGGGGAGCTTTTCGAGTATGTCATCGACGGGAGGCTCTGAGAACACCACGGATATCGAGCGTTCGAGGTCTGCCTCGGAAATATCCTCGACATCATAGCGGTTGATGACCCGCACGGACTCGATCCCGCCGATGCGCAGCGAGGTCTTAAGGTCGCCCAGCAGCGCGTCGCCCTCGACCGCGTAACGGGGCTTTTTTTCTACGTAGATCCGGTAAACTGCCATTTTGCTGTTTCCTTTCCAATGAACGAAATCGATAAATCGGGCTCTGTCATAACACCGGATAGCTGTAATTCATAGTTCTCCCCGCCGGAGGCGGGGAGAACTACATATTTGCCGTTTCCGGCGTCTTACGACCAAAACACTGATCATCAGCTGTGACAAAGCTATATCTTATTATAGCATTTTTAGAGGCGTAAGTCAAGCGATATCGGGGAACGCTTATTTATAATTTCACCTAAAAAAATGCGGGGACAGTTACAAATTTGTACCAAATCCCGAAAACGCGCAATTCGACTTTACAATCGGACAATAATATGGTATGATACTTGGGTAGGACATTATTACGCGAAAGTGAGGAATAAACATGAAAAACAGTATCAAAACACGTATTCTCTCGGGCATTGCCGCTGCGGCTCTGCTCCTGACCTGTGCAGGCTGCGGCAGCGCTCCTGCAGCAACAACGACAGCGGCGAGTGCAGCTCCCGCGGCAAACGACGACTCGCTCGAAAAAGTAATGAGCGCGAAAAAGCTTGTGCTCGGACTTGACGCGAGCTTCCCGCCCATGGGCTTCACAAACGAGTCAAACGAGATCGTCGGATTCGACATAGATATGGCACAGGAGGTCTGTGACAGACTCGGCATAGAGCTCGTGAAGCAGCCTATAAACTGGGACAACAAGGAAGAAGACCTTAACCTCGGAAAGATAGACTGTATATGGAACGGCATGTCGATCAACGCGGCGCGTGCGGAGGCTATGAACCTCTCCGATCCGTACATGCAGAACGAAATGATATTCGTAGTTCCGGGCAACAGCGATATCAAGCAGATCGAGGATCTCTCCGGCAAGACTGTCGGCGTTCAGACGGGCTCCACAGCGCAGGAGATACTCGAAGCGTGGGAGCTCTACCCGAATGTTACCGTGACCGCGCTTGAAGACAATGTGACACTGCTCAATCAGATGGAGCTCGGCTTCTCCGATGCCGTATTCCTTGATTCCGTAGTCGCTCACTACTTCATCACATCGAACAACAAGGACTACTACGTGCTCCCCGGCAACCTTGACGCAGAGGAATACGCGATAGGCTTCCGCAAGGCAGATCAGGCGCTCCGCGATAAGGTTCAGGAGACACTCAAAGCTATGAAGGCTGACGGCAAGCTCGCCGAGATATCCACAAAGTGGTTCGGCAGCGATGTGACAACAATCAAGTAATATGAGCTCCGGGGCCGTGCGTAAAACCGCGGCTCCGGTTTCCGGTTTTACAGGAAGCTCACCGGCAAGTTCGGCGCTTTGCGCATGAACACGTACAATGCTTTACGCATGAACAAGAGGAAACAGAATGACAAACGAACAGATAGGAACGCTGTTCCAGCTGATGCTGCAATACGCGGTCCCCACAATGAAAATATTTGCGCTGACACTGCTGTGGTCGATACCGCTCGGCATGATAGTAGCGCTGCTAAAAATGTGCCGCTTCAAGCCCATTTCCTGGATAACCAACATATACATACTTATCATGCGCGGTACGCCGCTGCTCCTACAGCTCATCGTCGCGCAGTATTCCGTACCTTACATAATCCGCAGCGACATCTGCCCCGAGTTCATCCGCAGTGCGCTCGGCGGTATCGATATCCGCAGTGAAGCGTACACCTTCAACATGATGCTTATTGCCTTTGTGCTCAACTACGCCGCATACTTCGCGGAGATCTTCCGCGGCGGCATCGAGTCGATACCAAAGGGTCAATACGAGGCTGCAGGAGCCCTCGGCTTCACCCGGAGCCAGACATTCTTCCGCGTTATCCTGCCGCAGGTGGTAAAGCGCGTCGTACCGGCAAGCTCGAACGAGATAATCACGCTCGTCAAGGATACCTCGCTTGCGTCGGCGATACCGTACATGGAGATCATGTACATCGCCAAAAAGCAGGTGCCGACCTACGCTTCGCTGCTTCCGCTGTTCATGGCGGGCGCGTTCTACTTCGCATTCGCTATGGTGCTCACGGTGCTGTTCTCGTTCATCGAGAAGAAGCTCGACTATTACAGATAAGGCGGTGACGTATCATGGCTATGCTTGAAGTAAGCAGACTCTCAAAAAGCTTCGGTGAGCTCACCGTGCTGAAAGACATCAATTTTACCGTAGACAAGGGAGAAGTCGTGGCGGTCATCGGTCCGTCGGGAAGCGGCAAATCGACGCTGCTTCGTTGTGTGAACCAGCTTGAGCGTGCAAACGGCGGACGGATAACCGTATGCGGCTCCGATATGATGACGACCAACGAGAAAGGCAAGGCTGTATTTGCCGACACAGACACACTTCGCAGCATCCGTCTGAAGACCGGGCTCGTGTTTCAGAACTTCAACCTGTTCCCGCACATGACCGTGCTCCGGAACATCACAGAAGCTCCCACCGTGGTGCTCGGCATGTCAAAGACAGACGCAAGAGCAAAGGCGCTGGAGCTCCTTAAAAAGATGGGGCTTGAAGCCAAGGCGGATTCGTACCCGTGCGAGCTCTCGGGCGGTCAGCAGCAGCGAGTTTCCATTGCAAGAGCCCTCGCGCTCGACCCGGAGATACTGTTCTTTGACGAGCCCACCTCGGCGCTCGACCCGGAGCTCACCGGCGAGATACTCAAGGTCATCAAGGAGCTCGCGAACGATGGTATGACTATGGTGATAGTCACACATGAAATGGCGTTCGCGCACGATGTCGCGGACAGAGTCGTGTTCATGGAGGACGGGTATATCGTGGACGAGGGAACTCCCGACAAGCTCTTCGGCGAGGAAGCTTCGGAGCGCGTCAAGCAGTTCCTCAGCAGGTTCAACAATTTCGGAGCGTGACGATATGATAGAGACCGTATTTATAGACAGCATCGACGGAGTCATGAAGATGATCTCCGAGCAGAAGTTCAATGAGGACATCAGACGCGTGCGAAGCCCGTACTTCTATCGGGGGATGCCCGACTCGAAGTACAGACTCACAACAAGCCTGCGGCTCAACTGCAAGCACCTGCACAAGGAGCTTGAACCGTCGGTGCTGCGCAATTTCAGCAAGTACGCATGTATCGAGGATCCGACTATAAGCGACTCGATATGGAAGCAGATGATGATAGGTCAGCATCACGGGCTTCCCACAAGGCTTCTCGACTGGACGTACTCCCCGTTGGTCGCGCTGCACTTCGCGAATACCGAGACTAACTTCAACAAGCTCGAAAAACGCGACTGCGTGGTATGGAGACTCGATATGCAGGCTGCCAATGATAACCTGCCGAGCCGTTACAAAGCCGCACTTCGCAAGCAGGGCTCATTCGTGTTCTCGGTCGATACTCTGACTTCCGTCGTTGACAGCATCGAGCAGTATGACATAGATATGGGCGCGGAGGCATTCGTGAATATCGAACCGCCGTCAGTCGACCAGAGGATAATCAACCAATACTCGTTCTTCTCGATAATCCCCTCCGGCATCGAAGACATAGAAGACTTCCTTGAAAAGCATACCGCGCATACCATGCGATATGTCATAAGCAAGGACATCAGATGGAACATACGCGATATGCTCGACCAGTTCAATATCAGCGAGCGTATCATGTATCCCGGGCTTGACGGACTCTCACGTTCGCTTGCAAGACACTATTTCGTAAGAGACGAAAACAATACGGAGCCGAAAATATGAAGATCACACTCGACCACCTTACAAAGAAGTTTCCCAACCGCAATAAGAAGCAGGGCGGATTCGTGACCGCTGTTGACGATTTCTGCTTTGAAATACCGGACGGCAAGCTTATCGGGCTGCTGGGGCCTTCGGGCTGCGGCAAGAGCACCGCGCTCAACCTTATCTCGGGGCTTGAGACTCCCACAGAGGGGAGGATATTCTTCGACGACGAGGATGTTACCGACATCTCGCCGGAAGACCGCGGTATCGGACTCGTGTTCCAGAGCTATGCGCTGTACCCGCACCTTACCGTGCTGCAGAACATCATGTTCCCGCTCGGTAATCTCCGCGGTGCCAACAAGCTGTCTAAAGAGCAGATGCGCGCGCGCGCCGAGGAAGCTGCAAGGCTCGTGCAGATCGACACACTTCTCGAACGCAGACCAAACGAGCTTTCAGGCGGTCAGCAGCAGCGTGTCGCTATCGCGCGTGCGCTTGTAAAGACACCGAGAGTGCTGCTGCTCGATGAGCCGCTGTCCAATCTCGACGCGAGGCTCAGGCTCCAGACCCGCGAGGAGATCCGCCGTATTCAGCGTGAGACAGGCGTTACCACGGTATTCGTCACGCACGACCAGGAGGAAGCCATGAGCATCTCCGACCTTATCGTGGTAATGAAGGACGGCAGCGTTCGGCAGATAGACAAGCCGCAGAATGTTTACGATGACCCGAAGAGCCTGTTCGTGGCGAAATTCCTCGGAACTCCCGCAGTCAACGTTTTCGTGGGCTCGGTGAAGCGCGGCAAGGTATTCATAGGCGACGACGAGGTGATGAAGACCGAATGCGCGGAGAATATGCAGGTGTACGTTGCGGTGCGCCCGGAAGGCTTCATTCCCGATGTTAACGGCGGGCTCAGGTGCAAGCTCAAAGGCGTGGAGGTAATGGGACGCGACACGAGCATCATCTCGGAGCACTACGCGTTCGAGGGGGCTTCCATACGCGCAGTCGTGAACTCGGAGGACGCTCCCGACCGCGACAGCGGTGAGATACGCTTCTCGCTCAAGCCGAACAAGGTGTACCTTTTCGATCGCAAGACCGAGGAACGCGTGTACTTCAGCACCGGTGACGAATGAGGTGAGAGCATGAAAAACAAAGGATTCAAAGCCTGGCTTTACCTGCTCCCGTCGATACTGTTCCTCGGAGCATTCATGCTGTACCCTATGGCGGACGTACTCATTTACTCCTTTGAGGAGGGCTACAACTCCGCTTCGCAGACATACTTCGGCACAGGCTTTTACAACTATGAATACGTACTGCACGACCCGTATTTCATTCAGGCGCTGAAAAATACGTTCCTGCTCGTTATCATCACAGTGCCGCTGTCCACAGGCTTCGCGCTGCTGATATCGCTTGCGCTCAGCTCCGTGAAGAAGGTGCGCGGTATGTTCCAGACTGTGTACTTCCTGCCATACGTGACCAACACCCTCGCCGTAGGTCTCGTATTCATGATACTGTTCAAGCGGACTGCGTACTCGGAGGGGCTTGTGAATATGCTGATAACCGCTTTCGGCGGTGAAGGCGTGGATTTCATCGACGGACCGTACTGGGCGAAGATGTTCGTGCTGTGCTTCTATACGATATGGATCGTGCTGCCGTTCAAGATACTGATACTCACGAGTGCGCTCGCATCGGTGGACGAGACATACTACAAGGCAGCCCGCATCGACGGCACGCCGAAATGGAGAGTGTTCACCCGGATAACTCTTCCAATGATATCCCCGATGATCTTCTACCTCGTGATAACCGGCTTCATAGGCGCCTTCAAGGCGTACAGCGACTCTGTGGCTCTGTTCGGCACAGACCTCAATGCCGCGGGGATGAACACTATCGTCGGATACATCTACGATATGCTTTACGGTGACAGCGGAGGATATCCTTCATACGCTTCGGCGGCAGCGATAATCCTTTTTATCATCGTGCTCACCATAACTGTCATCAACCTTCTTATAAGCAGAAAGAAGGTGCATTACTGATGAAAATCAAAAAACACGTTTTTGCCGTACTGATATATATTTTCCTGTCTTTGTGGGCGGTCATGGTCATTTTTCCGTTCTACTGGATGCTGCTCACATCGGTAAAAAGCTACGGCGATTACAACGCGGAATACGTGCCGGCGTTCTTCACGCTCTCACCCACTCTCGACAACTTCCGTGAGGCGTTCACCGCAGTCTCACTTGGGCAGTACTTCCTGAATACACTCATCTTTGCGCTTGCTACCACGGGGCTTATGCTCATTGTGACTGTGCCTGCTGCATTTGCGTTCTCACGCATGAAATTCCGCGGCAAGAACACGCTTTTCACGCTGTACCTCGCGCTTATGATGATACCCAACGAGCTCGTTATAATAACTAACTTCCGCACCATAACCGACATGGGGCTTCGCAATACGTACAGCGGTCTCATACTGCCGTCCGTGACATCGGTGTTTTTCATCTACCTGCTCAAGGAGAACTTCGAGCAGATACCCGAGGAGCTGTACAAGGCGGCAAAAGTAGACGGCACGGGGGATTTCAAGTACATGATGCGCGTCATGGTGCCTATCTGCAGACCGACCATTATAACGATAACCGTACTCAAGGTCATCGAGTCGTGGAACTCATACATCTGGCCGAGACTCATAACCGATGACGAGGCTTACTACCTCGTATCAAACGGTATACAGGAGATCCGCGAGAACGGCTTCGGGCGTGAAAACATTCCCGCCATGATGGCCGCGGTCACAGTGATATCGGTGCCGCTTATCGTGCTGTTCATCGTCTTCCGCAAGAAGATAATGGAGGGTGTGTCGAGGGGAGGCACGAAGGGATGAAAACAAAGCTTCGCGTCGCCGCGGCAGCCCTCGCCGCTGTCACCGCTCTGGGTGCGCTCACCGGCTGCCACGGTTCACGCAGGACGAACGAGTTCACAGTGCCTGATGTGTTCGAAAGCACAAAACCGATGACTATAAGCTTCTGGGCGAAAAACGACACCAACCGCACACAGACCGAGATCTACCGCAAGGCGGTGGAGGATTTCCAGTCGTATTACCCGAACATCACTGTCGACCTGCGGCTGTATACAGACTATGGCACGATCTATAACGATGTCATCACCAATATCCCCACCAAGACCACACCGAATGTGTGCATCACCTATCCCGATCATATCGCGACCTACATGACAGGCGAAAACACGGTGGTGCCGCTTGACGCTCTGATGACGCACCCGTCGTACGGACTGGGCGGCGAGTCGGTAAGATTTGACGCGCCCACACTTCAGGAGATATACCCGCAGTACCTCGCGGAATGTACTCTCGGCGGTGAGCAGTATGTTATGCCGTTCATGCGCTCCACAGAGGCGTGCTATATCAACAAGACAATGGTTGAAAGCCTCGGATATACTATCCCGGACGTACTTACATGGGATTTCGTATGGGAAGTGAGCGACAAGGCTGCCGAAAAGGGCGCGGACGGCATCTACCCCGTCAACGGGCAGAATGTCATGATACCTTTTATATATAAATCCACCGATAACATGATGATACAGATGCTTAAGCAGCTCGGTGCCGGTTATTCCGATGACGCAGGCAATATTGCGCTGTTCAATGACGATACCCGCAACATTCTGCGCACGGTGTCACAACATGTAAAACGCGGCGCATTCTCGACATTCAAAATATCCAGCTACCCCGGGAACTTTCTGAATGCCGGTCAGTGCATCTTCGCTATCGACTCCACCGCCGGCGCTACGTGGATGGGAAGCAAGGCGGCTCACCAGGATATTGACGAGAAGGCGCTGGTCGATTTTGAACTGGTCGTAAAGCCGATCCCGCAGTATGACCCGGATCACCCGAAGATGATATCACAGGGGCCGTCGGTATGCGTGTTCAACAAGGATGACCCGCAGATCGTACTCGCGTCATGGCTGTTTGTGCAGTATCTGCTCTCCAACGATGTACAGATTCGCTACTCCGAGACAGAAGGGTATATCCCCGTGACCACGAAGGCGCGGGAAAGCGAGGAATACCGCGAATATCTGTCGCTCTCCGGCACGGACAATGATAAGCATTACTCGGTCAAGATAGACGCAGCAAAGCTGCTGCTGGATAACATCGACAACACATTCATCACGCCGGTGTTCAACGGCTCGACCTCACTTCGAGACGCGTCGGGGCAGCTTATAGAAGCGACTGCCAAATCAACGCGGCGCAAGGAGACTATAGATGACGCGTACTTCGACAAGCTGTTCAGCAATACCGAGTCGCTATATAGGCTCGACAGCATATCAGTGAACGGCAAGACGGAGCTCGGTGAGCTTCCGGCGGAATCCGTCGCGCTTATCGCAGTGCTCTCCGCAGCATGGGTGCTTATCGCGGTATACGCTGTTATTAAGGCCGTGAGACGTCACAGACACGATAGTCATAATTAACAAAGAGCATAGTAAAAAACGCCGAAATGTCGCGCGGAAGCATGATTTCCGTTGACCTTTCGGCTTTTTTATGTTATAATTTGATTTACGGAGCCTCTCCGGAATACATCGTAAAAGGAACAACCCGCATGGCAGCAAAATCAGTCTTGCCCGACAACAAGACCAAGACCATACTTATCTCTGTCGCCGCAGTTATCGTGATCTTCGGCGGCATACTTATCTATCTGGCAGTCAAGGCAAATGAAGACAATAAAGTCGCGGCGCTTAAATACAATTTCAACAGATACTATCCCACAACGTACAACACCGTGGAGGAGCTCGACCCCAATGCGGATTATGACGGTGACGGCGTTATCAACTCCGCCGAGAAGGAAAACAAGACTCGTATAGTTTCAGCGGACTCCGATAATGACGGTCTTGTGGACGCGGATGAAGCAAAATACGGCACTGACCCGCTCAATGCCGACTCCGACGGTGACGGCATCAAGGACGGAATCGAAGTGCGCGCCGGGCTTGACCCGCTCTCACTCATATCCGACGGTCACACAAAAGATGAAGACCGCACCTTCACGCGTATCATACAGTACAACGAAGCGACAGTAACTGTTACCGGCAAGGCGCAGATATACGGTGCCACGCTTGACAAACTTACCCTCAACGCGGTAACTTCAAACGCGGGAGCGCTTACCGCGCCCTTCGAGTTCCACTGTGACGACCCGTACGACAGCGCGGAGCTCACGTTCAGCTTCAGCTCAAGATCCGTAAAATCTGCCGGCTACACTGCCGAAAACATGCGGATATATAAGTTCGATCCGTACCTTAAAAAGTATAATATAATCGGCGGAGCTATCGATATCGATGAAGGAAAGGCTGTCTGCACTCTCAAGGAAAACGGCGTGTATCTCCTCGGCGCGGAAAACGTCATACATGAAGCGGCTGAAGCCTATGGCAGCGAGAAGATGAACGTACATATCATCATCGACAACTCCGGCTCAATGTACCCGAAATCATATCAGTCAACATCAAAGGAAAATGATGTGGAATTCAAGCGTCTCGCTTTCGCCAAGAACTTCGTGACCGCGCTTGACAGCACAGTCAGGTTCTCGATATCTGTATTCACCTACGAATACCGTAACCTCATAGAATTCACTGCCGATAGATCGCGCATACTGCCCGCAATATCCGGCATAAAGCAGCTCGGCCCGGGCTTCGACGGGACCAGCGTCGAGCGCGCGGCTATGCTCGGGCTTGAAAGCTTCGGCATGGATACACGAACCGAGCGAAACATCATAATCCTGCTCACAGACGGTATATCCACCGATGCGGCAGGCTACAGGCTTTCGGATATCGTCTCCCTCGCAAAAAGCAAGAACGTTACTATCATGACTATCGGACTCGGAGATGAGGTCGATACAGAGCTTCTTTCACAGATGGCTATGGCTACCGGAGGCAGCTACTACCCGATATCAGAGGCAAGCGTGCTTGAGGGTCTTTACTCAACGATGATCTCGTCCATGGAGGATGACATCGTGGATGATGACTTCGACGGTACTCCCGACAGCTACACGCTGTTCGATACAGGCTTTGACCCCGATGTCAACGGATTCAGCTTCCAGAACTTCAAATCCAAGACCAACGGAACGCTCGACTTCGGCATGGTCACACTTGCACGCGACTGGTTCCGCGGAAATGTGAAAAACTCTCGCGGAGATCCCGGCGATGAAATTTCGTACACCTTCGAGGGTACGACTATCTACACCGCAGAGCCGCTTCGTAAAGTATTTCTCCAGATCATGCAGGAAACATGGAACAGACCCGATGAATACCTCAATTTCTTAAGCGGCGGTAAGTCTCTGAAGGTGAAGACCGAGGACGCTGCCGCATCGCAGGAAAAGGGCTGGGTCAAGACCGAGATACCGTATACCGACGCGGGTACCGACTGGGAAAAAGCAGAGATACTCGTACCGAACCATACCGCATCAACTCTGCGCACGAAGTACAGTGAGAATGACTTTGCTATGCTCCGCGCTATCCACTACTACGAACTCAGCCGCGATACCGGTGAGACCTTCAGCCTCAACAGCGAAGCACAGCTCGACCGCGTGAAGAAGATACTCGCGACCGGCGCACCAATTGTCACCAAGATAATCTGGCAGGATGACGACGGCAACTGCTGCTCAAGATTCGTGCTTATGACCATGCTGAGACGCGACCTTGAGAACCCCAATATCTTCAAGCTCAAAGTCTATGATGTGAACTCCAAGTTCATCAGCACGATCATCGTCAACCGTACTCCGCGCGTTGACGGCTCCGGTGACAGGAACTTCACATATACCGCAAACTGGGATAACAAGCAGGTCGCGCTCTCGTGTCTGCTCACTGTAATATCGTAGATCCTTTCCCGGAAAGGATCGCGGGATAAAACGCCCGACATGTTCACCACAGTGAATATGTCGGACGTTTTTTGAATAATGTCGAAAAAAAAAGAAAAAAGCTATTGACAAGCAACGGATTTCGTGGTAAAATAATGCCGTGGTTAGAAAATGATGCAAACAAATAAAAAGGGAAAGACTGTGTGTAAACCGCATTGCAGCCCGCCCCCGAAATAATTTGTTTGCGATTTTTCATTTTTTTCCAGGAAAAGCTAAAGTTTTGAGAAACTCTGCCGATATTATTTCAGAGAGTTAAGGGGGAGCTCCGAAAAGAGCACCCGGAAAAACCGAAGCTCATAATATTTATGCTTTATGCAGCCATTGGCGAATTTGCGTTAAGCGGACTAATTGTAAACAAATTTTAAGACAAGAGGAGGTAAACAGTCAACTGACCGACACAGAATAATTCGTAAGGAAATTGTAATTGTAAATGTATGCGGATAGGGTATGCCGCAAAGATTTTGAAAGTGGGAAATGTTTTCAGGGAAATAACTCTGCCCTTTTGCAATTCTTATGAATGGTGTCACGGTGCTGTTTACTGCAACAGTTGAATTAAGCTTTGTTTACAATTGGTCCTCTTTTTATTTTTTATTTAAACCCGTCCCGGCGGTTTCCCGGGACTTAAACGCATCATAAAACCACTTGTTCCTTTACAATTAAAGCGCTTGCGGAAAGCGCATCCGCCGTGAGGCGGTAAACCTGCCAAGAACAGCATGTCCGCCGCTTGCAGCAAAGCGTCAGGGTGAGATCCCCCGCTGCGGTTCCCGCAGGTGAGCCACAAGGGCAGTGCCCCGATACGATACCGATGCAATGGCCGCATCGGTCACTCGTAACGGGTCCGACCTGTATACCATTAAGAGATAAACAAACGACCACCGCTTACAGCAGATGCTGAGAAAGGAAAACAACTATGGCTAAAACTCCGATCACTAACGTTCACCCCGAGTTCACTCTTCTTATCACCGGCTCCGCGAACAATGACCTCGCTGCTGAAAAGGCTGCTGCGAGCGGCGTTTACATCGTTCACCACAAGCTCGCTTATGTCGCTCCGTACGAGAAGTACGATGAGCTTCGCAAGCTCCAGCTCAAGGTCAGACACTCTCCCTGCGCGGTCGGCAAGAAGATCTGCGCGGCGATCGACATCTCCGACTGGATCGACCATGAGGAGGAAGATTACTTCGTCGCTTCGGTGAAGTACTTCCACGACCACACGGATCGCATGAACTTCATGTTCACCGTCGGTGAATGCGACATGGCACGCGTACAGAAGATGTACGTCAAGCTCCGTACGTACATGCGCGGCGCGATGAGCGTGGATGAGACCTTCATGAAGGTCGAGGCGCTCGCGGCACACATCGGGGAGCGGACAAATGATACCGATGCCGCGGTGCTTCTCGCGCAGGTGCTCATGGAAGATGCCATGAAGCCGCTTCGCACATATCCCGCAGTCAAGAGCATCTGCCTCGACATCGAGGATATGAACGCAAAAGGCATCATAACCCTCGAGGATGTTAAAGCGTATCTCAGTTCCGAAAACTCGCTTATACACCTTATGAATAAGGAACTCGCGCTTAAATACTCGAAAAGCACAGACGAAAGAAAGACAGAGTTGACAGGCAGCCACAGCGCTGCCTGAACGGGAAAGGAGACTGCTTATGACTTCCGCAACCACCAACACCTTTGACTACGCTTCCGACTGGTCCGACCTCACGTACCCCGAGACCAACGACATCACCTTCGACAACACGATCCGCTCGTCATACCGCAGGGTAGATCTCCGGAAGGAGCACTTCGAGGCGGGCGGCATCCCCATTCTCGTAAAGGACAACTACGCGTACCTCAATGACCTTACCGAGAATACACTGATATTCGGTCAGACCGGCTCGAAGAAGACCAGATGCGCTATCGGACCAGACATTATAATGACTGCCGGTGCCGGTGAGTCCGCGTTTGTCACGGATGTCAAAGGAGAGCTGAGCTCCAACCCGAAGATCCGGGGATTCCTTGAGGATCACGGAGTACGGACGATCATGATCGACTTCCGTACATTCGACAAGGATGGCTTCAACATTCTTGAGCACGCGTACAAGCTGTACAAGTCCGGTCAGAAGGACAAGTCAATGGCGGAATGTGCGGTGCTGCTCAACATGCTTGCAAGCAAGTATGAGCGCGGCGCCAAAGACCCGTTCTGGCACGGCAACGCTAAACAATACCTGCGGCCGCTTATAGAAATGGTGTTCCGCATAGGCGTTGACTCCGGAGATGACGAAAAAGTCAATCTGCTCTCGCTGAGCGCGCTCTGCAACCGTACAACGTCGGATGTTATCGCAGAAACGTTCAAAGAGCATCCGAGCGTTTTCGAGGCAAAGCTGATGCCGAACAATCTCGCATCGCTAAAAGCGGTCGTGGATAACCCGCCGAACACTATGGCTAATATCCTCTCCACCGCACAGACCATGCTTGAGGAGTTCACGCTGCAGCCCGACCTCACGAAGATGCTCTCCAAGACCACATTCGATGTAGAGAGTATGTATGAGAAGCCGACCTGCGTTTTCCTGGTAGTTCCCGATGAGACATCCGCGTATGACGCTACCGCGGGTATGCTGATCGACAGTTTCTACGGTACGCTCATCGAAGCATACAGCAAGAAATATATGAACAAGCAGGAGCCGAAATGCCGCATAAACTTTATATGCGACGAGTTCTGCAACCTCGCTATCAACGACATGAAGGCGAAGATATCAGCGAGCCGAGGCAGAGCGATGCGCTGGGTGCTTGTCTGCCAGTCCAAGGATCAGATGGAGACTTCCTACGGCGCTGCCGCGGGTACCATCGTAGGCAACTGTCAGAACACACTGTTCCTCCAGAGCTGCGACGAGAACCTGCTCGACTATATCTGCCGCATGTGCGGTACCACAGAGGTGAGCAGATCCGGTTCGGAGCCGCTCGTAACTCCGGATATGCTCAAGACGCTGCGCAAGGAGATCAAATACAAAGAAGCGCTCTTCATCAACGACAAGATACGCTACTTCACCCGTCTCCCGGATATCGACAGCTACGACTTCCTCAACAAGTACGCCGAACAGCCGAAGAAACGCGGCCGCAAGCCTGCGGGAAACAAGTTCACTACACTCACCGGTTTCGACATCGACGACATCATATCGGTTTTTGGAAATCAGTCCGTTCAGAATGACGATTACGACACCGACGACTTTTACAACGATGTTTCATTCGTTCCGTTCACGGACGAGGACTTCGACGAAAGCCATATCCCCGATCCCGACTCACCGGACTTTGACGAAGATGACTCGGACTTTGACGAAGATGACTCGGACTTTGACGAAGATGACCCGTTCAATTTCGGAGATCCTTACTACGACGAAGATGAACCGTACGACGATGATGATGACGACGACAACGATGATGACGACGACATCTTCTGATCGCAAAACGAACGTGCAGTCATATCCCCGTTACAGGCGGGGATATGACAAAACATAAAACTACCGATTATCAAGGAGGTACAGACTATGATCCCGAAGATCAGCATTATCGACAAGCAGGGCGTTCACGACTACGACCTCGTTTCCCACGCTTACGAGCGCGAGCGCAAGATCTTCCTCTTCGATGAGGTCAATTCCAACAGCGCACTTGAGCTCATTCTCCAGCTTGAATACCTCGACAGCATATCCGGCGACGATATCACCATATACATCAACTCGCCCGGAGGAGCTATCAAGGACGGCTACGCGATACTCGACGCAATGGCGCGCTGCCGCAGCGATATCCGCACGGTCTGCACCGGATTCGCGGCATCGTTCGGCTCTGTGATCCTCGCCTGCGGCACAAAGGGAAAGCGCTTCATAACTCCAGAAGCCGAGGTCATGATACACCAGCCCCTCGGCGGCGCACAAGGTCAGGCTTCGGATATCGAACGTGCCACAAGACATATCCTCAAAGCAAAGGATAAGCTCATGAGACTGCTTTCGGACAGGACCGGTCAGTCGATCGAGCAGGTCACGAGCGACTGTGACCGAGACACATACCTTTCAGCCGAAGAAGCTCTGAACTACGGGCTCGTTGACGCTATCCTCACTGAAAATCTCAAGTGAGGACAGCAAACAACGCGAGCCTGCACCGGACAGGAGGTCAGAATCATGTCGAAGAACGTTAAATTCAGCAAGCTCATGCAGAACACTTTCATCGTGGGGACAGGATTCTTCCTCGCGAAAGTGCTTCCGTCGCTGCCGCAGCTCGTGCTCTTCTCCGTACTCCACTGCGCGGCTGTGCTAATTACACTTCTGATATATCTGGCACTGCTTTTGGCCATAATAGTCAGCCGATAGCTGCAAACAGAACGAAAGGAGAGCGATATACCATGACCGAAAAGGACATACTTACCGAGATGCTGAAGCGCGGCGACACTGAGGCTGCTTACAAGCTCGGCAAGCTTTGTTCTGCGGCGAATGACTATGACGATGCCGTTAAATACTACCTTATCGGCGCCGACAACGATCACTTGCTGTCTATGAACGCGCTTGGCACGCTGTACTACACCAAGGGCAGGAATGACCGTGAAAAGATGAACGGTCTGAACTACTGGTACCTTGCAGCATCAAAGGGCTGCGTGCAAGCGATGGCCAATCTCGCGCTTGCGTATTTCGATGATGATAAGCTGGATGAAGCCGAGGAATACTGGAAAAAAGCCGCGGAGCTCGAACTGCCGGAAGCGTATCTCGGTATCGGAAAAGTCGCGCTTCGGCGGGGAGACTACAAGGCTGCGGAGACTGCATTTCAGAAGGCTGCCGACATGGGCTGCACCGCAGCGTGGAACGATCTCGGCATACTTATGCAGATGATCGGAAACAATGTAAGAGCCGGTATTTGTTTTACGAATGCTGCAATGAAAGGAGACAAGACTGCAGCTGCAAACCTTGAAAGACTGAAAAGAAAAGGAGAGCCGATATGAAGATGATCCCTTCCAGCTTTCTCAAGTACCTGCTCACGCTCACCGAGCGCAACGCTCCCACCGGCATCAAGTTCTCGCCGGAGTCTTTCCTGCTCACTGTTGCTATTGTATTTATCGACTGCCCTACTCTTATACGTGTCAACGAAGCAACACTCGAGACCGCATTCGAAAACATGCTGCTCCGCGAATACAGGACAACACCCCAGAAGCTTGCGGAAAAGATAATCGCTGACAGAAAAGAAATGCTTGAATCGGTGTATGATCACAACCAAAAGAAGTACACATCAGAGATAGGCGACAAGCTTCTGGAAGAGATCATGGAAGAGATCGGATCGCGCCGCAAAGAGAAATACCCGTACTGGGAAGAAGTGGACTGGGCAAAGCCCAGCCAGAGGATCCTTGTGAACGAATTTCTGAAAGCTCTCGTGTGGTACAAGCCCACACCGCATGTGACAAAGCTTCTTGAAGACCTGCGCAACGACAGCATAACCATTATCAATGACGAAGGATTAAGGTCAAAGATAATGCTGTCAAAGACCGCGCAGAGCCGCAAAGATCTGATGGCGCTTTCAGTTCAGACCCGTGAGCTCTATGACGGGCTCACATCGATCGTATTCGGTCAGGAAAAGGCGATACGAACTGTAGCGGAAGGGTACTTCAACGCCGAGCTCGAACTGCTTATCAATGAAGCGCAGAGGGTAAAGGCCGCTGTGAAAGCTACAGGATCCAGATTCAAGAAACGCCATTCGCGTGAAGACCGGCTTCTTCAGACTATACAGGAACGTACGCCTCCCGATACATCCCGGCTGATCTTAAGAAACGGTCCGAGGAACGTATTCCTTTTCGCGGGGCCTCCCGGTGTCGGAAAGACCTTTCTCGCAAGACAGATCGGCAAATATCTGAAGCGCGAAGTGCGCATATTCGACATGACACGCTTTACTTCCGCCCAGGAAGGAAAGGCGGAATTCGTGGGGTCCGATTCAGTATTCACCAATTCGCAGAAAGGCGATGTTACCGAATATGTTGATGATCACCCCGATGCAGTGGTAGTTTTCGACGAGATAGAAAAAGCGCACCGCTCGGTACAGAACCTGTTTCTGCAGATACTTGAAGGCGGCAAGATAACAGATGTACACACAAGAAAAGAAGTTTCGTTTCTGAACAACATCGTTATTTTCACCACCAACGCCGGCAGGACGCTGTACGATGACCCCGACCGTGACCTTGAATCGATGCCGCGCAGCGTGGTCGCGGATGCGCTGCTGAAGGATATCGATCCCACCACCGGTCTGACGCTGCTGCCGCCGGAGCTTTGCTCCCGTCTATCGGGCGGAAGCATAATCATGTTCAACCACATAAGCGCCGGAGCTCTCCACAGCATTGCCAAGGAAGAGCTTGAGATGCGGATAAACTCGTTCTCAAACGCACTCGAACTCAAGACCGACATCGGGAACGAAGTATGCTCCGCGCTGTTGTACTCGCTGGGCGGACGCGCTGACGCAAGGCTCGTGCGCGGCAGAAGCGCGGATTTCTTTACGGAGAACATATACAAGCTCGCGGACAAGCTCGTACCCGATCAGGTCTCCTCACTGAAGCAGATCGAATTCCGCGCAGAGATACCCACGGACGACAAGGATGTGGCTGCGCTCTTCAACATAGACGAGCCGCTCGGAGGGCTTGTGTTCGGCAGCTTCACACCGGTCTCCGAAAAGTGCACGTTTACTGTTACCACCGACAGTAACGAAGCGCTGAAGGCTGTCACAGACGACAAGATCAGGTTCGTGATCGCGGATATGTCGCTCGGAGAAAAGACGCTCGACCTCGTGAAGGATATACTCCACGTGGAACACAATCTTCCGATATGGCTCGTCCGAGGAGATGTTGAACCGGAGATCGAACGTGAATACAGAGCACTGAAGATAGCCGGTACGCTTCCCGCACCGAATGCCGGTAAGGAGACCTCAGCATTCTCGGTAGCAATGGATATGATCGCGGATGATATCCACCGCGACGATATGATGATCAAGCTCGCACGCTCGAACAAGGAGCTCTCTTTCATCACCGACTGCAAAGAAAAGGATGATATTGTCACGGTGACACTGCGCGGCATGAAGCTCGTGACAGCAGTGCGAGCCGAGGACAGGAAAGACCTGCTCGACTCCGACGGAATACCCGAGGTGAAGTTCGACGACGTTATAGGCGCGAAAGACGCCAAGGAAGAGTTGAAGCTGTTCGCCAAATTTCTCCGTGAACCGAAGAAATTCGCACGTGCAAAGCTCCCGATGCCAAAGGGAGTCATACTCTACGGACCTCCCGGCACCGGCAAGACAATGCTCGCAAAGGCAATGGCTGCCGAGGCAGGCGTGCCGTTCATTCCCACCGAGGGAAACCGCTTCAAGAAAAAATACAGCGGTGAGGGCGCCGCACTTGTCCATGAGATCTTTGCCCGCGCGAGAAGCTACGCACCCTGTGTGCTGTTCGTCGATGAAGTGGATAGTATCGCCGCAGAACGTACTGCGACGGATAACTCGCTGAACAGTGATGTTCTGAACGCGTTCCTCACTGAAATGGACGGGTTCCGCGCAGGGTCCGACAAACCTGTGTTCGTGCTCTGCGCGACCAACTTTGATGCCAGACATGATGATTCCCAGCTCGATAAAGCGTTCCTGCGCAGATTTGACAATCGTATTTTTGTCAGACTTCCGGACCGCGACGAGCGCAGACTTTTCATGCAGAGACGCATGGACGCGAACAGTGCGTTCTCACTGTCTGCAAAGCAGCTCGACAACATCGCAGATCGCTCTGTCGGCATGAGTCTCGATAACATCGATTCTGTGTTTGACATGGCATTAAGAATGGCAGTTCGGCATGATATGCTTCAGGTCACAGACGATATCATCGACAAAGCGCTCGAAGAGTTCAATTACGGCAGCGAGAACAACAAGACTGACCGCGACTCTCTGAAACAGACTGCATGTCACGAGTCCGGCCACGCGATAGTCAGCAGACTTGTCGGGGAAAAGCCCGCTTACATAACTATCGTGTCACGCGGTAATTTCGGCGGATATATGCGGCGGGATGTCGATGAGAACAAGGGCGTGTTCACCAAACAGGAGCTCCTCGACCGCATCTGCGTAAGCCTCGGAGGACGCGCCGCGGAGCTTGTCATCTACGGTGAGACTGCGGGCATAAATACCGGCGCTTCCTCGGATATCGCCAATGCCACAGCGATCGCACGCAACATGATCTGCGGCTATGGTATGGATCACGAGCTCGGGATGGCAGTCATCGGCAGCACACGCAACAGCGAACTCGAAGCACAGATAAACCGCGCCGTGAACCGCATACTCACCGAACAGCTCGAAAGAGCGAAGGGTATGCTTGTCACGTACAGGGACGCGCTCAACAAAGTGTCTTCTGCGCTGTACAAGAAGAACTCCCTGACCGGCGCGGACTTCGAAAAGATATTTGTCAAGGCTTGCAAAAAATAATTACCCTCCGGGAACGAGCATAATGTACAGGCGTTCATAAACATACCGGAGGAAAACGAATACCCACCCGTGAAGGACGAGCATCGTCCTTCACGGGTGGGCTTTATACTGTCAAAGGCTTATTTTTACTCCGCCGCTGGTACGGATATGCAGGTTTATACACGAGCCTGCGCCGAATATTCTATCCATTGCGGCACGGTATGTCTCGGCAAGCTCATTCGGCACGAACGCCTGTATGGTGCCGGCAAATCCGCCGCCGTGTACGCGGTAGGCTCCCGCGCCGTGAAGCGTCTTTTCACTCATGGCAAGAGCAAGCGTTATGCCCTGTGCGAGCGGCTCCTTCGGCGAATACAGGTTTTGCAGCCACATAGCCGATGAGCGTCCCGACTTCCTGATGATATCGAGGAAGAATGCTATCGAGCCGCTCTCTATCGCCTTCGCCGCTATCGCGGCACGCTTGTTCTCGTTGAAGAAATGACCCGCGCGGATTATAGCTCTGTCAGAACATTTCTCGCGAAGCTTCGGTACAAGAGCGTAGAAATCTTCTTCGTCGCACTCGCGCAGAACTTCTTTCCCCATCGCTTTCGCTACCGATATCATCTCACTCGGTATCGCGGAGTAGTCATCCGAAAGATCGGCGTGACTGCCCTTGGTATCGGTTATGAACATGGTGTAGCCGTACTTTGCGAGATCAAACGCGGATGTCTCTATCCTCGGAGCTTCGATATCCTCGAAGTCAATGAACACAGCACCGCCAACTGCACATGCCGTCTGATCCATGAGACCGCTCTTCTTGCCGAAGTACTCATTTTCAGCGAACTGTCCTATCTTCGCTATCGCAACAGGGTCAGCCTTGTCGTCTATCATCGTGCCGAGCAGCACCTCAAACGCCGCGGATGATGACAAGCCGCTGCCGGCAAGCACGTTGGATGTTGTGTACGCGTCAAAGCCGCACACACGCGTGCCGTACTTCGCACAGCCTGCCGCGATGCCGCGTATCAGCGATGCCGACGTACCCTTCTCTGCTTCAACCGGTGTAAGGTCGGAGATATCCACGGTGTCCATCTCGTAGCCCGATGACTTTATGCGTATCACACTGCCGTCGTTGTAGGAAACTATGCCGATAGCGTCAAGATCCACCGCCGCCGCAAGCACACAGCCGTGCTGATGGTCGGTATGGTTGCCGCAGATCTCGGTGCGTCCGGGTGCGGAATAAAGCTCGACCGCCGCGTCCTTCAGCTCCGGGAATGTAGCAGCGAACTCGTCACATGCCTCGCTGTATCTGAAGCGCTGCATTTCAAGCTGTGACTTGCCGTAAAGCTTAAGCAGCTGTTCATCGAGTTCTCCCGCCTCGACTCTCGATTTAAGTTCGGTAATGTTCATGTGATCTCCTCCTTCTCATACAAACCTGAACGAACGCAGGTCAAAATCACAGCCCGGCAGGAACACGAACGATACCTTGACCCTGCCGCTAATTCCGGCGAGCGGGAATTCCCGCTCTGTATATTCCGCCGCGCCCGCGAAATCACACAGCACTCTTCCGCCATGCTCACCCTCGAGTATCAGCTGGATGCTGTTCTTTTCGAGGCGCGTTTTTCCCGTTATCACTATGCCAGACGGTTCGTTATCGGTGAAATCGAACCCGCCGAAGCTTATGGTCACATTGTTGCCGATGCCGGTGATCGCACTGCCGTCCACCGTGTACTTGTCGCCGTAGACGCTCTCACACTCCGATGCGCTGATCTCGCAGCGCTCTCGCACACGAGGTGTGAACAGCAATCCTCCGATGTCGGTCTTTTCTTCGGCCGCAACACTTACCGTATGCACTCCGGTAAGCAGCACCGGCAGTCGGTACGTTTCAGACTGGTATTCGAGCCACTTTGACGGCTTTTCATACGTGAAATTTCCGAGCAGTGTACCGGTATAAGGCGTGCCATCGTAGACCTTTAATTCAATCGGCGTGCTCTTCTCGGTGAACACCGGTAGCGTCAGCGTATCCGAACCTGCTTCGCCGAAGTCGATGTTCCCTACTCCGAACCAGCCGCCGCTTATACCAATACGCACTCCATGACCTATGCCGTTCTTCACATCACCGCCGGAAAGTGTGTACAGTCCCGCGTCGATCTGTCTGTACGGATCAAGGAACGCGCTTCCGAGACCCTCCGCAGTGAGCCGCTTCACGTTCATCAGCTTGACGCGCCCGCTGCCGTTCTTACACAACGCCCGCAGATAAAACTCGCCGTCGCTGAACGCCTCGACAGTCACATTGCTGCCGTCGCTCTCCGTTATCCGCGCGAGCTTCGTATCGATGCCGTTCACGCTCGTGAGACGGTAGGTAATGTCACGATATGTCGCGTTCGCAGGGCTCGGCACAGTCTCAAAACGTATCACGCGGCGCTCCGGAGTGAACGTGAAGCTCTCACCCGCAAGTGTCATTTTCCGTACCGGGATATCGTCGGTGACAAACTCACCCGAGTTCTCCGTAAGGCAGCTGATACCCTCCGGCACTTCCGACGGCACTGCCGTTAGCGTAAGCTCCGTGCCCTCTGCCGACGGCGACGTAATACTGACTTTTATCTCGCCGGGAGTGTCCTTTGCCGCGACTATCGCGAGAAGCTTTCCCGAGAACAGCCTGCGAGAAACTCCCTTATACTGCTCAAAATCCTGCGAGTCGCCGTTATCAAGACCCACAAGTCTGCCTGCGCCGGTGACGCTCACGTTAACGCGGTCCTTCGCGTTCGACACGAAAACTCCGTCCTTGTCGAATGCCGCTATCTCAACAAAAATCAGATCGCGCCCGTCAGCTTTCAGCTCCGTCTTGTCCGGCAGCGCCGTAATGTACTTCGTGTCGCCGAAGCTTCGCTGTACGTCATGGGCGCGTTCAGCGCCGTTCGTGTCATATCCGATCGCTTTGAGCTCGCCCTTTTCATATGGTATCTTCACATCGAGCAGCAGCTCTTTGCCGTGCCCGCGGTCAAACTCCTTCTCCGCGATCAGCCTGCCGTTCAGATACAGTGCGACCCGAGGCAGATCTGACGCGACGCGCACATCGATGATATCCCCCTCGTCGAAGTCCCAGTACGGGAAGATATGCACGAACGGGTCATCTTCCATGTCCGTCCATGCGCCGCGGAACACATACGCTCCGTCCTTCGGAAAGCCAGCAGTGTCGATCTGCCCGAAGTAGCTGTTCTTGCTGTCATAGGGCGTCGGTTCACCGATGTAGTCAAAGCCCGTCCATATAAACTGACCGGCGCAGTAACCGGCATCGCGGTCTCTGGTGATGCACCACTCCCAGTTCTTCGCCGCCCATATCGGGGAACCGTTGCCCAGCGCCGAGCACTGGCCGTCGTCGTCGCCGAGGTTAGCCTGCTCAAGCGGAAAATGGTATATGCCACGGCTCGTGACTATCGATGAGGTCTCGCTGCCATAGATGCAGCGGTAGTCGGGCGACTTCGCGTGATCAGCTTCATAAAGCTCCTCGGCGTAGTTGTAGCCCGCATATTTCAGTATATCCGCGCACTTCTGACCGTTCTCCGTGCGCATCTGATTTGAGCCTATCGTTATGATGCCGTTGCAGCGCGGGTCGTTCTGCCGCACAAGACGCTTCATCAGCGTGGTGAGCTCCTGACCGTGCTCATCGGCACCGGTGTCGGGTATCTCGTTGCCGATGCTCCAGCCTATCAGGCACGGGTGATTGCGGTCGCGGCGCACCCACGAGGTTATGTCGCGCTCACGCCATTCTTTCGCAAATCGCACGTAGTCGAACTCGGTCTTGGGGTACTCCCACACATCCGTAAATTCAGAGAGTACGAGAAATCTCATTTCATCGCACAGCTCCATGAGCTCCACAGCGGGCGGATTGTGCGATGTACGTATCGCGTTCACGCCCATTGCTCTGAGCTTTTCAAGCTTGCGCCGAAGCGCGTTTTTATTCATCGCCGCGCCGAGAGCTCCGAGGTCATGATGCTCGCAGACTCCGTGTATTTTGAGATGCTCGCCGTTCTGGAAGAAGCCGCCCCGCGGGGTGAACTCAAACTCGCGGAAGCCGAAGCTTACCTCGTCGGCATCAATGACTTCCCCGTTCTTTTTCAGCTCCGCACGGCAGATGTAAAGCCCTCCGGGGTCGCCCGCGTACCAGATATCGGGATCCCTGTCCCTGAAGGTGAACGTGTTTACCGAGTATTTACAGCCGTCCCGTACTACCGGTGCGGGCAGCTCACTCTTGTCCGCGGCTGTAAGCGGAAGCTCCGCCTGCTTGTACAGCTCGTCGCCCTTGTATCCGTATAAGATAACGAGTGAGTACCCGTCCACCGTCTCGCTTTCGGGGCGCTCGACCTCGACGGAGACAGTCACGTTCCACCATTTTGCGTCGCCGCAGTCCTTCGTCGATACGTAAATGCCGTCGGGGAGGATATGCGTTTCATTGTATCTGCACAACCACACATTCCGGTAGATGCCCGCGCCGGAGTACCAGCGGGAATTCGGAGCGCGATGATCTACCCTCACGGCTATCAGATTATCACCCTCACGCAGCTTATCGGTGATATCCGCGTCGAAGGTGGTATAGCCGTTCTTATGCTCACAGACAGACTCGCCGTTCACGAACACCTCGCACTCCATGTACACTCCCTCGAAGCGCAGTGCAGTGCGCATACCGTCGGGAGTATGGGTGTAACTGCGCCTGTACCAACCCGTCGAGGTCTTATACAGATCGTTAACGTCATATATCAGCCAGTCATGCGGGATATCCACGCGCTTCCACACCGAAGCATCCGCGTACTCCGTATCAATGGGGCAAAGCGAAAACTCCCAGTTATCGCAGAACAGTCGTCTTGTCATAGATGTCTCCGAAAAAGGCTGCTTCAGCCTTCGATCACATTGTTGATCTTCTTATCAGCATCTCGAAACCAAGGAGCGTCTCATGTTCAGTGTCCCGCCCCTCAAGTATATCGAGCAGCAGTCCCGCGGTCGCGGCTCCGAGCTCACCCGCCTTGAAGCTGAGCGCTGTTATCGGCGGCGAATACATATCGAGATACATACTATTATAAAATGATGCCACGCGGATATCCCGCGGTATCGTCTTACCTATTGCGGCAAGCATATTGACAACGTGCATACAAATAATGTCGTCGCCGCAGATTATACAGCCGCACTCACGCTGGAGCAGATCGTCTATCGCGCGGCGAAGCTGAAGCTCGCCCGTAACACCGAGAAACACCGTCTTGTTCGGAACGGGTGCTCCCCCGTTCTCGACGGCACGCACAAAGCCCTCATAACGGCTCTTGTTCACGGTCTGATCCATGCTTCCGATTATAAGACCTATCCTGCCCGGCTTGTTATTCATCAGCAGGTATGAAGTAAGCTCGCAGCAGCCCTCCTTGTGAGCGCTGTCGACAGTCACGGCGTCAAGCTCGGAGCTCTGCCCCACCGTTACATACGGTATGCCGTGGTCATTGAGGAGCTTCTCCATCGTGCCGTCCTGCATCGGACGAGTGATTATGATACCGTCCGTCTTGCGTGAGTCGAGCACCCGCCGCAGCTGTGACACATCGCCCTTTTCGGTAGCCACGACAAGCGTATCGTAACTGCGCAGTCCGCAGTATTTGGATATCCCCATCAGGCAGTTCTGGAAGAACGGTGCCTCGGACTCCATATCGTCCATGGGTATCACCACGCCGATATTATAGGTGCGGCTCTCCGAAAAGCTCTTGGCTATCATATTGGGGGAGTAGTTCATAGCCTGCATGCACTCAAGCACGCGCTCACGGGTCTTTGCACTCACCCTGCCCTTGCCCGATATCGCACGCGAGACCGTAGTCTGCGATATGCCGAGCTTCCGCGCGATATCGTCAAGCTTTATATTATTGTTCATTATAACCTCTGTCCGCCGACAGTCTCACTTCCCGCTTTTCTTGTCCTTTTTCTTCATCTTTTCTGCGCCGTATACGGTATCGTCCTTCTTCGGTACGGCTGCCGCGCCCTCAACGGCAAGATTTCTGCCGTCCTCGGGATCGAATATGTTCACCGTTCGCTCACGCAGGGTGAACGAGAAATGCTTGCGTCTTATGAGCTCAAGCTGCTCTTCGTCGGTCATGTCCGCTATCTGGACACGGAGTATCACATCCTTGCCGTTCTCACACTGCGCATGGATATGGATCTCACTGCCCATCATTTCGGTGACCTTGATCTCCGCCTTGAGCGAATTCGCGGCACCGTCATCGCAGAGTATGAGGTTCTCCGGACGCGTACCGAGCGTCACCTTTGTCGGCAGCTTGTCGCGCTTGGCAAGAGCGGAGCAGATATGATCGGGCAGCGATATCTTCGCGCTTCCGATATACGCCGCATATCTGCCGCCGTCCTTCTTAAGCTCCGCGTCAAAGAAGTTCATCTGCGGAGTGCCGATAAAGCCCGCCACGAACAGGTTTGCCGGGTGATTGAAAAGCTCCTGCGGAGTACCGACCTGCATAACATAGCCGTCCTTCATTATGACTATGCGGTCGCCGAGCGTCATTGCCTCGGTCTGATCATGGGTTACATAGATGAATGTCGTCTGTATCTTCTCACGCAGCATGATTATCTCGGCGCGCATTTGGTTACGCAGCTTCGCGTCGAGGTTCGAGAGAGGTTCGTCCATAAGGAACACCTTCGGTATGCGCACTATAGCGCGTCCTATCGCGACACGCTGGCGCTGACCGCCGGAGAGCTGCTTGGGCTTGCGCCCGAGGAGCTCGGTGATACCGAGTATCTCCGCCGCCTCGCACACCTTCTGATGTATCTCGTCATTCGGGAGCCTGCGCAGTCTTAAACCGAACGCGATGTTCTCGTACACGCTCATGTGCGGATACAGCGCGTAGTTCTGAAAGACCATGGCGATATCGCGATCCTTGGGCTCCATATCGTTGACAACGTTCTCGCCTATCGATATCTCACCGCCGCTTATGTCCTCAAGACCCGCGATCATTCGCAGTGTAGTGGATTTTCCGCAGCCCGAGGGACCTACAAGAACTATGAACTCCTTGTCCTTTATCTCAAGGTTGAAATCATGCACGGCAACGAAGCCGTTATCATACTGCTTTCTGACATTTCTGAGCTTTACTTCTGCCATGATACTCTCCTTATCCCTTTACCGCGCCGCCGGTCACACCCTCGACGTAGTATTTCTGCAAAGCCATGAACAGCGCGGTTATCGGTATCGAAACGAGCAGACCGCCCGCGCAGAATACTGTGAAATAGCTGCTTATGTGCTCCTTGTCGAGCCACTTGTACAGACCCACGGCGACGTTATAAGCTTCCTCGTGCCCGAAGGTTATCAGCGACGCGTACATGAAGTCTCCCCACGGAGCTATGAACGCCATCATTATCGTGTAGATGATGATCGGCTTTGCCATGGGCATGATGATACGGAAGAACACACGTGCTCTCGATGCGCCGTCGATACGTGCCGCTTCATCGAGCGACTTCGGTATCGTGTCAAAGAAGCCCTTCGCGATGTAGTAGCCCATACCGGAGCTTGCGGCGTAGATCAGGATAAGTCCCGGCACCGAATTCTCACTCGTGAGGCCAAACAGCTTCAGTATGAAATACGTTGCTATCATTGACAGAAATCCCGGGAACATTCCGAGTACGAGCATCAGGTTCATAATGAACTTTCTGCCCTTGAACCTCATACGCGACAGCGCGTAAGCCACACAGAGAACGATGACGCTCTGCAGCACCGCGTTGAACAGTGCAATTATCAGAGTGTTGAGATACCAATGCCAGAAGGGGGTCTTGGTGGAAAGGAAGATGAAATTGTCAAACGACCACTCCTTCGGGAATATGTACGTTACCATTGACCTCGACTCGCCGCGGAACGCCTGGAATATCAGATACACAAACGGTATCAGCCATATTATGCAAAGCACTGTAAGGAAGATGTATATGAGTATGCGGGTGAACCGCTCTCTTCCCGACTTGCTTCTGTATTTCTTATTTTCGCTCACTGGAAATCCTCCTCATTCTTCATCGCGGGCGATACGTTATAAACTATAAGCGAGATCACCGCGACGACCACAAACACGAGAATACCTATGACCGCTGCTATCTTGTAATCGTTGTTCGTTATGGTCAACGAATACAGCCATGTTATGAGCAGGTCCGTTCCTCCGGCTCCGCCTTCATACGCCATTGTCTTCGGCGCTCCGGCCGTAAGCAGGTAGATGACGTTGAAGTTGTTGATGTTCGCCGTAAAGCTCGTAAGCAGATACGGTCCCGTAACGAACAGCATATACGGCAGAGTTATCTTTGTGAACTGACGTATTCCCGAGGCACCGTCTATCTTCGCACTCTCGTACAGATCGGCGGGAATGTTCATCAGTACGCCTGTCGCTATCAGCATCAGATAGGGTATGCCGACCCACAGGTTCACGACGAGCACCATTATCCTCGCCATGTCCTGCGTCGTCCAGAACCCTATCGCTTCACTTATCCAGTGAAGCTGATCCTTCAGGATACCGTTGACGATACCCTCGTTCGCGAACATTTTCGATACCAGCAGCAGAGAAACGAACTGCGGTACAGCTATCGTCATAACGAGCACCGTGCGGAATACCTTCTTGAACTTTATGCCCTTGCGGTTGATGCAGATAGCCACAAACATTCCGAGAAAGTAGTTAGAGAATGTAGCCACAAGCGCCCAGATCATAGTCCAGATAAGTATCTCGCGGAAAGTGTAAGCAAACTTTCCGCTGCCGGAAGCGTCGGTAGCGAGCACGGTCTGGAAGTTATCGAGTCCCACCCAGCCGAAAAGCTTATCAGGCGGCAGATGAGAATAGTCATAGTTCGTGAACGCTATGAGAATCATAAAGAAGATCGGGATTATCGTGAATATCGTTATACCGAGAAGCGGGACCGCAAGCAGGGTCTTGTAATACTGCTCGTCAGCGAGAGACTTGATGTCGTTCTTGAACGACTTCGGACGTATGCCCTTCTCGATGAGCTTCTGCGCTGTGTAATTCTGCTTGATGTTTATGTACCATGTCCAGATAAAGCCGATGATTATGAATATCGTGAGCACGCCGTACAGCAGTATCTTGAGGCTGTTGTCCTTGTATGTCACGACTTCAAGACCGTAATCATTGAGTGTTTTGATAGTAGCCTGTTCACCGAGGTTGCGCAATCCGGCGAGGTAATCAACGCCGAAAAACGCCATGAACGCAATGAACAACGACTCCATCAGCAGAAAGATAATACCGCGTCCTATCTGTCTGCGGAAGAACTGCCCGAATCCCATAATGAAAAAGGACAGCTTCGTTTTCCAGTCACCGTCGGCAAAGGTATGCCCGATGCCGGCAAAGAACCGTCCCAAAGCACAAAGTCCCTTCCAAATACCGAGCGGTATCTTCTTCAGGATGTTAAGGATGTTCAGGGGCAGCCGCACGAAAAACTGTCCGATATCGTACAGCTTCCGCTTTGACGGCGGCAGACCGAGATAATCAAGCTCCGATAATTTGCTCATATTCAGCCGTCCTTTCATGTTTTGATGTAAGCGGTCAAAGCCGTTTCCGCAGCGTACAAAGTATGACCATGTGCGCTCCGAAAGCGGCTCGTCCCCGTTTCCGGGAACGAGTGCCGCCGTTGATAGCTTACTTTGCGCCCTTGATGGAGGATACGAGATCCTGGAGAGCCGCAGTCAGAGTTGCGTCGTCAGCGTCAGCATACATACCGCTGTTGATATCGGTACCGAATGCCTGTGTGAGATCCCAGTAAGCGCCGGGATACTGACCCTGGCCGGGGCAATACTGGAGCTGGTCAGCAAGTGCTGCGAGAGCTGCGTCGGACTGTACGCCGGAGGACTGCTGAGCGTTCTTGTTGGACGGACCCCAGCTGTTAGCGTCGAATCTTGCGAGCTGCATTTCCTCGGATGTGAGGTAGTCTGCTACGATGTGGCAGAATGTGAGCTTGTCGGAATCTGTCTGGGGCTTAACGCCTACGAGCTTGAAGCCGCCGAAGCCGCTCATCTGGTATGTCTGACCGTCAACCGTGAAGGTAGGCATCTTGACAGCGCCGTAGTTATCGCCGAGGTATTCCTTTACTGTGGAAGCGTCCCAGGTACCGGAAACAAGTGCGCCTGCTGTGCCGCCGTCGGGATTGAAGAGCGCAGCTGCGCCGTCGGGAGTCTGGTCATAACCCTTGCCCTTGCTCTTTGCCATGTTGACCATAGCCTTCATTGCCGCGAGGCCCTTGTCGCTGTCGTAGTCGCATACGCAGCCTGTTACGTTGCCTTCGGTGTCGTACTCGTAGTAGCACTGGCAGCCTGTGCCGAAGAAGAATGCAACGTCATACCAGCCGGACTGGATGTCCATATAGAAGTTCTTGCCGGCAGCACCGCACTGCTCGATGACACCTTCAAGTGTGGAGGGATCGGTGACAACGGACTTGTCATAATAGAGGAAGTAGCCGTTATCGGAGGTCTCGGGGTAAGCATATATATCGCCGTTGAGCGTTACAGCGCCTACGGAGCCTGCATCATTGTTGTTCTTTACGTTGTCAAGGAACTTTCCGCCGGGCTTGGAGAGCGCACCTGCAGCCACAAGTCTTGCGAGCTGGTCCTGTGCAAATCCGAATACATCTGCGCCCGCCTCAACGTCAGTGAGCATCTGTGTAGCTGCGTCACCTTCGCCCATTGCGGATACCTTGATGTCATACTTGGTGTTCCAGTCAGCCTGACCTGCGAGCCATGTGTTGAGCTTGCTCTGTGTGAGGTCTACCACAAGATCCGGAGCCCATACCGTAATGGTAGTCTTGCCCGCGGAAGTGTTGTCGGTTGCGGGAGCTGCCGCAGTTGTATCAGCGGGAGCGGCTTCCGCAGCTTTCGCTTCGGTAGCTACCGGAGCCGCTGTCGTGGAAGCGGGGGCGGAATTGCCGCAGCCGGAAACTGCGAGCATTGATAATGCAAGCATTATCGGAAGTACTTTTCTTGTTTTCATACTGTTTGTCCTCCTGTTTTGTTGTGCAGCTTACAGCCGCGTTGTTTTATCTCAGAGCGGTTTTCACGCTCTTTATATCAAACGGATAGCACCGCTTAATAACTCAGATCGACGGGTCGTCGTCACGCGCAGGCGGATCACCCTTCTGCGGGTTGAGCAGGAAGTCGTCTATCGTTCCCCACGAGCCCTTGCCGGCTTTGACATACACGCCTATGGTCACGCTCTGTCCTTCCTCTACTCTGATATCCCATATCTTCGGCTCCTGCCAGTGCGCATAGCCCGAAAGCTCTGCAGGCGCATTCAGCACGATCGGATCACTGTCTCCGACCTCTGCGAAGATGTGTATATCCTGTTCGGTCTCGCCGCTGTCAATGCCGCCTTGTATTGAAGCTGTGAGGGTATATGTCCCCGCCGGGATATCCGTCACAGTCTCATAAGCGCTGAACTCCGTGCCGTTCTCGCCCCAGAAATGAAGCGCGTACTCGCCTGTCACAGAGTCGAGCGCTTTCTTCTGATAGTCTATCTGCGTGGTCTTGTCATTGATATTCTCAATGCTCCACATCGAACGGTCCTCGTCCTCAAAGCTGGAGTTCACCGCATAGTTCGCATCGACCATGTGGATCCGGCAGACGGTGTCCATGTCTCCCGCCTTGCCGCTGACAGTATAGTTCGCGGGCTCACCGTTAGTCATCGCATCAAGATCAGCCGGCTCCCACTCAACGTCCAACGGCTTCTCGCTGCCGTCGGTGTATATCGCGTACGCCTTGTCGGGAAGCTTCACAGGCTCACCGAGCTTCACTGTGAGCTCGCTGTCTTTTATGGCATCGGGCACCGGCTCAAGCTCGTTGCCGATTCTCACGAGCACCCATGTTTTCAATGATTCAAGGGGCTTTCCGGCGAAATCGAACATCGCCTGATTTTCCCACGAGCTTCCGCCGTAGTACACTCCCGCGTCATCGGGGTCATACTCCGCGGAGAAGCTTGAAGCCCAGCCTGAACCGAACTTCTCCCAGAGCGCCGAGCGCTCCGCCCAGTCCTCACCGGGTACGGGAAGCCACGCCGGCTCCCACCAGAACACGCCGATACCGCTCTCGCCGACTTTCGCCACAGCCTCAACGATATCGCGGAGCTCTCTTGACTGCCCCTGCACCGTGAACGGGTAAGGCTTTTCATAGTTCACCACATCGCCGATGCTGTTGCCGCTGCCGTCGCCGTCAGCAAGCGTGTAAGCGTATGAAGTCTCCGCGACCATGACCTTCTTGCCGTATGTCGAGGATATCTCGCCGAGCACCGAGGTCAGGTTTTCGAGCGTACCGTGCCAGTACGGGTAATACGAGCTTGCGAACACATCATAGTCAAGATCATAATACGCAAGCTTGGACGCATATTTCAGCATGTTGTCCTTCGACTCGGGATTGGTGAAATGCACTGCCACGAGCGCTCCGGGAAGCTCCTCGCGAACTGCTCGCGAGCCCTCCGCCATGAGGTAGTAGATATTCATCCATATCTTCTCGCCGCACATCTTGCCGTTAGTCTCGTTGCCGAGCTGCACCATACCCACGTCGGCACCCGCCGCCTTTAGCTTGGCAAGACAATCCTTGGTATATTCATACAGCGCATGCTTTTTTTCGTCGATATCCATGTCCTTCCACGCCTTGGGGGTCATCTGCTTTCCGGGGTCAGCCCAGAAATCGGAGTAGTGGAAGTCAACGAGCAGCTTCATTCCAGCTTCGGCGGCGCGTCTGCCTATCTCGCAGGCTGCGTCGATGTCGCAGTTTCCGCCGCCGTATCCGTTACCTGCGCTGTCATATGGGTCATTCCACACGCGCACGCGTATGTAGTTCACTCCGGACTGCGCAAGTGTATCGAACAGATCGTTCTCATTGCCGTCATAGTCATAGAATTTCACTCCGGACCTTTCAAGCGAGAGAACGCTTGATATGTCGGCACCGAGTATGAAATCCTCCGCGAGCCCGTCTACTTTCCTGACATACAGCGTATCGCTCGTCACGTTCACTGTGCGGCCTGACGGCTCATGCTCAATTGTCCCCGCCGTTGTTTGCTGCGCGGAAGTCTCCGCTGTGGTGCCGTTCGTACAGCCCGCCGTTATCACGACGGATACGGCGGCAGCCGCAGCACATAGTTTTCTTGCAATATTCATCGGTATCCAGCCTCCGTCGTGCCGATCGAGCCTGCCGCGCTTTGTGCAATCGTTTGCGCACGGCGCCCGTAACTTGCCCTTGACATCATAATACCACAATTTGGCTATAGTGTCAATCGACATTTTTTATAAATGCAAGTGAATAATTTTGTGCATCAGTAACAAACCGCGCGCTGCCAGCGGCCACTTTACTTGCGCAATTTGCGCAAACACGCAAAATAAAAACGGCACAATGCCGCAGCCGTACATTGTGCCGATATATGTGTCGTTCAGTAGCGCCGATGCTTTATGTTCCCTGCGTTTCGCGCAAAAGTCACTGTTCTGCGATTCATGTCGATCCGCGAGATCATGAAGCCAAAATCCTCACATTCGTGCTTGCAGTCCATGAACTCGGAATTCACTGCGCCGCCGCAGATCATGAAGATATCATCAAACGACAGCGTTTCCGTGCCGAGACAGTTGTCCTGCAAATAGTACCAAAGCTTTTTATACCTGCTCATACCGGTGCTCCTTTCATTAACGAATACTTGTTATTTTATATTGTACCATAAGATCCGGGAAAAATCAAGTACGATATTTGCCTTTGCTATTGCAAACAAACACATAATATGCTATAATATGGTATTGTTGCAGGCCACAAAAATTTTCACATATTTTCAGTTTCATTGTATAAAACAGCAAAAATGAAAAATACCCTTGACAAGGCAGGGAAAATATGCTATCATACTACTATGGTAATTGATTAGCATAGTAGCAAACTAAAGTGAGGCAAGGAGATATATTATGAAAAAGTACGATCTGCTCACCCCCGAGGGAACTCGCGACCTGATATTCGACGAGTGCGCAGCGCTTCGCAGCATAAGCGGCAAGCTCCGCGGGATATTCGCAGGACACGGCTATACCGAGGTGATAACTCCCGGACTGGAGTTCTTCGATGTGTTCAACAACAAGTCACGACATTACCCGCAGGAAGTGCTGTACAAGCTCACAGACGGCAAAGGAAGGCTGATGGTGATGCGGCCGGATTCGACGATGCCGATAGCAAGGCTCGTCGGCACAAGACTTCGCACCGCTCCCCTGCCCCTGAAGCTGTTCTACGACCAGACGATATACCGCGCCAACCCCAAAGAGAGCGGCCGCGATGACGAGTTCCACCAGAGCGGCGTCGAGATCATCGGCGGCGAGGTCATGCGTGCGGACATGGAGGCACTCTCCGTGGCTGCGGAGGTGATGCAGTCCTTTGATGTGGACGACTACCGCTTCGAGATAGGCGACAGCGGCTTCTTCACACTGCTGTCATCGAAGCTTACGCTCAAAGAGCAGGAGCTCGACGACCTGCGCGAGTACGTGATGTCGAAAAACTACCCCGCGCTGGATGAGATGCTCGCAAAATTCGGAGACGACAAGTACGCACGCGCCCTCGGCGGACTGACAAGACTGTTCGGCGGCGGAGAAGTCTTTGACAGCGCGGAAAAGATACTGCCGGATGACGCGCTTCCGATACTGAAGCAGCTCAAAAAGGTGTACGAGACGCTGTGCACGCTCGGCATGGGCGGCAAGGTCACTGTAGACCTTGGCTTCGCCGGCAAGAGCAGCAACTACTACACCGGCATCGTGTTCAACGGATATATCGCAGAGTACGGTATGCCTGTGCTTTCGGGCGGCCGCTACGACAAGCTTATCGCGGACTTCGGAGTGGACGTTCCCGCGACAGGCTTTGCGGTGAACGAGAACGCAGTAGCCGAAGCACTTCTGAAACGCTCGGGAGGAATGCTGCTACCGGCACCGGATGTGATGGTCTACGCCGATGACCACAGCATAGCAGCCGCGATAGTCCATTGCCGCAAACTGATCGCCGAAGGCATGACTGCGGAGTACGCAGACCTCGCGGATATAAATGAAGCACGGAAGCTCGCGGCTTCACGCGGGTGCAGGCGTTTCGACACAGTGACCGTGAGCGGAACAAAGACGGAAAGCATCGGATAAGGAGGGAGAGCAGATGACTGACAATAAAGCAATACGGATCGCTCTCACCAAGGGCAGGCTTGAAAAGGACACCGTGGGGCTGTTCGAGAAAATGGGATTCGATGTGACGGAGCTCCGGGAAAAGGGCAGGCGGCTGATACTGTCGATACCCGGACAGAATATAGAGGTAGTGCTCGCGAAAGCGGCTGACGTTATAACCTACGTCGAGCTGGGAGCCTGCGACCTCGGAGTCGTCGGCAAGGACACGATACTTGAGCACGGCGGCAAGTACTTCGAGATAGCTGACCTCGGCTTCGGAAGGTGCAGGTTCGCGCTTGCGGGCAAAAAAGGCACAGACTTCTACGGCGGCGTGGGAGTCAAGACGGTGGCGACAAAGTACCCGAACGTAACGCGGCATTTCTTTGAAAGCAAGCGAATGGACGTTGATATCGTGAAAATAGAAGGCTCGGTGGAGCTCGCGCCGCTGCTGAAGATAGCGGACGGTATCGTGGACATCGTCGAGACCGGGACAACGCTGAAGGAGAACGGGCTTGAGGTCATTGAAGACGTAGTTCCGATATCCGCGCGTCTGATAGTAAACACGGTAAGCATGAAGCTCAAAAAAGAGCGTATAGAAGAGCTCTCGGCAGCCATGCAGAAAGCTCTGTGATAAAAGAAAGGCAATTACAATGATAGGAACAATAAAAGCAGACGGAAGCGAGAAGGCTTTCCTCAAAGAAGTTGAAAAGCGCAGCGGCGAGATAAACGCCGACGTCGAAAAGACTGTCCGCGCTATAATTGCGGATGTTAAAGAGAACGGAGACAAAGCAGTCAAGCAATACACAGCGAGGTTCGACTGTCCCGATGTCAAGTACTACCGCGTTCCGCAGGAAGTCATACAGGACGCACTCACGGAGGCTGACAAGGACTTCGTGGACTCGCTTCTCAACTGCATCGAGAAGATAACCGCATTCCACGAGAGACAGAAGCAGAACGGCTACATGATGACCGATGAGAGCGGGACCATTCTCGGACAGCGTGTCCGCGGACTGGACAAGGTAGGTCTGTATGTGCCGGGCGGCACTGCGGCATACCCGTCGTCTGTGCTGATGAATGCTATCCCCGCAAAGATCGCCGGTGTAGGCGAGATAGTCATGGTGACCCCCCCGCTCAAGGACGGTACCCCGAACAAGGATATCCTCGTAGCGGCTGCGCTGTGCGGAGTGGACAGCATCTTCATGTGCGGCGGCGCGCAGGCTGTGGCAGCTCTCGCATTCGGCACGGAAGAAATACCGAAGGTATCTAAGATAGTCGGCCCCGGAAACATCTTTGTAGCGACGGCGAAAAAGCTGCTGTACGGCACGGTGGACATAGATATGATCGCGGGGCCCAGCGAAATTCTGATCGTCGCTGATGATACCGCAAACCCGAAGTACCTTGCCGCAGACCTCATGTCCCAGGCGGAGCATGACAAGCTCGCAAGCGCGATACTCATAACCACGAGCGAGCGCATCGCGCAGGAAACTACGAAGGAGCTCGACCGCCAGATGGCGACACTCGATCGCAAAGAAATAATCGACTACTCGCTCACCAACTACGGCAAGATAATCGTGACCGACAGCATCTATGAAGCATGCGATATCGCGAACGCGCTTGCTCCGGAGCACTGCGAGGTCGTGGCGAGAAACCCGCTGGAATTCATCGGACGCATCGTGAACGTAGGCTCGCTGTTCCTCGGAGAATACGCTCCGGAGCCTCTCGGCGACTACTACGCGGGACCCAATCACGTGCTTCCCACAAGCGGCACGGCGCGTTTCTTCTCACCCCTCTCCGTTGACAGCTTCATCAAGAAATCAAGCTACATCTACTACACCGCCGACGCGCTCAATGCCGCAGCAGATGATATCATCAGAGTTGCGGAGCGTGAACGGCTCACTGCACACGCAAACTCTATAAAGGTGCGCGTGGAGGATTTGAGGAAATAACTATGGCAGCATGGGAAAACAATGTCAGAAAAGTAGTCCCCTACACTCCCGGCGAACAGCCGAAGGAAAGCGGGATAATCAAGCTGAACACCAACGAAAATCCATATCCCCCCTCACCGGCGGTCAAGGCAGCGTATGACGCGTTCGACAACGCGGAAATGCGGTTGTACCCCGCGCCCGATGCCTCAGAGCTGGTGGACGCGATAGCGGAAACATACGGGGTAAATAGCTCACAGGTATTTGTGGGCGTGGGCTCGGACGATGTGATATCGATGGCGTTCATGACGTTCTTCGGCTCGGAAAAACCGGTACTGTTCCCCGATATCACCTACTCGTTCTATGATGTGTGGGCTGAGGTTTATGGGATACCGTACGTGCAGGTGCCTCTCAAAAAGGGGTTCCGTATTGACCCCGGTGATTATGTCCGCCCGAACGGCGGTATCATCTTCCCTAACCCGAACGCTCCCACAGGCGTGCTCGAAAGCACAGATATGATCGAGACCGTCATCGCAGAGAACCCCGACAGCGTGGTCATAATCGACGAAGCATACATCGACTTCGCGGGCAAAGGCAAGAGCGTTCTGCCGCTTCTTTCGAAGTACGAGAACCTGCTTGTAGTGCAGACTTTCTCGAAATCCCGCAGCATGGCGGGCATGAGGATAGGCTTCGCGATCGGCAGTGAAAAGCTGATAAAGTACATGAACGACGTAAAGTTCTCAGTGAACTCGTATACCATGAACCGCGTCACCATAAAGTGCGGAGCCGCAGCGGTGCGCGACACGGAGTACTTCGAGAGCACCGTCGCCAAAATAGTGAAGACCCGCGAAAATGCGAAAAAGGAGCTTGCGGCGCGCGGTTTCACGTTCCCGGATTCGCAAAGCAACTTCATTTTTGCGAGCCCGACAAAGCTTCCCGCCGGGAAAGTGTTCGAGGAGCTCAAGAAGCGTAAGATCTACGTGCGTTACTGGGACAAGCCCGTTATCCGCGATCATCTGCGCATAACGATAGGTACAGACGATGAGATGAACGCGCTGTTCAAGGCGCTCGACGAGATATTCAAGGAGGCATGACATGAGCAGGACTTCGAAGATAACAAGAAAAACAAAGGAGACTGATATCACGGTCTCGCTGAATATCGACGGAAGCGGCACCCCCGACATCGATACGGGCATCGGCTTCTTCGACCACATGCTCACAGCGCTGTGCGTGCACGGTGAGTTTGACATGAGCGTAAAGTGCAAGGGCGACCTGAACGTTGACGGTCACCACTCCGTCGAGGATGTCGGCATCGTACTGGGCAAAGCATTCGCTGAAGCTCTCGGCGACAAGTCCGGGATAGCCCGCTACGGCTCGTCATTCATTCCAATGGACGAAGCGCTCGGCTTCTGCGCTCTTGATATCAGCGCAAGACCGTTCCTCGTGTTCAACGCTTCATTCACCAATGAGCGCATCGGCGACTATGAAGCATGCCTCACCGAGGAATTTATGAGAGCTTTCGCGTTCAACTCCGGCATAACTCTGCACCTGCGCTGTGAGTACGGCATCAACGACCACCACATTACCGAAGCGCTCTTTAAGGCGCTGGCTCACGCGCTGAAGCAGGCAGTGTCGAAGAATGCCGATGGTAAGGCTTTAAGCACGAAAGGAACACTCTGACCCGGAAAGGATATCAACATGAACGACATTAAATTCTACCCATCAAACAAAGCGGAAGCGCTTGCCTACCTGTACGTGGAAAAGCAGGATATCGAAGGCAAGACTCCCGAAGAGCTCGTGGATCTTTACAACGAGGTCTATGACAGGATAATCAGAAAGCTCAACGCTGTTCCGGCGAGAACGAAGCCGGGCTTCTGATAACGGGAAGGATAAGCGTATGAAAACTGCAATAATCGACTACGGCGCGGGCAACCTGTTCAGTGTTAAGAACGCACTCGACTACATCGGCGCGGAAAGCATCGTCACCAAAGATCCCGCCGAGCTTGAAAATGCCGACAGGATCATACTTCCCGGAGTCGGAGCGTTTCCGGACGCTATGAAGGCTCTTGCGGAGACCGGCCTGATACCCGCGATAAAGGAACAGGCAGCGAAAAAGCCGCTGCTCGGTATCTGCCTCGGTATGCAGATGCTGTTTGACAAGAGCTTCGAATTCGGAGAGACCGACGGTCTCGGGCTTATCCCCGGCACCGTGGAGCTGATGACTCCGCCTGATCTGCTGATACCGCAGATAGGCTGGAACAGGCTGATATACAATGAAAAGTGCGCACTGCTTGATGGACTCTGTGAAGAACCGTACGTATACTTCGTACACTCCTACGCCGCAAAATGCGGCAGCAGAAATGTAGCAGCATATACCGATTACGGCGGGAACGTGCCCGCATGCGTATTCGAGGGCAGCGTTTACGGCTGCCAGTTCCACCCGGAAAAAAGCGGTGAAACGGGGTTGACTATACTGCGTAATTTCCTCGCGCTATGAAAACGTACAGGGTCATTCACTTCATCGCGAACGTAATTGCGTTCGGGCTGCTCGGCGGATCTCTCGTGTACTTTCTGCTGTCATACGGAGAGCTTCCGGAGCGTATCGGAGTACATTTCAGCGCGGTGAACGGAGAGCTTGACGTTATCTCGGACAAGATATACGGGTTCTACCCATTTGTCATGGGCTTCGGGCTTATGCTGATCTTCAGTCTGCTCACGCTCGTGGTAAGAAAAGTGAAGAAACTCGGGCTTAAGGTCAGCGAAAAGGGAGACATGTTGTTCCGCTGTGCGGCGGCGCTTCTGCTCGACCTGATGAAGCTCACATGGTCGATGTTCTTCTCGTACTGGACATACTGCATCGTGCAGCAGACGAGCATGGGCGACGGCACGCTGCTGGACGCGTTCCGCGTTTTCTTCGTCATACTGCTTCTTGCAGTGCCGGTGCTGGTTTTGGAGATACATTCGCGGCACGGTATTGCGCCGCGTGCGGAAAAGCCACGTGAAACGCTCGCAAAGCCGCGAAAATTCACGATACAGCACATTATCACGAATATCATCTCCTTCGGCGCTCTCGGAGTAATGCTCGTGTGGTTCCTGCTATCATACGCAGAGCTTCCCGAGCGTATCGGAGTGCATTTTGCGGGTGACGGGAGCTTCGACGTTATCGCGGACAGGATATACGGGGCTTACCCGTTCGTTATGGGCTTCGGGCTCATGCTGATATTCAGTCTGCTGACGCTTGCGGCGAACAAGGTAAAGCGTATCGGGATGAACGTTGATGATATGGGCGAGCTTAAGGCCCGCATGATCATAATCGAAACTCTGGACGTATTCAAGCTCGTATGGTCGATGTTCTTCTCGATATGGGCGTACAGCGTTATTCATCAGACCGACATACCCACGACATCGGTGAGCATAATTCTGACCGTCTTTCTTGCGGCGTTCCCGCTGACGGCTGTCATGCTCGTCATCACGGCAAAAAAACACAGGATAAAAGAAAACAAGGAGAACGAAAGCGATGATAATACTACCGGCGATTGATATAAAAGACGGGAACTGCGTGCGGCTCGTAAAGGGAGACTACGGCACAGCTCACAAGGTGGCGGACAGCTACATGGACACCGCGAGAATGTTCGAGAGCTGCGGCGCGTCATGGATACACATGGTGGATCTGGACGGTGCCAAAGATGCGGCACAGACAAACAAAGACATCTTCCTCGATGTGGCGAAGAACACAGGGCTCAAAGTCGAAGTGGGAGGAGGGATACGCACTCCCGAAGCGGCGGAGATGTACCTGTCGGGCGGCGTGGAGCGTGTTATCATCGGCTCGGCCGCGGTAAAGGATCCGGCACTTGTGAAAACACTGGTGAAAGAATACGGCGGACATATCGCAGTCGGCATTGACGCGAAAAACGGTATGGTAGCCACCGAGGGCTGGCTTGAAACATCGGATGTGTGCTTTACCGATCTCGCAAAAGCCATGTCTGATATCGGCGTGAAGTACATCATCTTCACCGACATATCGAAGGACGGTACGCTCGGCGGCGTGAACACTGCGCAGCTCGATGAGATAAACAAAACATGCTCCGCGAACATCATAGCAAGCGGCGGAGTAAAGGATATCGGAGATATCCGCAGCTGCCGCAGTCTCGGACTGTACGGCGCGATCTGCGGTAAATCCATATACAGCGGCACACTCGACCTTAAGGAAGCGATAACTGAGGCCGGAAAGTAAGGAGAGAATATGTTAGCTAAACGAATCATACCCTGCCTTGATGTGCGAAACGGTAAGGTGGTAAAGGGAGTGAACTTCGAAGGCATACGCGACGTGGGAGACCCCGTGGAGTGCGCTTTCGAATACAACAAACAGGGCGCGGACGAAATAGTTTTCTACGATATCACGGCTTCTCACGAGGGCCGCGGAGTAATGCTCGATGTGGTACGCGAGACCGCGAAGAAAGTATTCGTACCGCTTTGCGTGGGCGGCGGCATCGGCAGCGTCGAGGACTTTCGTGACACTCTGCGCGCCGGCGCGGATAAGGTCTCGATAAACTCACAGGCAGTTAAAAATCCGAAACTCATCAGCGACGCCGCGGAGATATTCGGCAGCCAGTGCGTTGTCATCGGCATTGACGCAAAGCGTAACAGCAAAGGCGGCTACAGCGTATTCATCAACGGCGGACGCATGGACATGGGTCTCGACCTTGGCGACTGGGTACGCGAGATAGAGGAGCGCGGAGCCGGCGAGATATGCCTGAACTCGATAGATACCGACGGAACAAAGGCGGGATTCGACACAGAGATGCTGAACTTTGTCTGCTCACGTGTGAAGATACCGGTAATAGCGAGCGGCGGGTGCGGGAAGCTCACCGACTTCTCCGAGGTCTTTGATAAAACTCCCGCAAGCGCGGCACTGGCAGCTTCGCTGTTCCACTTCCGCGAGCTCACGGTGGGCGAAGTCAAGCAGCACCTCAAGACCCGCGGCATCGCTGTGCGAAGCTGAACAGGGCTCCCGACACAATACGACACCACACGGAAGTTGTTCATGGGAATGGACAACTTCCGTGTTATAATATAGTCGTAAGGAGGAGATGAACTTATAAGCATTATCTGTAAGACATGCGGAAAAGACCTGTATTACGGAAGATACTGCCAAAAGTGCCGCGCCTTCACACTGCTGCCCGCTCACCTCGAAGCGATCGGAGACGATATGCTTGAATTCAGCTCAATAAGAGAGCTTGAGCTGCCCGATACAATGAAACGCGTGAGCAGAGGACTGTGCAGATGGGACAGGAAGCTGACACGGGTAAAGCTGACGAGGTATGCGGAGTACATAGGCTGCTTCGCGTTTGACGAGTGCAATTCGCTGCGAGACATACAGCTCCCCGGCACACTCACATTCATCGGACGCTTTGCGTTCTTCAACTGCGCAAGCATCGAGTCGGTGAGCGTTCCGGACGGAGTCGAGTTTTTGCCGACGGCACGTTCAGCTGCTGTGCGTCACTGAAGGAAGTGAAGCTCGGAAGCGGTCTGAAAAGCATAGGACGGGCATTCCTGTACTGCGAGAGCCTGCATGAGATCGAGCTCCCTGACAGTGTGGAAACGATACGAAACGGTGCCTTCACAGGCTGTGAAGATATCCGCGTCACCTACCGCGGCAGGGTCTACACGCAGGAGAACTTAAACGAGATATACGACGACACGCCGCTCCCGAAACACTTCGGCAGCAGGATGCCGCCGCATGCGTACCCGGACTGGGACTACGCGATACCCAATCTCAAAAACAACTACCGCTCCTTCGGGCATTATCCGATCGATGCGTCAGCAATACCGAAGCTTCCCGTGATCCGTAATGATGAAAATATCACCCTTCCCGAAGAGTATGATAAATACCTCCTACCCGAAAAGAGATATCGCGTGAATGACCGTATAACCGACCTGACAGGCTCGGGAAAGACTGGATCACAGAGTGGAGCGATACGCCCTACGGCATGGACGATGACTGGAGCAGCGAGCCCGGCGGGCTCAGAACGGCGCTCGTCTCCGAGCAGGCAAGCCTGCTGAAAAAGCATCTCGATATAGATGTTTTCTTCAAATACGACCGGTTCGGGAAGCTCGGCGGCTTTGTGATGATACACTATCAGAACGAACGGACATGGCGGCGGGAAAAGAAAAGGAGCCCGACACGGGCTTCATAAATGTGTCAGACGAATGGACCGAGCACAAAAAAGACGACTTGAACATTACACGGATAAAACATGTGCGCGGCTTCATCAAGGAGCTGAACCTGATGATACGCGAGTACCTCGAATGGTGTTACAGGCGTGACATCGACCCGCTGTACTATAACATCATACCGCTCTGCACGGGAGAAACAGACGGAGTGCCGGAGGTCTCCTGCCACAGCGACATCGGCAGGCTCGTCATCACCGAGCGTATGAAGGAAAAATCCGACAAACAGAAAAAAACGCAGCCGTGAAAGGCTGCGTTTTTATTTTCACCCCTGCGTGAGAAAAACGAAGTAACTCGTCACGCCCTCGGGATATATTGCCGGGCTGTACGGGAGTTCTCCGAGCGACCACGTGTTCGCGTTGTCCGCTTCGGTCACGGTGCCGCCGAGCCGCTTCGACAGCTCCACGAACGCGCCGAGCCCCAGCGGTGTGTCAACATTGTCGTTGCCGAAGCCGAGTATGGTCTCGATGTCACCCGAGAGCACCGCTTCACGTGTCTCGCCGTCGTGCATTTCCGCGAGATCGGGAGAAAGGTAATGCGAGAAGTCTATCGAGAACGCGAAGAAGCACTTGCGCTCCTCCGCAAGCTTCGCCATTGCTTCGGCATAACGCTGCGGGAGATCCTTACCCGCGCCCGGTGCCACAAGCAGGCAGCACACCTTCGCTTTCGGAAGATAATACCTGATGAACGGTATATGCGACGACGCGCTGTGGTCATACTGCATCATGCTGTCATCGCAGCGTGCGCCGAGCTCATCACAAAGCAGCTGCGCCGCGCCGGTATCAGCTTCGAGCACACCGAACGGTGTGCTCCAGTCCACGGTCGATGTCACGAGCACATCATTCCCGGGATAGTGCTGCGGCGCCACAAGCACAACAGTGTCGATCTCTCCGCCGCTCGCAGCCGCAGCCTTGTACATTCCCGCTATGAAATGCCCCGCTGTCAGGTGGTGCGGAGCCACACCGCAGAGCAGCTTCCCGCCGTCCGTTCCATAGGTGACGGAGCGGCTGTCGTATGTCGTGAAATTGCGCTCGTTCCAGAATCTGCACTCAAGCATATCCTTCCCGGAACGCGGAGCGCTGTATTCCTCCGTTGTTATGATTATTTCCGCAGCCGTTGCTGACGATGCAGCCGGCGCAGTCACCTGCGACTGTGCCGCGCACCCGCACAGCGCTGTCACAAACGCTGCCGCGAGTGCCGCCAAAGCCGCATGTTTACTATGCTTCACTGCCCTCACCGACCTTGATCACTGCTCTTCCGCTCTCGCCCCATGGACCTGTCATGTAGCTGTCATCGGCTACCGCGCTCTCGACTACGAACTCGCCCTCGGTGCAGACGCGGAACCGGTAGCTCGCGTTTCCATACGCGTCGGCATACAGCCGCACTCTCTGTCCGCTGCGTACTACCCAGCCCTTGTCGGTCTCGATGAACCTTCCGCAGGACGGTATGACATCGTAGATCACTGCGTGCGGACTGGTCACGAACGACACCTTCACGGTATCGCCGACGCAGGCTTCGGATAAGTTGTTCTTCTGGATACCGCCGGAGCCGGTCGTATATGTCTTGGTTATCGCCACTGTCGGTGCGCTGTCGTGTTCGTTGATGCGTCCGGTATACGAAACTATGCCGTATATCGAGCCCGATGTTACCTTGATATCGGCGTTCTTCCACTGCTCCTCACCGAAGCTTATATAATAGCCGCGGTGACGGTCAAGCGTGACATCCTGCTTCACTCCGTTCAGCATGAACGAGAACGATGCGACTGCGTTGGTCTTGGGAACATAGTTCTGAACGTAGATGACGAGCTGCAGAGCGCTGCTGTTGCTCTCTCTTGAATTTGGTATGATATCCGGGTCGTAGATGAAATCCTCGTAGTTGTACACGTACCGCGCAAGATAATCCGCCTCGGGAAGCTTCAGAAGTGACGCAGTTACGAGCGCATATCTCGTAGCTGCCGCCCTGTCAGTTCCGGTGGGGATATATGCAGTTATCTTTTCAGGGTCACTGTCGTTTACCATTACTCTCGGTACTGCCGCATTGTAAACGTCGTAAGCGGTCGTGTAATCTCCGCAGAGCGCAAGCGCGTCCGCAATGAACAGCTTGTCATACAGGTTGAGCGTGTTTATCTTTGCGGGGCTCGCGTACTCGCGGAGCTCATTCAGTATCGGCTCACCGATCGCAGCGAGTCCCATGTAAGCACACGCCACATAACGCTCTTCAGACATGCTGTTTCTCAATGCTTCCGCGACGAGCGTCTTATTCACTGCGTCAGGGAACGCCGCGCATATCAGCGCTGTGAGCTCGGGGTCGCCCTGTGCCGCGGGAAGTATTCTCGCAAGGCCATTCTCGGTGTACTGGAGATATGCTCTGTTGAAGTTCTCCGCATCGTACCAGCCGAACTCCACGCCCGACCAGCTTGCAGCCATTGCGGTATCGAGCCTGCGGCCGCCGTGCCAAGCAAGCTGACGAAGTATATCCGTGCAGAACATGTATTCCTTGTTGAACAGAGTGAAGTCCGCCGGCCATTTGGTGGGATCTATCTCAATGCCGTCCTCAAGCAGGAACGTCTTTGTTATGTTCGATTCGAGCTGAGTCTCCGCAACGGTGAGAGGCATCTCCACTGCATCGGACTTGCCGTCCTTCGATGCCTTGAACAGTACTGTGTAGTCACCCTTCGGAAGCTTACCGAAATTCGCGGTCTTGCCGGGATTGATGGTAAGTGTCTTGTCAACGCCCTCGCCCGTTATCGTAACGGTCATTGTATCACTGTCGTCTATTCCGTGGCATTTCGCGGAAACTGCGATATCGTCGCCCTCGGTAAATGTATCGAGCATCACGGGCGTGATGAACACGGGTCTGGACGCTACTATCGGAGCCTTGGTATTGCCTGCGAACAGCCGTCCGTTCTCCTCCTCGGAGAACGACATCACGGTAGCTCGCCATGTAGTGAGGTTGTCGGGAAGCGTGAACTCAAACTCCGCCACGCCGTTACTGTCGGTCTTTGCGGTGCCGAAGAACGCGGTGTCACGGAAGTCCTTTCTGGGCTCCGGATCTGCTCCTCCGCCGCCCTTCTCGCCCATGCTGTCGGTGCTTAATACGTGCTGGATATAGCTGTAATACATTCTCGGCTGACGGTATCTGATGTACGCGTACAGCGATTGCAGCATGTCGATGTTCTGCGGGAACAGCTCGAACACAGCCTCGTCCACAACGCTGACCGTCACTGTCGAGTCGTATATCGGAGCGCCGTTCATGTCACGCGCAACTACTTTGAGCTTCACGGTGTCGCCCGCGTCGTAGCTGTCACGGTCAGTCTCAACGGTGAGCTGAATGCCGCGCTCCTCGGGGTCGAAGTATAAATTGCCGCCGTATATCGGGAATACGTGCCGCCCGTCAAAGTACGCGCCGCAGTAATTCGCGTCGGGTATGCAGGAAAGCTCCGGAGAATAGCTGAACTCCGAGCCCTCGAATACATCGGTGCTTACGAAGCCAAGCTGATTGACCGCGAACAGTATCCTACCGTTATTCTTCACGCCGTCGTCCATGGTGCAGGAAAGGTCGAAGCGGATCGTATCTCCCTCGCGGAACTTCGCGTTCGGTGTTCTGCTGTTGCTGCCCATGCCGTCATAGTTGTAGTAATAATAATCTCCGCTGCGGTACTCGTGCTCCTTGTCGGGGTAGAGGTAATAGCTGTACCAGCCGCTCTTCATATAAGGGCTGTACAGATCATCGCCGCCGTTGTAGAAATAGAAATACTGGTTTACAGGTCTGCCCTTGCTGTCCTTGTAATTGATATCGACGCTGTAGCTGCCCTTTTCGGAGCCGAAGCCGCTGTTAGTGAGCGTTCCCTTGCCGTTCGCAGTATTGACTGTGAAGGTACCTATCTTATCCTCGTGATATACATACTCGTATGTGTCGACATTGCGCTTTTCGAGGTAGTCATAGTAGGTACCGCTCTTGACCGCTTCGCTCCAGTTATGCGTTACCGTGACCTTTATCTCCGTATCCGACGGAGCGCCTTTGAGCAGGTCGTAATCCCGCGCATAGTAGCTCCATGAATCGCTCTCGGTATTCGCGAGGAACTCCTCGATGCGGCTGAAATCCATATCCCACGTGTTGAACGATATGGTATGGGTCTTCTCGTCGTAGCCCGTTTCGAGCATGACGTTGCGGTAGAACGCTGGTATGGTCCCGTCAACGCTGGAATATTCGTTTTCCACGCCGGTGAGAGTATACTTCACGTACATGTTCGACAGCCGCCACGAGTCGCTGTCATTGCTGCCGCGCCATACGTCAGCCTTCGTGCCTGCGGTGACTGTCGCCTCTGCTGTGCCGCTGCCGTCGGTGACAAGCACGGAAGGCTCACTCTTACCGCCGGTCTCATAAGTGAATTTCAGCCCGTCCGCGGGAGTTCCCTCAAAGAAGTTCGCGTCAACCTTCGCGGTGATCGGATCATCCTGCGGCAGTATCGCGTACTCGGGCAGCGTGAGGTCAAGCGTATAAGTAGGCTTCACGTAGTCCCTGACGGCTATCTGCTTCGAGGTTATCACGTTGTTATCGCCGTCAACGAGACTTATGTTCATCCAGTAAGTCTCCTGACGATCCCTGTAAGTGAAGCTGCCGCTGAACGAGCCGTCCGGATTCAGCTTCGCAGGCTGCTTATAGCCGGAAGTCTCGCTGCCGCCGAACACAAGGTATGTCTCCCCGGGCAGCACCGCGCCGTCACGTTTAGGCAGCACAAGCCCCCATACGTTCACGGTGTCGGAGCTTAAATATGCTTCACGATCGGTATAGATGAAATTGTAGAACTTCTCGGCATAGTCGTAGCTTTTTGAGTACCTGTAATCGTACGAATAATCGTTGTAGTCGTCATAATAGTAATCATAGTACCCGCTCATACCGGACTGTGTGCCGTAAACGCTTATTACGTCCACGAACCTGTGACTGCCGTATGTCACCTCAAGCACAGCTTTGCCGCCCGCGGAAGCCTCCACCCTTGCAATGCCGTCAGCGCCCACTGTGCCGGTGACGGTCTTACCGTCCACGGTAAGCGAGACCTTCGCACCAACTGCGGGTCTGCCGGTGTTCGTGTCGTTCACGAAGAACACGTTGTTCTCGCCGAGCGACAGAGCAAACACGGAGACCGGGTCTATCTGGATGAAATACTGCGCCGTCATATCGTGAGCGGTGATATTCGCGATATAGTATCCCTCTTCGAGGTCGTCAGGCAGGATTATATTGTACGGCTTCCAGCTCACTCTCGCTTCATGCGGAGGCTCTTTTGAGCGGAACACTTCCTTCAGCCCGCTCGTATCGAATGTTTCGCCGCCGCCCCAGCCTTCGTTTACGTCCGCCGCAAGAGCTTCACGGTACGTGTCCGCGCTGTCGAAGCGGTACAGCACTGTCTCGAAATCAAGGTTATTTTTCAGGGATTCGGACATCTGCACCTCGATGACGCAGGGGTCGCCGCCGATGAAGGTCTCGGAGCTGCCGTTGTAGGTGTAGAAATAATCGTCATGCAGGTCGCGCGAGGTCTTGAACGAGAACGTGAAGTCCTCCGCAAGCTCACCGCACTCCGCGGATTTCAGTCCCTTCTTCAGGGTCACGGTGTACTTCGTGTTGACGCTCATCTTCTCCTTCGGGATAAAGTACAGCGTGTTGCGGTATGTCGCGTAATTGTTCTTCTTTCCGCCTGTGGTGTCAAAACGGCCTTCGAGCTTCGGAGTGATCTCGAAATACTTATCCACATCCGTAGTGTCCACCGGCATTGAAAAGTCGATCTCGATGCCGCTGTCAATTCCTGCGCTGTCTATGCCGTCACCCGGGTACGTGGAGAGGACGCGGAAGCTTTCCTCGGTCTGGAAAGCCCAGCTGTCGTACACTTCGCCGTCCTCGTCCGCCACGGCAAGCTTCACGACGCTTCCGTCAGCGAACGGTGCCGAAGTGTTCAGCAGGAACGAGCCGTCAGCCTCACGCTTCACGACAAATTCATTCTTCGGTGTGACCACAAGACGGCTTTTGAGCTCGTCCTCGGATATCTCTGCGCCTGCGGCAAGCGTGAGTTTAAAGCTCGTATTCGCTGCGACACGCTTTTCCTTCATGTCGACAGCCTCGATCTTATCCACAATGCCGTTTGACAGACGAGTACGCATCAGCGGCTTGACTTCGTCTCCGACTGGGACATCGGTATCACCAGACATAGCGGTGGTCTCCGCAGGTCCGGGCTCCGTCGTCTGCGTACCATCGGTAGTCACGACCGCGGGCGGCTGTTCCACGGGTATACCGTTATTGCCGTTGTACAGCAGCACTCCCGTAGTTACTCCCGTTATCGCAGCAGCCGCAGCGGTAAAGCCTGCCACGAACCTCAAAGCCCGCTTCTTCTTGCCGGGCTTGCCCTCGTGAGCATCGCGGGCTTCCTCGATGAGCTTGTCTTCTATGTTTTCTATCGCGTCTGATAATTTATCTTTCTTTGTCATACGTCGACACCTTCCTTTAAAAGAAATTCGCGCAGCCCCTCACGTGCGCGGTACAATGCGCTTTTCACTTTTGCTTCGCTCGCACCGAAATTTTTGCTGATATCACTTATCGAGTCGGAGAAGAAATACCGGCAGACAAACATTCTGCGGGTATCGGCAGACAACGTCAGCAGGAACCTGTTCACGCTCTTCGTGACCTCGGAGGAAAGCGCTGTGCCTTCCACGCTGTCACCGCCTGCAACGCACTCACCGAGCTCGTCAAGCGACAGCTTGTACTGCGTACCTCCACGCTTTTCCGCGGACAGGCTCCGGAACCTGCTCACGCTTATATTGCGTGCGATACGCGCTATGTACGCAAAGAATACGGGCGGGTTTGCCGGTGGGATTGACGACCATGTTCTCATATATGTATCGTTCACGCATTCTTCGCTGTCTTCTTTGCTGCCGAGTATCCCGAACGATATGCTCCGCAGCGATCTGCCGTATTTTATATCTGTCTCTCGTATGGCATTCTCGCTTCGGGTCATGTACAGCTCGATTATTTTCTCGTCTTCCATGCGATCCCCTCCTATAATAAAAAACGCAAAAAGGGTGTATAATGTTTCATGTTTTTGAAAAAATTTTCAAATTTGTAGGAAATGTAGAATATCAACACCGATATTCGGCAATATAAACGAGACAGTCAGCGTTAGCGGAGCTGACTGCCGCTTCTGTTATTATAGCACAGCTGGACCGGCATTTCAAGCAAGTCGTTCAGAATATTCTGCCCGATATTTGCGGCGGAGCACTTGATTTGACGACCGGAATGTGGTATAATATATAAGTATTTTTTCGAAACAGGAGACAGATAAATGGATCTAATAAAAATAATATCGGAAGAACTGAAAATAAAGCCTACCCAGACCGACGCGGCTGTGAAGCTTCTCGATGAAGGCAACACCATACCGTTCATCGCCCGCTACCGCAAGGAAGTCACCGGCTCGCTCGATGACCAGCAGCTCCGCGAGCTCTCCGACAGGCTCACCTACCTGCGCAATCTCGAAAAGCGCAAAGAGGAGGTGCGTGCGGCTATCGAAGCTCTCGGAAAGCTCACCGATGAGATCATGAACGACCTGTCGGAAGCATCGACGCTCGCGGCAGTCGAGGATATCTACCGTCCGTACAAGCCGAAGAAAAAGACCCGTGCCGGTATCGCGAAGGAAAAAGGGCTCGACCCTCTCGCAGAGTTCATCTTCGCGCAGGGCAAGGGTGACCCGTACGCCGAGGCTGAAAAGTACATATCTGAGGAGAAGGGCGTAGCGACTGCCGAAGACGCGGTAGCAGGCGCGCTTGACATCATCGCGGAGAGCATATCCGACGACCCCGAGACTCGCCGTATACTCGGCGGGCTGTATGACCGCACGGCGCTCATCGTGTCAGCCAAAGCAAAAGAAGACATCGAGGACAGCGTATACGAAAACTACTACGACTACCGTGAGCCGGTGCAGAAGATACCCACCCACCGCGTGCTTGCCATAGACCGCGGCGAGCGTGACGGCGTACTGAAAGTATCCGTTGAGGTCGATGCCGACAATATGCTCGCCACGATACGCAGCCGCGTCGTGACCGCGAACAGCAAGAATGCCGAGCTCGTCGAAAACGCTGCGGAAGACGCATACAAGCGCCTTATCCACCCGTCGATAGAGCGCAGGGTACGCAATGACCTGACAGAGAAAGCCTGCACTGCGGCAATAAAGGTGTTCGGCGGTAATCTCCGCCAGCTTCTTATGCAACCGCCCGTCAAAGGCATGGTGACGATGGGGCTCGACCCCGCGTACAGAACGGGCTGCAAGATATCGGTAGTGGACGCGGCAGGCAAGGTGCTCGACAAAACTGTAGTGTACCCCACTCCGCCGCACAACAAGACCGAGGAGGCAAAGCGCAAGCTCACCGCGCTTATAAAAAAGTACGGCGTGACTGCCATTTCGATTGGCAACGGCACTGCCAGCCACGAAAGCGAGGTATTCGTCGCGGAGCTCATACATGACCTCGACACTCCCGTGAGCTACATGGTGGTTTCCGAAGCGGGCGCTTCGGTTTACTCGGCAAGCAAGCTCGCGCAGGAGGAATTCCCCGATTTCGACGTTACCGAGCGCAGCGCTGTATCAATTGCACGACGTCTGCAGGACCCGCTCGCCGAGCTCGTCAAGATCGACCCGAAGGCTATCGGCGTAGGTCAGTACCAGCATGATATGCCTCCCGCAAAGCTTTCCGAAGCGCTCGGCGGCGTGGTAGAAAGCTGCGTGAACACTGTCGGTGTGGATGTGAATACCGCGTCTGCGGCGCTGCTGTCGTATGTGGCTGGCATCAATCCCGGCATCGCCAAGAACATAATATCCTACCGCGAAGAAAACGGCGGTTTCAGAGAACGCAAGGAGCTTCTCAAAGTGAGCAAGCTCGGCAAAAAGACCTTCGAGCAGTGCGCGGGATTTCTGCGCGTACCAGGCGGCAGCGAGCCGCTGGACAATACCGCCGTTCACCCCGAAAGCTACGAAGCAGCGAGAAAGCTTCTCGGTCTGTGCGGACTTACCGAGGACGACCTCTCGCAGAAGGACACTGCAGAGCGCATAAAGGATAAGCTCCGCGAGCTCGGCAGGAGCAAAGCCGCCGAGCAGCTCGGCATCGGCGTGTCAACGCTCGCCGATATGGAGACCGAGCTCACCAAGCCTGGGCGCGACCCGCGTGATGAGCTTCCCAAGCCTATGCTGCGCACCGATGTGGTGGACATAAACAGCCTGAAAGAAGGCATGGAGCTCAAGGGCACCGTACGCAATGTGACCGACTTCGGCGCTTTCGTGGATATCGGAGTACATCAGGACGGGCTCGTCCACATCTCGCAGATGAGCGACAAATACGTGAGCGACCCGCTGTCCGTCGTTAAGGTCGGTGACATCGTGAACGTAAGGATAATCGGACTTGACATCAAGAAAAAACGCATCTCCCTCTCAATGAAGGGACTCGGAAAAGCAAAATAACAAGACCCCGGAGGTAACCTGCCCCCGGGGTCATTTCTATTCAAGCAGAGACTTGTCGATAAAGCAGCTGTCCGCCATCCCGCGTATGCCGTCAAGCGTTCTCTCCATAAGCTGAACACTGTTTTTCAGCGATGTTATGTACTCGTTGGACATCATCGACAGGAAGCGCGCACCATCCGGTTCGATCATCCTGTCGGTAAGCTCCCTCATTTCAGCTATTATCTGCTTACGCCTGTTTTCGTCTGTATCGCGCCGGCGTATCTGTTCATACAGATCATGCGAGTCTTTTTTGGTTTTATAGCTGTTTTCCGTGTGGAACTGCAGCTCGAAGGTGAAGCTCCCGATCGGTGTGCAGCGCCTTGAGCCACGGTACTGCACTCCCACGAACTGCCGCGAAGCATTGTCGAAATACACATCCGGCATACGTATCACAGTATTTATCCCTCTGTACTGCCCCGAAACGTAAGGCGTCCAGTAATTACGGAACTTCTCAAGCTGCGCTCCGGGGAACCGCTCCACTATCCTTCGGATGATCTGCCCGATACCTTCGCAGTATCTGTCAGCATCGAGACACACCGTGTATCGCAGGATGTCCGTCATGTCACGGAAAAGCTCCTCCGGTGTAAGGGTAAGATCCTCCTGCTGCTCATACAGCTTCTCGTACAGCGAGCCCGGCGATTTCAGACGGTTCTTTCTGCCCTTCAGCACAAATCCGAGCTCTTCACCAAGCTCCTGCAATAACGGTGTCATCGCAAGCTCGGCAAGCATTATCGCGGAATACCGTGTCACTATGTCGCCGCTCATGTCGCACAGTATGTTGAGCTGCGCCAGCCTGTCCACGTTGTCACGCCTGCAGGAAAGCATATCCTCGAACGCCTTCGTTCTCACGAACGAGATGTTACGGAGCTGCATCATAAGCTCGCGCTCCTCGCGGCGGTACTCCGTGTCATCGGAGAGACGCTCCGCCATGCTTTCGAGAGCCGCGCTCACCTTGCTGCAGACGCTCCCCGGCGCAGTACCGCAGATAAGCGCCTGATGATAGGCTTCTATGCTCTCTGCGAACTGCGTAAGGTCACTCTCGTTGCGAAGCGCCCGCCTGCGCATGACGAAGAACGTATCCGCGTAAAGACGCAACTTCGCTATATCAAAGTCGATCGTGTCATCACCGTAAGCCGAGAACCGCGCACTGTTACCGCGCAGCTCCCCGGGCGGCGCGAACAGCGGCAAAGCGCTGCCGTCAATGGCTGTGACCCCGCTGCCTGACACCTTCGCGTTTACCGTACCGTAACGGTTGATTATCGACATAGTCTGTTCGTTGGACAGATAGGCAACGGTGCCGTTGTAGTCGCACACGAAATACCCATACTCGCGTATATGATCGTTAAGTATCTCTATGACACGATTGGCCATGTGGTATTTTACATATCCCTTCTTCTCGCGGCAGCTGCAGCCGAGAACGGTCACAGTCCCGAAGAAGCCCTCACGGTACGGCAGGACGCGCATGGGATTGTACGGATGATACATAGCTGCGTACGCACGCACATTAAGGTGCAGTATGCCGTCCTCGCCTTTATATACGTCGGGAAGCGATGCAAGCGGCGGCAGCACCGCTCCGAGCTTCTTCAGCTCCTCCGCGGACATGGGCGGGAGCAGTTCGGACGACTCCCACACAAGCTCGCCAGACTCGTTTTCACTGCACGACACGCGAAGCGCGTAATACTCGGACCTGCTCTTATCTGCGGAAAAACAGGTTATGATCTCACTCATCTTCATGATCCTCACAGTATTTTTCCGCAAGCAGGCGTATATCATTGCTGATTATCGCACGTATTGCCTTGTCATCATCGTCATTGTCCTCGTCTTTTCTCGCAGAGAGGACCTCCACTTTGTCCACAAACTCCAAGGCGATATGCTTGAGCGCAGACTCCGCGACACTGTGTACGCGGATCGTTATGAATTCGTCGTCATCTTCCCTGACGACATCAAAGCCGTATCCGAAGCTGTCCGTTATCGTGTTCAGGAACGAACGCACCACCTTTATGACAGCAGAGCTGTACACGGTATCAACGAACATCACGCTGTTGTGGTGCATGAACTCGTTGACATCGAAGCCGCGGCTGTCAAGATGACTTGCCGCGTCGAGCCGTGCAGGGTCCTCCTTCGGTTCAAGGTATATTCTTCCCTCTTTATGAGCGGCGGCACGATCTCTGTCGATCACGCGCTTTAGCCGCAGCAGCTCTCGCCGCTCCTCGGGCAGAAGCTTCTCATAATCATCGGCAGGCTCATCGGTGCACTCAACGTCCTTTATCCTGTCAACGCGGTACGAACGGTAAAAGATACTGCCGTTATACCCTCTGCTATATGTTATCAGATAGAAGAAATCATTCTTGCAGATAAGCTTGAGCGGATTCTCGCAGTATATCTGCTCACCGGTGCCGTCACGGGAAAGCTTCGGTATCAGCAGCCCGTGCTCGTCGTATGAGCAGTTTCTGAACCGCACCTTCCTGTATATAACGCTGCCGTCCGCTTCGGGTGCAGGATACAGTGCATTGATAAGCTCTGTTATGTTAGCATGGAAAGTCCCGCTGTACAGCTGCGTACCCGTACGCAGCTCATCGTAGGACTCACGCAGATGCTCAGGAAGCAGGTCATTGAGCCTTCGCGACATCTCCGCAGCCTGGAGCGGCTCACAGTACGGCATCCCCATGAGTGCGGTGCGAAGTATCACCGTATCGGTGTCGCTGAAGAGCAGGTCAGCATAGTAACCGCCATCCTTTTTATGTATCGCGGCGCCGAGCGGCAGCTGCCTGTCAGTGTAAAACTCCAGCGCCAGAGACACCGTGTCCGGATCGGTATACCCGCAGTATCCGCACAGCTTTTCCGCAGTGACCGGAGCATCATAGGACGCGTAACGGATCAGCGCATCTATGATGACGCAGATGTCCGTGCTGCCCATCAGCGAGCGTTTCAAGGCTTCCACCACCGGCGGTATCTCCGGCATGAAGTCCATATACCACTCCTCGGTCTCCTTTATATACTTCAGCCGGAAGCGCTCGTCCGCAAGAAGCGAGCTCCGCAGGTTATGGAGCCTGTCCGCAGCCTTGATGAGCTTCGCGTCCGGGTCGGACAGTATGCCTCCTACGTACTCGCTCATTATGTAACCCGGCTTTTTGGTGAGAAGCTTTACGAGTTCAAGCACCCTCGCGCCGCCGATCGCCTCTATCTCGCTGTCAGAAGCGTCGGTGTCCTCAAGCAGATCATGGAACAGCGCCGCGATGCGGCAGTCAATATTACCGCCCTTTTTTCGCACTGTCTTCTCAACGGCGATCGGATGAATTATCGCAGCACCGCCGCCTTTGCGCACCTGCCCGCTGTGCTTTTTCTTCGCAAATGCAAGTGCGGCTTCAAATCTCTCGTTTTCGTTCTCTATCATAGCCCTCTCCACGTATCAGTCTGCGTTATCGATGCCGTAGAACGCCACATGATTGCCCTCATGCTTCTTGCTGATATAGGTGCAGCTGTCCGCATGCTTGTACAGCTCCTCAAACGGGTATCTGTCATCCTTGAGATAAAACGCCGCGCCCGCGCTCACCGCGATCCTGCGCCCGTTCAGTTCGGGGATGTTTATTTTATCGATGCAGTCAAATAAGCGTGCGGTCATCTTTCTTCCCATTTCGGCGTCGGTAACGCCTGGCATATATGCCGCGAACTCATCACCGCCAAGTCTCATGACAACATCGACGCTGCGGAACGTGCGCTTCATGCTGTATGCTATGGACATCAGCACCTTGTCGCCAACCGCGTGCCCGTAGTTATCGTTTATGCTCTTGAACTTATCCACATCGAGCAGCATAAACATACCACTCTCGCCATTGTTCATCAGCTCGCGTATCTTGTTCTCGCCGCTTCCGCGGTTGCTCACTCCCGTCATACGGTCTGTCTCCGACAGGTACAGAAGCTTGTCGCGGCTGCGCTTTTCCTTATCTATCAGCTCAGTAGTGAAAATGACATGTGAGAGCTTACCCGCCGCAGTGCGCGCAGATACTATAAACCTTGCGCGAAACCACATGTTGCGGTGATTGAGGAACTCAAGAGTTATTGTGTTGGTCTCGGCGAGACGCGTTTCTATCGTGTCAAGGTCAATGAACTCACGGACCGCGCTTTTCGACATCTCGTTCGTGAGCCTGTCCGTTATCTCGTAAAACCTCTCGCACATATTGTCGGAGCTCTTGCTCGCAAACTCCGAAACTATCATGTCTTTGGAGGATATCTCGCTGAACGTGTCATTGATGATGTCGAGATCATGGACGGTATTGTAGATATCGGCTATGGTGGAGAGCTGGAGGTTGAGCTTTTCCTCCGCTACGCTCTTCCTTATTATGTTCATAAATACCGAGCCCGCTATCGCAACCGTCACCGCCACTACGATGATCGTCACGGCAAACAGTATCTTGAGCGGAGCTAACGCGTTTCCTGCGCCCGTGACTGACACGCTTTGCCAGTTGTTGTCGACAGGCACATTGTACACTATGTACTGCTGACCTGCGTATGCTATCTCGAAGTGGTTCTCACTTCCGGAGAACAGGTGCTCCGCTATGGCAGATCCTATCGTACCCTTTTCCGTGAGATAGTTCCTGCCGATCTCATCCTTTTGCGAGTGCGCCACAACAATGCCGCTGTCAGCGATGATCATTGAGAATGTATCCGGGGTGAGCGATGCTATTTCCTCGGTCATCTTCTGCACCGTGTCAAGACTTATGTCCAGCGCCACCACGCTCTTGCCGTCAGACAGCAGCCTTGCGAGCGTCATCATTACGGTGTGCGTCTGAGCATCGAGATACGGCTCCACAAGCGCGAGTTCGCCTTTCATCTCCACCGCAGCCTTATACCACGGCCGCTCTGTCGGCACATAGTCCGCATCGGGCGTCCAGCCTGCACCGTCAAGATACTCCCCCTTTATGTAGCCGTAAATACCCGTGAAGTTCTGATCCACAGTATTTATCAGACAGTCGGTCTGTACCGTCATGTACGCGAGTATCTCCGATGCCGGTCTGTCCGTCTGAAGCATATTGTCTATTGTGTACGCAGTGTTGTTTACCGACACCTTGCCGTTCATCAGATAATTATCGACCCGGTTTGCCGATCGCACGCAGCTAAGCTCGCCGCTGTTTATTATCCCGTCCTTTACATACGCGGACATTATGAAGAAATATATCACCGTGATAGCGACAAAGAACAGCGGAGCTGCCGCCGCAGCCAATATGTGTCTGGCGCTGGATTGTCTCATCTCATCGGCAATATCGAATAATCCCTTTTTCATGAGCTCTCCTTTATCTCAAAAGCCGGAATTGGCCATAATATTCCACGTTAATTATTATACCATATATAACGAATGATGTCAAGCAAAACGCTTTTCAAGGTCATCTGTGCAAACACGCCGGCACATCATAAAAAGCGGGGAGCTTTCCAGGCGGAAAGCTCCCCGTTTTTCGCATATTACGGCACTTCATTCATTTCTATCAGACTGCCGAGCACTCGCTCGAACTCAACCCCGTTCCTGTTCGGTTTTCCGTTGTCAGCGGTAGCTTTCACAGCCTCCCACACGAACCTCGTGGCATCGCCTACCGCGTTGATCAGCGCGTCACCCATGGTAAGCCTTCCCGTCATGACCGAAGCGAAGATATCGCCCGTGCCGGGATACGATGCAGGAACAGGCGTCCAGTGTATCACCGAAAGCTCATTGCTGCCGCGCACCATGAATGCGTTCGCGTGAGTGCCGTCATCGAGCCTCACGCCGGTTATCACCGCAGCCTTCGACATCCCGCACAGCCGCTCCAGCATATCCCGGAGCTTTTCGCGGCTCACCGTATCAGTGTATGGCTCGCCCAGCAGTATCGCAGCCTCCGTCATGTTCGGCGTTATCACGTCCGCATGCCGCACGAGCTCCTTCATGCGCTCAACAAGCCGCGGAGTGTAGGTCTTGTAGCACTCTCCGCCGTCACCCATGACCGGGTCAACGATGCGCCTTGCGTCAGGGAACGCCTCAAAGAACTTGAGACAGCAGTCCACCTGCGCGTCCGAGCCGAGGAACCCGCTGTATATTGTGTCAAAGCCTATGCCGAGCCTCTTGTAGTGCTCGCAGCAGGGAGTGATGAAATCCGTCATATCGCGGAAAACAAAATCGTCAAAGCCTCCCGTGTGAGTGGATAGTATGGCAGTCGGCACGGGTACGCACTGTATCCCCATTGCCGAGATTATTGGTATTATCACCGCGAGCGAGCATCTTCCGAAGCCCGACATATCATGGATCGCCGCGCAGATAGGCTGTTTTTTCGTAAGTATCCCTCATTTTCGTTGATTTATCGAGTCATTATATCACATTTCTCGCCATTAGTCAAGATGTTGCATTTGCTTCGGGAATATGATATAATAGGGTAACCTGACAAGTAAGGAGCAATGCAATATGAAAACAGACGATTTTTTTGAACTTTCAGCACTGCATAAAGCCATTCTCGCGGCAAAATTCTCGACCTTTCCCGACCCCAAGTGCGCTGAAATAACCTCAAGCCCCATTCTCGCGGGGCTGTCGAATGATATCTACGACGAGATGTGCAAGCTCCAGGAAAAAAAGATGAAAGGCATGGGCAAGGAGTGGCAGGACTGGCGCAGAGTCAAGGACAGCCACGGCTTTCGCGGTCAGTGGAGGATCGCTGTCATGGCCGCCCGCAGAGACCGCTTTTTCATGTCCGCCAGCCATGAGGATAAAATCACCGGCGCAAAATGCCTGTTGAGCCCGTTTACCTGCACGGATGAGGAGCTTGACGAATTTCTGCGTCAGGTCGCAAACAGCAGCAACAACAGGCTTGAGACCCTGTTCAAGGAGCATTCACTCGCCGGTGCCACATTCTGCAGCTGCTCATACAACGAACATGTCAGCGGTGGTGATGCCCGCCTTGTTCTCGGTCTGAAAAAAGGCGGGAACTGTGACATATTCTTCGGCGGAGTGAGATCGTACCGCATCTCTAAAGAGAGTGTGAGCGACATCTCCGATACAATTCCCGTGCTGAAGAAGCACACAGTCTCCTCCGGCAGCCTGGAGAAGCTCGACGCGGTATTCGAGTACGAGAAGTGTAAACAGAGTCTTTTCATCGAAGCAGAGACTGTGGATTACTGGCTGTGAATATGTTTCGCGCATACCGTCAGAGAAAAAATAAATTTTTTTCAAAAAACTATTGACAAAGTGGACTTGTTGTGATATAATAATCAAGCAGTTCACAGAGTGCTGGTGTAGCTCAGCCGGTAGAGCAGCTGATTTGTAATCAGCAGGTCGGGGGTTCGAATCCGTCCACCAGCTCCATTTTTTATGGGAGCGTTCCCGAGTGGCCAAAGGGGGCAGACTGTAAATCTGTTGCATCTTTGCTTCGGTGGTCCGAATCCACCCGCTCCCACCAACAAAAAAGCATCGCACACACGCTTAACGTGTGCGATGCTTTTTTGTTTGTTTTGTGGGAACGAGGGGGATTCGCAGACGCTGCATGATGCAGCGGAGCGTCTGCCCCCAAGCGCGGCAAGGACGCTGCGCGTAAAGGCAGACGCGATCCACACCGCTCCCACCAGTCGCGACGGCGACACCGAATCCGTATGGTAGTTATCTACTATACGGATTTTTTCTGCCCCGGAGTCCAGAGAATACACTTTTTGTTCTCTGTAGGAGCGAGGAGGATTCGCAGACGTTGCATGACGCAGCGGAGCGTCTGCCCCCAAGCGCGGCGACACAGAATCCGTAAAAGCAACAGCGGCTCCCCCGTTTTCCGACAGGGGAGCCGCTGTTCAGTATACCTTTTATCTGTTGATCTTGAAACGAGCGACCTGCTCCTTGAGCAGTCTGGACTGGCCCGACAGCTGCTCGCACGACGCGGCAGTCTCCTCCGCAGTCGCGGAGTTGGTCTGGATGACCTGCGAGATCTGCTCGATACCGTTCGTGATCTGGCTTATCGACTCGTTCTGTTCTGCGCTTGCCGAAGCTATACGTGTGATGAGATCGGCGGTCTGCGATGACATATCCTTGACATCCTTCATCGACTTTGCGGTCTCAAGAGCTATCTTGCTGCCCTTTCCGACTGCTTCGATAGATGCGTTTATGAGTGCAGTCGTGCTGCTTGCTGCTTCAGCGGACTTGCTCGCGAGATTACGCACCTCGTCCGCAACGACCGCAAAGCCCTTGCCCGCGTCACCTGCACGCGCAGCTTCCACCGCTGCATTGAGCGCAAGGATATTCGTCTGGAACGCGATATCTTCGATAGTCTTTATTATCTTCTCTATCTCCTGCGATGTGGAGTTTATGTCGTTCATAGCGCTTACCATGCTCTGCATCTCCGCATCCTGAATGTTGACCTTCTCCTGGGTCTGCTGCGAGAGCCGTCCCGCATCGGACGCATTTCTCGCGGTCTCGGATATCTGCGAGGACACTTCGGCGATAGTAGCGGAGATCTCCTGTATAGCCGAAGCCTGACGGGTAGTACCGTCTGCGAGAGACTGAGAACCTTCAGACATCTGGTCGGAGCCGTCAAGCACCTGAGCGCTCTCCTGGTCGATATCCGCCATTATTTTGCTGAGCTCGTCAAGGATAAGCCGCATGGAATCCTCGATCTTCACAAAGTCGCCGTTGTATTCCACTGCCGGGGGAACTGTGAGATCGCCCTTTGATACGGCAACAAGCACATTAGAGATATCATCGACATACGTGCGCATAGCGTCGATACACTTGCCGAACTCACGGCAGAACGAACCGATCTCGTCGTCAGAGTTATATTCGATGCTTACCGAAAGGTTGCCCTTCGCTATCATGGAAGCTGTCTCGGATATCTTTTCGAGCGGCTTGAGGTGGTGATTCATTACTATAAGAACTATGATAAGGCTTGCCGCAAAGAACACTACGAACATCACAAGGAATATGACTCCGAGCTCGGAAAGCATGCCCTCGATATCAGCTTTGGGCATTATGTATCCGACTGTCCAGCCGAGATCACCGAGCTTTGTGAATGTGAAGTATTTGTCCTGGCCGTCGTAGTCCTTGTATATACCGATGCTCACGCCGGATCCTACCGAAGAGAGCGCTTTGGAATAATCGCCCTGTACCTTGTCATACGAGGTCAGTGTTCCGTCCTTCGCGGGTGCGAACGCAGAGTTTGAGTGAACGATGAAATTGCCGTCGGAGTCGATAAGCACAGGATAGCCGTTATCGGTTATCTTCATCGTGCTTACAAGCTCAACTATCTTTTCAAGGGTTATATCACAGCCGAATACTCCGGAGAACTTGCCGTTGCTGTACATAGGGGCAGCGACGGTGAATATGATCGTGCCGGTCGCGGTATCGACATACGGGGAGGTATATATCGCTTTATTCTGGGACTTCGCGGACTGATACCATCCTCTTGAGGTAGCATCAAAGCCTGCGGGGAGCGTCGATGTATCCGTGACAGCCATGTACAGCGAAACATCATCATACGCGGTGTAGCAGTCAAGGAGCGCGCTGTTGAGCGTCATTACTGTATCAAGGAACTCATCGCTGCGAGAATGGCCGTTCGCGAAATAGTTGATATTCCCGGCAGCGTTGGCCTGGTCAGCAGTGAATACTCCCTGAGCATCAAACCATGCTTTCATCTTCTCCGCATTGGCAAGAAGCGACTGTTCCGTCTCTACGGTAAGGGTATCCTTGATCTTGTTATAGGAAACTATGTAGCCTATAAGTGATACGCATAACAACGTCACAGACGTTATCACACTTACGGTTAGAAGAACGGCTTTCTTGAGCCCCATAGTCTTTTTCATTGGTTATTCCTCCATGACAATAGCGGTATGAACCGATTTTCCTTTGTCGCAATAAAGTCCGGCTTATCAGCATTGACAGCCAACTGACCGGACACCGTGATTGCACCGCATAATATTATACATCAGAAATATCGGAACAATCAAGCAAATATTAACACGGACAGACAAATTTCTGCATATATCACAAAAACATGCACAAATTTCAAACGAAGCTTGTGCATGTTTGCGCTATTTAACTATTTCCTGCGCCCTGCTGTATCAACCAAGCAGCTGCAGGATCCCCTGAGGCTGGAAATTTGCCTGCGACAGCATTGCCTGTGATGCCTGCTGAAGAATATTGTCCTTAACATATCCCGCCATCTCGACTGCCATGTCGGTATCGCGGATCTGGCTTTCCGACGCGGTAAGGTTCTCGTTCGATGTATTGAGCGAATTCGTAGTATGCTCAAGCCTGTTCTGTACAGCGCCGAGCTTCGCCCTCTGCGCGGAGATAGAATTCAGAGCTCCGTCGATTATGCCCATGGCTTCGAGCGCACGCTCGATAGGATCGATGTACACATCGTCAAGTCCGAGTGCCGCTGCCCTCATATCGTCAATAGTGACATACAGCTTCTGATCTTCAACGCCGTTGGCGCCTATCTGGAATATCAGACCGTCGCCGTTCTTTTCAAACTGTACATATCCCACTCCCTGACCTTCATTGAGCTCGATCAACGCTCCTACACCGTCTTTGGGCTTGTTTGCGATATACTCAAGATATGTCTTGTCATCATCAAATCCCCCGCTTACATCAGCCAAGGGAGTGGATCTCTCATAATACTCTTTATTCGGGTCAAACGGCAAACTGCTGTTGTAAACGTATTTGCCCGCGTCATTTTGGTAATAATACTGGACACCTTCCAGAAAAGACGTAATATTCTGTTTTGTGTATTTATAATAATAATACTGCTTGCCGTCAACAGGTTCGGTATCTTTCGTCTCCACCATACCCGATGTGGTCGTCCTCGGAAGACTGACATGCGTCTCGTCTTTATAATACTTGATATCATCCTTGAACCCGTCAGTTACATTTTCCGACTTCCAGGTATAGGTATAGTATGTCTGGTTCGGGTCAAAAGCCGTCCTGTTCGGGACATCCACATACTCTCCCTGGGCATTCTTTGTATAGTAGTTTACTCCGTCTCCGGCGAATGCTGTGATATTCGCAACGTGGAACTCTTTTGAATAGTAGAGCGTACCTTCGGCAGGCTCATTTTCGGATGCCCGCACCCTGCTGCTTGTCACCTGTTCCCTCAACTGGGACGAAGCCGAGTACAGGAACGTGATATGCTCGTCGCTGTCACCGTCCGGTCTCGCCTGATCCGACAGGTCAACGGAATAATCAAAGCCCGCTTCTGAGAGAAGACTCTCAAAGTCCCTCTCCGTGTATGTTACTCCGGTGGAAAGGTGCAGCACTATGTCCTTTGCGCCTTTATAGCCCTTACAGTCATTCACCTCGACGTTCTCTTTACCTGCTCCGACATCGGTGCGTATCTCTATGGTATGCGCATACCCGAGGTCGGACGGTTTCCCGTATGTGTTGGCTGTGATGGTTATTTTATCCGCGGAATCTTCCGCGCCATCCACCGGGCTGCGACCGGGGCTTACCATAGCTCTCAGATCGCCGGAGCCGGTTGCTCTTACTCCGGCAACCGTCTCGCCAGTGTCAGCAGTTTCTCCGTCAAATCTCATAAAAGCCGGGTCGAACGTCAGCGTTATTTCGGGGGGAGCAGCCTGACAGCACTTGGCATGATTCGCATTCCTGATAAGGTCGTCTATACGGCTCTGCGGGTATATCTCACCCGGTGTGAGGTTCATGGTGAGCGTCTTTCCGTCATCCGACCACCATGCGTTTTCAGCGCCCCTGCCGGAAGCCCCTGCCACCGCGGTGACATTGACTCCGGCTATGTTCGCCGTAAGGATAGCGCCCGCAAATGAGCCGGCACCTTCCCCCGCTACTATGCCGTACAGCGCACCGTACCGGTTCGAGTGTGTCCTTCCGGATTTCGAACCGTCAAGGAGCTTTATGCTGTTGAATTCTGTCGAGCAGGCGATCCTGTCTACTTCGGACTTGAGCGCGTCGATCTCATACTGCAGCTGCTTTCTGTCGTCATCGGTATATGTTCCGTTTGAGGCCTGTACCGCAAGCTCGCGCATTCTCTGTACGATATCCTCCGATTCGTTGAGCCCGCCTTCCGCAGTCTGGATAAGGCTTATCGCGTCATTGGAATTGCATGTTGCCTGTGTAAGTCCGTTTATCTGGGAGCGCATCTTCTCCGACACGCCAAGACCTGCCGCATTATCCGCCGCGCGGTTTATCTTGTAGCCCGTGGAAAGCTTCTCTGTTTTGCCTTTCAGACCCGAGACATTCTTTCTGTTCGCTTCGTTCGCATTCATTGCTGCGAGATTATGCTGAATTATCATGTTTTCCTCCAACCTTTCTGTATATATAGCCGGCGTTATGTTCCGGAGTGTTTTCGAATAAAGTCAAAATCTCCACGATCACTTTGTGAGCATGGAGATAACTGTAATGAGTGAATAAGATTATATGTATCCTATACTATTATCGGCCGGAAACCGCCAAACTTTAGCATTTTGTAAAAAATCATGGATATGGGCGGAACAGGGACTTCAGCACCGATATTTCAGCCGGCAAGATCGGGCAGCTCGTCGAGCGTTATGACCTTGTCGCTGTTATATATGACCTTCAGATCGTCCTTGTTATTACCTGTGATATGATCCGTATGCCAGATCATGAACCACGACCATAAGAAACCGTCCCGCTCAAACGCTTCCGGATTCGGGAGCCTGCCGCATTCATGGAATGCCAGCGGCTTTCCGGTACCCATTGTCGCGAGCCTGTTCCACGCTTTCTTGTGAGTGGAGTTATTGTAGGTGTCGGAGCCTATCACATCGCAGTATTCGTCGCCCGGATACCAGCCGTCCCTCACATCGTCGGCATAGCCGAGCACCCATATCAGGTTGTTGAGCCCTTTTTCGGCGGTGAAGTAGTTATACATCATACGCCACAGCTTAACGAAATTCTCGCTGCCGCCCTTGCCCCACCAGAACCACTTTCCGTCAAATTCATGGAACGGTCTCCAGAGCACCGCCACACCCGCGTCACGAAGCTCCGCAAGGGCTGCCGCCGCCTTGTCCCAGCTCGCGATCAGCGTTTCATACTCGTCCGTGCCTTCCGTGAGCAGCCTGCCGAAATCCGGAGCGTCCTTCTTGGACTCCTCATAGCCAGAGCTCTCTACTCCCGTGTGCCAGCATATAGTTACGATGCCGCCCTTTTCATGCCATTCCTTCGCTCGCTCCACTACCCCGTCGAAGTCGTTGTTCATAAAGTCGAGCCCGCGGATCGCGGGAAGCTTGCCGGTAGTCTCAAGTATATAGTCCATCTCATAGTCCGGCGAGCCCATCCATGTCGATTCCTGCTGACAGGACAGCATCACGCTCCCGAAGCTTTCGCATATATAGTTGTACGTACGCAGCGCTTCATCGCCGGCATCCGGGTTTGACAGCCTGTATCTGTACTCCCCGGCATTTTCCGCCGCTGACGTAACGGCATACGTGACCGCAGGTCCGCTGTCACATGAGGCACAGGTCAAAGCCATGATGACCGCCAGCACGGCTGCAACAGATCTTCTTTTCATACAAGTCTCCTTCCCGCGCCGTCAGTCGTCGAATTTACGCTGGCGCTCCTTGATGTCGCCTGAACGATACGCGTTCAGCAGCTCACGCAGGTCGTTTATCTGCGTGAGTATCTCGCGTCCCTTGTCGGTGTCGGAAATGTTGGCGCGGCGGTCGAGACGCTCGACCAGATGTATGCTCGGAGTATGCTCGCTCTCACCGGGAATGAATGGGTAGTGCTCCGCGAGGTTGAGACTGTGAGAGTCGAATATCAGCGTATAGCCCGCAATACCGGTAGTCTTCCGGTAAGCTTTCGATATACCGCCGTCTATGACGAACAGCCGCCCGTCCGCTTTGACGGGATGTTCGCCGTTTTTTATTTTCACGGGGACATGGCCGTTTATTATATGTCCCTTGTCAGCATCATCAACGAACAGTCTGAGCAGCCGCTTGCAGACATCGACATTCTCCGAGAACGCGTAGTAGTGATTGTAGTGCTCCGTCTGCAGCTCCTTGTCGTCAAGGAAATACCGCTCGAAAAACGCCATTTTGTCCTTGCCGTATAGCGGCGATTTCGGACCGCACCAAAGGTACAGCATGAAGTCACGTGCATATTCCTTTTCAGGGCCGCGATGCAGGAAATAAGCATGGTTCGCCGTCTCGTCCAGCTTGTCGAGCAGTGCCCTCCCGCTGTACTCCGTGCCGTCTATCCACAGGCTCTGGAGCTCGCAGTTCCCGTCGAGCGGTATGCAGCCGTGAAACATCACGTTCCCGTTGCATATCTTGTACATCGAGCCGTGCGCATACAGGAACCGTATGTGACGGTGGAGCTTCTCGCTGTGGCGGAATGTAGCCGACAGCACCGACATGAGCTCCTGCTCTCCCGCGGAGAGCGCAAGCGGGTCAGCGCTGTCAATAGTCGGGAAGCTCGTATCCTTCAGCTTGTGGACTTTGCCGTTTATCTCAATAGTGCCGCTGTCAAAATCGACCTGTCTGAACATCACGCGGTCTCGCATCTCCCACTCGGGATACTTTTCCATAAGCTGCCCCTCAAGCTTGAGCTGTATGACGGTTATCGCCTTGTGCATCTTCGCGACCAGCTTCGTGTCGACGGGGTCGTAGATGTTGTCGTCCAGCGTGCTCGGCATGAACAGCGCACAGTCGTCGTCCTTGTAGGTCTCGGCGGCAAACACCGCCAGTGCGCGCAGATTCAGTCCGTAGCCGTCCTCAAGGATATCAAAATTGTTGTATCGCATCGAGATGCGGATCACATTCGCGATAAGCGCCTGATTTCCCGCGGCTGCGCCCATCCACGATATGTCATGGTTTCCCCACTGGATGTCGATGTCATGGAACTTCATCAGCTCGTCCATTATGATATCCGCACGCGGACCGCGGTCATAGATGTCTCCGATGATATGCAGCATATCTATGGAGAGCGCCTGTATCGTCCTGCACAGCGATGCAATGAACTCCTCCGCGATCTGTGTATCGAGTATCGAGTTGATGATCTCGTCATAATAGAAGTCCTTGTTTACGTCGTCCGTGACGTTGAGCAGTTCGTCAAGTATGTATGTCAGGTCTTCGGCAACGCTCTTGCGGACACGGGAACGCGGATATTTTGCGGACACCGCCTCAAGCACGATGATGAGCCGGTATATGGTTATCCTGCGCCATTCGTCAGTGTTTTCGCCCGATGCGGCAAGCCGTTTCAGTTCCTTCTCCGGATAATATATAAGCGTCGCGAGCCTTTCGCGTTCGGCGTTCGGGACTGTCTTGCCGAGCACCATGTCGATCTTATTCTTTATCATACCCGACGCGCTTCGCAGCATGTGCAGGAATGCTTCATACTCACCGTGCATATCGCTGAAAAAGTACTCGGTGCCCTTCGGAAGGCTTCGTATAGCCGAAAGATTGATTATCTCCGAGGCTGCGCTCCCGATGGTCGGGTATTCCTTTGCGAGCAGTTCAAGATATCGTCTGTCCATTTTTCGCTCCTTTCAGCATTAATGCCCATCTAAAATTATAGCATATCTGCGGTATGTTTTCAATAGGTGAGTTGACATTATTTCTCTCTTATGATATACTTTATCTACGTGGGACGCACGAGGGTGTGAGCCCGCAGAATAAACGCCAATGCTGAAAAGGTGCCGATATGATAGTTAGTCTGAATAACAACTGGACGATGATTTATGACAACAGAGAGTATCCCTGCAGCGTTCCATGCTCTATGTATAAAACGCTTACAGAACAGGAAGCGATACCCGACCCGTACCTGCGCGAAAATGAGTACATCTCCACCGATCTTTCCCGCCGTGACGTAACATTCACCCGGGAGTTTGTCGCAAGCCCCGATGTGCTTTCCGCGGATATGCAGTTCATCGTCTTCCACGGCATCGATACACTCGCGGAGGTCTGCCTCAACGGTGAGAAGATAGCCGATACCGACAATATGCACCGAACGTGGGAGGTGGCTGTCACAGGAAAGCTGCGTGTGCACAACACGCTCGAAGTGCGCATCAAGTCGCCGGTCACATACATTGAGCGCGAAAACGAAAAACGACCGGTCTGGGGCGTCAGCGAATGTATGAAGGGCTATCCGCATATACGAAAAACGCACTGTATGTTCGGCTGGGACTGGGGCCCGATGCTGCCGGACATGGGTATATGGAGAGATGTTGAGCTTCGCGCATATAACGGCGCCCGCATAAAAAGCGTTTACTGCGAGATCAGGAACGAGCTCCCGGCAGACACCGCGGAGCTGTTTGTCTCCGCCGAATGTGAGGGCGGATGCGCTGCTGCGGTATACACTGTCACCGCGCCGGACGGCACTACGATATACAAAGGCGGCTATCCCGGGAACGGCAGTATCGCGATCCGCGACCCGCAGCTCTGGTGGGTGCGCGGGCTCGGCGGACAGCCGCTTTACACAGTGACCGTGGAGCTTCACGATGAGAGCGGTACAGTCCTCGATACCGCAGCAAAACGCATCGGTCTGCGCACGCTTATCATCTCCAAAGACAAGGACGAATGGGGCGAGGAGTTCTGCTTTAAATGCAACGGCGTGAAGGTTTTCGCAATGGGCGCGAACTACATTCCCGAAGACCAGATAGTTACCCGCATGACCAAAGAGCGTACCGACAGGCTGCTCGAAGACTGCGCGGCGGCGAACTACAACTTCATACGCGTGTGGGGCGGCGGTTTTTACCCGTCCGACAGCTTCTATGACAAGTGCGACGAGCTCGGTCTCATCGTCTGGCAGGACTTCATGTTCGCGTGCTCGGCATACCGGCTCACCGACAGCTTCCGCAGGACTGTGGAAGCCGAGATCGCGGACAACATCGTGCGTCTGCGTCACCATGCGTCACTCGGGATATGGTGCGGCAACAATGAGATCGAGAGCGCATGGGTAGGCTGGGGGCTGCCGGAAGACGAGGAGTGTAAGCGGGACTACCTGACGCTGTTTGAGGATATCATCCCGCGGCTGCTGCAAAAGCTCGACCCCGTGCGCGCTTCATTCTATCACCCGTCTTCCCCGTCGTCGGGCGGCGGGTTCATCGACCCGTCATCAAACAAGGCGGGAGATATGCACTACTGGGCAGTGTGGCACAGCTTTAAGCCTATCGAGGATTTTCGGCAGAACTACTACCGCTTCTGCTCGGAGTACGGCTTCGAAAGCGTTCCGGACATAAAGACGATACGCGCCTTTGCGGACGAGAGCAAGGGCGATCTCGATCTGTGCGGCAGCGTCATGCAGGCGCACCAGAAATGCTCGCTCGGCAACGAAAAGCTGATGTTTTACCTTGCGCAGATGGTAAACTATCCATATGATTTCGATCGGCTGATATACTGCTCACAGCTCGTGCAGGCGGACTGCATACGCTCCAACGTGGAGCACATGAGGCGCGCGCGCGGGCGCTGCATGGGCTCGGCATACTGGCAGGTCAACGATACCAACCCCGTCATCTCGTGGTCGAGCATAGACTACTTTGGCAGGTGGAAGGCGCTGCATTACGCAGCGAAGCGTTTCTATTCGCCGATACTGATCAGCTGTGATGACAGCGATCCGGAACACCCGGTATTATATGTGACCAACGACACACCGCACGATGAAACACTCACTGTCGCCTGCCGCGTCAGGGACAACAGCGCCGCAATACTCGGCGAGTTCACGGCGGCTGCAGCTTCCACGGCGCTGACTGCGTCTCCGGTGCTCGCCCCCGACCTGTCACAGTATTTCGGCTCCCGCGCCGACAAGCGCACAAAGTATATCGAATACACGCTCGTGCGCGGCGAAGAGGCGATAAGCTGCGGTACCACACTGTTTGTGCGGCCGAAAGAGTTTGAGTTCCTTCCGGCGAAGATAACGACCGAGATATCGGAAAACCATCACAGCTTCGGGATAACGTTCAGAGCCGACTGCTTTGCCAAGAGCGTGTGTCTGTCTCTGGAAGGACACGACTGCGTATTCTCCTGCAACTGGTTCGATATCCACGGCAGCGAGCCTGTGACCGTGACATTTGAGAAGCAGCCCGGGATGACTGCCGCGGATGTGCGGGCAGAGCTCAAGGTGACATGCTATTCGGATAAATAACATGAAGGCGCGGACAGCTTCAACGCTGCCCGCGCCTTTGATATCCGGTATCGTCTTACTTGCGCTTTTTCTTCTTCGGAGCTATACATTTCAGCACGAGCTTCAGCAGCATTGAGATGATCCACGCAAGGATAAAGTAGATCACCGCCGTCACTATCAGCGGGAAGAAAGCCTCGTAAGTACGGCTTCGTATGATGTCGCTCATTTTGGTGAGGTCCTGTATCGCGATGTAGCCTACTATCGATGTGCTTTTCAGCAGCGATACTATCTCACCGTTGTATACCGGCAGGAAGCGCACCGCAGCCTGCGGGAAGATGAACCTGAAGAACGCCTGGTTCTCGGTATATCCGAGAGCAAGTGCCGCTTCACGCTGGCCGCCGTCAATGCTATCGATGCCGGAGCGCATTATCTCGGAAACATACGCCGAGAAGTTGAGCGAAAAGCCTATCACAGCCACCCATACCGCTTCAAGCCCGGATCTGCCGAGCAGCACATAGTACAGTATCATAAGCAGCACGACCATGGGAGTTCCCTGAAGGAGCTTCACATAAATGTTACTTACAGCGTTTGCGAGCCTGCTGCCGGTACGTCTGAACATACAGATAAGGAATGCAAGCACCGTACCGAAAAGCGCAGACAGCGCGGTTATAAGGCAGGTAGTGCCGATGCCCTCGACTATGAGCTTCCAGCGTTCTTCGCGGATAAAGTTCTTGGTGAAGCTCTCGGATATCTCATCGAAGAAGCCGGGCTTCTGCTCTGTTACTGCCTGCGACTCCCGCTTCACGACAGCCACAGCGTTCGCGGTATAGTAAACATCGGAGAAGTTCACGCTTTCCGCGCGCTCTGCGGTGATCATTATCGTACCGGAAGCTATATCATACATTCCCGAAGATATACCCGGGATAAGCGAGGAAAATTCGGCGTTGTCGATATTCAGGGCATATCCGTATTCACGGCAGAACCGTGTTACGATATCCACCTCAAATCCCGTATTCACGCCGTTGGCAATATATGAGAACGGCTGCATCGTCGGCGCTGTGATGTAGCGTATCGTGCCGTTCTCCCCCGTGAGTCCGGATGTGTCTACGGTCTTTTTGCTGTCATCATCTCCGAACCATACCGAAACGAGCTCATCATAAGTGCCGTCGCCGTGCAGCTTTGCGAGGAACTCGTTCATACTGTCACGAAGATGCTCCTTATCGGCGGATCTCTCAAACGCGAAGCCGTAGGGGATCTCCATGAAGACCTCGTTCAGATATGTAAGCGAGGGGTCTTCCTTTATGAAGTCTCTGGCTGTGGATTCCGGGCAGGTAAACGCGTCGATTATCCCGGCGCTCAATGCCACAGCCATGTCGGGCTGGTTATTGAACTGCATTATGTCGGCTTCCGGATAGCGCTCACGGATCATGACCTCATACAGGCCGCCGGTCAGCGCGCCTATCTTCCTGTTTTCTGCATAATACGAGAACGGTCTTTCCTCAACGCAGCCCTCCCCGCTTTTTCTGACCATCATAAACACCGGCGCGCTGCCGTACGGTATCGAGAAGTTTATGCTCTCCTTTCGCTCCTCGGTGATGACGGTGTCGTCCACCATGAAATCGAACAGTCCGGATACGATACCGGACAGCTCGCCGGCAAGGTCGGATACAGTCACGGTCATGTCATATCCGTATTCCTTGCAGAATCTTACCGCAAGATCGGGATCATAGCCTGCAAGCTTGCCGTTCACCAGATACGTGTCCGGCACGGATCCACCGGATGTCACGAACCGCAGTGTACCGTTCTCTCCCGTAAGAACGCTGAAATCGACTGTCTCGGTCCTGGACTCCTCGTTTCTCCAGTATGATATGATCTCTTCAAGCTCGCCGCTATTCTTTATCTTCGAAAGGAACTCATCCATCTGCCCGCGCAGCTTTTCTCCTTCGGCAGTCTTTGGAAAGACCACGCCGCATTCAAATACACCGACGGCTTCGGGAAGATGCGTTATCCACGGATACTCCGCCTCCATAATGTCTGCGCTTTCTTCGGAGAGCAGGAACGCATCGATCTTGCCGGAGCCCAGTGCAATTGAAAGATCCGGCATCGCATTGTAATACGCAAGTCCGACTTCAGGGTAATGCTCCTTGACGAAGGTCTCCCACAGCGACCCGGTAGTCACTCCGATGGTCTTATCACTGAGATCTTCCATTGATGCGACGGTGATGATGTCCTTAACATCGTCACCGGTCTCATGCGACATCACGATACCAAGCACCGCAGCTGCCGTGATAAGCAGCAGCACAATAACGATCACGATATCGGTTCTCTTTGTATTCTTTCGCATATTCTGTCTCCTGGTCTCATCTTCATGGGTATTTGCGATCGAGTTATATTATACCACATACTCCGACCAAAATCAGCAGTTTACGTCATGTCAATTGTAACAAATTTTCAGCGGTGTATTTGGAGCTTTTTTCCTCCGCCGGTAGCATTCGTCCGATTGCACAAAAACGCTTCAACTATTTATATATTTATACAAAATTCAGCAAAACAAATGACAGCGTACCCGGGATGTGTTATAATAAATCGGAATACGGACAGCGGGAACGGGTTTTCACGCCTGTCGATACCGATCCCGTCCCACAGAACATTTCAAAGACATAAGAGGACAATATGGATAACATCGAAAACAACGTAAGACAGATCATCGGTCTTCTCGGCGGTGCTTCAAACATATCAGCGGTGACGAACTGCATGACCCGTCTGCGGACGGTCGTAAAGGACGAAAGCCTTGCGGACACGGAAAAGCTGAAGGCTCTGCCGGATGTGCTCGGAGTCGTGCACGACAGGGAGTGCGCTTTTGAGATAGTCGTAGGGCCCGGAAAATGCAGGAAATACGCCGACTGCTGCCGCGCTATGGGAGTGGCATCCGGCACCGGGATGACCGCGAAGCCTTCCGAAACCGGCGATAAAGACAAAAAAGCCCGCCTTCGCTCCGCACTGAAGATCGTAGGCGACATCTTCGTCCCGATGATACCGGGAGTGATCACGGCAGGACTCTGCGCAGGCTTTGCTTCACTGCTCACACAGCTTGTACCGGATTACGCCGACAACACGGTGTGGAGCACAGTCTACAACCTGCTCTCGCTTATAAGCACCTCATTCACGATGTACATTACGGCGTGGGCGGGCTACCGTGCCGCCGAACGCTTCGGTGCCACACCTATACTTGGCGGTATGCTCGGAATGATAACGTCACTTGACGGCATAAACAAGATCGCGTCACTGGTCGGGCTGTACAACGAATCACAGCCGCTCGACTCGATACTCCGTGCCGGAAAGGGCGGCGTGCTCGCCGTGATATTCGGTGTTTTTGTGCTGTCCGTTATCGAAAAGAAGATCAGAAAGATAATACCCGACAGCGTCGATATCATCTTCACGCCGTTCCTGTCGCTCTTGATATGCGTGATACCGTATATCGCTGTGATAATGCCGCTGTTCGGCTATATTTCCGGCGGCATAGCATGGCTGTTCGGACAGTTCTGTATGTCAGACAGCATTATAATGAACGCGATAGTCGGCTATATCTCCGCGGCTGTATTCCTGCCGCTGGTGGCGACGGGAATGCACCACGGGCTTGTCGCGCTGTATACTGTGCAGCTGCAGGAGCTGGGTTATGTGACTCTGTACCCCGCGCTCTGTATGGCAGGAGCCGGACAGGTCGGCGCAGCTATCGCCATGTACCGGAAAGCCAGAAGAGTCGGCAACACCGACCTGCGCCGGGTCATAAACGGCGCTCTCCCGACGGGATTGCTCGGAGTCGGTGAACCGCTGATATACGGAGTAACGCTGCCGTACGGCAAGCCGTTCATTACAGCAGGTCTCGGAGCAGGCTTCGGCGGTGCGCTCGTAATGGCGACTCGGATAGCTTCATCCACATGGGGGCCGTCAGGACTGCTCGGCGTTTTCGTCATGACCGAGGGCCCGAACGGAGCCGCATTCAACGCAGTTATCTATATATCGGCACTTGTATTGTCCTACGTCGGAGGCTTCATTTTCACGGATATCTTCGTGAAAGACAGCGAGCTCCGGATCTCGGAAAACAGTGAAGCCGCCGCACCGGCAGAAAACAGGTTGAGCCCTGGGCAGACTGTGACGGTTGGAAACGGCACTGTCGCAGCACCCGCAGCCGGCATACTCGTGGCAATGGAGGACATACCCGACAGCACATTCTCCTCCGCCACGCTCGGGCAATGCTTCGGGATCATACCCGATAACGGCGAGGTGTATTCGCCATGTGACGGGGTAGTGGAATCGGTCGCGGATACGCTGCACGCGCTTACGATCACCGCGTCCGACGGAAGAGAGCTGCTCGTACATGTCGGGATAGACACGGTGAAGCTGCACGGTAAAGGCTTCAATGTAAAAGCAGCGCCCGGCGACAAAGTGACATCGGGACAACTCTTGATGAGCTACGATCCCGGTGCCGTACAGGACGCAGGATTGTCACCCATGATCATAACGGTGATCTGCGAGTGAGAGAATACTTTCCCCTGCAGGACACCTATGACTATGCTGACAGAAGTTCAGTCTCGTCACTTTGCTAAAATACGACAATCCGCATTGTTCATTTTTCATAAATCGCATTCTACAAAACCATTAATTGTTGCCAATTTGAGCACATTATGATATAATATAATTGTTAGATGTCTTGTTATACGAACTCATCAACACCGGAGGAGCGGGAATAATATGGGAAATGTAACAGTTAAACACAGAAGAGGTCTTGCGCCGAAGCTTATTATCGGTATAGTACTGATCGCGGTGATCATTGCATCGGCATCTGTCTATATAGGTTCGAAGATATACTGGAAGGACATAACCAACCATTACGATGTGCTTGCAAACAAGATCGCAAATATCGTTGAAGGACTTGCCACATCGGAAGAGCTTTCATACTGGGGCGATGTCGCAAAACGGTATGCAAAGGCGCTCAAAGCCGTGCCCGCACCCGAAGAGTCGGCGGAGGGAGCTGCAACCGCTGAAGCTGAAGCGGAACAGCCTCCGGCAAACCTTACCGTAGACGATTATATTGTCGGTTACATAGATGCAGTAAAGGCATCGGGCGTTGATGAGGCACTTATCAACGAAGTTGTCGCTGTACTTGAAGACAAAAACTACCGGAAGCTCCTTAATGATATAGACATGATACGCGCTTCGATAGAAGCAAACGACATTTATGTCATGATCGTTGATCTTGAGGAGTTGGACGCATATACGCCTGAGACCGTAGAAACGCGCGAGTGGAAGCCGCTGGTCTATATTTTTGACACATATCCCGATCCGTCATGGTGGTTCCCCTTCGGCTTCAGCAGCACCTTCGATCCCGCCTATAAAGAATTGTTTAAAGACTGCTATTTAAACGGTAAGGAATTTGAGATCAACGAGCCTATTATCACATATTTCACGGGGACATATATCCTTACCGGCCTTGATATGGTCATTTTCGACGGAAAGACCGTTGCAAGCATAGGCGTTGAGATACCGCTCCCAACCCTTGAATCCGATATGAAGACCTTTGTCTGGACGATCATCTGGATCGACCTTGCGGTTCTTGGTGGCATTCTGCTTATCAACGTTATCCTGCTTTTTATCCTTGTCATCAGACCTATCAAAAAAGTCGCGGTCGAAGCGGAGAAGTTCGTTTCCGACAACGGAACGAATGTATCTGAAGTGTTGGGAAAGATAAAGACGCACGATGAGATACAGACCTTGAGCGAAAGCGTGCTCAACCTTGAACTGGGAATAAAAGATTACATTGAAAACATAACAAAAATAACCGCGGATAAAGAACGCATAGCCGCAGAGCTCGGAGTTGCTACGACGATCCAGGCGGATATGCTTCCGAGGGACTTCCCGAAGCGCGATGATGTTGAGCTGTTCGCCGCAATGACCCCGGCAAAGGAAGTCGGCGGTGACTTCTATGACTTCTTCTTCGTTGACGACGATCATCTTGCACTCGTTATGGCGGACGTTTCCGGCAAGGCGTGCCTGCAGCTCTGTTCTGCGTTGTCGCCAAAGCGATCATTCGCGAAAAAGTGGAACGCGGCGGCCCGCTTTCTTCGATAATCTACGATGTCAACAATGTACTCTGTCGTGATAACGGAGCCGATCTGTTCATTACCGTATGGCTCGGTATCCTCGATCTTAAAACGGGCGTTGTCGAATATGTCAATGCAGGCCATGAATATCCCGTCATAAGTGTTCGCGGTGAAAAAGTTGAGGTCATCGAAAAAGACAACTGTCCGCCTCTTGCGGCAATGGAGGATACAGAGTTCAATACCGAGAAGCTGCAGCTTAGAAGCGGAGACGATCTGTTCCTGTACACTGACGGAGTACCGGAGGCTAAAGCTTCTGATGGCTCGCGCTTCGGTATGAAAAAGCTTGTTGAGATACTTGGAAACAATATCAATAAGTCTCCCGAGGAACTCGTTACAAGCGTCAAACGTGAAGTGGATATTTTCCAGCCCACAAACGACCCGTTTGATGATGTCACGATAATGAGCGTTGTTTGGAAGGGCGGTAAGCAGTTATGAAGTTTGAGAAATCAGAGAACGGAACAAAGCTGACAGTCAGACTTATCGGTGAAGTAGACGCGTCAAATGTTACCGACATTGAGGAAACTCTGCTCAAAGAGATCGAAGGGATCAACGATCTTACCTTTGACCTTTCGAAGCTCGAATACATTTCATCGGCGGGATTGCGTGTGCTTCTGCAGATGCAGAAAACAATGAAATCCAAAGGAAGTATGACTATCAAGGGCGTAAACGACGAAGTCATGGAGATCTTCAAGGTCACCGGCTTTGTCAGGCTGCTCAATATTGAATGACATAAATGACATAACAGAACAGCGGACAGTACTACTGTCCGCTGTCTTGCATCTAAACGCCGGTTTGCAGTCTTTCCGGCGTTTTTTATTTTCACGGAGATACGGAATACTGTCAATCCGTTATCTCTCTGATGTTATCGGGAGCTTTTATAAACTCGCTGTGAACAGTCTCCGAGAAATCCGTGATGTAGAAAACCGTTCTGCGGTCAAACACATTATACCTGAACGCTTCTATTTTCCCGTTCCGGCAGAAGAACAAAACGGGGTGATGATTCTGGAATTCCCATTTTTCTATATCATATTCCTCGCCGTTTATCGTACCCTTGTAAGCCGAAACAAAAGACATGCCGTCAAGCGGTTCAAGCGCATCGGGCAGATAATACCATATCGCATCCGGCGTGTCATATTCACCCTTCCTGCAGCGTGTGAAGCTTCCGTTATCGCCCGACGTATAGGTGTGATCACCGACTGCGAGAAACTCGATCTGATAATCGAATGAATTGTCGTGAGATGCCACGATCTCGTTCACGTAATAATCCGTTCCGTCATAAGTCAGATACTTGTAGTCGTTTCTGAACCCGCCTATTGCGCGGTATTCAAGCGTAAACGGCTTGCAGCTCCTGAAAAAGCCGAGATAGCTCTGCACAGTTGTAGGCTCGGATATAGCCTCACCCTCGGTTATATCTCCGAGAAGCTCCGGAAGGTCATATTTCGCCGCGTCCTCTTTATACCAGTCATCGACTGTCTTTTTCTTATCGAGCTCCTTTTGGTCCGCTATCTCCTTTGTATGCGTCCGGGCGTGTTCAAGCAGTTCATTCATGTCCACAGGCATTTCATCAATGCTCTTTACAGCAGTCATGACCGTAAAGCAGTCCGAACCGTACTGCCATGCGGAAACGATCTTACCGTCATTATCAAGAAGCACCGCGACAGTATCGTCACTTCCTCTGTATATCTCGCAGCGATAGGTTTTATCGCTTACGCCGGCATCAAATCCGTAAGCGTATGTATATCCGTCGGCAATACGCTTTGCAAGAGGAACTGCCTCCCATGTACCCTCGAAGGTGTCCGCGGGATAATAAATATCGTATGAATCGTGGCGACAGTAGGCTTCATCGGAGTTTCCGAAATACTCATACTCGTCGGAGTTCTGGTACAGCGGCACACCGTCTGTAACTACATCGGTCAACGTACTGCTGTTTTCTGAATAGTAGAGGTCGTCATTGTTCCTCGCAAAATAGAAGTTTCTCTTTGTCCGATCACTGACATAGCAGTAAACCACTTCACCGCATGCAGACGAAGTATCGCTGTCAAGCCGGGAAGCGCCTTTTTCCGCCGTAATGTCGCGTACCGGCGAGAAGTAGATATTATATTCATTATCTTCCGCGAGAATATCTAGCGCGGTATGAGCGATAAGCTCATCGGCGAGAAGTGCTGATTCACTCTTGTCGTCGGGTGTCAGACGGCATTCGGAGGTCGCGATATCCGAATAATACCAGCTCCCGTCGCCGCAGTATATGTATTTGCTTTTAAGCGTGTTATCCACATTGACAGTGAGCAGAGCGCCTTTCATATACTGCATAGTCTGCTTTACGGAGCTTTCGCGCATAGCTTTCATCCGCTCGTATATCTCATGGTCATACTTCGGTTCTATCTCGGCTCTGACAGAAGCTCCGAAGCGGTTCTCCGCGCTTATCGCCATACCACCGTCAAAAGCGTCTGCCAGCTCTCCCTCAAACGGGATATCCTCCGAGAGCGAAAAACTCTCTTCTCCCAGTGTTCGTATCTGAACAGAGATCTCAACTGTGCCGCCGCCCTGACTTAAGTTTAACCCTATCGCGCAGTACAAAGCCTGTTCGGGTGACGTATGCTCCGCGTTCGCCGCTTTTTCAAGGGAATTTATGCAGCCCTCTTCCTCCGAGATCATTTCAAACGCTCTTCGCAGGCAATTAACAATGAATTTCTCGCTGTAAAAGCCCTCATGATGATCTGACATCAGCACAATGGCGGCGCGCTCATCTGGCATCTCTTTAAGGCGCATATTCTCGTCAAAATACGAAAGGTACTCCTCCGAAATCTGCTGCTTTGACTGTCCGAGATACTCCGAGTACGTCATATCCGCGATCTCTGCGTAATCTCCGGAGTCCTTGAATTTTTGAAAACTTTCCTCGGTGCTGCCGTTCTCAATATACATCAACATCAAAGACTTTGAAAGCGTACCATAGTCGGCACGAACAAAGTTACCTCCGGCATTCAGGGCAAGCCATACTTCACCGTTCCGCATAGCTTCGGCGGCTTCCTCAAGCACGGTATCGTCGGGGATCAGAAGCTTGTCCTCTTTGTATTCGCTCTGCTGTGAGCTTTCCGCCGCAGCTTCCGGCTTGCTTTCAGAGCAGCCCGAAATAAGCAGTGCGGCGCACAGCGCTATTATTGATGATCTATATTTGCCTTTCATATATTTCGCCTGCCTGAAAAATGACTTTATTTCCATTTATTACGTAAATGTTTAGGTTATGTATATAAGAATAAGATGTTGTTTAGATGTGGTATCTTTTTGATAAATCGCTCCATCCTGGATAGTTGCAGAGAAATGTGTTTATTTGGTTGAGTTTTGCGGTACTGATCACAGTCGGATCCATCAAATAAGTGCAGTTTTGATATGATTCTTTTTCACGTTTATTGAAATCGATCGTATCTACTTTATACTTATTTGTTTCGATGCAATCAAATTCTACCCGGCGGTTGTTCAGATAAACTGCACACTAAACGTGTCTGTAGTTTGATATTACGATTGCAGGGATGTTCCAAGTACCTATATTTTGCTTTTGAATCGTTTGGAACATCTATGTATTCTTCTGCCATATATTTTACTACAATAATCCGTTTTTGTCAAATATATTTATACTCTCGGCAAACTATCAAAGTGCGCGAGCTTCAACGACTCTCTTGTACAGGTAAACCAAACGCATACTTGACAGAATACCGTATATCATGCTGTAGTACGACATCGCGAGCGCGGAATATCCCTTGCCCGCAAACAATTCCGCGTATTTTGACGGCAACTCGAGCCCTTTCATGCCCTGTATCACGATCAGAAGCCTGTCGTCGCCGTTTCCGGCATCGTCGAGTAAAGCTTCAAAGCCGTCCTCTGTATATTTGTAATGCTGTTTTTTCATAAGCTCACCTTGCTTCCCGCGTTAGCGCCCGCTAACTATCATATAATAACACATAAAAAGTCAAATGTCAATATCCTTGCCTCGTTTTGGAAATGATGCTTTTTAGTATTGTTTAATACGATACTTCCGTTTATCCTATTTCTTATTACTTCACTATAACTACAGTAAAATAGCCGCATCCGTCCATCTCATCAGCACTTTTATACAGGTGCTGATCGATGAATCCGCAGTTCTCGGCAGCATAAATTTTGCTGTCGTTTTTTATCATACTTTTTATATCCGACAGCTTTTTCCCGCCTTTCATTATCACTTTTGTCCCGTCAAATTTCAGAAGTTCTCCGGCTTTTTCATACCGAGCCGGAATTATCACAATTGGTTCTTTGCCCTCGGCAAGCGGCATATTCAGCTCCGCAGCGGCGGCGCAGAAACTTGGTACACCCGCGCACATTTCCGTATCAAATCCCATTCCGGCGAGCTGAACAGCTATATAGGAGCAGAAAGAATACACCGACACATCACCAATGTTCAGCATTGCGACATCTTGCCCGTTTCGCAGAAAGGCAGAAAGCTCTTCGGCAGTACGGCGGTGATTTTCGCGTTGTGCATCCTCATCTGCCTTCATGGGAAACTCCAGCGGCAGTACAGTCTTTTCTGACATATCACAGATTTTTTCAGCTGTCGAGAACGCGAGCATATTTCCACCGCTCGTTCTCGGAGCCGCGATAACGCCGCATCTTTCAATTATTAGTATTGATCTCAGTGTCATCAGCTCCGGGTCTCCGGGACCCTCACTTCAACATAGACGAAACCTTTTTCATCGGAAATGTATTCGGCTATATAATATATCTATAGGAATTCATAAGGCCAAGTCA
>CAMVDP010000002.1 GCA_947166275.1 uncultured Clostridia bacterium
CCGAAATGTTCACATTTGTCTGCTCGTTACGAACATTCTTAACATCGGCACTTTCGGAGTTGCTGACCTCGGTCTTGTATGTCAGATCAGTGGTATCATAGCGGTTATCAACGTTTCCGGCATTCGCTACAACATTCGACACGTTCGACACATTCGAAATATTCGCCGTGTCGTCGCCCGAAACGTTCACGTTTGTCTGCTCGTTACGAACATTCTTAACATCGGCACTTTCAGTATTGCTGACCTCGGTCTTGTATGTCAGATCAGTGGTATCATAGTGCCGCTCTATATCTCCGGCGTTTATGACCGACACCTGACCGCCATCGCCGGACACGGCAGACGACACACTTTCAATAAGCTCCCGCTTGAAAACAAACCTCGGGTAGTTATTATATGTGTAATTTCCGGCAGAAAAAACACTCTCACCGGCAGCATTCAGAAAAAGCCTGCTGACAGCAGCGACATCAACGGACGATACGCGATAAGAGCGCTCGCCCTCATGTATCTCCGAGAGGTAGAAAGTATCGTTCAGCTCCTCGGTATTATCGATAAACGACAGCGCTTTGAGCACACCGCTGTACGATGTTCCGTCGGAAATACGCAGATGATCAATGGTGTGCTCTATGCGCTCCGAGACCAGCGGCAGAAGCTGCTTTGTCACAGTCGGATCGCCGAGCCTGCCATCAACTATGAGACGACGCAGTATCATCAGCCGCAGGGAATAGCCTACATCGCCATGCCGTTTCTTCTCTTCCTCAAGCCGCTCCCTCATCGCATTGAAATAGATCAGGGTCTCACCGGCAAAGGGGAAGGACTCGGTACCGCTGTATTTTTCTATGATCGCCGCAGCAAAGGCACTCGCTCCCGATAGAGCGAATAAGTTCGTCCGCATAGGCGAGATCAGGGCTATGTTACGTGCAGTCATACGATACATCGGCACACCTCAATCAGATCCCGAACGGAAGCGGAAGCTCCGTCATGCCGCTGTGCGCTATCTTGAGAGACTGCAGAAGCACCGCGCTTTCAAGCGAGTCGAGCGGAGAGAACTCACGCTGAACGATGACTCCGTTCGATATAAAGAACATTCGCACGGTCTTGCCGTCCCTCTTCACAGTTATGGTTATAGAGGCGATGCGCCTTCCCTCCTTGAAGAAAGCGAACGCGACATCGGAAACTGTCGTGTGGAGAGCACGTTCGAGTATCAGATAATCCGGCGACCTCTTCGGCTTGCGCAGGACAACGGGCGAATCATTGTTGCCGCCCTCCTGGATAGTGTCCACATCTATCGCGCCGCCGAGATTGGAGACCTTGCTGAAGCTGTATGACATTCCGTCAAAATTGACAGAGAACGAATACCCGGGAATATAATCAGAAGATGATGCCATAAGAATATCTCACCGCCAGACTCATATTGCTCCCGCCCGAAACGTCATATCTTGAAGATATTATCGGGCTCATCGTTAAGTTTGCTGTTTATTCTTGATATCTCCCTGCACCAGCGTTGCCGCTCCATGTGGCTGAAACGTTCTATCTCACTGTTTTGCCAGTGCATGTAGTAGCCGATGAAGGCCATTTCCTCATAGATCTTTTCCGCCGGATATGTCACGATTCTCCGGCTTCCAGAAAATTTACCGGTATCTCTATCGGCTGACCGCAGTGAGGACAGATGGATTTGTACACAGGCATCTCCATAGTATTGATCTTCGAATACAGATCCTGCAGATACGCAAGATCTATCGTGTACAGTCCCTCCACCACGCGGGTATCCACCGCGGGAAGTGTCCCGAGGCTCTTGATGACCCTCGAAAGAATGATAATAGTAAGATATCCCGGGTTCTGCTGTACGCGGGGATCCTTGAGCGGGATTATCTCGTCTCCAGCGTTGGCGAGGCGCATAACGCCCTCGCGGTGCAAAACTCCGTTCGTATCGAGATATCCTTTCGGCAGAGTGAATTTAAATTCCGTTTCAAACATGATAACGCTCTCCTTTTACGGTATTTGACAGGCTTTCATGCCTGTATTCATGCAAACAGCAAAAACAGACCATGCACAAGCCATGCTTACACAGAGTCTGCATAGTATACTGTGATCGCGGTATGACAAAAACAAGCGTTATTAAGGAAGGATCGGGGGTCAGTGTGTTTCGTCATTTTAGTCAACCTCTTTTGTTGAATTTAGCCAAAAAAGCACAAATATCGATTATTACATTAGTATTATACCACACTTAATATGTATTTTCAAGTATTTTTTATATTTTTATACACACTAATCACCGGCTATTTTTTCTGACTCAACCGAATGTATGCCACGCACTTCTGCGGTACTATATTTTGTTGGCGGACAGCCGGTCTCCTGACAGATGCGATACCGCCGAAAAAACAGTAATGATTTATGCTCTTTGGTATTGAAACATTGCCTTTATTGTGCTATAATAAGTAAGATACAGACCGGTGATTACATATACGACCGACAAAGTCATCCGGCGAAAGGGGCTGACCACGTTGCAGAACAATACAGTTACGGAAAAACGGGGATCGATCGGGCTCATACGGCAGGCATGCGGATTTTGCCGCAATCCTCGATACATAGAGGAAAGGCTCAAAGAAGCAGAAGTACGTGCGGCGATGTTCCTGTCCGCCATCGTGGCACTCGTAGAGGTGTGGATGATCTTCCGCTACATAGAGCAGTGGGTCATTCCCGGCAAGGTAGAATCCATCGGTGAGTTCTTCTACTACACAAAGTCATACTGGATACTGTTCGCGGTATGCACGGCTGTGTTCATCTACACGGTGCTGTATATACGCGGCAGGATGCGCCTTCTGAGAAAAGCCAGCCGGTTCATAATACTCCTGTTCTTCGCGATCGGAATGTATTTCGGCATCATCACCTCAATGAAGGACTTCTCAAAGGGCAGAATGATAACCTGCTACCTCACAATGCTGATGTGGGCTACCGTTATCTGCATTTGGAGGCCTTTCACCTCTGTGCTGCTCACCGTTATCTGCGGCTATGGCTTCATTTGGCTGGTCAACACCTTCACATTCACCAAAACCGGTGAACAGCTCCAGATGAGCGAGGGCGACACGATAAACTATATCACGTTCCTTATCATAATCATCATACTCCAGCTCGCAGTGTACTTCCAGAGATACGGCGACGCGTCAAAGTCATACCAGATCAGGCTTGCCTCGGTGACCGACGATCTCACCGGCATGCCCAACATGAGAAAGTTCTCCGAGGACGCACATGCGTACTGTGCAGAGTGTCTTGCCAGAGACAGACACCCGATGTACCTCGTGTTCGACATCGGCAGCTTCCGCACCTTCAATGATCGCTTCGGCTACGCAGGAGGCGACGCGCTGCTCATCAGAACGGGACAGCTGATAACCGAGGCTTTCCCCGGTGAGCCGGTGGCAAGAGAGACCGCAGACCGCTTCTGCGTGCTCACCGATGCCGACGACTGTCGCGAGCGCGCCGGGAAAGTGCGTGAGACGCTTCTCGCGGAGTACCCGGAGGAGACATACCTCGACCTGCTGGTGGGCGCTTACGCAGCTGCCGAAGTCGCGTCGGACGTTCGCCATGACGTCGACCGCGCAGACTACGCGCTCAACACTATAAGCGACAACGACTACTTCCGCGTGTACGACGAAAAAATGAGCAAGGACCACCAGTTAAGGCAGTACGTGCTCAACAACCTCGAAAAAGCTATCCGGGAAGGCTATATCAAAGTTTACCGTCAGCCCGTCATGGACGCGAAGGACGGCACTATCTGCGGCTGTGAGGCTCTCGCAAGGTGGATAGACCCGGAGTTCGGATTTCTGTCACCCGGACTGTTCATACCGGTGCTCGAAGAGGAGCACCGTATACACAAGCTCGACCTGTGCATATACGAACAGGTGTGCAGACAGATACGCGAGTGCCTTGACAACGGCATTCCCGCACTCCCTACGTCGATGAACTTCTCACGGCTGGACTTTGAGCTCATGGACGCGGTCGGAGAGCTCGAAGCGCTCGTAGCAAAATACAACATTCCGAAGGAATACCTTCACGTAGAGATAACCGAAAGCACACTCACCAACGATGTTGCAGGGCTCAAAACAGCCATGGACAGGCTGCACAGCGCAGGATATGTGATCTGGCTCGACGATTTCGGTTCGGGTTACTCTTCGCTCAACGTACTGAAGGATTTCAAATTTGATCTGCTCAAGATAGACATGGAGTTTCTGAAGAATTTCAGTGGCAACGACAACGCCCGTAGGATCATCGGAAGCATCATCGACCTTGCAGACAAGCTCGGTATGCAGACACTCTGTGAGGGCGTGGAGACGCAGGATGCCGTTGATTTCCTGCGTGAAGCCGGCTGCGGCAGACTTCAGGGCTACTTCTACGGCAAGCCCATGCCGTACGAGGAGATCCTCGAAAAGATCAAAGACGGCACCTACAAGCTCGGCGACCTGCACTGACAAAAACAGCTCCGAAGCGGCTCTCCCGCTTCGGAGCTTTTGTATTTCACACAAAATCCACTTTTATCCGGTTCCTGCCGTCGAAGCTGTAGCTTCTGCCGGCAGCGAGCTTATCTATAAGCATCACGGAAAGCTCATCACCGTCTTCGAACGGATCGTAGCGTTCACCGCCATAGGCTATCGTCATCATTGTAGTCTCATCGGCATCAGAATGCTCAACACAGACATTTATCGGGAAACCGCTGCCGCTGTGCTCAAGCGACCCTATTATGTTCTGCGCCACCAGCTCCTCAAACGCGAGCTCAAGGTCACGCACGCGCTTCGGGGCAAGCATGTTGTCTCTGCCGAACTGCGCTATCTGCGAATCAAAGCCGATAAAATCATAATCCATCGTTTTTATCTCAAGGTCGAGCCGCTTCAGGCGCTTGATGAATATGCGTGTCTTTTCACGAAGCGGAGCATTGAATATCTGGTCCGGCGTGCCTTCCTCATAGACGCCGCCCTCGTCCATGTAGAATATACGATTGGAAACATCATGCGCGAACTTCATTTCGTGCGTGACTATCATCATGGTCATGCCTTCCTTTGCAAGGTTCCTGATGACCGCGAGCACCTCGCCCACCATCGTCGGGTCGAGCGCAGATGTAGGCTCGTCAAACAGCAGTATCTCCGGGCGCATGGCTATTGCGCGTGCTATTGCCACACGCTGCTTCTGACCGCCGGAAAGCTGGTCGGGATAGTTGTTCGCTTTCTCCGCGAGGCCGACGCGCTTGAGAAGCTCCATCGCTTCCCTGTACGCCTGTTCCTTCGGCGTTTTGAGCAGGTTTATCGGAGCTGAAGCTACATTTTCTATGATAGAAAGGTTTGAAAACAGGTTGAAGGACTGGAACACCATTCCCATTTTGCGGCGAACAAGCGTTATATCGCATTTCGGGTCTGTAATGACCTTGCCGTCCACCGTGACAGTGCCGGAGGTAGGCTCCTCAAGCTGGTTGAGACAGCGCAGCAGCGTGGACTTTCCCGTTCCGGACGGACCGATCACCGATATAACGTCGCCCTTGTTTATCTCAACAGTCACATCCTTGAGCGGGGTAACATTCGGGTACTCCTTACGCAGATGATCGATCTTTATCATACATTCTGACATTGATATCACTTCTTTCTTACGGGTATCAGTTTTACTTTCTTATTCTACCACAAAATCGTCCGCCGCGCAATAGCCTTACGTAAAAAACTGCATAGAGAATGATATATTGACAGTACCGCCATTGTGTGGTATAATCATTTCAGTAAAGCTTTTACAGCAAGGAGGAGATATTACCGTGGGACTTTTTGACAACATCGGAAAACCCGCCGCACAGTCGCAGCAGACAGGCGGCAACAGAAGCGTGGACGTTGTGTTCACAACACTTCCCGACACGTTCGAGCAGTTCAAAGCCCTGCCGCAGGCCGCACTTTCCACACCGTTCGAGACAGCAGCCATGACGGTGCTCGCACTGTGCTTCTACCCGCAGGATCCAGAGCTCTCAATGGAGATGTTCCGCTTCGTGAGCGGACCGCGCACCATAAACCCCGCCGAGTACAGCTTCATCAAGGACAGGTTCCGTGACGCGGATTACGTTCCGCGCTCCTACTTCAAGGGAGCCGTTCCTGCCAACGACTACAAGCCGTCTGAACCGTACACGGTCACTGTAAGCGAAAACCCCTACACCTACCAGAACGAGGGCTACGCAAAGATGTTCCTCAATTCCGGCGGCGCCGACAGTCCGCGATTCGTCATGCTGCGAAAGGCAAAGGACGATAAGTGGTATCTCTGGGAGCAGTTCATCCTCGTAGGTATCCGCGAGCCTTCCAGCGCGAGCCCCTGGGCATAAGCAGAGCATAACAGCATTAAAGGCAGAGTGCTTACCGGCACCCTGCCTTTTCCTTGTCACTCGCAGCCGCGGGAGAAGAACTCATTTATGCTCTCAAGCACTCTGCTGTTCTCGGTGATGAAGCCGAACCCGCGCAGCCTGTACAGCTGGCGCTCGTCGCTTATCTCAAACACCGCTCTGTCGATGCCGCGCACGTTCGCGTACGCGAGCACTGTGCGGCACAAACCGTCATAGTACAGCTCCTGCTCGCTGTCGAGCTCGCTGATGATCACATCGCCGCTGTCGGATAGCTTCGCGGTGATGCCGCCTATGCGCCTTCCGTCTTCTTCCATGTTGAAAACGAGCTTGTCCGCTATCTCGGTGTTTCTCAGGATCGTTATCATTTTCCCCGTCTGCCTCCCCTGCCGGTGTTATCGGGCTTTCCCATGGCACTGCGGAGTACGCGCAGTTCCTCCTTCGTAAGGTCGGTATATTCACCCGGCTTCAGCATACCGAGCTTCACGCCCCCGACGCTTGTGCGGCGCAGACGCTTTACCGTGAGCCCTACCGCCTCACACATCTTACGTATCTGGCGGTTCTTGCCCTCATATATCGTGAACTCAAGCACTGTGCGGTCATCCTCCTCGGTGAGCACCGTGACCACGCAGGATGCCGTCATGACTCCCTCTTCGATCTCCACGCCCGTCATAAGCGTGTTTATCATGTCCTCGGTCACCTTCTGCGCCACCGTCACACGATACACCTTCGCGATATGCTTGCGCGGGTGCATGATGTCATTGGCGAAGGCTCCGTCATTCGTGAGCAGCAGCAGCCCCTCGGAGTTCTTGTCCAGCCGTCCGATAGGGTATACTCTCTCCTCCACATCCTCGAGCAGCTCGGTCACTCCGCGCCGTCCGAGCTCGTCCGACATCGTGGTCACGTAGCCGCGCGGCTTGTACATCTTTATGTAGCGCAGGGTCACTCCCCCTGCCTTTATGCGCTCACCGCCCACGGTGATGATGTCGTTCCTCGGGTCAGCCTTGTCACCGAGGCTCACCGGTCTGCCATTCACCTTTACCATGCCGTCCGCTATTAGCTTCTCGGCGGCGCGGCGTGAGCAATAGCCGCTGTCCGCGATTATCTTCTGTATTCTTATCTCTTCCATTATAAACCCCTTATACTCACCGCGCCGCCCGTAAAAAGCCTGATGAACTGACCGAACGGGCCCTCCGGCGGGATCACGCGCTCTATGCTCTCGTACGCGACCATAGGCAAGCGCTTCACATTCCGACCGTCAAGGTATATCTCCGCGAAGCCCAGTGTCTCACCGGCCTCCACGCCGGCGTACACGAACTCCGGTATGCTGTATCGTACCGACAGGCTCCTGCGTTCAGTCTCGGTGAGCCCGAGCGTCACGCTCCCTTCCGGTACGATGCTCACGTTATCGGACACTCCGCCGACTACTTCCGCCGAATGTGCTTCAATGCGTACGCCGTAAGGCTTCACCTGTCCGAAGCCGCAGTCCAGCAGCTTTCTGTGGTCATTCCAGTCATCCGGCGCGTCCAGCGTCACCGCTATTATCGTACAGCCCCCGCGCTCCGCCGCCGACACAAGGCATCTGCGTGCGCTGTCGGTAAAGCCCGTCTTTACGCCGATGCAGCCGTCGTACATCGCGAGCAGCTTGTTCGAATTATACAGTGTGCGCGGTTCAGGCGGTCTGCCGAACTCCACCGTTGCGGAGCGCTTGCCGCATATCTCGCGGAACTCCGGATTTTTCAGCGCCTCGGCAGTGAGAAGCGCCATGTCGTACGCCGTAGTGTAATGCCCTTGTGCGTCCAGCCCCGACGGGGTGACGAAGTGGGTATCTTTCATACCTATGCGCTCCGCACGGCGGTTCATCAGCTCCGCGAACGCGGGTATGCTCCCCGCCACGCTCACCGCGGCAGCGTTTGCGGCATCATTTCCCGACGGGAGCAGCATTCCGTACGCCAGTGCTCTGCGGGTGACGATGTCACCCTCGCGAAGCCCCATTGAAGTGCCTTCGACACGTATCGCCAAGCTGTCGACCGTGAAGCGGCTGTCAAGATCGCCCGCCTCCAGCGTGAGCAGAGCTGTCATGATCTTTGTCGTGCTCGCCATCGCGTGACGGGTCGTGCCGTTCTTCTCGTACAGCACTCCGAGCGTGTCGGCGTTGATTACCGCCGCGCACTTCGCTGACAGAGTAAGCTGCGTCTGTGCGCACGCGCTGACGCTCAATGCCGATAATGCGATGACAAGCGCCGTAAAAACGGATAAAAGCTTCATAAACGTTCACCTCTCCGTTAGTCTGCGCCGCAGACCCGCGGTTTATTCAGAGGCAAACGGTGATATTATTCGTCCTCGCCGCTCTCGCCGTCAGCTTCCCCTTCCGCTTCTCCGCCGTCCTTCTTTTTGCCGAAGAGCTCCTTGACCTTGTTGAGCAGAGCGGGAGCGTTGTCGATGATGCCGTCGATGGGGCTCGACTTGCCGCCGAGCTCAAGGATCTTCGAGTCGCCGTCCTTGTTGATGACAATGAAAGCCTGTGGCTTGATGCTGATGCCGGCACCCGCACCGCCAGCGAAAACGTCCTTCGGGGAGCTTGTAGGCAGGTCGGAGCCGCCGGACACGAAACCGAACGACACTTTGGATATCGGTATTATTGTCGAACCGTCAGGCGAAGTGATCGGGTCGCCGATGATTGTGTTGACATCGACGAGATCGCGGATCTTCTCCATAGATGTGTTCATAAGTCCTTCAAGATGCTGTGCCATATCTGTTATCCTTTCATTCTCGCCCCTTCGGGACGCTTTCTTTTCTTTTGTCCGTTATCCTTCGGGCTGTTATGCTTCGTGTACGTTTTAAGCACCCTCACACCAAGCCACAGCGCACACCCGAGCGCCGTGCTTATGCGAAGCTGTATCGTGCCGTACGCGAAGATATCGTCCTTTTCGGCGGAGAAATCCGCCTCAATATTCACCTCGCGGATATGCGAGTCGAAATACGTTCGTATCAGCTCTGTCAGCGAATATATCGCCGCACAGTAGCCTCCGTACTTAAGAGCAGTCACCGCCGCATCGTCCGAGCCTACCACGCAGTCAATATACACATCGCGGAACTTTATCTTCCGGAGCAGCCGTTTTATAGGCGGCGCGGCGCTCTTTATGAGATCGGTCATCATTCCGACGTCAAGTCCGGGTCCGCTTTTTTCCTTGCCATGAGCATGTTTCTCTGCGATGGCAGGCTTTTTGTCCGTCCCCGCGGGAGCTTTGTTTTCCGGTGCCGCGCTGTCGGATGCGGGAAGTGTCGTATTCATGCCGTCCCCGGCTTTTCCGGGCTCACGCGCCGCCTGCTTCTCCGCTTTTTTACGCTCCTTTTCCGCCTTTCTGCGCTTCTTTTCTTCCTTTCTGCGCACTGCGGCGGGGTCGGGCGGCACCTTCACAAGCGTGATGAACAGTACCCTGACGCGAAGCTCGGGGTGCGCGTCATATACGCCCGTCACGGTGATATGCCGTGTAAACAGCCACACGAGAAAAAGCACGACAGCTCCGAATATTATCCAACCTGTCATTCTTCCGCCTCTCGGTCGTCATTGTCATCATCGTCCGCGCCGTCATATTCGTCCTGTCCGCTGTCGGGGTATTCGAGCTCACGCTCCTTCGCCATTTCCTCCAGCTCATCGAAGTCCAGCTGACCTTCCTGGTCGGGCAGCGGCGGAAGCTCCTCTATGCGCGTCAGCCCGAAGCAGCGTAAGAACGTGTCTGTCGTCCTGTACGATATCGGGCGGCCCGGAAGTTCGAGCCTTCCCGCTTCTTCAAGTAGCCCGCGCTCGACCAGACTGCGCATGACGCTGCTGCTGTCGATGCCGCGCACCTGCTCCACGAAAGCATTGGTGACAGGCTGGTTGTACGCCACTATCGCGAGCGTTTCCATCGCAGCCTGTGAAAGCGGCTGCTGGCGGCGCGTTTCGAGCGCCTTCTTTATGTTATCCGCAAACTCCGTACGTGCGGCTATCTGGAAGCCGTTGTTTATACGCAGTATGCGAAGTCCGCTCTCACGGACGTTATACTGCTGTTCAAGGCGGTCAACGAGCTTCGCGCAGGTCTCCGCGTCAACTCCCGATGCCTCGGAAAGCTTGTCTATCGTTATCGGGTCGCCGTACGCAAACATTACCGCTTCGATCGCCGCGATACCCTCCGCAAGTGTCATTGTTCGGTCACCTCCGCCGGTGTGCCGTTATCACTGCCGGCACGCGTCATCACTATATATTCGCTGTCATCGGAAAACTCCACTCTGCCGCGCTTTGAAAGCTCAAGCAGCGCGAGGAACACCGCTACCTGCGCCGAGCGGGTCTGACCCTTGTACAGGCTTTTCACTTCTATCCGCTCACCCGTGCGCAGCTTGCGTACCACGAGTATCAGCCGTGAAAACACACTCACGTATGTCTGGGCGACTATCGGCTTGAATATCTGCTTCGCGTCGCGCTTGAGCTTCTCGGTCTTGCCGCTCACCGCAGTATAGCTGTCAAGCAGCTCGTAGCGGTCATGCCGCAGCCGGTAGGTCATGTCCACGGGTATCTCCAGCGGATCCCGCACGAACACGCTGTCACCGCAGTAATGCCTGCGCAGGCGCTCGGCGGCAGCCTTGCACATCGCGTACTCGATGAGACGCCCGGACAGCTCCTTCTTGAGCTGCTCGACCTCGTGCTTCGGCAGCAGCTCGGCAGTCTTTATGAATATGAGGTGCGCCGCCATTTCGACGAACTCACCCGCTATATCGATGTCCGCTTCCTGCATCTTGTCGAGATAATCAAGGAACTGCTCCAGCAGTACCGATATCTCGATATCGCGTATGTTCAGCTTATGCTTCGCGATAAGGCTCAGCATAAGGTCGAGCGGGCCTTCGAATATCTCCAGCCTGAAGCTTAACTCTTCCATGTCAGCAGATGAATTTAGTCATCAGATCCAGCAGATTGTAGATAAGATTGGAAAGCAGCGAGAACGGTATCGAGAGTATGCCCGTGTACATCAGTATCAGAAGGCCTATCATGATATACTGCTCGTACTGCATGATCTTGAAGTAGGTGCGCTGCGGCAGGAACGCGAAAAACACGCGTGAGCCGTCGAACGGCGGTATCGGCAGCAGATTGAACACACCGTTGAACAGGTCGATCGATATTATCATCTCAAGCGCCAGAAGCACATAATACATCGTGCCTTCGGAGCCCATGGTCCTGAACAGGACCTTCTCGATTATCATGAACACGAGCGCGGAAACAATGTTTGCCAGCGGTCCCGCAGCGGCTGTTATCGCCATTGCCGCTTTCTGGCTCTTTACCTTGCGGCAGCGTGCGGTGTTCACCGGCACGGGCTTTGCCCAGCCTATCCGGAACAGCACTATGCCTATGGTACCGAACAGGTCGAGGTGCGCGAACGGATTGAGGGTTATCCTGCCCTGTCTTTCAGCAGTATCGTCGCCAAGCAGCTTCGCGGTGACGGCATGAGCGCACTCATGCAGCGGGAACACCACAAACAGCATAACGAGTATGGAAAACGCGGAAAGCACCATTGTCACGATGTCGCCGCTCAATAACGCATTTATCATATCTACCCTCTATTCTTTCAGACAGCAATATCTTTTTATATTATACTATAAAAAACAAATTTTTGCAAGCATTTTTTTGCACACCCGCAAAAAAGTATCAGCAGATACCGCAGTTACGGTATCTGCTGTGGATAGTATTGACCGCAGAGCGGCTGTAATTCAGTGTTTTATATCTTCTCGAACGCCTGTTTCAGGTCATCGAGGATATCCTCGACATTCTCAAGGCCAACGGAAAGACGGATCATGCCGCCATCGATGCCTGCCGCGACGAGCTGCTCTTCAGTGAGCTGGCGGTGCGTTGCAGATGCGGGATGAAGCACGCAGGTGCGGATATCAGCCACGTGCACCTCATTGGAGGCGAGCTTCAAGCTGTCCATGAACTTCACCGCGACGGGTCTGCCGCCCTTTACGGAGAACGATATAACTCCGGAGCAGCCGAGAGGCAGATACTTCCGGACCAGCGGATAGTACTTGTTTCCCTTGAGTCCCGGATAGAATACCGACGCTACCTTGTCGTTGCCGTTCAGGTACTCCGCGACGATCTTCGCATTCTCGACATACTGCTTCATGCGCACGGGAAGCGTTTCAAGTCCGAGGTTCAGCAGGAACGACGAGTTTGCCGCCGGATAACAGCCGAAATCGCGCATCAGCTGCATCCTCGCCTTTACTATGAACGGCGCGAAGGGGTATTTCTCGGTGTACACGGTGCCGTGATAGCTCTCGTCGGGCTCGGTCATACACGGGAATTTCCCGCTTGCTGTCCAGTCAAACTTTCCGGAATCGACGATGACACCGCCGACCTGTACCGCGTGGCCGTCCATGTACTTCGATGTCGAGTGCATAACGATGTCCGCGCCCCACTCTATCGGGCGGCAGAGGTATGGGGTGGCGAAGGTGTTGTCCACGATCAGCGGTACGCCGTGAGCATGCGCCGCTTTCGCATACTTCTCGATATCAAGCACAGTGAGCGCGGGGTTGGCGATAGTCTCGCCGAACACGAGCTTGGTGTTGTCCTTGAACGCTGCGTTCAGCTCCTCCTCGGAGCAGTCCGGGTCAACGAAGATGCACTCGATGCCGAGCCGCTTCATGGTAATGCTGAACAGGTTTATGGTGCCGCCGTATATCGCGGTGGAGGATATGAAGCTGTCTCCCGCGCTGCACAGGTTCAGTATGCAGATGAGTGTGGCAGCCTGTCCCGACGATGTGCACATCGCTGCCACGCCGCCCTCAAGTGCCGCTATCTTCTTCTCTACCGCGTCGGTGGTGGGGTTTTCAAAGCGCGAGTAGATAAGGCTCTTGGTGGGATCATCGAATACAGCCGCCACCTCGTCGGTGGAGTCGTAAACGTAAGTCGTGCTCTGTACTATCGGCACGACGCGGGGTTCGCCGTTCTTCGGAGTGTAGCCTTCATGTAGACACTGTGTTTCGATCTTCATTGTTTTTCTTCCTTTCGCTTTCTGTTTATATTCAGTCGGACTCTTCGACAAACGTGAATACCGACGGGGAGCTCCAGTCGAAATCATCGTCTGTCGTTTTGTAGTAAAGCGTGATGGCGCTGTCCGAATATTTCATGTATACCCTTGTGAGATCGGGCTCCGAACCGTCGGCATTCATGAAATCCTGTATCCAGTATGCTCCGTCGATCGGCACGAGATCTGCGCTGTCCACCGACATGAACGCGTTCACGCCAATGAAGAACATCGTCATGGCAACGTAGTTTTTCTTCTGATTGTACTCCACGAGTATCGTATCCTCGGGACGCGCATACTCGTCATCGCTCCCGACCCAGCGGTACGTTCTGTACCATACATCACGGGTCTTGTGTTCGGACGGGGTATCGGCTGTTTCGTACGATGACTCCTGTACTGTTTCTTCCGGAGGCATCGTCTCCAGAGAAAGAAGGTATTCCTCGGAAGGTTCGATATAGATCTGCTCCTCTGTGGTGGTGGTCGTCGTGGTGGTCGTCTTTGCGGCAGCAGTGGTGGCAGCAGCATCGGCGGTCTCGGTCGAGGTCATTGCTGCTGCGACAGTCGTCGCGGCCGGAGCGGGTGCCGCACACGCAGACATCATCAACGTCACCGCAGTAAGCATCGTTACGGTCTTTTTTCCTGTCATGGCATATCCTTTCAGCTGAAAATGTTTTACTTACGCATTATAACATATCCTGCTGTATATGTCAACTGCCGCCCCGTTATGTCAAAATACACAATTCTGCCAAGGAATTGTTGACTTTTTTTCAAAAATGATGTATAATTCTAATGTATAGTTTTATATCACAGATCTTACGAGGTACAGATATGACTGTCTCATATATCGAAAAAGGCTACTCGCCGGTATGTGATGTAGCCGTGCTCGCACTGTGCATCGTCATCGGCGTAGTGCTTTTCATCAACAGAATACAAAGGGGTACAGGCCAGCGCCTTATGATCGCCATGACCATCTCGCTCTATTTTGCCGCTGTGGCGAGCCTTTTGTACCATGTTTTCCTCGGCACGCAGGACATCGACCCGATGCTCATTTACATAACGCGTATTTCAAACCACATATTCCTGAGTCTTGTGCAGATGGTCTACGTCTTGTATCTGCGTGAACCTCTGTGGATGAAGGACGAGGGATACAACCGGTTCCTGCTCCTGATTAGTTTCGTGGCTATCGCGCCAATTATCGTTGACATTCTCGGTATAGTCTTCCGCTTCGGCTATTACATCGAAAGCGGCATCGAGCACTCGGATTTCTCGATCTACCCCTATGCGTACATCGCGTTCGAAGCTATCGTATTCTTCCTGATAATCAAGTACCGGAGCAGGATCATCAAGCAGGTATTCTACTGCCTTATCGCGGTGAACGTCATCTCGTTCTCGATATCCACCGTACAGGGCATGAACTACCAGACATCATTCACCACGCTTGAGTATCTCCTGCCCGTTTTCGGACTTCTCTTCATGTTCCACTCCAACCCCTATGACCGCGATACCGGCGCAGCCAACGACCTGTTCTTCATACAGGAGGTCACGGGCAGCATCGAGAAAAAATCGCCCATCATAATGATATGCTGTATCATGCCGGACTTCATGGATATGCTCAAGAACTCCAAAGAAGTCAAGACCGAGTTTTTCAGATTTATACGACAGACTGTAAAACGCGGTGTTCTGTACCGCTTCTCGAACGGTATGCTGATGCTCACGGTCAAGAAGGGCAGCCGCGGCAACTTTGACCGCTCCATAGGCAAGCTGCTCGATGAGTTCTACAGCAGCTATGAGGTGCTCGGCATCGACTACAAGCTCATCATAGCCGAGACCGTCCCCGAGATCACGCTCGCGGCGGATTATGTGAAGCTCTTCGATCTCATAGAGAGCGACATGAAGCCAAACGAGACAAGGCGTATCACCGACGGCGATATCAAGCGCTTTCTCAGCACCAAGTATATTCTCGGCGAGCTTGAGGATATCGCGAAGAGAAAAGACCTGGAAGATGATCGCGTTCTCGTGTACTGCCAACCTGTGTTTAACCTTCTCACCGGCACATACGACACCGCGGAGGCTCTGATGCGACTCACGCTCCCGGATACCGGACTCGTATTCCCGGATAAGTTCATTCCGATCGCGGAGAAATACGGACTGATCCACCAGCTGAGCCTTGTCATAATGAACAAGACCTGTGCGGAGATAGGCAGGCTGATAGCCGACGGATATCTGATAAAACGCATTTCAATAAACTTCTCGACCCTCGACCTCAAACATGAGTACTTCTGCGACGAGATACAGGACATTATCATCAGGAACGATATCCCGTATGACAAGGTGGCGATCGAGATAACCGAGAGCCGCAGTGAGAGCGAGTTCAACCGTCTGAAATCAAAGATGACGGAGCTTCAGGGGCTTGGCATCAAGTTCTATCTCGATGACTTCGGAACAGGCTACTCCAACTTCGAGCGTATCATGGAACTGCCGTTCGATATCATCAAATTCGACCGCTCACTGCTTATCGAGTCCAACAAGAACGACTCCTCGAACTACATGGTGTCAACCTTCGCAAGCATGTTCAACGACCTCAATTATTCAGTGCTCTTCGAGGGCGTTGAGAACGATGACGACGAGCAGCACTGTCGCGCGATGTACGCAAAGTATCTGCAGGGATACAAATACTCGAAGCCGATCCCTATCCGCGACCTTCGGAATTTCCTCGAAAAAGCCGTATAAGAATCTAAAACACCCCGGTACGACCTTATCGTACCGGGGTGCTTTTTTACTGTCTTATTTTTCCTTGACATCCGCGAGATAACCGTCGAAATCTTCGGTCACTTTCTTATCGGGAGCCTTGGTGACAAGCGATACCACGATATCAGCAATAAGCGCCACGACGAAAGCGGGAAGCAGCTCGTAGATATTGAACGCGCCGCCGAGAGGTCTTACGACAAACTTCCAGACGAATATCACGATCCCGCCGCCGAGAAGTCCCGCAATAGCACCATATTTGTTTGAGCGCTTCCAGAGAAGTGCAAGCAGCATGATCGGACCGAATGTCGCTCCGAAGCCTGCCCACGCGAAGGATACTACACCGAATATCGAGCTGTCCTTGTCCCACGCGATGATGATCGCGACTAACGCTATAACAAACAGCACAAGTCTCGCAACGAGCATCGAAGCGCGCTCCGAAAGCTTCAGCTTGAACACGCCTTTGAGGATATTCTCGGACATACTCGAAGAAGCCGCAAGAAGCTGGGAGTCCGCTGTGGACATCGTGCAGGCGAGTATGCCGGCGAAGATGAGCCCCGCGAATACCGCCATCAGCGCGCCGTTGTCATTCATAAGGAACGCAAGCTTGATTATCGCGGTCTCGGATTCCGAGCTGGTAGTGAGAGCCTCGATAGAGCCCTGCGATGTGAGTGTGTTCGCGATAATGCCGATGAATGCCGCAACGCCCATGGAAAGGACTACCCATACCGTCGCGATACGGCGTGATGTCTTGATCTTGTTGTGGTCGCCTATCGCCATAAAGCGAAGCAGGATGTGCGGCATGCCGAAGTAGCCGAGTCCCCACGCGAGCGTGGAGATGATGTCAAGGAAGCCGAAGGGTGAAGCGCTGCCGTCACCGTTATGGTTCTCAAAGAGCGTGAGGTAGCCGTTAAGACCCTTGGCGTTCTCGATAACGTTGTCAATGCCGCCCGCGCTGCTCACACCGAAGATCAGCACAACGATCAGAGCGGTGGTCATTACGATGCTCTGGATAAGGTCGGTGGTGCTCGCCGCGAGGAAGCCGCCGATGCTGGTATAGAGAATGATAATAAGCGCGCTTATTATCATCGCGAGGTGGTAATCCCAGCCGAAGAGCTGCTCAAACAGCTTGCCGCACGCCGAGAAGCCGGATGCAGTGTACGGAATGAAGAACACGAGGATTATCAGTGCCGAGATGCCGAGGATCACGTTCTTGTTCTCGCCATAACGCTTCGAGAAAAAGTCCGGTATAGTGATAGCATTTATCCTGTGCGAGTACACACGAAGCCTTCTCGCGACGATGAGCCAGTTGAGGTAGGTGCCTACCGCGAGACCGATAGCCGTCCAGCCAACCTCCGCGCAGCCGCAGAGATACGCAAGTCCGGGCAGACCCATGAGCAGGTAGCTGCTCATATCCGATGCCTCGGCACTCATCGCGGTGACAATGGGACCGAGCTTTCTTCCGCCGAGGTAAAAGTCCCCGACGTCGTTGTTCTTTCGTGAGAATATCACGCCTATTATTACCATGAGAGCGAGATACGCTACGATAGTAATGATAATTACTGTCATTTTTTCTTCTCCTTGCTTGTTTTCAGTTCATATATGCCAGCAGAGCGAGGCTTTATCGTGACTTTTGAGCCGTTGATGTCAACAGCGCCCTGGTTGAGCCGGTATACCAGATTTTCAGGTTTTCCCTTGAAAGTGAAGGCAGCTTCCTTATCCGTAGGGTTGAGGATGACGAGCATGCTCTTATTCTTGAAGCTTCGCACATATACGAGCGGTTCGCCGGGCTTGCCGTCGCAGATGAACTCGATGTCTCCGCGACTCTGCAGAGCCTTGTGTTCCGCACGCAGCTCCAGGAGCTTCTTTACCTCGCTGTACAGCGATCTGTCATCATTTATCTGCGCACTGACCGTCGGGCGGTCGTCAGCGGGGTCTATGGGGATATACAGTCTGTCGCGGGGCGCAGCACTGAAGCCGGCGTTCACGGAGCTGTCCCACTGCATCGGCGATCGTGAGCCTGTACGCTCATAGCCGCCCTCGACCGACGGGATATCCTCCACGTATCTCATGCCTATCTCGTCGCCGTAGTAGATGAACGGCGCTCCGGGCATCGTCAGCAGGAACGCGAACGCCATTTTCAGTTCGTCTCCGTGCAGGTACTTCGCAAGCCTTGTCATGTCGTGGTTGCCCGAGGGAATGCAGATAAGGCCTTCCTTACCGGCTTTTCTCCGGCTTTCGAGATAGCGCTCCACGAACTTCGACGCGTCGCCTTTACCGCCGAAGAACGGGGCATCGCACCTGAACAGGTCGTTATAGTGCGAAGGTCCGAAGTGCAGCAGAAAGTCCATGTGGAACCCGCCGAGCAGCGATTTGTCCGGCTCACCCCACTCGGATACCATCGCGGCATCAGGGAACTCTTTGTCGAGGAACGCTCTCACGTTCTGCCAGAGCTTTATCGTGCCCTTGCCGTCCTCGTCGCACTTGACGAGCGAGTGCGCCATGTCGACTCTGAACCCGTCGCAGCCCATACCGAGCCAGAAACGCATGATGTCCTTCATCGCTTCGAGTGTAGCCTTCGCGCCTTCGGAGTCCATTGACTGCTGCCACGGCTTGTCCGGGTCGGGCTTGTAGCAGCCGTAGTTGAGCGCGGGCTGATGCGAGAAGAAGTTCACGCCGCAGGCTCCCACGCGCTCGGAAATACCGATGAGTCCGTTCATGCCGTATGGCGTTTCCCAGGTGTTGTCCGTCCATATATAGCGGTCGGTGTATTCATTTTTCGCAGCCTTGCAGGACTCCCTGAACCACTTGTGCTCCCATGATGTGTGACCGGGAACGAGATCGAGCAGGATGTGCATACCGCGCTTGTGAGCTTCACCGAACAGCCGTTTGAGATCGTCATTCGTACCGTAGCGGGGTGCCGCGAGATAATAGTCACGCACATCATAGCCCGCGTCAAGGAACGGCGAGTCAAAGCATGGATTCATCCATATCGCGTTGCAGCCGAGACCGCGGATATAATCGAGTTTTTCGGTAATACCGGAAAAGTCTCCGATTCCGTCCGAGTTGGTGTCATTGAAGGATTGGGGGTATATTTCATAGAATACGGCTTCGTCAAGCCAGCCGACTTTGTTCATAGCGTTACCTCCGTTCATGTTTTGAGCTCCGCAATGCCGGGAGCACATGATATATTGATTTTACTACATTCCGGGGCATAAAATCAATTAACAATAGCAACAAATATACTATCTCCGATTTGTTACGAATGACGATACAGAGCCCTGTCCGGCAGCCGTTTGGCCATAATGCACAAATTTTGGAGCCTTCCGTTGAAATATACTTTTGTTTGTGATATAATATAATCATGTTATTATATCGATTTTGCGCGGAGGTTCAAAATGTACATGAACGACAGTACGGCGGAAACACTTAAAATGCTTCTGAAATTTGCAGCAGCCGGAACAATTACTAACGAAGTATATAAAAACGCATGTGAGAAGGTAAAGGTCGAAAAGCTGTACTATGACATGGATCTCGGAGACTCCGGACGTTACCGCGACAAACGCACACGGGAAGTCGTGATACACGGCACCAAAGTTGGCAATAACATAGTGTTGTACAACAGCGGCAGAAAGACCGGCATTAAACTCATGTTCCCGTATTATTACGACGGACGCGAGTTTGTTCACGCTTTTATAGAGTTCTCGGAAGACGTCAGCGGATCCGATATCGATAAGGATCAGTATGCTGTTCTCGCAGACGCGATATATGTCATCGCGAGCCGCGAAAATATGCGAAGCATGCTGGATTTCGCGGAAGCCACCGACGCACAGTCCGGCATCCCGAATGTCATCCATATCACCAAACGCTTCGACAATGAAATAATGAAGACCGGCAAGGGTGAGGAATACGCCGTTCTGTACATAAACCTCCAGAACTTCAAATACATCAACGAGACCGCTACCTCAAAGTGCGGCGATGAAGCGATAATCAAGTATTCGTGGATAGTCCACGGGTTCGTTGAGCCGTACGAGAGCCTTGCCAGAATGGGCGGCGACAACTTTACCGCGTTCGTAAGGAAGGAGAATCTCCAGAGCATCCTCGAAAAGCTGCACAGCGTAACGCTGAACAAGCTCGAAAACGCACCCGGAAGGACCTTCGAGATATCCTCGTGGATAGGTGTGTCGCAAGGTATACCACATGACCCGAGACCGTTCAACGCACGCCTTAACGAAGCATCTACCGCCTGCGGCATAGGCAAGACGAAGCTGAAACAGAATGTCGTTTTCTTCTCCGAAGAACTGAAAATGATGATGAACCGCGGCCGCGAGATAATGTCGATGTTCTACCCCGCTATCAAAAACCGTGAATTTCACCCGTTCTTCCAGCCCAAGGTGAACATGGAAACGGGTGCGCTCGTAGGCTTTGAGGCGCTCTGCCGCTGGATCCACGAGGGACGGTTCATCTTCCCCGACCAGTTCATACCGGTACTCGACAAGGAGGGTCTGATACACGACCTCGACATGGCAATATTCCGCGAGACATGCAGGATCATAAAGGAATGGAAGGATATGGGGCTCAAGCCGCCGCGCGTATCCTCCAACTTCTCACGTAAGAACCTGTTTATCCCCAACATCGAGGAGATGATCTACGACACGATACTTGAGACCGGCATCTCGACCGACGATGTTGAGGTGGAGATAACCGAGAGCGTGCAGGAGTCCGAGACCGAGCGGCTCTTCGGCTTCGTCCGCAGGCTCAAGGAGTTCGGCATCCACATCTCGATAGATGACTTCGGAACGGGATACTCTTCGCTTATGCTGATACACAATATCGACGCGGATATACTCAAGATCGACAAGAGCTTCGTTGACGCTCTGCCCGGCGACCACAAGTCGGAGGTGCTTATCGAAAGCATTATCGGGATCGCGAAAAACCTCAATATGGCGCTGATCGCGGAAGGTGTCGAAACTGCCGAACAGGGCAGAGAGCTCGTGCGTCTCGGCTGCCCTATCGCACAGGGCTACTTTTACAGCAAGCCGGTGGAGAAAGATGCCGCCTGCGAGATGATAAAAAGCGATCCGTTCAAGCCTGTGATATAAACCGAAAGCCCGGAAGCTTCCGCTTCCGGGCTTGCTTTTATGATATCGATGCCTTGAACATCTTCTTGTTCTCGTACATTGCGGTATCGGCACGTTCAAACACATCGCGGACGCACCTGTCATTCCTGCTGTCGAAGCAGGAAACTCCGCCGGCCACCGTGACGAGCCTCGTGCGGCGGTGCTCCTTCACCATGCCGTCGATCTGTCCCATGAGCACTCCGCGGTCTTTATAGTCGCTGCCCATGAGTATCACAGTGAACTCATCGCCGCCTATGCGGAACACCGGGCTGTGCTTGAAGGTCTTGCAGATCATATCGCACGCGCTCTTGATGAACTCATCGCCCGCAATATGACCAAGCTTGTCGTTGATCTCCTTGAGTCCGTTTATATCGAACACCGCGATAGCAAAGTCATGTACATCGCCGTCCATTATCTTGCGGTTGAGCTCCTCCTCCATCGCGGTATACGCGTGCTTGTTGCGCACCGATGTGAGCGAGTCGTGGTTCGCGACCTCTATCGCGTTTCCGAGCGCCTCACGGAACGCTGTCTCACGACGCTTGTCCGCGTCAATGTTGATAACGCCGATGACGATATGATTCGGGTCGTGCTTCGGCTTTACCGCAAGCATCGAAACGTACTGCAAACGTCCGCCGAGAAGCTGGCGGTAAGTGATCGTTAGGGTGCCGTTCATGTTCAGGTTTCCGATGAAGCGCTCACACTCAAGCTCGCTGAGCACGCGTGAACAGTCTGCCGGATCGACAAACTCCTTGATATCCGCCTGCGCGGAATCAAAGAAATTGTCGCCCTTTTTGTTCACGCCGAGCTTTGCATACTGCTCGCTGGAGCTGTATTCTATAAAGCTGTAGTTGCGTGAATCTATGTAGTAGATCACCTCGTAACGGCTGGCAAGTGCCATCGCGATATGCGAGTACACCTCGATAGCCTCACGTTCTGCCTGCTCACGCTTTACCTGCGCGTCCACATTGCGCACGCCGATGATGATATACCCGTCATCTGCACCGGTGCCGCGGATGGTCTTGAGGTGGTAGTGACACGGCTCGCCGTCTGTCATCAAACGGTAGTCAAGCGTAAACGAGCTGCCGTTCTTCACTGCTTCGAGGACGTTTTCCTTGCTGAATACCTTGAGGAACCTGTCCTGGTCTGCGGGAAAAATAAGCTTCTTGCAGTTCACGATCGTATCTCCGAAAAAGTCATCACCGCGCGACAGCTCGGAAAGCACCTTTTCCTCACCCGTGGCTTTATATTCCACATAGTGGTCATTCCGGGTATTGATATAATACACGCTTTCATAGTCATTTGCAAGCGCCAAAGCAAGCCGTGAAAAGGTCAGGCTATCTTTATCCGTAAGTATTTCACCCATGCTGACTCTCCTGTTCTCGGTAATGCAAAACACAGCTGTTTTACGAAAAAAATTACTTAATTATTTTACCACATTTTTAGGGAAATGTCAAGTAATATGATATCATTGATATACGTTCTCCGCCGTCAGAACAAAAAACGGGCGGTGCACTGCTGCACCGCCCGGACTGCCGCGCTTACCCGTTCAGTATGAAAAATCCAACGGACAGATACGCCGCAAACAGCGTCCACGCAAGATACGGGAGCATCAGATATGCCGCGCTCCTGCGCACCCTGAAGAACACGACCGCCGTGAGCGATATCAGCACGATCATCATAATGACTACCGCGACCGCAACACTGTTGGAGCGCAGCCCGAAGAACGCGGGCGACCACAGCACATTGGCAACGAGCTGCAGCCAGTACAGGTCGAGTGCCTGCTTCTTTACCGCGCTCACGGACTCGTTCACCTGATACGCAGCGAAGCCCATGAGAGCATACATTATCCCCCATACTACCGGGAATATCCACCCCGGCGGAGCAAGCGGCGGCTTGACGAGTGTATCGTAATATGCGCTGAAGCCCTCTCCTGCCATCGCGCTCGCAACAGCTGCGGAAAGCGCTCCTGCCAGCTCCGCGGAGAGCACGAATATCAGCAGGTCGGACACCTTTACCTTTGTCAAGAAAAAACCTCCCTTCGGAAAAGACCTGTTTCGGTACAAGTTTATTCCGAAGGGAGCGGAATTATACATAAGATGTCACAGCCGGCGCATCACTTGTCCGCAAGCCGCGCCAGCAGCGGAGAATAGTGCTCGCGGAACGCCGCGAACTCGCCCGCTTCGATAGCCGCACGTATCTTCTCCATGAGCGTGTTGTAGAAATACAGATTGTGCGTCACCGCGAGTCGTCCGGCAAGCTGCTCGCCCGCCTTGAACAGGTGACGGATATACCCGCGCGAGAAGTTGCGGCAGGTCGGGCAGTCACACTCCTCGTCCAGCGGCTTGTCGTCGGTGATGTAGCATTCGTTCTTCGCGTGCACCATGCCGCGCCATGTGAATATCGTCGCGTGACGCGCGTTGCGGCTCGGCATGACGCAGTCGAACATATCTATCCCTCGCGCCACAGCCTCGATGATATTCGACGGAGTACCGACGCCCATGAGATACCGGGGCTTATCAGCCGGCGCGTACGGCACCACTGTATCGAGGATATGATACATGACATCGGTGGGCTCACCGACAGCCAGTCCGCCTATTGCGTAGCCGTCGAGATCGAGCGCCGAGATGTCCTTCATGTGCTTTATGCGCAGGTCTTCAAACGTTGCGCCCTGATTTATCGCGAACAGCAGCTGCCTACGGTTTATCGTCTCCGGCAGCTCGTTCAGCCGCGCCATTTCGTCCTTACAGCGCACAAGCCAGCGTGTGGTGCGTTCAACAGACTCCGACGCGTAGCTGTACTTCGCGGGGTTCTCGACGCACTCGTCGAACGCCATGGCGATAGTCGAGGCAAGGTGCGACTGTATCCGCATGCTCTCCTCGGGGCCGATGAACAGCTTCTTCCCGTCTACGTGGGAGCTGAAATACACTCCCTCTTCCTTTATCTTCCGCAGTCCCGCCAGCGAAAACACCTGAAACCCGCCGCTGTCCGTCAGTATCGGCTTGTCCCAGTTCATAAACTTATGCAGCCCGCCAAGCTTGTATATAACATCGTCGCCCGGACGCACCAGCAGGTGATACGTATTGCAGAGCTCCACCTGCGTTTTCAGTCCGCGCAGGTCTACCGATGACACTCCGCCCTTGATAGCCGCCGATGTGCCGACGTTCATAAAGAACGGGCTCTCGATGACTCCGTGCGGGGTCGTGAAGCGTCCGCGTCTTGCCGCGCCCTCGGTCTTCAGTATCTCAAATTTCGAGTTTTCCATATTCTCTCCGTTATATCAGTCTCATGAGCTTGCATTTCTCCAGCCCGGCGATCCAGAAATCCTTTATCGGCGTATTCCTTATCTGACAGATCATGCAGCTGTTCATAGCGCCGTGGCCTACTATAAGCACATCTTTTCCCTCGTCGACGAGCGGCAGTGCGATCTCACGCAGAAACTCACCCGTCCGCGCGAACAGGTGCTCAAAGCTCTCCGCGCCTCCGGGCGGGTCAATGTATTTTTCGGGGTCAAGGAACAGCGTATTTATCGGGCAGTCAGGAATTGCGAAGATGTTTTCCGTTCCTTCGTATTCGCCGAAGCTCATCTCCTGCAGTCTGCTGTCTGTGATTATCGGGATATCCCTGTCTTTCAGGAATATCTCCGCAGTCTCACGGGCACGTATAAGCGGGGAACAACAGCAGACATCGAAATGCACATCTTTGTATTCTTCCGCAGCGGCTTTTGCCATTTTCCTGCCGTTATCATTGAGCGGGATATCTGTGTGCCCCTGAAGCTTCAGTCTCACGTTCCAGTCTGTCTCGCCGTGCCGCATTATGTAGAGCATATATTATCCCTTTCTTATGAAATGAACATACTGTCGCCGAACGAGAAGAACCGGTAGCGCTCCTCTATCGCGGTGCGGTACGCGGCAAGCGTCTTTTCCCGCCCGAGGAACGCACTGACAAGCATTATCAGCGTGCTTTCCGGCAGGTGGAAATTCGTTATCAGCCCGTCGATGACTCTGAACTCATAGCCGGGGTAGATGAATATTCCCGTGCTCTCGGAGCAGGCACACACCTCGCCGTACTTCTGTGCGCAGGCTTCGAGCGTGCGGCAGCTTGTTGTTCCGACTGCGATGACACGCCCGCCGTTTTTTCTGTGCTCCGCTATCTTCTGCGCGGTCACATCGGGTATCGAAAAATGCTCAACGTGCATCTTGTGGTCGAGGATATTGTCCTCCTTGACCGGACGGAAAGTCCCAAGCCCGACATGAAGCGTCACGAACGCTGTGTCCACGCCCTTTTCGCGTATGGCTTCAAACACCCTGTCCGTGAAGTGCAGCCCCGCCGTGGGAGCTGCCGCGGAGCCGGTCTCACGGCAGTATATCGTGTTATATCTGTCCTTGTTTTTAAGCTTCTCGGTGATGTATGGCGGAAGCGGCATCTGACCAATACGGTCAAGGATATCGAAGAACACCCCGTCGAACTCGAAACGCACTATGCGATTTCCGTCGGGGAGCACGCTCTGCACCTCACCGGTAAGCTCGTCCGAAAACCTGACGCGCGCGCCCTTTTTCAGTCTCCTGCCCGGACGCACTATCGCTTCCCATTCATTGTTTCCGTGCTGCTCAAGCAGCAGAAACTCGCACACGACTCCGGTCTGCTCCTTCACGCCGATGATGCGTGCCGGGAACACCTTTGAATCGTTCATCACCAGCAGGTCGCCCTTCCGAAGGTACTTCGCGAGATCATAGAAATGATCGTGGGTCATCTCCCCGCTTTCGCGGTCTATCTTCATCAGCCGGGAGCTGTCACGCGGTTCAAGCGGGGTCTGCGCGATAAGCTCCTGCGGCAGGTCATAATAAAAATCCGATCTTAACAATTGTTCCTGCATTTTTCGAAAAATCCCATTACCCTGTCCTTGTAGTCCGACTCCTCGTCGTATGACGCATGGCAGCCGTTCTCATAAATATACAGCTCGCAGCCGAGCCTTCCGGCTATCTCACGCGAGCTTTCAGCGCCGAGTATCATGTCCTTCCCGCCGCCGATGACCAGCGTCGGGCAAGTGATACCGCCTGTACGGTCACGGATATCAAAGCTCTCTGAGCTGCCGGCAAGGATCACGAACCTGTCGAGCTGTTCTCTCGTGAGTATCTTTGCGAGCGTTTCAAATGCCTTGCGATTCTTCCTGAAGTATTGCTCCGAATACACCGCGCCGGCAAAGCCCATGACCATGTTGTGTGCGTCACCGTGCTCCGCGGCATCCACCCAGCTCATTATCTGCGCTCTGTGCGAGCCTGATATGCTTGCCGCCGTCGAACCGAGCACAAGCGCGCTCACGAGCTCCGGACGCTGAGCGGCGATAAGCTGGGCTATCATGCCGCCCTGCGATATTGCAAGCACATACGCTCCGCGTATCCCGAGCTCGTCGAACACCGCTGCGGTGTCGCGCGCCATGTCTTCGACACTGTACACCGACGGGAGCTTTTTGCGACGGTCGATAAGATACACCGTGTACTCCTCCGCAAACACAGAGTAAGCCGAAGCCACAGCATCTGCGTTCTCACATACGCTCAACAGGCTAAGCCCCGGCAGTATCACCATCGTTCTGCTGCCCGAACCGAATTTGAACCAGTCCGTTTCAGCACCGTCCGCGCACGCGGTCTGTATCTGTATCTTCATACCGCGCCGCCTGCCTCGCCTTCGATAAGAAGCTTCTTCAGCTCCGCAGACGTAAACCTGTACTTTTTATCGCAGAAGTGGCAGCACACCTCGGTCTCGTCCTGCTCCTCCGCAAGTCTTTTCAGCTCGTCATGTCCGAGGCTCAGCAGTATCTGCTCCGTGCGCTCACGGCTGCAGTTGCAGTGATAACCGCACTCCCACTCGTCGAGCACTTCGCCGTTCAGTCCGGCGAGCCCCATCAGAGCTATCTCTTCGGGAGTTTTGCCCTGCTCCATAAGTTCAGTCACAGACTGCATCGTCCTGATATTGTTCTCGACAACGTCGATCGCCTTTTCGTTTATCGGCGGTACCAGCTGTATCAGGAATCCGCCCGCGTGCTTCACAGTCCAGTCGCGGTCTACCAGCACTCCCAGCGCGCACACTGTCGGTATCTGCTCACTTATGGCGTAGTAGCTCGTGATGTCCTCGGCGATCTCGCCGGATACGATAGGCACCTGCGTCGCGTACGGCTCCTTGAGCCCGAGATCCTTGATCACTCCGAGAAAACCGTCCTGTCCCACATATCCCGACACATCGAGCTTGCCGTTGGGTTTGAGCGGCATGTCTACCCTGACATTGTCGGCGTAGCACTTGACATTGCCCATATAATCCGCGGCGACCACGATATTTCCGGCGGGACCTCCACCGTTCATGCGAAGGGTCAGGCGGTCATCCTCGGCTTTAAGCATGGCACCCATGATCGAGCCCGCGGTCGCGAGCCTGCCGAGTGCAGCTGTGGCGACGGGCGAAGTCCCATGCAGTCTGAATATCTCATTGGCGATATCGGTGGAATCTATCGCGGAGCATAACACGCTCCCGTCCGCCGACAGCGCTCTGACTATCTTTGCCAATGTATTGTCTCCTATATCTCTCTGTTTTTTGAGTTTACGATACGCGCCGCGAAGGTGAGCTTTTCGCTGGTCTCCTTCGGTGCGCCGAGCGTCGGGTAATCATACACCGCACACAGCTCAAAGCCCGCGTCGGCAAGCAGCCGCTCGATGACGGACCGCTCCCAGGCAGTCTCGCTGAAATCGTCACTGCTTCGGGTGTAGGTATCGTTATCGCCGCGCTCGAAGAAATCGAGCTGAATGTCTGTGACGCCGCTGCCCGCATACTCATTTTCCCAGACGCAGAACACCTTCTCGGTCTCGTACACGAAGGTACTGTCGGCGAGCACATGTTCATGCTTATACGGCGTATTGACATCGAACGCAAAAACTCCGCCGGAGTTCATGAACAGCGCTACGCGCCCGAACACATCGCGCAGCTCTTCCTCGCTCCCGAGGTGATTAAGGCTGTCGAGAGCGCAGACTGCCGCGTCTATCGTGCCGAACATATCGAGCTCCGTCATATCCTGGCAGAGGTACTGTATGCCCTCGTGCGGCTTGGACATCGCGACATCAAGCATCTCCGGCGATGCGTCTGTGCCTATCACATCATAACCGAGACCGGCGAGAGGCACCGAGAGACTTCCGGTGCCGCAGGCAAGATCGAGCAGTATGCCGCGTCTGCCGCCGCAGGCTGCTATGATGCTGTCGTAATACCGTGCGAGGGCGGGGTAATCTATGTTGGCTGTAAGCTCATCGTAATAACGAGCAAATGCGTCATAGCTCATCCCATCTTGCCCTGCTTGCGCAGACGGTCGAATACGACGCCGTAGCCGTCCTTTCCTGTCTGGAGAGTACGGTTCACGCGGCTTATGGTAGCTGTGCTCGCGCTTGTGATATCAACGATATCGGCGTACACCTTATCCTCGGTGAGGTACTTGGCGACTACAAGTCTCTGTGATATGGAAGCGAGCTCCTGAACAGTGCAGAGGTCTTCGAAGAACGCAGCGCACTCATCTATGTTTTTCAGCTGGAGCACTGCTTCATAGAGAAACTCACGGTTTTCATAGTTTATCTGACGCTTTTTCATGGTATGTTCCTTTCCGGCGGGCATCATACCCGCCAAGCGGCGCTTTACCGCTTAACGTATTACTACATTACAGTTTATCACTCGAAAGCCAAAAAGTCAAGCGTTTTTTTGAATTTCATTTCCGTCTCCGGTTTTACATGATTTTTACTTTATTAGCAAAAAAGCGGTTGTAATTTTCACAAAAATATGCTATAATAATATGAAAATACACATTCGGAGGATCGGATAATGATAGATATAGCCCCATTATACGATATGCTTGCCGAGTCAACGATATCGGATTACACAGGAGTATACTGCGTTGATTCAAAGACCGGAGAATTCCGCTGTTTCACTTCAGATCCGGGGTTCTCCTCTCTTCACATAGACTTTGAAGGTCCCGATTTTTATACCAGTCTCGCCCGCGACACAGCCAAAGTAGTGCTCCGCGAGGATCTTGGCTGCTTTTCCGACGAAATGATCCGCAGGAACATCGCCGATCATATCGGTACCGGTAAGCTCCCGTACATCCGCTTCCGCATCATCATCAACAGCAGACCGATCTACCACACTCTCCGCATGATCCGTGACATCAGCGAAAACAACAGCTGCTTCATCATCGGACTGCTCAATATCGATGCCGAAGTACGCATAAAGCAGGAATCCGACAAGCTCCGCAGTGAGCGCGAGATCTACAGTCAGATCGCGGAAAGCCTCGCCGGCAACTATGACACGCTGTACTACGTGGACACAGAAAGCGGAAAGTACTTCGAATTTTCTGCGGCGGATTCGTACAGATCACTGCACGTTCCGGTAATAGGACAGGACTTCTTCGCAGAAACAAGAGAGAACGTCGTGCGTTATGTCTGTCCCGAAGACAGAGATTTCGCCGAAGGATGGTACTATCGTGAGAATATGATGAAAGCGCTGCGCGAAAAGCGCTCGTTCTCGTACAAATACAGACTCCTTATCAAGGGCGAGAAGATCTACTACCGCTTCACCGTCATCCTGGCGGAGGACGACAAGCATATCATCGTATGCGTGAAAAATATTGCCGACGAGATCGCGGCGGCGCAGGAACGACTCGACACACACATGCGGACCATAACCTACAATCAGATAGCCGAAACGCTTGCGTCGAAATACGACGTCATTTATTACGTCGATATGGTAAACGGCAGTTATGTGCAGTTTATGGCAAATCCCATATACGGCAGCCTCGAGATCAAGGAAGAGGGTGACGATTTCTTCGCCGATACGATCGAGAACATCAAAAAGATCGTACACCCGCACGACGCGGACAGGCTCCTCACTCTGATCGGAAAGGATCACCTTATCACCCAGCTCGACGAGAAGAAACAGTTCAGGATCGAATACAGGCTCGTCATCAACGGCACCCAGCAGTACACCCGCCTTACAGCTATGTGGTCGAGCGACAAGATACATGTGATAATCGGCGTCGAGAACATCGACGAGGAAGTACGCCGTGAGACCGAACAGATACACGCGCTCAACGAAGCCAATGAGATGGCGCGGCGCGATTCGCTCACCGGCACCAAGAACAAGAACGCTTACGATGAGCTCGAAAGATCGGTGCAGTCCAACCTTGACAACGGTATAGACTACCTGCCGTTCGCTATCGTCGTGTGCGACCTCAACGACCTGAAGACAGTCAATGACTCCGAAGGACACAGAGCCGGTGACGATTACATACGCTCGGCATCACAGCTTATCTGCGGCATCTTCACTCACAGCCCCGTGTTCCGCATCGGCGGAGACGAGTTCGCGGTATTCATCAGAGGCAGTGATTATCCCCACCGTGACGAGCTATTCCTGACTCTGCACAATACTGTCGCAAAGAACATCAAGCGCGGCTCCGGACCGGTCATAGCGGCAGGCATGGCTGTGTACGACAAAAATACCGACAGGCGGATGTCGGATGTGTTCGAGCGCGCCGACGGCATGATGTACGGCGACAAGCGGAAGCTTAAAGAATCCGGAGCGCTGTGACAGCACCGACTGAAAACATACATTTTAAGCAGACTCGGCTTACCGCCGGGTCTGTTTTGCATACTGCCGCTTTACCGGTCAATAATAGAACAGTACGTTATTTTGTAACATATCACAAATATGCCTGTTGAAATATGGTGACATTCATATTTTTTCACAAAAAGTATTGCAACCTTTGGTAAATTGTGCTATAATTGTAAAAACTAAATAGGTATATATTTGTGAAGTTTTCTTTTCCAGAACTGCTCAACACCGTGAAAACTTCCCATTTCATGCGGTCTGAACGCCGCTCACCACGAAAGGAGTAATGCACAATGGGATATCAGATACCCGAGGAGTACAAACTTCCCCTGCACCTCTTCCATGAGGGAAACATTACAAAAGGATACGATTTCTTCGGTTCTCATTTGACGGAACAGAAAGGCAAAAAGGGAGTTATCTTCAGAGTATGGGCTCCCCACGCCGCAAGTGTGAGTGTTGTCGGAGATTTCAATAAGTGGGACAGATACAAGAGCCCCATGAACAAGATCAGCGACGGAGGTATCTGGGAGCTGTTCATCCCCGGACTCAAACAGTATGACGCATACAAGTACAGTATCGAGAGCAGTTACGGTCAGATAAGACTCAAAGCCGACCCCTACGGCTTCCACATGGAGACCAGACCGAACACCGCTACAAAGATCTACGACATAGAAGGCTATAAGTGGAAAGACGCCAAGTGGCTCGAAGAACGCAACAACAAGAACGTCTACGAGTCCCCGATGAATATCTACGAGGTGCACCTCAACTCGTGGCAGCACAAGAATTCGGAGGACGAGCTGTTCAACTACATGGAGTGCGCCAGAGAACTCGTGCCCTACGTCAAGAAGATGGGCTACACCCACATAGAGATGATGCCCGTCGCAGAATTCCCGTTCGACGGCTCCTGGGGATACCAGGGCATCGGTTACTTTGCCCCCACATCCCGCTTCGGTACGCCGCATGACTTCATGGAATTCATCGACTACTGCCACAAGAACGGCATCGGTGTCATCCTCGACTGGGTACCTGCTCACTTCCCGAAGGACGAGCCCGGTCTGTATGAATTCGACGGCTCCTGCTGCTACGAATATTCAGACCCGCTCAAGATGGAACACCGTAACTGGGGCACCCGCGTGTTCGACTGGGGCAAGCCCGAGGTCCAGAGCTTCCTTATCTCCAACGCGACCTACTGGTTCGATAAATACCATATCGACGGACTTCGTGTTGACGCGGTAGCTTCGATGCTATATCTCGATTATGACAGAAAAGAGTGGAGACCGAACTGCTACGGCGGCAACGAGAACCTCGAAGCAGTTGCGTTCTTCAAGAAGCTCAACTCGTCTTTGTTTGCTGAATTCAAGAACATCCTGATGATCGCGGAGGAATCCACCGCGTGGCCGATGGTAACAAAGCCCGCCGATGTCGGAGGACTCGGCTTCAACTTCAAGTGGAACATGGGCTGGATGAACGATATGCTCGCATATATGTCCATGAACCCCGAGTGGAGACATGACCACCACAACCTCGTTACATTCTCGTTCTACTACGCGTTCTCCGAGAACTACATCCTGCCTATCTCGCATGACGAGGTAGTTCACGGAAAGTGCTCGATGCTCGATAAGATGAGCGGGCCGAGAGAACTGCGATTTGCGTCGTTCAGGACTTTCCTTGCATATATGATGGCTCACCCCGGAAAGAAGCTCATGTTCATGGGACAGGAGTTCGCACAGTTCAAGGAGTGGAACTATAAGACCGGACTTGACTGGGATGTTCTTGAGTTCCCCGAGCACAAAAACCTCTGGGAGTACGAAAAAGCACTCAACGAGTTCTACCTCGAAAACAGCGAGCTCTGGGAGGTCGATAACGACTGGACCGGCTTTAAGTGGATCGTAAGCGACGACAACGAGAACAGCGTCATCGTGTTCCGCCGCTTCAACAAGAAGGGCGATGAGCTCATAGGCGTGTTCAACTTCCAGCCCAAGACCCACGAAAGCTACAGCTTCGGCGTTCCGTTCTACGGCGATTACACCGAGGTATTCTCCACGGAAGATCCCGCGAAAGGAGTGCATAACGAAAAGGTAAGCTCCTTCAGAGCAGATATGCACGGTGAAAAGTTCGCGATCTCCATAAAGATAGCACCCATGTCCGCTATGTTTTTCAGAGTCACAAATAAGAAGGACTATGAAGCCGAGATGGAAGCAAAGCGCATAGCCGAGGAAAAGGAAGCCAAGAAACGTGAAGCCGCGGCAAAGAGAGCCGAGAAGAAACGTCTCGAGGAAGAAGCCGCAAAGCAGAAAGCAAAGGAAGAAGCCGCAGCCAGGAAAAAGACTGAAAAGAAGGCTGTAAAGAAGACAGCAGCTCCAAAGAAGAGCGCCAAGAAGCCCGCTGAAAAAGCTGCACCCGCAAAGACCGCCGAAGTGAAAAAAACGGCAGCTAAAAAAGCTCCCGCAAAAACAGCGGCAAAGCCTGCGGCTAAAAAGTCCGCCGGCAAAAAGAGCGGCACAAAAAAATAATTTGAGCAAATAATAATTCGGAGGAAAACATTATGAATCATGTCAAAAAAGAATGTGTAGCTATGCTGCTCGCAGGCGGCCAGGGAAGCAGACTTTATGCTCTTACCCAGAACATGGCCAAGCCCGCGGTGCCTTACGGCGGAAAATACAGGATCATTGACTTCCCGCTTTCCAACTGCGTAAACTCCGGTATCGACACCGTAGGCGTGCTCACACAGTACCAGCCCCTCGTGCTCAATGAGTACATCGGCAACGGTCACCCGTGGGGACTCGACCGCGTCCATGGAGGAGTCCATGTGCTCCCGCCCTATGAGACCGCTTCCGGCAAGTCCTGGTACACCGGAACCGCAAACGCTATCTACCAGAACATAAGCTTCATCGACAGATACAACCCCGAGTACGTCGCTGTACTCTCGGGCGACCATATCTACAAGATGGACTATTCGAAAATGCTCGACTTCCATAAGAAGAAAAATGCAGAAGCTACTATCGCGGTGCTCGAAGTGCCGTGGGAGGAGGCTCCCCGCTTCGGCATCATGACCGCCGACGAGGAAGGCACGATCACAGAGTTCGCCGAAAAGCCGAAAGAGCCTAAATCCAACCTCGCTTCCATGGGCGTGTACATCTTCACATGGTCGACCCTGAAGCGCCACCTGATTGCGAACGAAAACGATGAGGGAGCTACCAAGGATTTCGGTAAGAACATAATCCCCGCAATGCTCGATGAAGGCAGCAAGCTCGTGGCTTACCACTTCGATGCTTACTGGAAGGATGTCGGAACTATCGACTCGCTCTGGGAAGCAAACATGGACTGCCTTGACCCGAATGTTCCGCTCGACCTGTACGATCCCAAGTGGAAGATCTACTCCCGCAACCCCGTTATGCCCCCGCATTACGCAGGCGCAAACAGCAAGATCGAGAACTCCATGGTAGCGGAAGGCTGTGATATCGAGGGTGAGACCGACTTCTCCGTGCTGTTCGACGGAGTAGTTATCGAAGAGGGCGCAAAAGTACGGTACAGCATCGTGATGCCGAACACCGTCATCAAGAAGGGCGCGGTCGTTGAGTACTCTATCATCGGTGAGGAGTGCACGATCGGTGAGGGCGCTCACATAGGCGAGAGACCCGAGAACGTTGAAAACAGAGACGAATGGGGCGTAGCGGTAATCGGCAACCACATCAACATCTCCGATAAGGTGGTCATCTCCCCGAAGGCTATGATCTCACAGGACGTATAAACCGTCACTAAACGCATATCCGGATAAACCAAAATAGATAATCTGAAAGGAAATATTGAAAATGGCTAATATGTCAAATGTACTCGGTCTTATCTTCGCTAATATGCACGAGCTCGTAGTGACGGATCTCACCAAGAACCGCGCTATGGCTTCGGTGCCCTTCGGCGCAAGATACAGACTTATCGACTTCCCGCTCTCCAACATGGTGAACTCGGGCATCAATACTATCGGTATCGTTACCAAATCCAACTATCAGTCGCTGCTCGACCATGTCGGCTCCGGCGATGAATGGGATCTTTCGAGAAAGAACGGAGGTCTTCACTTCCTCCCGCCGTACAGCAACGAGATCACCGGCCTTTACAGAGGCAGACTCGAAGCTCTTGTAGGAGTACGCAACTTCATCGAGAAGGCTGACGCAAACTATGTGGTGATGTCCGACTGCGACTGCGTTGCTAACCTCGACTTCAAGAAGCTTGTGGACTTCCATGAGGAGAAGGGCGCGGATATCACCGTGGTATACGGCAAGAAGGATTTCACAGCGGAACAGACAAAGACAAGAACTATCTTCAAAGTTGACGATAACAATGAGGTCTACGATGTCCTCGTTCGTCCCGAGATCTCCGGCACCTTCGATGCGAGCATGAACATATTCGTTATGTCCAAGGATTTCGTGCTCAACATCATAAACAGCGCAGCAAGCCGCAACCTGTACAGCTTCGAGGTGGACGTTCTCCAGCACAGACTCAAGGAATTCAAGGTCTACGGCTATGAATTCACCAGCTACTACGCACAGATCGACGGCATCCGCGCTTACTATCAGGCAAATATGGAACTCATGGACAGAAACAACCGCAAGGCTCTGTTCAATTTCGATGACCCGATCTACACCAAAGTACGTGACGAGGCTCCCGCAAAGTACGGACTCGAAGCGGCAGTCAAGAACAGCATGATCGCCGACGGCTGCATAATCGAAGGCACAGTCGAGAACTCCGTACTGTTCAGAGGCGTTAAGATCGGCAAGGGCGCGGTAGTCAAGAACTGTATCCTGATGCAGGATACCGAGGTCGGCGACAAGTGCGAGCTCAACTACGTGATCTCCGACAAAAACGTTATCGTCGGCAATTACAGAAGCATCGGCGGAACGATCGACTATCCCGTATTTGTCAACAAGGGTTCAACTGTATAAGATACCTACAGACGAGGAATTAAGGAATATATGCAAAAGCCGCGGAAGCACTGTGCTCCTGCGGTTTTTGCCGTTTTTCTTGACTAATCGCTCAAATGCTGATATAATGGAGATACCGATAGAAAGGAGGCGGAAGCAGTGAAACAAAAGGCAGGAATGAGCCCGGCAGCTATCATGGCTCTTACCATGTTCATGTACATACTGTTCATCGGCTTCCGCCATACGACTGCCCACTTTCCGAGCAGCACCGAAAAGCTCCGCATGGCACAGGAAAGCATTCCGTCCGCCGAAGGTCAGCGCGTGGACAACCTCTGGGCGTACTATCTGATAAACGCGGAAAACCCGTTGAGTACAGACTTCACTGTCGGGCTCGACTACGTACAGGGAAGCTTCATGCTCGATGAGCGCTGCGCCGGGTACGCGAGAGATATGATAGAAGCAGCACGCGCTGACGGCGTGGAGCTTACGGTAGTGTCCGCGTACCGAAGCGCGCTTAAGCAGCAGGAAAACCTCGACAACTACATAGAACGGCTGAAGCAGAAAGGCTACAACAGCTCCGACGCTCGCAGGATCGCGGAAAAGGAGATAGCTCTGCCCTACATGAGCGAGCACAACGCCGGCCTCGCGGTCGACATACTTACGCCGGACTGGTGGGAGACTCACGATGATGTGACGGATGAATTCGATCAGACCGAGCAGTTCCGCTGGCTGGACGAGAACGCGCACAAATACGGCTTCATCATGCGCTACCCGAAGGAATACGAAAACGTGACCGGCATAATCTATGAACCATGGCACTATCGGTTCGTAGGAGTGTACTACGCGGGAAAGATAAAGGAATCCGGACTCCCGCTTGAGTATTTCTACAAGACGAATTTCTGAGGCGCAGCATCCGCGGAAAAAGGAAAAAGCCCCGCTTTTGCAGAGCTTCATCCTTTACTTTTGTTCGACAACTCAATAATGAGAATGGTGGCTTACTTTACGATGAACGGCTCGATAGCTTTTTCAAGCTCGGCGGTATCATCGGTGTGGGCAACAAGCCTGAGCTCCTTGGAGAGATCAACGCTGAAAATGCCCATAATCGACTTCGCGTCAACGGCGTATCTGCCGGATATGAGGTCGATGTCAAAATCAAATTTCATCATGGTCGATACGAATTTCTTTACGTCTTCGATCGTAACGATGCTGACTGCAAATTCCTTCATGTCATTCTTTCCTTTCTCTTAATGTCTACACACATAAAGCGGGCGTTTATTTAACTATATGCTCCGCTATCTTATCAAGGAAATCCGCACTGTCACTATGGATCGTAAGTTCAAGCTCGCGGCTCAAGTCAAGGCTGAAAATGCCCATTATGGACTTTGCGTCAACGGTGTATTTGCCAAGCGAGAGGTCGATATCGAAATCACATTCATTTGCTTTCTTTACAAAATCCTTTACATCGTCAATGCTTACGAACTTGATTACTGCCTTTGTCATGTCGGTACGTTCCCTTTCTCTATATAAACGGTGCTTCTGTTCCGCACCTTATGTATATAATAGCAGAAAAAAAACTAAAGTCAAGTCTTTGACTGAATTTTCGGAGATTTGAGTTATATTAGTTCATTTGCATTCTTAATTTTGTGCAACATTCACTACAACAGGAGTGTCGATTTATGAAATATGCTATAACAACATTCGGATGCAAGGTCAATCAATACGAAAGCAACATCATCGACAATGCTATGAATGACGCGGGCTTTGAGCGCTGTGAGCCTGACGGCGAGCCTGATATCTTCATAATAAACTCCTGCACGGTCACGGAAAACGGTGACAGCAAAGCAAGATACGCCATACGAAAAGCGGCGTCACACGGTGCGATCACTGTGCTCACGGGCTGCTATCCGCAGGCATTCCCCGATGAAGCCGCAAATTGCGGCGCTGATATCGTCACCGGATCCGCTCACAGGACCGAGATACCAAAGCTGATACAAAGCTTTCTCGCCAAAGAGACCGTGACACCCGATATGTCGCTGCCAAGAGAGTACGAGGACACCGAGATCCGCACCACTGCCGACAAGACGCGCGCATTCATAAAGATCGAGGACGGGTGCAACCGCTACTGCTCGTACTGTGCGATACCCTACGCCCGCGGGAACGTTCGTTCGCGCAGCATAGGCTCGCTTGCTCGTGAGGCGCAGCTGTGCGCTGATGCCGGGCATCGTGAGATAGTGCTGGTCGGCATAAACCTGTCGCTGTACGGAAGTGATATCGGCTGCAGTCTCGCTGACGCTGTAAAGGCAGCATCACAGCCCGAAAGCATCGTAAGGGTAAGGCTGTCGTCACTGGAGCCGGAGCTGCTCGATGAAAACACTGTCGCGGCTCTCGCGGAGTGCGGTAAGCTCTGCCCACACTTCCACCTCTCATTGCAAAGCGGCTGTGATGCAACGCTCAGGCGCATGAACCGGCACTATGACACCAAAGGGTACATGGAGATCGTCGAGAGACTGCGCAGGCACTTCCCCGACTGTTCGATAACCACCGATGTCATCGTGGGCTTCCAGGGGGAAACGGACGAGGAGTTCGCACGATCGCTCGCCTTCGTTGAAAAAGCCGGTTTTGCACGTGTGCACGTATTTATATATTCAGTGCGCCCCGGTACAGCGGCTGCAAGGCTCGAAGGAGCCGTGCCGGATACCGTCAAAGAGGAACGCCGGATGCAAATGTCGCAGGCTGCGGAACGTGCTTACACGGACTTTCTGAACTCGCATGCCGGCAGAACTGCCGAGATCATTGTGCAAAAGCGCACTTCCCCGCTGTATGCCGAAGGGCTGACCGCAGATTATGTACCTGTCAGGGTATATGGTTCCGATGCTCAAAGACACAGCATACTGAAAGTGCGGATCGACAAACCGGGCGGCAAATTCTGCATAGGAAGCGAGATCTGACTGTTATGCCGAATTATAACAATCAGCAGACTCGATAATTTTCAAAAAGTTTTTTGTGCATAATAACCAAACACACTTTTTTTCCGTTGACGGCATAACTAAAAAGTGGTATACTGTACTATAGTATATTGTGAGAAAAACTGTGCTTTTTAGATGAATTTTAGCTTGAAGAGGATGCCAGAATTATGAAAAAAACGTTGAGATGTATGATCCTGCTTTTATGCTGTGTTATGGTGTCATGCTTTTTGCCGGTCGTTTCGTCGGCAGCTTCCGTAAACGGTATAAGCGTATCAAAAAGCGAGCTTACTCCGGATGATGTTTTCGACCTCATCATAAGCGTGCCGCCTGCCGCTAACGCAGATACAGCGTTCATACGGGTCGAGTTCGATGCCTCCGCATTTGATGCTGTATCATGGGCGCCCAACGTACATAACTGTATATACAACTGCGGCGCAGGATTTCTCGTACTTACATCCGCCAACGCCGCAAGAGATATCGACCTTTCCCATGGCCTTGAGATAAGCGCGACCATGCACGTGCACAGAAACGCTTCCTCCGGAAATTATAACTTCAGGCTTACCGAGCACAGCCTGTCATACGTTGCCGATAACGGCTACGAGTACATAGAGCTCTGGCAGCCTGCCGCGGAATACGCTTCCGTGAACATAACATCTTCCGTGACGCCTTCTGTCGGAAATACCGTGACAGAAAATACTTCAACACAGTCGCAGAACAATACTTCCACACAGTCACAGAACAATACCTCAACTTCCGATCTTAACCCCGCGGATTATTCTTCCAATGACGATGTCACCACGCCCTCGATCACCGGGAGCGGCAATACCACCACGGAAAGCACGAACAATTCCGGTGATCATACTTCCGTGAATAACCAGACCAACGTCGAAGACGAAGAGGTTGAAGTTATTGAGAATGATAACGACGACGCTCCCGCTTCCGCTGCCTCGACCGGCACCGTTACTACTCCCACAGCCGGTAAAACTGACACTGCGACCGTATCCATGACATCCTCGCTCAAGAGCATCACAGGTACGATAAAGATATCTACTGACCCGAAGTTCTTTAACAGTGACGCAGAGATCCGCTTCACCTGCACACCCACTACCGAGAGTGAAGCAAAAGCCGCTATCAACAGCACCGGTCAAAAATTTTCAGCTTATTATCCCTTTGATATCAGTATTTATGACGCTTCAAGCAATGGAAAGCTCGTACTTCCGACCAATGGGTACATCGACTTTTCGTTCCCGATCCCTTCCGTTATCAAGAGTAAAAACATCTGCGTTTTCCACGTAAACCAAGGCGTTCCCGAGCTTTTGAGCTCAACCGTTTCATCCGTTGACGGGTCCGATACCGTAAACTTCAGAGCAAAATCGTTCTCCACATATATCATTGCAGAGCTCGATACCGGTTATACCGAACCCGCGGCAGGCACCCTGAACAATAACAACAGTACCAACAACACTCCTGCCGTTTCATCAGGCAATACCGTTGGTACACCCGCTAATCCCCGTACGGGCGTTACTGCTGCAGTGACAGTACCTACACTGTTGGTAGGCTGTGTCGTGCTTTCCAGAAAGGTATTCAAGAGAAAACGCACAAAGAAGTACGTAGAATGACAGATCAAAAAGCCCTGCCGATCCGGCAGGGCTTTTTTTATTTGCTTTTCTTATTTCCCATAAGTACGATCGCTATTATGACTGCCACAACAACTACCGAAGCTGCCGCTATAATTATTATCAGCATGGTGGTCTTCTGTGAGCCTTGATCGGATCTGCTGCTGTCAGTCTGTAATGGCTGCGCCGTGGTCGTTACTGCGGCTTCCGTTACAGGCGGATCTATAAGCTCCTCCTGCTCGTCTGCGGACTGTGTTTCCGCAGCACCGTTCACTACCGTCATCGTGACGTCATTCACTTCACTCTCCCACAGCTCGACAAATTCGAAGGTGCTCTCATTAAAGTAGCATATACTTCCTTCGATCAGAGTGAATGTATACTCGCCGTTTGCCGCAGAGTCCCTGACCTTCATTCGTGCTGTGAGTGTAAGACCTTTCGAAAGGTCTATATCACGGTCTGCGTTCGCCGCGCTTATTGCTATCAGACCGTTTTCAGCGTTTGAATAACTCCCGGGAAGCTGCGGGTCCCATTCTATCGGCTCGAAAGCAGAATCATCATACACTACCTTTATCGACGCGGTATCAGCATCCTCCGTCGGCGGTACCGTTAAAGTGAGCGTGAACTCCTCGCCCGGCTCTGCGGACTTTGATGACAATGACAGACCGTTGACACTTTCGGAGAATGCCGCACCGGTCATAGAAACCGCTGCAGCCAACGTGAGCAGTGCCGCGGCAAGACGCTTTGCTAAAGATCTCATAAAAACTCCGTTATTCATAAATCGTACCGACGATACATGCTGACATATATCATCGGTACTGATCATTTTATTATTTTATCTTCTGTTGCTTCTCTTGCGTTTGCCCTTCTTCGAGAGCACTACGCATCCGAGGGTAGCTGCGGGGATGACCACTATCAGGATAGCAGAACCGGTATTCGGGTTCGCGGGTCTTCCCGTACCGCTGCCCGAGCCGCTGCCGGAATTTTCTCCGTTGCTTCCGCCGTTGCCTGAACCGGTGTAACTGCTGTAGTTGTTACTGTTGTTACCGCCGGTAGTGGGGGTGTTATAGCTGCTCTGATCGCTGCTGCCGCCCGGTGATGCCGCGCTTGCCGTATCAACGAACATATACGGCGAGAACGATGTCGCACGGAAGTGGATCTTCTTTATACCGTTGTCAGTAATAATGGAACTCGGGATATATTCGGGATAGCCGTTATCGGTATGATACACAACGATGCCGTCGGACAGCGACGAGAAATTGTTGGGTATCGGGATATCGATGTCGATATAGCCGTCATCTTCAAGCGTGTGTATATACTTTCCTGTGGTCAGATCATACACGCTGATATCAAAAGCATATCTCTTGCGGTCCGACATAAAGAGATTTCTCAACGCAATATCCGCGCTCTTTTCGGCAAGGTCGGTATTTCTGATATATACTATCGTATCGCCGTTGAAGAAACGATACTTCGTATTGATAACAAACGCGTGGCGGATAACATTGTTCAGCTTCGCGTCAAGGCGGATATTAGGCTTCTCCTTGTTTCCGCCTGTGTTTATAACTACGTAGTCTTCTCCGTCATCTCCGTCATCGCTGTCGATAGGATCATCATCGTAGATGTACTGCGTGTTTGAACCTGATGAACTGCCGGTCCCTGGACCGACGGTATTTCCGTTGCCGTTGTTGCTGTTACTATTATTATTGCTCGGCGGTGTCGGTAACGGTTTCCACCAGGGATCATAGTACGGAGTATTGTTGTACCAGTTATTGCCGTTATTATTGTTGTTATTCGGATTGTAATTGGAGGAGTTAACGTATACGTCCAACGCATATGAGCTCGGTATCCATATCGCACGCTGGATGCCGAGTGCCGTGATATTGCTGTCGGTAAGATCGATATAAGTGTATCCTCGCTGTGCGGTACTCTTTACTCGCATGTTCGCACTTACCGATATACCTCTTGAAAGGTCGACATATCGGTTCTGACCGGCTCCGGTAAGAGTTATGTATCCGTTATAGGCTGTCGCGTTGCAGTTCTGTACCCTCGGGGTCCATGATACTACCTCAAGCACGTTGGGGTCGAAATCGACTCTTATCGACAGGCTGTCGGCGAGCTCATTTATCGCAGGAACATTGATATACAGCGTGAATGTACCGCCTGCGGTCACATCACTGCGCGATACGGTTATACCGCCGCCGGTTATCGGGTACGCGCTCTCTTTTGAGTTGACCTTCAAAGAAGCTGATCTCTGTGCCGAACCGGGATTCCAGAGCTGTTTTAACTCGGATGTTGTTATTGTTCCGTAAAGTTCAGCTGTATCAAGTCTGAAAGTGCCGTACTGATCGGTGGGAGCAGTCGATTTCACCCTCATACTTGCTGTTATTGTCAGAGGAGTGCCGTTCAGATTGAGGTTGGCATTGGTCAATGTGCCGCTGAAAGATTGTGTGGTTTGTTCGGTATGGATAGCGCTGTTGCTCGGTGTCACCGATATTATTTCGAAGAAGTTGCTGTCGAAAAACACGACTGTCGTCATATTTTTCGCAAAAGCACGCATCGCAGGGATCGTAACCACAGCGTTAAAAGTCTCTCCGGGCAATGCTTCATACTTTGAAAGTGAGATGCCTCCGCTTGTTTTCGGGAAATCCGTCACATCGCTTAATATGTTCACCTTTGCCGTGATCAAGGAAGGAGAAGGTGTCCATACCGTGACATACTCGCCGTTCAGTTTTCTGTACGACATATGACTGCTGTCGCTTGAGAGCGTAAAGGTCTTGTTACTGCCCTTTGTCGCTGTATCCTTGACTCTGAATGTCGCTCTGTATTCCTTGCCGGAAGTCAGATCGATCGGAGTTGTGAGACCTGTGCCTTTTACCCCGAATATTCCGGGCTCATTGATGATCGTAGCACCGATACCCGGTTCCCATTTAGTAAGCTCAAAATCTCTGTCATCGTAGGTAATTTTGAAGTCAACGGCATCTGCTTTGATATCCTCTGCGGGTACCGATACTATGATGTCAAAGACGCTGCCGGGGTCAAGCTGGGTATCAGAAGCGCTTATTCCGCCTCCCGCCTTGAAATCATCGTACACCTCGACCTCGATCGACGTAGATGTCGCCGTAGGTCTCCAGACTGTCTGCGTTCTGCCGGCGATAGTCTTTGTAGCATAACCCTCGTCGATCACGAATGAGTAGCTGCGCAGGTCGGCTTCCTTCTTTGCCCTGAACACTGCGACATATTCGTGTTTAGCTGAAAGATCCACATCTGTGCGATCGATGGTAAAACAGCCGTCGCCTAACGCTTCTCCCGGCGCCTTACCGTCGATCGTGACAAGATCAAACGCGCTCTTGGCAAACGTTGTTTTCAGATGAAGCGCGTCGGCTGTGACCGCTTCCGCTGTTATGCTTTCTGTGGTCAGAATGATATTGACTGTATCTCCGCGCTTGACCCGGGTCGCCGAACTGCTGATGCCGCCGTTGACGTAGGGGTAGCCTGTGGAAATGACTTCTAACTCAATTTTGTCAGGATCGGGCTTCCATATAGCCGTCGTACCATCATAGATGTTTGGGGTAAGGGAAAACTTTGTCGTTTTAGACGGAGCATTATCCTTTACTTTAAGCACTGCTTCATAATGAAGCGGTGTGTCAAGATCTTTCCTTTCGTTGGAAAAGCGTGCTCCGAACTTTCCATCAGAGATTATTTTGTCTCCGACCGTCGGATTCCATGTCTGGAGAGTGTATACTTCAGTGTCATAATCTACTGTGAACTCTGACGGGGAAGCGTCCCACGCGATCGCGGGAATGTCGATATCAACCTTTACGGTGTCGCCGCGGTCAACTTTGGTCTTGTCCACTGTCAAACCACCGCCGGTAACGGGTGAATCGGACGGCAGATTGGAGATAGTAACGGGTATATTGCTAACTGTAGGCTTATCTGCACCCCACATTTCCTCGTAAGCGTTGGCAGTTACTCCGGTAGAATACCAGACATCATGTGTTGTAAAAGTAAGTTCGCTGTTTTTTATCCTCGTGTTTTCCTTGACACGCAATGTGACCGTAAGCTTGAAAGGATTGTTTTTTACACTCATTCCTCCGGTTCTGGACGCTATGTCGAATGTACCGGAAGCGGCAACGATAGTAAAATAGGTATTACCCGAAACGGTGGTGACAGAGGATGAATATGCTGAATATTCAGGACTTCCGTCCATGCGGACATCCCATTCCGAACTAATCACTTCAAAAACACGCGGGTCAAAGCCAATGCTAAGCTTGATATTATCCGCATCACACTCAAAGTCGGCGGGAGACAGAATAATCAGCTCGACATAATCGCCGCGCTCCAGAATCGTTTTTCCGTTTCTCGGGACCAAATTAAGACCTACCTGAAGGCCTTCAGCACTTGCAGGTATGCAAAGTGATGAGAATACAAGCATCGCCGCCAAGATTAAAAATAGAATTTTTAATCCTTTTACCCTTGCCATAGTAAAAATCCTTTCTTATGCTTCTCTATTTGCTTATGCTTCTCTGTCTATTACGCAAAAGGAGCTCTGTTATCAAATACGGAAGCTAAAGAGGCCGCTTTTCTGAGTATCTGTGTGGCATCTCTTGCATTCAGATTATCCGTGTCAAATACATTAGCTATTGTGTACTGATTGTTACCCACACCGTCAGTGTAAGAAATGACTGATGTTCTTCCGACAATGAACTTGAGAATGAGTGTAGCGTCTGTAGCACCGATCACTTTGTTTCCGTCCACATCACCGAACATCCAAAATGTGAGTGTACTTCCGGTCTCGTTCATAACAGGATTTCCACCCGCATTGCCTTTTGTGGTTATCTTTGCTTTATCACTCAAAGTCACAACACTGTTGTTAGTCGTTGTGAATTTGCCCCAGTAGTTGAGCGCAATATAGTAATCAGTACCTGCATCAAGACCTCTTATCTCGAACTTTCCGTCCGAAGATGTCCCGTCACGTGTTACCGGGATATTGTCCTCGACCATAACATATCTCGACGTATCAGGACCTTCGCCCCATGTGGTGCTTGTGTCTCCGCCCAGCTTCTTGTACAGTGTCAGATGAATAGGATGAGCCGCAAGCTCTGCCGAATACGCGTTGAAGTCGATACCTGTCAGCTTTCCTGTATAGATGTTTGTGATGCTGCCCGTGATAAGTCTGTTTGCGGGCTCCCATACAGGTTCATAATCAGCGGGATCACTCGCGCCGTCGGGAGCATACTCAAACGCGGTATAGCCTCTTCCGTCATCGGTGAACACATCGTGGAATGTATTTGTCGCGGGATCCATATCCGCTTCCCAAATTATGAAAAACTTGAAGTCTGTGGGTCTGGAAACTGTGCTGTTGACCTTAAGTGTCGCTTTCAGGTTAACAAAATCAACAGCAGGATCGTTGAATGCTGTTATGACATTCTCATGAGGAGTTGACGTAGGCTCGCCGCTACACGCAAGGCTAAGCACGCCGACAGAGGGTGTATAATCGGTCTTATAGTGCACATCACCGTCTGTACCCGAAACGATGGATCTCGGTGCAGGCCATGCGTTCGCCGCAGCGACTTTATCCTGACCGTGTTCGGGATCATCCGTTTTAGCATACCATTTGGTAACGGTGAACAGGTCTATATCATAGTATATTCTCAACACCATATTTGCAAGATTTGTGTTAAGTCTCGGTATTCTTACGTTGAGCTGAACATTGTCTCCCGGCTTCAGCGAATTTACAAAAGGAGTGTCTGTTGTGTCAATATTCGTAGCATCAACTTTTGTAAGTGTTATCCCGCCGTCATTAACTACAGCTGCTGCACTAACAGGAACATTGAACCCTCTCCCCATTTCTGGAGATACAATAATACATGATAATGCGATTGCTACGGCTGCAAAAATAGATATAATCTTTCTTTTTTTCATGATCTCAAATCCTTTCATTTTTGATTACATTCATCCCTAAATGTTAGCTTATATTGTCAAACACCGACGTGAACCCCGCCAAGTGCCGCAATATTTGTGTTGCATCTCTTTCTGTCAATGTTGCGCCGCCGCCTACACGTGCAACCGAGAAGAGATATTCATCTACGACTCCATTCTCATTCTTTATCGAACACGGAAGTCCGACTACATACTTAAGAATATGTGTCGCATCCGCGGCACTTAATCTTCCGTTGCCATCAACATCACCAAACAGATTTACAGAAAGATTCGATGTGAAGTTATTCCGGGTCGCGTTTATTGTTTCAGTCCGCGTCTTGCATCCCGGCATCGATATCTGTAGCGTATATGTCTCATCGGTTTCGCCACCGTCGAAACGATACTCACCCTCAAAAAGTCCGGTAACATCGTTCTTTAAAAACTCTACTGTCGTATTTTGTACATTACCTTTACTGTCTGTAAGTTTAATAGTTGCTGTTCCGGTAAATGTATCGCTGGCTTTTAGAGAAAGATGTCCTGATATAGGAATCAGTCTGTCAACTACTTTTATCGGAAGTGTCAGCGTTCTTGGCGTCCAACTATACCCGGTATCTGTATTGCTTACATCGACCATTTTAAGCTCAAAGTTATGATTCCCTAAAGCTGCTGCATTTTTTGTCTTGAATCTTGCTGTAATTGTAAGTCCACGACTCAAGTCAACATTCGCAAAAGCCGAAACATAAGCAACAAATCCATTGATATTATCGCAATTCGGCAGCGCTGTGCCCGAACCGACATTCGGATTCCATGAAGTAGCCTCAAACGCATTGGGATCAAACTCGATCCTTACCTGTACTGTGTCTGCATACGCACTCACAGCTGGGACATTTACGCTAACATCGAAAGTCTCTCCTCGTCGTACTCTTGTCACTGATGAGCCGATCCCGTCGACCTCACCCTCCGCGTATGCAGCATGAGACAGACCGGGCGCTGCACGCGTACTTCCGAGCACGCCCGTGCTTGACACAGAGACGGCAAGTGCCACGATCAATGACAAAATCCTTTTTTTTCTCATTAAAAATCCATTCCTTTCTGCTGCGATTCCTGATCACCGCGTTTTTATTATAGTATGTAATGTCCGGTTTGACCGGAAGCGACTCTTACCCATACTATATTGTTCTATTATTATAGCACCGTTTTAACGTAACGTCAACCAAAATTTCACCTATTTGTTAATTTTGTACAAGCAATTTTTATTTTTTTATCAATACCAACAATAAAAGCAACACTTTTTCGACAAATAATGATTTTTTGTACTGTAGTTTCAGAGAAATATTGGCTGAAATCGTAATAATTTTACTGCACTCACACGCAAGCACCGCCATTTGACGCTCACGGATCTGCAAAGTCATCGTTACTGTTCCGTTTATTCAGGCAAACAAAAAACGGCCGGAGAACACAAGTCTCCGACCGTAAGCTTATTTATTTATCAACCAAATGTTATATTTCCCTCTTCGTCGATGCCGAAGTCTGCGAAATCGGTATAGTAGTAATCGCCGTAGACATCCTCGATCTGGAAGCAGTATTCGTAATCTCCTTCATACAGCTCATCATAAATAATGCTGTCGCCTTCCGAATACTTGTACTCGTCGCCTTCATACATATCGCCATCGTCAGAATCCGTATAGTACAGGGGAACGATCACATCGCCGCTCTTAAGCTTCTTTATTTCACGTGATGCAGCTCCGCATTCGTCGATACCGTCCCATGCGCCGTCGATAACTACCGAGTAGTCGCTGTATACTCTCAGACGCAGATTGGTCTCCTTGCCGTTGAGCAGTATCGGGGAGGTATATACCATACAATCATCGTCACAGCCAACTATATACGTAGCAAGTATCTGTCTGTCGGGAAGCGCGAGCCAGTAACCGTCGAAGTTATCAACGAACAGTCCCTGATTCCAGTCTGCTATGACATCGTAGGTCTCACCGATCTCGACCGCTTCCCCGCCGTCGATATCATAGTAGATGAACGCCGAAACGCTCGATGTATTGTCAAGGCTGTCGGCGGTGAGCTGGAAGCCGTATGAACCTTCATCCGTCATGGTAGGTTCGATAGTGAAATGTATAAGGCTGCTCTCTCCGCCGCCCTCGGTGTAATCATCAAAGTATGTATCTTCAACATAATCCGCGGAGCAATCTTCACATGACCAATCGCCGTCTTCGGTAAAGAACACCTCATTCGTGTAACCGTTGTCGGAATAACCCTTCGCTACTCTGTCCACAAGCGAGAGGTAATAAGGGCTTACGCATACACCGGAGAATGTGGTGAGCTCGGAGGAACCCTGCAGCTGCAGCGGATAGTAGATCGAAAGTCCGGACGCCTTCTTATGGTCTTTGCCGTTGATGTTGTAAACGATGCAGTCCTTGAGAGCCTTCTTGACTGCGCTTCCGTCTGCGTAAGCGGAGCACTCGTCAATGATGCCGCCGAGGTCGACCATGTTGGTGTAGCCCTCGGACTTATTGTTGCCGCCGAAATTGTCTGCATTGGAAACGCCGCGGACTATGCCGGAAAGGTTCGAATCGGAAGCTTCATACAGCTCCTTGGCATAATCATTGAACGCAATTACAAGCTCGTCCAGCTTTTCAAGGTCGATTATCGTGAATGTGCACTCATTCTCATGCCGGCTCTCTTCGCACTCGGCATAGAAGCTGTCGGATATCACTTTTCCGAGCTCTCCGCCGTTCGCGGAAGGATTCTGGGCAAGGAATGTGCCAAACGTTGTGTAATCCCATCCCGTACCGGGTTCGGATTCCTGCGAGCCATAGAAATATCTTGCGTATGTAGCAAGGATATTCGCGGTCTCGATCGTTCCCATAAGGCAGCAGTCAAAACCGATAAACTCGAACTTGTCCGTCATGTTGGGATACACCTTTGAAAAACCGGTATTGATCTCTGCAAGAGAGAGCGAATCGTCCGAATTGAGCTCATCGAAGCATGCTCCCGAGATGCTTCCGCCGCCGTGGTTCCAGAATACTACGCCCATTTTCTCTGCCGGATAATTCTGAATACCCCAGTTAAGGAAATCGCTCAATGTATCCGGTGAGCCCATGCTCTTGAGCGCGACCGAATCAACAAGTTCTATTTTTCCGTGTTGTACTACGTAGCGCTCGGCAGTATCTGCGCTGAATGTCTCGTTCATCCACTCGCTTGTACCGCCTGTCTGAAATACGAACTTCACGTTGTCGCTCCCCTGAGCATCAAGCATCTGCATGACGTCCGAGGTAGCGGAGCCCTGTCCGCTGCTCTCGAGGTCGGTACCGCAGAGATAAACAAATATCGTCCATGTATCGGGGGAGCCCATCGAGGTGCTCTTATTTTTGCCGCGGGTGATGCTCATTTTGCCGTCACTGCCGCGTACCGACATACGGAAGTTTGCGCCTGACACTGTGTTATCGTCCGGTTCGCTGTCGGTATCGGATGTGCTTTCGGCAGCTTCAGTATCCGAAGACTGCTTATCAGCCTGAACCTCTGTCGTCTGCTGTGTCTCGCTCTGGGGCGCTGCAGTCTGTGCAGGCTCACCGCCAGAGCATGAACAAGCTGTGACAAGCAGCGAAAGTGCGGTTATTGCCGCTGTAACTTTTTTCATGTTCATTCTCCTTTAAATAATCATAACGTCCAAACGTTATTGTCGCTATAATATTATACCACCTTGCCGGCGATTTGTCAACACGGTTGTCAGAGCTTTACCGTTCTGTCCGCAATACTCTCGCGGAACCGCGCATCATGCTCCACAAACAGCAGCGTGGGCTTGTATTCAAGCAGGAGCTTCTCAAGCTGCATACGCGAAAAAACATCGATGTAGTTGAGCGGCTCGTCCCAGACATACAGATGCGCGGGCGTACAAAGGCTCGCAGCGAGAAGCACCTTTTTCTTCTGCCCCTCCGAGTATTCTGAAAGCTCCTTGTCGAACTGCTCACGCTCAAGTCCGAGCTGGCGCAGTATCGTACAGAACAGGCTGCGGTCGATGCCGTTGTTCTCACAGAACACGGGAACGCTGCCCCTCACGCGTGTAGAGTCCTGGTCGGCGTACGAGACCTTAAGACCCGACGCGCACTCGCAGATCCCGCTCTCATCGTGCTCCGGCATTTCCGTGACGTTTAAATCCGCGAGTATCCGCTTTATCAGCGTGGACTTGCCGCAGCCGTTGTTGCCTTCGAGCGCTATGCGCTCTCCCTGCTCCACCGCGAATGTCACGCCGTTAAGCACTGTCTTTCCCGGATATGAGAAGCAGAAATCCCGTACATTCACCAGCACCCTGCTGTGATGCGTAAGCTGCGTGAGCTTCAGCTCCTTGACCCGCTCGATGTCATTCAGCAGGCCTTCCTTTTCCTCGATCTCATTTTCGATGCGGCGTTCGAGATTTGATACGCGGCTCTGCATTTTCTTCGTTTTAGCGCCGATGTAGGAGCGCGTGTTCAGTGAGCGGTCATGCTCCTTCACCGGGTCGAAGCCTATCTTCGTGCGCTCGTTCTTATCTGCCCAATCCGCAGCGCGCCGTGCCGCCGACTTAAGCTTCTTTATCTCCTTATACCGCTTTTCGTCCTCCGCCTCCGCGAATTTGTCGGCACGCTGTTTATTCTCCCACCAGCTTGAGAAATTTCCGCTCTGCACCTCGATGCTCTGACGGTTCAGCACGAGCACATGGTCTGTACAGGCATCCAGCAGTTCGCGGTCATGGGACACAAGTATGAACCCGCTCTTCCCCGCGAGATACTCTTTCACCTTCTCACGGGCACCGTTGTCAAGGTGATCTGTGGGCTCGTCTATCAGCAGGAACTCATTCTCCCCCGCAAACAGCACCGCGAGCAGTATCTTGGTACGCTGACCATGGCTCAACGTGCCGAACGGGCGATACAGCACCTCAGCGTCCTCGCCGAGCAGCGACAGCTCGCAGATCACTCTCCAGCTCTCGCAGTCAGGGCGCAGGCGCTCGATCATGTCCGACGCGTTGAGCTGCAGCTCCTCGTCATTTATCCGGTACGGGAAATACGCGAAACGCACCGAAGCGCTTATCGAACCGCCATGCTCATACTCTCCGAGCAGCAGGTGCAGGAACGTCGTTTTACCCTTTCCGTTACGCCCGATGAATCCGAGCCGCCAGTTTGTATCTATCGAGAATGACACATTCTCAAATATATTGTCGGCGCTCCCGTCGTAACCGAACGTGAGCCCGCTTACACTTATCTGTGCCATATACACATTCCTCCTTCGGTGCTGCCGCGCGCGAAGGTATCCTCCCCCGCTCCCGAAGAAAAAGCAAACAAAAAAGAGAGGGGAAATGAGAATACAGACCCGCTTCCGGCAGCATGACAACACCGACCGCAGATGCGGCCGCACAATTATCGATGCTTTCAGGATTCGGTCATATTCTCATTTTTTCACCTCTCTCAAAGAAATAGGCTATTATTTACGCCAGTGCAATGATATCACATTTTTTTCGTTTTGTCAAGTACTTTTTTAAGCGTCTCGGCATATTCCGTTCGAAGATGCTCGGGTTCAAGCAGCTCCGCCTTTGTGCCGAAGCCGAACAGCCAGCCGAAGAACGGTCCGGGAGCATCCGTCTTCACCTCTACGCTCACCGTGAAGCTCTCACCGTCATCGTTCGGGACGATGTATGTGCTGTCATGTCCGAACTTGTCAAGCACGGTACCTACCAGCGACTTATCGAACCGCAGCTTCACACGTTCCACGGTGTTCCCGCCGAACATCGAGAATGTCGAGCGCAGATACTTCGGCAGATCGAACTTCATCTGGTCACCGTTCTGCGGGACATACATCTTCGGTATGCGCTCCGCGGACAGCACCCTGCCCTTTTTGTCGGTGGGTATGCCGAGCTTCTTCATGTGATCGACGCGATAGTTGGCAATACCGTACTCCGGGTGGCTCGCCACGAGGTAATACCGGTCATCCGACCACACAAGCGCGTAGGGAGTGCAGATACGATGCTCACCGCGCTGTACGAGCTCCTTTTTCATGTTGTACTGGTAGTAATCGAACTCCAGCCGCGAGTGCTCCGATATGGCGTGGTGTATCCAGTCCACATTGTTCTTGATGTTCACTACGCTGCGGTTGGCAGTGCGGGGTCTGCCGTTTATGAAGACCGAGCGGTTGAGCTGCTTGCTCTGTTCGTCACTTACGAGCGTGCGGAGCTTCTTTATCAGCGCGTCCGCCTCATTGGCGGGAATGAACTTCGCGCCGGACACCGCGTCCACCAACAGCTTCACCTCCGACAGGTCGAACTCGCGGCTTGTCATGCGGTATCCTCCGCGGCCGCCCTGACCGGGACACTGGATCTCGAACCCGAATCCTTCATACTCCGTGAGCAGCTCAATGTACCGCCGCACAGTGACAGGCTTCAGTGAAATGCGGTACTTCGCGAGGAGCTCGCTTATCTTCCCCGATGTAAGTCCATGATCCTCATCGGTGTTCTCGTACAGTATCCTGAATATGTGCATTATCGCGAGGGGCTGTTCGTAGCTCTTGTCGTTCATCGGATCTCCATCATTTTTCCTTGGCATTGTGTGCTCCTTTCACCGAAATTTCACATTTATCTTGTTTTTCATTATAGCACAGAAATCACCGTCCGTCAAGACTGTGAGCAGCTTTGTACGTGCTGCGCGAACGCGGGGCAAATTTCATAAAAATCGGGAATACTATTGAAAAACAGCACCGTTTCTGCTATAATAACAGAAAGTCTATATAAAGGAGATTCGCCATGAAAAATGCTAAAAAGCTCTGCTCATTGTCATTATTCTGCACAATGCTGCTTTGCGGCTGCGGTGGCGGCGGTACTGTGAACAGTACGGAAAGCACCGAACAGACATCTGCGCCCGCAGATACCACTGCCGCGACTGAAGCCGAGCCATCCCGCAATTACGGCGATATGCGCGATATGACGATACAGGAGCTCGTCGGTGAGATGAAGACCGGCTGGAACCTCGGTAACACGCTTGACGCGGAGGGCGGCGAGACCGCCTGGGGAAACCCCGTTACCACACATGAGATGATAGATACCGTTGCGGCAGCGGGCTTCAACGTTATACGTCTTCCCACGACCTGGGGAGAAAAAATGGACGAGGAGTTCAAAGTCCGCGAGGACTGGATGAAACGCGTCCATGAGGTCGTTGACTATGCCATGGACAACGACATGTACGTCATACTCAACACCCACCATGAGACATCGTGGATAAAGCCCGATCCGACAAAGCTTGATGATGTGCTGCCGAAATTCACCTCTCTGTGGAAGCAGATCGCGGAGGAATTCGAGCCGTACGGTGACCACCTGCTGTTCGAAGGTCTCAATGAGCCGCGTATAATCGGCGGCGAGGGAGAATGGACCGGTGGTACCGCCGACGGCAGAAAAGCTATCAATACCCTCAACAAGGCGTTCGTGGATACGGTAAGAGCGACAGGCGGCAATAACGAAAAACGCGCGCTGCTCATCACCACGTTCGGCGCACAGGTGACAAAGGCTGCGGTCGCGGATCTTGAGATACCCGATGACGGAAGAATAATAGTCTCGCTGCACGCCTATACGCCCTACGCCTTTACTTACAACAACCACGAGAGCTGGGAGCGGTTTGAATTCGATGACTATGTTCAGGAAGAGATCGATCACATGTACCGCTATATCGACAAGTACCTCATACCCGAAAACATACCCGTGATAATCACGGAGTATGGCTCCGTAAGCAAGCTCAAGCCCGGTGAGACCGAACGCAACGACAACGAGAATATAAAGTGGGCGGAGTACTACCTCGGACAGGCAAAAGAACGCGGTATACCCTGCGTTATATGGGATAACGGCTACTACAAGAGCGGCAACGAGCTTTTCGGACTGCTCAACAGGAAAAATCTGACCTGGTACCGCCCCGAACTAGTTGAAACGATAACAGGTATGTATAAATAAAGGAGCTTAATATGTCGATCGATCTTTCTTCAATGCCAAAACTGGGCTTCGGCCTTATGAGACTCCCCGAAAGGGACGGAAACATCGACCTCACGGCTGTCTGCGACATGGCGGACAGATATATGGCAGCAGGCCTCAATTACTTCGATACCGCCTATGTTTACCATGGCGGGAAGTCAGAGGTCGCGGCGAGGGAATGTATCGTGAAGCGTTATCCCCGCGACAGCTTCTTCCTCGCGACAAAGCTTCCCGCATGGTGCATGAAGGCTCCCGAAGACCGCGACAGGATATTCGGTGAACAGCTCGAACGCACCGGCGCGGGATACTTCGACTTCTATCTGCTGCACTCCATTGAAGAGGGCAACAACTACGATACCTACGAGCGGCTTGATTGCTTTGAGTGGGGGCTGCAAAAAAAGCGCGAGAGAAAGATACGTCACTTCGGTTTTTCGTTCCACGGTACTCCCGAGCTGCTGGAACGCGTGCTCGACAAACATCCCGAGATCGAGTTCGTGCAGATACAGCTCAACTACGCCGACTGGGACAACCCGGTAGTCTCGTCCGGCAGGCTGTACAATATACTCCACGAGCGGAACATACCCATGATCGTCATGGAACCCGTAAAGGGCGGAACGCTCGCCAACCCATCACCCGAGATACTCGACATGTTCGGTGCCGCACGCCCCGGCAAGTCCGCCGCGTCATGGGCATTTCGGTTCGTAGGCTCGCTCGGAGGCGTGATGACGATACTTTCCGGTATGTCGAACGCCGAACAGATGGACGACAATCTCGGTACATTCAAAAACTTCGAGCCTCTTTCCGATGACGAAAGAAAGCTCATACACAAGGCTGCGGACATACTGCACGGCGCGGATATGATAGGCTGTACCGCGTGCAGATACTGCTGTGACGGCTGCCCCGCCGGGATAATGATACCGGACATATTCCGCACTCTGAATGCGGTCACGATGTACAAAGAAGACTGGCGCGCGAAAAACTACTACAACGCCAACATCGCGCCGACCGCACGAGCCTCCGGCTGCATCGGCTGCGGTCAGTGCGAGAGTGTCTGCCCGCAGCATCTTGAGATTCGCGCTCTCCTGCAGAAAGCCGCGGAGCACTTTGATAAATAATATATTTTTAGAGAGAAAGCCGGTTTTATCATGACAAAAGAAACTATCGAAGACTATAAGATCGAACGACGGAAAAACCTGATCACAACACTGTTTCTCATTGTCGCCGCAGTCGGTCTCAACTTCCTGCTGTTCAAGCTTGCGAGCAGCCTCGGGCTGCCGCTGTACCTCGACTCCGAAGGAACAGTTCTCGCTTCCGTGTTCGGAGGGTACATACCGGGCATGCTGGCGGGATTTCTCACCAACATCGTCAACTCCTTCACCGATCCGACCTCGATATACTACGGAGTGCTCAATGTGCTTATTGCCGCGGCATCGGCGTACTTTGAACACAAGGGCTGGCTCACGATAAAGAAGCCCGGGAGAGTAGTGCTGTACATACTCACGCTCACGTTTATCGGCGGCGGGCTTGGTACTCTGCTGCCGTGGCTTCTGGACGGACTGTACTTCGACAGCGAATCCTTCGGCGCGGCACTGGTCAACGCGGGAATAACCAACCTCACCCTCGCACAGCTCCTCGGCAACATCATAATGGACGCTCTGGACAAGACTGTCATAACTGTGCTCGCGCTGGCGATAAAGGCGCTGATACCGCAGAAGATAAGAGCGAAGCTGCTCTTCACGGGCTGGATGCAAAGACCCATGAGCCGTGAAGCTGCCGACAGCATCAAGAGCATGAAATGCCGCAGCGTTTCGGTGCGAACAAAGATAATGTCAGTCATCATAACGACCCTTGTGCTGCTCGCTTCATCTGCCACAACGATAAGCTTCGTACTGTTCAGGAACGCTGTCACGGCACAACAGGAAAAGCTCGTAAACAGCACTGCGAGTGCCGCGGCACTGGAAGTGAACGGCGACCTGGTCGATCAGTACATCCTGCATTCGTATGAGGAACCGGGCTATTACCAGACAAAACAGTCGCTGCAGCACCTGCTCGACAGTGACGAGGACATAAGGTACGTGTATGTGTACAAAGTCACCGAAGAGGGCTGCGTGGTGGTATTCGACATCGACACACCCGATCTCCCGGCAAACAAACCCGGGGAGATCATACCGATCGATGAAGCCGCGCTCCCATACAAAGACGCGCTTATTGCAGGCGAGGCTATAGAGCCCATAGTGTCCGACGACTCGTTCGGCAGGCTCATAACCGTGTACAAGCCAATACTCGACAGCAGCGGAAACTGCGTTGCGTACGCCGCGGCAGACGTTTCGATGTACAGTCTCGATGACCTCGAACGCAACTTCCTCACCGGCATGATCTCGCTTTACCTCGCGTTCTTCATCGTGATCTCCGCGGTGGTCGTATGGGTGATAGAATATCATATTGTGATGCCCGTGAACTCGATGTCCATGGTGGCAAACAAATTCGCCTTCAACACTTCCGATGACAAGCTCGACGAAAATGTGGAAAAGATGCGAAGGCTCGATATACATACCGGAGACGAGATAGAGAACCTTTACTTTGCAGTGTCAAAGACAGCAAGCGACAGCGTGGCGCAGCTTGAGGATATCCGCCGCAAGAACGATACCATCAAGAAAATGCAGAACGCTCTTATACTCGTACTCGCGGACATTGTCGAGAGCCGTGACAAAAACACCGGCGACCATGTGCGCAAAACTGCCGCGTACAGCCGCGTTATCATGAAAGAGATGAAGAAGAAGGGCTATTACCCGGATATCCTCACAGACAGCTTCATCGAGAACGTGAGCAATACCGCGCCTATGCACGACATAGGAAAGATCAAGGTCTCCGATATTATACTCAACAAGCCCGGCAGGCTCACCGACGAGGAATTCAAGATAATGCAGGATCACACCATGTATGGTCGTGAGATCATCGATGAGGTGATAGAGCTCGTACCGGAGACCGACTACCTGCGTGAAGCGCGCGATCTCGCATATTACCACCACGAAAAGTGGAACGGAAAGGGCTACCCCGAAGGCATTTCGGGCGAGGATATCCCGCTTTCGGCTCGTGTCATGGCTGTGGCGGATGTGTTCGACGCGCTGGTCTCCAAACGAAGCTACAAGGAGCCGTTCTCATTCGAGCAAGCGCGCAGCATAATCAGAGAGGGCGCGGGTACGCACTTTGACCCGCTCGTTGCAGACGCGTTCTTATCCGCGGAAGAAGAGGCAATGAAGATAGCGGAGTCATTCGGTGATTATCAGCACAAATACGTGGAAGACAACCATGTCGACGACAGCGGCAATCTGCGCTGACCATACGCAAAGCATAAAAAACAAGGCTGCGTGAGATCTCCTCACGCAGCCTTTTCGCTGTCATTTTATATCTTTTCAACGCCGATGCTGATGTCTTCGCCGTTGATGTTCCAAAGCTTGCTGTTTGCGGTCTCGCCGACTGTGATGCTGTCAGCCAGAACATCGGAGCTTATGGAAGCGGAGTTGCGGTTCACTATGTCAATAAGCTTGTCATTGCCGGAAAGCTTGACGTTGATGTGATCCATGACCTCGAAGCCGCTGTCCTTGCGCATATTCTGTATCTTGCTCACGATCTCGCGGACAAAGCCCTCCTCGATAAGCTCGGGAGTGAGCGCGGTGTCGAGCGCCACGGTAACTCCGCCGTCGAATACCGTGCAGAAGTCTTCCTTCTGCTGCGCTTCGATAAGCAGATCATCCTTGGTGAGCTCTATCTCGCCGATCGAGATGTTAAGCTTCATCACACCGGTGTTGTTCAGCTCTGCCATAGCTTCGCCGCTGTTATTCGCAGACTTCTCCGCGAGAGCGTTCTTTATCTCGCCTAAATTCTTGCCGTACTTCGGGCCGAGGGTCTTGAGCTGCGGCTTGAAGTTGTAGGAAGCGAAGCCCGCCATATCATCGGTGAACACGACGCTCTTGACATTGAGCTCATCCTTGATGATATCCGTGAAGTACACATCGAGCTGGGACGGTGCCTTGACATACATCGTGCTGAGAGGCTGACGGTTCTTGCGGTTGGATGCGTTTCGTGCCGAGCGTCCGAGTACAACGATATCAAGCACTTCGCCCATTTTCTTCTCAAGCTCGCTGTCTATCAATGTTTCGTCGTACTTCGGGTAATCGCACAGATGTATGCTCTCGGGAGCGTTCTTGTCAACGCTGAGCACCATGTTCTGATATATTTCCTCGGTAATGAACGGCACCATAGGAGCCGCACACTTGCAGACGTTCACGAGCGCCGTGTACAGCGTCATGTAAGCGTTCACGGTGTCATCGGTAAGCTCCGGCGACCAGAAGCGCTCACGGCTGCGACGGACGTACCAGTTGGAAAGCTCATCTACGAAGTCCTGCATAGCCTTTGCCGCTTCGGGTATACGATAGTTCGCGAGGTTGTCATCGGTGGCCTTTATCATTGTGTTCATGCGGGAAAGCAGCCACTTGTCCATAACGGGGAGCTTGCTAACATCGAGCGTGTACTTGGTCGGGTCGAAACCGATGATATCGGCATACATTATATAGAACGCGTAGGTGTTCCAGAGCGTTCCCATGAACTTGCGCTGACCCTCGATGACTACCTTGTCGTGGAACTTGTTCGGGAGCCACGGCTGGGAGTTCGTGTAGAAGTACCAGCGTATCGCGTCAGCGCCCAGCTTTTCAAGCGCCTCGAACGGGTCAACGGCATTGCCCTTGGACTTGGACATCTTCTGGCCGTTCTCATCCTGAACGAGACCGAGAACGATAACGTTCTTGAACGGCTCGCGGTCGAACAGAAGCGTCGATATCGCGAGCAGCGAATAGAACCAGCCGCGGGTCTGGTCAACTGCCTCGGAAATGAAGTCAGCCGGGAACTGCTGCTCGAAGAGCTCTTTGTTCTCGAAAGGATAGTGATGCTGTGCGAAAGGCATGGAGCCGCTGTCGAACCAGCAGTCGATGACCTCGGGCACGCGCTTCATCTGCTTGCCGCACTCCGGGCACTTGATAGTGACATCATCTATATAAGGTCTGTGAAGCTCTATATCATCGGGGCAGTTGTCCGACATCTCTTTCAGCTCCGCGATAGAACCGATGCTGTGGCGACAGCCGCACTCGCACTCCCAGATATTGAGCGGTGTGCCCCAGTATCTGTTTCTCGAAATGCCCCAGTCCTGGATGTTCTTGAGCCAGTCGCCGAAACGACCCTTACCTATGCTCTCGGGGATCCAGTTGACCTTGTCGTTGTTTGCTATCAGCCTGTCGCGAACCTTGGTCATCTCGATGAACCATGTTTCGCGGGCGTAGTAGATGAGCGGAGAGCTGCATCTCCAGCAGTGTGGGTATTCATGCTCGAACTTCGGAGCGTCGAAGAGCTTGCCGTCCTTGTCGAGGTCTACCAGCACCTTCGGGTCGGCATCCTTCACGAACAGTCCGGCGTAAGGAGTGTCATCGGTCATGCAGCCCTTCGCGTCAACAAGCTGAACGAACGGCAGGTCGTAGTTCTTGCCTACGCGTGAGTCGTCCTCACCGAACGCCGGCGCAATATGAACTATACCTGTACCGTCGGACATTGTAACATAGCCGTCGCATACGATGTAGTGACCCTTCTTGCCTGTCTTTGCCGCGGCATCCGCAGAGCATTTCATAAGCGGCTCATACTCGATGCGCTCAAGATCCTTGCCGACATAGCTTTCAAGCACCTCATACGCGGGCTTGCCCTCTTCGCCGAGCTTGCCGAGCACGGTGTCGAGCAGCGCTTCAGCCATGATGTAGATGTAGCCGTCGGCGGCCTTTACCTTGCAGTACTTTTCGTCGGGGTTAACGCACAGCGCCACGTTTGAGGGCAGTGTCCACGGGGTGGTCGTCCATGCGAGGAAGTACTCGTTGTCTCTGCCGGTGATCTTGAAACGCACGATGGCGGAGCGCTCCTTGACAGTCTTGTAGCCCTGTGCTACCTCGTGCGAGGACAGCGGTGTTCCGCAGCGCGGGCAGTACGGAACTATCTTGAAGCCCTTGTACAGCAGACCCTTGTTATATATCTCCTTCAGCGCCCACCATTCGGACTCGATGAAATCATTATGGTAGGTGACATAGGGGTTGTCCATGTCTGCCCAGAAGCCTACAGTCTCGGAGAAATCCTCCCACATGCCCTTGTATTTCCAGACGGACTCCTTGCACTTGTTGATGAACGGTTCAAGTCCGTACTTCTCTATCTGATCCTTGCCGTCGATGCCGAGGAGCTTCTCCACCTCAAGCTCAACGGGAAGTCCGTGGGTGTCCCAACCGGCTTTTCTCGGTACCATCTCACCCTTCATGGTGTGGTAGCGCGGTATCATGTCCTTGATAGTTCTCGTAAGGACATGACCGATGTGGGGCTTACCGTTGGCTGTCGGCGGGCCGTCGTAGAATACATAGGAATGTGCCTTCGAGCGCATATCGATGCTTTTTTCGAATATTTTGTTGTCCTTCCAGAACTGCTTGGTCTGCTTTTCGCGCTGGACGAAATTCAGATCGCTTTCGACTTTCTTGTACATTTTTTACCTCCGTATATCGAATTTTATTTTAACCTTTTTACATACACCCGCGACGGCTCGCCGTGGATATCGTTGAGCAGAGTGCTGAACTCGAAGCCGTACTTCTCGTACAGCCCGATGTGGTTCGTGGATATGTGAAGCTCCGGTATGCCGCGCTCGCGGGCAAGCTTCTCGATATATTTCAGCAGGATGCCGAAGGCGTGCTTTCCGCGGTACTCGGGGAACGTATACACAAAGCCTACCCATGGGGTCAGAGTTGTCGGCTGGATGTCGTCCTTTTCCGCGAACGTGCAGTATGACACGAGCCTGTCACCGTCGGTGAGCAGCAGGAGCTCGGAGCCTGCCCCGAGCATCTCACCGAACGTGCCGGTGCAGATGATATCATACAGCAGCGCGCCTGCGTCCCAGTCGCTTTTGCCTATCTCCGCGAGCCAATGCTGTCTGCGGTCGCATTTAAAATAACTGATTATTTCCAAAACAAGCCTCTTTTGGTATTATGTCCGGCCATGTCATTGTTTGTCCGGGCTGAGATGTGATATTATTCAGAATAAGGAGAACGGAAAAAAAACGTCTGCCCCGAAATAGGACAGACGATGATCGTTCTGTTATACCACCCGTTTCGTATGGGCTGTCACCCACTCTCCCGTAACGCAGGAGCTGCGTCGGCACTTACTATCCGCGAAGGAGTTCTGCGCCGCGGCTCAAGAATGATATTCGGTCAGACGTTATTCGCACCGCGCTTTCACCATCCGCGGCTCGCTGTTGCTTTCGCGTAAGACCTACTGTTTCCGTCACAGCCTTTCAGAATACGCTCACATTATAGCAGATATACTTGTGTTTGTCAATAGTTTTATCGGATTTTTCTGCCTTAAACCAATATACTCTTCGCGAAATCCGCAAGGATATCCGGCGCGCTGTCGATATTGCCGCAGTCGGCAAGCTGCGCGAACGCGGGGTTTATCGGAAGCTTCGCAACGCTCTTTATGCCGTGGCGCTGCGCTATGCCGTCAATGTGGCTCTCGCCGAAGATGTAGTGCTTCTTATGGCACTCGTCGCACTCAAAATAGCTCATGTTCTCCACAAGTCCGAGCACGGGTATTTTCATCATCTCCGCCATTTTCACTGCTTTCTCGACTATCATCTCAACAAGCTCCTGTGGGCTCGTGACAACGATGATACCGCTGACGGGGAGCGACTGGAACACTGTAAGCGGTACATCACCCGTTCCGGGAGGCATATCCACGAACATATAGTCCACCTTATCCCAGATAACGTCCGACCAGAACTGCTTTATCACGCCGGCGATAACAGGGCCGCGCCATACTACCGGGTCGGTATCATTCTCAAGAAGCAGATTCACGGACATGATACGAACGCCGTTTTTAGACTGCGACGGAAACAGCGCGTTCTCTGTACCCTGCGCTCTTTCACGCAGTCCGAACAGCTTCGGCACCGACGGTCCCGTTACGTCCGCGTCGAGTATCGCGGCAGTCTTTCCCGCGCGTACCGCGGCATTCGCCATAAGCGCAGTCACCAGAGACTTGCCCACGCCGCCCTTGCCAGATACTACGGCAATGACCTTCTTTACGTCCGAGAGCTCATTCTGCGGCGCAAGCAGGCTTTCCGCAGTACGTGAAGCGCAGTCCGCCCCGCAGGTCTCACAATTGTGTGTACATTCACTCATAACTATTACCTCCTTGTTATTCTAAACCATTGATGTCTTTTATATCATTGTACATTCCCGAGATCGCGTCCTCAAGCTCCTCCTCGGTGAGCCGCAGCTTCATGTCCGCACCTGTGTTCACCGGCGGCTCAAGCTCGTTCTCCGGCTCATGTACGGTGCGCGAACGCTGCACCTTGCCAGTCGCGGCGAGAAGCATCTTCGTGGGAGCTACTCTCACAGCCGTTGACAGAAGCTTCGCGTAGAACGACGGCACGATGATGAGCCTGCCGTCGAACATCTTCTCTATCGCGTACTCCGCCGCAGCCATCTCGTCCAGACCCTCCACCGCGAACTCCGCGCCCGCTACGGAATTGAACTCCGTCTTGACGGGGCCCGGACAGAATGCGCCGATATACACGTTGGAGCGCTCACTGCGAAGCTCCTCATACAGCGCTTTCGTAAGCTGGAGCACGTAGTTCTTCGACGCGTAGTACGACGAGAAATACGGTCCCGCCATAAAGCCCGCGAGCGACGCTATGTTCAGAATGAAGCCGTAATTGCGCTTCACGAACTTCTTCATAAACAGCTTCGTCAGTATATGCACCGCCTTGATGTTCAGGTCTATCATTTTAAGCTCGCTGTCAAGGTCAGTCTCGGTAAACTTGCCGTAAACGCCGAAGCCCGCGTTGTTTATCAGGATATCGATGTTGGCGTGCTCGACTTCCTCGTAAAGCTGTATGCACTCGTCCGGGTCCGAAAGGTCGTGACAGAGCACCTTGACCTTGACTCCGTATTTTTCGGTGAGCTCGGCTCTGAGCTCCTCAAGACGCTGCCTGCGCCGCGCTACAATGACAAGATTGAAGCCGCGCCGCGCAAGTATTCTCGCGAATGACCTGCCCATTCCCGAGCTCGCGCCTGTTACCATTGCTATCATTCGTCGTCCTCACTTTCTTCGTGATCGTCGTCACCTTCATAATCCCAGATGTCATCCGGCACCGCAAATGTTACCTTATCAGCCTCGGCTTCTTCCTCGTCCGTGATCTCTGCCTCACCATCATCTTCGTCATCCTCGGTCACTATCTCGATGCTGATCTCATCATTGTCGTCATTATACTCGATATCGGCATCATGGTCGTAAGCCTCACGCTCGTAGAATACATCAAGAAATCCCGAATGGTGGTCAGGGGTCACCGCGATGACTCTCCAGCCTTCCTTTGCGTAGGTGTTCATCGCGTCCTCCGCGTACTTCACCTTATAGATATCCACCTTATACTCGTACATTGTCATTTCCTCCGTTGCAGTTTTTATTTTCAGCCTTTATAAGTTCTGTCAGCTCGTAAAGGTCATTGAGTTCGTTCAGTTTTCCGCACATCCCGCGGTATTTCGCGGCATTCGTCATGCCCTTGAGGTAAAACGCAGCCTGTGCGCGTGCTTCCTTCATGCCGATGTATTCGCCCTTGTACTTCACGAGAAGCTCTATCTGCTCACGCATCACCGAAAGCCTCTCGTCAAGCGTGGGAGCAGGTTTCCGCGGCCTGCCCTCGTAATAGTCATCTATATCGCGGAACAGCCACGGATCTCCGTATGCGCCCCGTCCGATCATAACCAGGTCACAGCCCGTTTCGCGGTACATCTCCTCGCAGCTCTCCACACTGTCAACATCGCCGTTCCCGATGACCGGGACACTTACAGTCTGCTTGACCGCCGCGATCACGCTACGGTCAGCCTTTCCGGTGTACATCTGCGTTTTCGTGCGCCCGTGGACTGCGATCGCTGCGGCTCCGCATTCCTCTGCGATATGCGCGATCTCGCAGGCGTTTATATGCTCCGGGTCCCAGCCCGCGCGTATCTTCACCGTCACCGGAACGTGAGCGGCTTTCACAAGAGCTGTCACCATATCCGCAAACAGCTTCGGGTCCTTCATCAGTGCGCTTCCCGCGCCGTTTCCCGCCACCTTCGGCACAGGACACCCTGCGTTCAGGTCGATGATATCCGGTCTGAAACGCTCGGCTATCTCAACGGCTGCAGCCGCAAACTCCGGTTCACTGCCGAACAGCTGTATCGCCGCGGGACGCTCCGGATCGCTTATCGTGAGCAGCTCCGCGGTCTTGCGGTCACTGTACACGAGACCTTTGCAGCTTGCCATCTCACCGACGACGTACGCCGCGCCGAAGCGCTTTGCCACCGTGCGGAAAGCAGCGTCGGCTACTCCCGCCATGGGAGCCAGCGCCGCTGTTTTCTTTATTATTACGTTTCCTATCGAAATAAATTCCATGTCAGCCAAAAATCAGTTTTCCTATCACCGCGTTTGAGATGATAAAGCCCTCCGGCGTGAGCCGCACACCGCTGTCGGTCAATTCCACGAGCACGTGCGGCAGCTTCTCCGCATTTGCGCGAAGCTCACCCGCCTTACCGAAACGCTCCGCCTCCGCATACGTGATACCCTCCGTGAGCCGCAGCTTCAGCATAGAGAACTCCTCCCAGCCGCCCGGTAAATCATCGGTCACGGTCGTTATCTGCAGCGACGATGCTATAAATCCGTCAATGTCGCGCTCGGTGCAGTATCGCCTGCCGTCAAGGTAAGAGTGCGCTGCCGCGCCGATACCGAGGTATTCCTCGCACCGCCAGTATTTCAGATTATGCCGGCATTCATGCCCCGGCTTCGCGAAATTGCTTATCTCGTACTGCGCATATCCAAGCTCTTCAAGCGTGCGAACTGTATGCAGATACAGCTCCGATACGCTGTCATCCTCCGGCAGCTCGATCTCACGCTCTGCGAACGGTGTGCCGTCCTCGATCTTCAGGATATACGCCGAGATGTGGTCGGCACCGAGCTGCGAGAGCTTCTGCGCAGTCGATATGATGCTGAAGCAGTCCTGTCCGGGCAGCCCTATCATCATATCTGCCGAAACGCTCGTGAACCCCGCTTGCTTCGCGGTCATCAGCGCGTCCTCCGCCTGCTTTACCGTATGCCGCCGCCCGAGCAGTTTCAGTTCCCGCTCGTTCATCGACTGAACACCGAACGAGATCCTGTTCACGCCCGCGCTCCGCAGAGTTTCCAGCACCTGCGGCTTCGCCATGCACGGGTTGGCTTCGGCGGTGATCTCCGCGCCCGCTGCAATATCGGCAGCCGCGAGGATATCAGCGATATGCTCATACAGCAGTATAGGCGTGCCGCCGCCAAGGTACACGGTATCGTACCGCAGCGCGTGACCGCGGATATTCCGCTTCACCGCCTGCGCGTACTCCGATGCCTTCTCCCGGCTGTACGGTACGGAATAAAAGTCGCAGTACGGACACTTCGACAGGCAGAACGGAACGTGGACATACAGCCCGACGGGCTTACTCGTCGTCAAGCTTGAGCACCGCCATGAACGCTTCCTGCGGCACCTCTACCGAGCCTAACTGCCGCATGCGCTTCTTGCCTTCCTTCTGTTTTTCGAGAAGCTTCTTCTTACGCGTGATATCGCCGCCGTAGCACTTCGCAAGTACGTCCTTGCGCATTGCTTTTATAGTCTCGCGGGCGATTATCTTACCGCCCACCGCAGCCTGCACCGGCACTTCAAAAAGCTGGCGCGGTATGTGGTCTTTCAGGCGCTCGCATATCTTGCGGGCACGCGGGTAGGCGCTGTCGGAGAATACTATGAATGAAAGCGCGTCCACCACATCGCCGTTGAGCAGTATGTCGAGCTTGACAAGCTTTGACGCTACAAAGCCCTTGAACTCATAATCATAGCTCGCATAGCCCTTGGTCCGCGATTTGAGCGCATCGAAGAAGTCGTAGACTATCTCGTTGAGTGGCAGATCATAGTGCAGATCGACGCGGGTCTTATCGATATATTTCATGTCTTTGAACACGCCGCGGCGCTGCTGGCAGAGCTCCATGATGTTGCCGACGTAGTCCGAGGGCGCGTAAACGTGCGCTTCGACCATGGGCTCGTAAGCCTGCTTTATCTCGGTCGGGTCGGGGTAGTTCGTGGGGTTGTCGATGAACACGGTCTCACCGTTCATCTTGTCTATCTTGTACACAACGGACGGTGCCGTGGTGATAAGATCAAGATTATACTCACGCTCAAGGCGCTCCTGTATTATCTCCATGTGGAGAAGTCCGAGAAAGCCGCAGCGGAAGCCGAAGCCGAGCGCCACTGATGTCTCAGGCTCAAATGTGAGCGAAGCGTCATTGAGCCGCAGCTTTTCCAGCGCGTCACGCAGGTCGCCGTATTTCGAGCCGTCGGCGGGATAAATGCCGCTGAAAACCATGGGGTTAACACTGCGGTAGCCTGCGAGAGGCTCGTCTGCCGGCTCGTCACAACGGGTCACGGTATCACCGACCTTCGTATCGCCTATCGACTTTATCGAAGCCGCGATGTAACCGACCTCGCCCGCTTTCAGTTCGTCCGAGGGTGAAAGGCTTGTAGCACCCATGTAGCCGAGCTCGACCACCTGGAACTCCGCGCCCGTCGCCATCATGCGGATCCTGTCGCCCACGTGAAGCGAGCCCTCCTTGACACGCACGTACACGATAACTCCCTTGTAGCTGTCATAATAGCTGTCGAATATCAGAGCCTTCAGCGGTGCGTCCGGGTCGCCCTTGGGGGCGGGTATATCCGTCACGATGCGCTCCATGACTTCCTTGATGTTGATTCCCATTTTGGCGGAGATGAGCGGAGCGTCCATGGCGGGAATGCCGATGACATCCTCGATCTCCTGCTTTACCTCTTCGGGGCGGGCGGAGATAAGGTCGATCTTATTTATAACGGGTACGACCTCAAGGTCCTGCTCTATTGCAAGGTATGTGTTGGCAAGAGTCTGCGCTTCTATGCCCTGGGACGCGTCAACTATAAGTATCGCACCCTCGCAGGCGTTGAGCGAACGTGAGACCTCGTAGTTGAAGTCCACATGACCGGGAGTGTCTATCAGATTGAACACGTATGTGTTACCGTCGTCAGCCTTGTAGTTGAGCCGCACTGCACGGGCTTTGATGGTGATGCCGCGCTCACGTTCGAGCTCCATGTTATCGAGGAGCTGCTCCTCCATGTCACGCTCGGCAACGGTACTTGTCTGTTCGAGTATGCGGTCGGCAAGGGTCGACTTACCGTGGTCTATATGCGCGATTATGCAGAAATTGCGAATTTCGCCTAAATAGCTGTTATCGGACATTTAATTCCCTCCGGATATAGATTGGCAAAGATATACAAAAAATAGTATAGCACATTTCTCCGGATTTTGCAACACAAAAGTGAAAATAAACCGCATTTGTGAAATCTGTGTGAAAAAAGCTTCGGTTTTCTTGTATTGTGCGGCAGAATATAGTATAATTAAAGTTGATTTTGCACACGAAAGGACGAAAGACAGATTTGCGTGACCTCACAGATATGAAGAAAGATATGTACCGGTTGAGACGGTTTCAGATGTACGTTGTGTTCATACGGATATTCTTCACGATATTCGCACTGGTGCTTGTCGTTATGAGCATAATACACTGTATCGGGAACGGTGATATCGGCGCACTTCTGCTGAAGCTCCTCGCAATAACCGTAGCATACATCATCAATGTCTTCGCTTATCACAAAGCAATGTCAGGTATGGAGGAGAGATACCAGGCACTGAAGCAGCACATAGACGAAAAAGAAAAAGAAGTCAGACCCACTCCGGCTCCCGCCACGAAAAATGATGACTCCGATGAAAACAATGATTAACAGGTGATCATATCATGTCATATCAGGACGACAAACGTGAGCTGCTCAAGCTCAAACAGGGACTTATCGACGAGAACGAATCGGAGATACACGAGGAAGAAAAGCCGGTGTACGAGCTGCACGGCTTCAAGCGTATCGAAAACTTCTTCTACCATAACAAGTGGTATGTCGTTGCGGGAATATTTTTTCTCGCGGTCGCGGCATTCCTTATAAACTCGCTGCTCGAAAAGAAGCAGGGCGATCTGCGTGTCCTCGTGGTGACAAAGGACAAGGAGATCTCCGCAAATGTGATGTACAAGATACAGGAGTTCGAGGAAGCGTTCGAGCTGTACTGCCCGGACTACGACAACAGCGGTTACATCCATGTTGACGTATATAACGCAGACCTGAGCGACAACCCCGACCCCCAGTACTCCCTCGCGGCGGTGACCAAAGTGACGAGCGAGGCTATGTACGGTGAAGCACAGATGTTCATTGTTGACAGCGCCGCCGCGGAAGCCATAACCAACGGCGATCTGTCGCAGTTCGTAGACCTGAGCGATCTGTACCCCGACGCGGACTGCATTAAGGGCAGGTTCCTGCACATAAAGGACAGCGGATTCGCAGTCAACGCCCAGTACCTTGAGGCATGCCCGGACGACCTGTACATGGCAGTCAAGACCGTGAGCGAAACGGACACCAACGCCGCCCGCGCCGTCCCCGCGCAGAAGCGTGCTCTCGAAGTCATGGACAACATCGTGAACGGCTACTATGCCGGCTGGGTGGACGACAGCGGCAGGATCTACGGCATCAGCGGCAAGGAGGACTTTAAAAGAAATGAAGCGTGACAATGTATTCATTATCTTTGCCAAGGGGCTTGGACTGTGTGTGTTCGGCAATATTCTCGGCGGCATCATGACAGTATCGATAGCTCCCCTGCTCTCGGAGTGGTATATACCGTACGTGGCAGTGCTGTTCACTGTATTCATATACGCGTCACTGGCGTTTACCGCCGGACTGCGCGACGGGCAGAAGGAAGCCAAGATGCTTCGGGCAAAGCGTGTTGAAAGCGCGCCGAAGCTGCGCTGGGTGTTCGTCGGTCTTGCAACAGCAGCGGTGATGTGCATACCCTGCGGAGCGCTGCTCGCGTGCGCACTCGGAGCTTTTCCGATGACGGGTGAGCTCCTGCTCGGCTCATACTTTGTTTTCGGTGCGCTGGCACCGACGTTCTTCATCATCGAGGATGCCTCACAGCCGCCGGTGCTGTTTCCGGTAATACTCGCCGCGGTTTACCTTATCGTGACTCCCGTTTCGGCACAGCTCGGGTATAAATTCGGTATAGACGAAAAGTCAGCAAAGGACTTCATGTACGAAAAATAAGGAGAATTTTATGAAAAAAGGGATACTTTTCGACCTCGACGGAACATTGTGGGATTCCTCGGCAAACGTTATCGCGTCATGGAACGACTGCATCGCGAAGAACTCACAGATCGGGCGCACATATACACAGGAGCAGATGCAAAGCTACATGGGTAAGACGCTCGAACAGATAGCCGACATCATGTTTCCTATGCTGGCTCCGGACGAACGGTACTCGCTTCTCAGGAAATGCAACACCAACGAGCTTGACTATCTGCGCGAGCACAAAGACCAGAAGTATTATCCGCTCGAACGCGAGACGCTTGAAAAGCTGTATGAAGGATATCTGCTCGCGGTCGTGAGCAACTGTCAGGACGGATACATACAGGTATTCCTTGAGCAGTGCGGCTTCGGCGGGCTTTTCGCAGACTTCGAGTGTGCAGGCAGGACCGGTAAGAGCAAGGGCGAGAATATCCGGTTGGTAATGGAACGAAACGGGCTCGAAAGCTGCGTTTACGTCGGTGATACAAACCTTGACGGTGAAGCTGCACGCGCTGCGGGAGTCCCGTTCATCCATGCGGGATACGGATTCGGCTTTCCCGATGAATTCGATGCGCGTATCATGGGATTTGACGAGCTTCCCGCAACGGTCGCAAAGCTTATCTGAGCCGGTACTCATGTAACCCGATATGTATATTTTTAACATATCAGCTCTTGTTATGCCGCGTGTTATTATAGCATTCAGACAATATGCGGTTATGCGCCTTTAAAACATATTGACAAATCATTAATATGTAAATATAATATATACTATATAAAAAATCCGATCTCAAAGGAGAAAAAGACAATGGCTCAACTTATCTTTCCTGCGGTAATAATGATCTTCTCGCTCGTCATAGGCGCAGCAGTGGCTTTCTCAAGAGCTACCGATGCCAGAAAATGGGCGACTATCGCGCTTGCAGGCGCATTCGGTTACGGAATGTCCAGCTATGCGGCACTGTTATGCGGCACTGCACCGGGATTCACGGTGCTCCATATTCTCGGACTCGTTGCGCTTTCGATCATGGGTGTTTCGTTCATGTTCTCCGTTGCTGCGGCAACAGGCGTCATGCTCGGCAATCCACTCAAGATCGTCGCATCTGTCGTGATGCTGCTTTTTGCCGCTTTCCACTTTACCACGAGACTTCACGGACTCAGCATCAAGGACGTAAAGCTTGCGGGACCTGATTCAAGCGACCTTTATGATGTGACCTACTCCATCGGACTGCCTTATTACATAGCCAACGGAGTAATGATCGCAATAACCGCGATTATCGCTGTCTGCGCGTTTGTCGGCTTGTCGAAGAAAATAATCAAGCCCACATCCGGCGAGCGCGTCCTCGTGGTATTATCCGTACTTCTTACAGCAGGCACGGCTCTCGGCGGTGTATTCACCTCGATATGTGTTGTTGCCGGACTTCTGCTTCTCCTTCTGATAATAAAGGGCATCGACAAGACCGATGTCATCGACTTCGGTAAGAGCTGCACCGTTGACAGCACGAACGACGGTGCCATTATCATCGACAAGAAGAAGAACTTCCTGTTTGCAAACAAGACGGCAAAGAGCGTGTTCTTCGAGCTCTCCGAGACAGACCGTGACAAGATGACAAAGTTCGTCTCCACGATCTCCGACAAGGACACCCTCACGCGCGGCGAGCGCATCTTCTCGCTCAAGAAGGGCGCTTACACCGACTACACAGGCAACTGCGACTGTACGATCATCATGATCCACGATATAACAGAGCAAGAGCTCCGTACGAGCCGTCTCAATGAAGAGGCCGCTGTTGACAGCATCACCGGTCTCAACAGCCGCTCAAGCGTCATCGAAATGCTCGAGAACGCATGTGCGGAACTCGACGGTACACTGCTCAACATCAGCTTCGACGGCTTCAAGGCTATCAATAACCTCTACGGCCATGAGGACGCCAACAAGCTTCTCGCGTCATTCGGTACGATACTCCGCAACAATACCAACACCGACGACATCCGCGGAAGACTCGGCGGTGAGCAGTTCACCGTGTTCCTCAAAGGCTGCACCAACGAAAGCGTTATCGCGAACCTTACCATGCGCATTGAAGAACAGATACTTGACGCTCTGCACAAGCAGTTCGGTGAGTCGGTAGACGTTTCTGTCGGCGTTTCCGTCGGCGGTGTATTCGTTCCCGACTATGGCAAGGATTACGAAACACTTTCCGGACTTGCCGAAAGCGCTCGCCTCAAGATAAAGAACAGCGGCGGACACGGCTACGATATACACAAAGCTTCCGGCAAGGCTACCAACAGCACTGTCGAGGACATCAACGAATTCATCGCCAACACTGACGCAACATCGGACAGCGATGACAGCGCTCCCGCCGAAAGCGGAGAAGTGATCACAGACCATCTCCCCACAGGTGACGACGAGCTTTCGGAATTCAAGCTTTGATCAAAAAGAACAAAGCCCGCAGACTTATGTCTGCGGGCTTATTTCGTATTTAAGTCATTCTACGAGCTTCTCTACTCCGACTATAAGCTTGTCGCCGTCGCCCTCTCTTACAAGCGCCGCACGAAGCGCCACAAGTTTCGGTTCGTTGTTCAGCATCAGGTGATACTGTATAGAGAACACTCCGCTGCGCCTTATAGTGCGAAGCATGTTGTTCTTGGTCACAAGGTCACGATATCTCGGGAAATCATCCCGCAGCACCACACGCTCACCGTCCACAAGTGCCGCGTGGAAAAAGTCATCGCCGCTCTTCGCGAAGCCCAGGCCTTCATATATGCTCGCAACGCTGTATTCAACATACTCGCTGGTCATAGGGTCGACCGTGTACATCGCAATAAAGTCGCCCGACAGCGCCATGAGCCTTGAATAAACGATACGGTCGCGCTCTATACGGTCAAGCCTCTCCTTCTGCTTCATCTGCGCATCGACGTTGCTTATACCGATTATGATATTCCTTCCCTGATCGTCCATGCGCATAGCCTTCATTACCACATATACAGGCTCGCCTTCCTGCATGATACGGAACGTAAGCGCGAAAACGCCCTGTACCGCAAAAGCACTTACGACCTTTTCCTTGGTGAACGTTTTCAGGAAATGATCCAGATCCTCCTGATAAATATGGCGCTCTGCTTCTTTTGCGCTCATAGCGAAGAAATTGCTTCCGTGCCGCTCGACCGCAAGATCTTCCTTACCGGCAGCGGAGGAATACTCTATGAACTCCTCTGTCTCAAGATCCACGTAGTAGAGTATGTAATAATCCGCCGCAAGCGCGCGTGCGATGCTCGAGTATGTCAGTTCATTATCGGAAGCATGAATCGAAAGCACAACAACGGCCACAGCCACGGTTCCCGTGACGGGGTTATTTGCCATACGGCGCAGGAAGATATGCGCTGTTGCGCCGTCATTCATCTTGATATCAACGAATACTTTGTCATCATTTCCGCTGCATCTGCGGATAATGTCCGCAAACGTTGACGATGCGCTCTGAATTTTATTCGTGTAGAAATCTATCTCCATATCGGTCATTTTGTAACCGAAATACCGCTCTATGAAATCACGGCAGGACTGATTGCTTCGCGCGACCTTCACGTTCCCTTCGGTGGTAAGCTCCACTACCGCCATCGGAAGCACGTTGAAGAAGTTGCTGAACTCATCGCGGCTGTCACGTGTCAGGACTTCGAGGTCATGCAGATTGATACGCCCGATGCGGTCGTAATAATCCGTTTCACGCGGATCCTCGAAGCCTATCTGCTCACCCTTCTTATATCTCTCGAGTATCTTCTCGAGCGATATGGGCTTGATATAATAGAAGCCCTGGAGCTTCGAGCAGCCTGTTTCACGCAGAAATCTCACCTGTGCGGATGTTTCAACGCCCTCGCATATCGTATCTATGCCGAGCGAAGTCGCCATTTTGATAAGCTCGGTAAGCATGATCTTGCCTTTTTCGCTCTCATCGAAATGCTGGAGGAAGCGCATATCAAACTTGACAAGGTCGAAATGGACACTCGTGAGCGTATCGAGAGAGGAGTAGCCGTTCCCGAAATCATCCATCCAGACCGCAAAGCCAAGCTCTCTGAAGCGGTCTATCTGGACGCTCATCAGCTCGGTATCGCGGCCTATGGCGCTCTCGGTTATCTCGATCGTGAACAGCGACCTGCTGAAGCCCGACTCGTCTACACGTCTGCGGACCTCATCCACGATATCGCAGCAGTCAAAGTCAGATCTTGACAGATTTATCGACTGCGGCACAAGGTGAAGATGCGCGGCTTCCTGCTTTTTCAGCTTATCTATGACCAGCCCGACAACGTACAGATCAAGCTTGTATACCAGGCCACTGCTCTCAAGCACGGGAATGAACTCCGACGGCATCATTAATCCGAACACAGGGTCATCCCATCTTGCAAGCACTTCCTCATCACAGACACGTCCGTTGGCAGACCTTACGATAGGCTGGAAACAAACTTTGATCCAGCCCTCGTGAATTGCCTTGTCGAGGTTAGCGACGATATACTGTCGCTTTTCCTCCGCGTCAAGCATCGACGCGTCATAGCTGCAGTACGTCGAGGAATAGATGTTCCACAGCGAGTCGCACGCGAGCTTCGCACGGTCGCATGCCGTGGCTGCACCGACCGTCTCCACGCTGTTCTTGTATATACCTACATGTACCGGCAACGACATGCCGTTGTTAAGGTCCCGCACTTCCGCAAACAGCACATCGAGCTTCTTCTCAAGCTCGTCTTCCTCTGTATACACCGCAAAATGATCCTTGTCAAGGCGACAGCAGTTCTCGTTGCCGAAAAACTTCGCCAGGAGTCTTCCGTAGGAACGCAGCAGCTCGTCACCTTTTGCGAAGCCGTTCTTGTGGTTGTAGTACTTCATCCTGCACAGGTCCGTGAAGAGCATGACGGGGTTCTTGCCCTCGGCAGTCATAGCGTTTCTTCCCGCTAACGCAAGTTCGAAGAAATATGCCATGCTCGGAAGTCCCGTGAGACTGTCGTAATGAGCGTCCTTGCGGAAGCTCTCCTCGCGCAGCACGTTGTTCAGGTGATCGGTAAGGATCCCGCCTTTTGTTTCGGGAGAAGCGTTGTACATGCCCTCGTAAGTATACCATATATATGCAAGACGCTCACCTGTGGGAGCAAAAACATGCTCGCCCAAGGCGTGGATGATCATGTAGTTCACGCGATCCTTATCGAGCGTACGGTACAATACGTCATATCTCGCGTCAGGAGAATCATCGGTGGCAAAGCGCACCGCGTCATCAGCGATACGCGCGGCATCGTCCGGGTGAGTATCCTTGTACATGTCGTGATCCATGTCAGAATATGCAAGGAACTTGTCCGTGTACCCGAAAAGATCGCAAAAGCCCGCAGACAGAATAACCGTGACCACGCGCTTATCAATAAACTGATATACGGCAAAAGGAACGCGCGATCTTTCCATTGATTCACGTTCCGCATCATCAAAACGGTAAACATCCATAATGATACCCACCCCTCTGTAGATCCCAATAAGGTCTATATATAACTAATTGAATTATAACATACATCCAATACTAAAGCAATAACCGAGGGGCATTTTAGGACATTGTGCACAATCGGGCATATATTTTTTTCTACGGGAGGTGGCAAAAGGTTACACTTTCGTAACAAATCGTCAAAATCGGGTCTGCGCCTGCTGACGGAGATAGCAGACCATATCTTGTTTTTCGTGTATTCGTGTGACTCCTGCCGTGCAGAAACAAAAAACGGCATCCGCCATGCGACAGATGCCGTTTTATACGTTGACTTACTTTGCAACAGAATCCTTAAGAGCCTTACCAGCCTTGAATGCGGGAACTGTTGTAGCCTTGATCTTGATCTTCTTCTTGGTCTGGGGGTTGATACCTGTTCTTGCAGCGCGCTTACGTGTCTCGAATGTACCGAAACCAACGAGCTGAACCTTACCGCCCTTTGCAAGCTCTTCTGTAATGATAGCTGTGATCGCGTCAAGTGCCTTGCCGGAATCCTTCTTTGTGAGTTCTGTCTTTTCTGCGATTGCAGAGATGAGATCTGTTTTTGTCATTTTTGATACTCCCTTTTGTAGTTTTACGTGAAACATCGGTACTAACACCGGATTCACCCATATTATAACGCATTTGGCTCCATTTGTCAACACATTTCTTCAAAAAAACGCATTTTTCCGCTAATTTCGTAATCAATGAGGTCCAACGAATCCGTTTTACTCTCTCCACACGTATTCCCTGTATGCTTCGCCGGTATTCAGATCCTTCCAGAGGAAGGTGCTGCCGTCGAAGGTCATGTAGCTGTGAGGACTGTTTTCCTTTGGTATCGACACCGAGCCGGGGTTGATGTATGTATATGTATCATGCTCCGTACAAGCAGGTATATGAGTGTGACCGTGAAGAAGGATATCCCCGCTGCGAAGCGCCGGCGGAGTCTGCTCGTTCGCGAGATGACCGTGGGTCACGTATATCAGGCGTTTACCCACAGGCAGGAGCGCGTAATCCGCCATTACCGGAAACGGCAGCACCATCTGATCCACCTCGGCTTCACAGTTCCCGCGGACGCAGAACAATTGATCCGCACGCGCGGCAAGCATTGTTATCACCTCTTTCGGTGCATATCCCTCCGGAAGATCGTTTCTCGGTCCGTGGTAAAGCAGATCGCCGAGAAGTATCAGCCTGTCCGCCTTCTCCGCGTCAAAACGCCCGAACATCTTACCGCAGTATAATGCCGAGCCATGTATATCCGATGCTATCATCCATCTGAACATGATGTGAAGCTCCTTTCGATGGTGTTTCCGTGCGTTCTGCACGCTATCTCTTTCTGCATACTGCCGTGACGCGCATCTCACCGCCGCTTGTCTCTGCGAAGATATCGCCGCCCATTGCGCGCATAAGGGTGCGGCAGATGTAAAGCCCGAGGCCGCTGCCCGGCTGAGAGCCTGTATTTGAGCCGCGCCAGAAGCTCTCGAATACATGTGTGAGCTCGTTTTCCGGCAGAGTACACCCGCTGTTCGCCACTGTCACCAGCCGGCAATCCTCCTCTTCAGAGAACGAGATGCGTATATAGCGTCCGTCACCGTACTTGACCGCGTTTTCGATGATATTCCGCAGCACCTCCGTAAGCTTGTCCGGATCACCAAGCATGATACAGTCGGGAAACGTCTCTACCGTGAACTCTGTCCCCGTGAGCCGGTCACAGTAGTATGACCTGACACTTCCTATGACTTCGGAGAGATAGAACTCACGCTCGTTTATCTCGAAGCGCATGAGCTCCTCGCTGTTCGCGTGCATTATCTCGTCTGTGAGGCGCTCTATCTCCGCCGCGTTCGCAGATATGTTCTCCGCTGTCTCACGCTGTCTTTCCGGATCGGTGTAAAGCCCGCGGGCAAGTGCCTGCGATGACAGCTTTATCGCGGAAAGCGGAGTCTTTATATCATGCGAGAGCGACATCAGCATGGTCTTCTTCTCCCGCTGCAGCTCAAGCTCCGCTTCTTTGGTATGCGCCATGTTCTCACGCAGCATATCGAGTCCCCACAGAAATCTGCTGAAATAGCGGCTGCTGCGCTGTTTGAGCGGCATGACGAGATTTCCCTTCGAAAGCTCGATCGGAAGCTCGCGTATCTCGTCGAACGGCTTTATCACTGCCTGACGCAGATAGATCAACAGCCCCAGCACAAAAACCGAAAAAGCAGAAAGCGCAAGGTTCACGTACAGTATGCGCGGGTCGTCATGCTCTTCAGTGTAATCGATGCGATACAGGCGGCCGTCAGCCTCACGGTACGCGCAGGTGCCGGGAGCTGTGAAGAAATCGCCGCCGCTTGTGTACTCACGGACTCCGGTTATCGTGTCAAAGCCGGAAATGTCAGGTATGCTGCCGGTGTCCTCTATCCGGCGCATCACACGCTCTATCTCCACGACCGCCAGACGCGCGGAGCTGTCCTCACTGCCCGCGTACAGCACGTTCACAAGCACGAACATCGCAGCTATAAGCACTGCGGCAAGCGCGATCAACCTGTCAAAGCTTTTCATATCAGCCCTCCCAGCGGTAGCCCTTGCCCCACACGGTGACGATATGCACGGGAGTCTTCGGGTCGTTCTCAATCTTCTCGCGCAGCCACTTAATATGCACGGTGAGCGTCTGCTGCTCGGAAAAGCTGTCGATGCCCCATACCGCGTTGAACAGACGCTCCTTTGTTAGAGTCTGGCCCTTGTTCTCGATAAGGAATTTCAGCAGCTCGAACTCCTTTGATGTCATTTCAAGCGGCTTGCCTGCCTTTGTCACCTTCTCCGCGGCAAGGTCGATCGTTATGTCGCCCTCCGTCAGCTTGTCGTCGGCAAAGCGGCGCTTGAATATGCCCTTTATCTTCGCGATGAGGATATCTATGTCGTACGGCTTCTCGATATAGTCGTCCGCGCCAAGGATGATCCCGTTCAGCTTGTCCTCCTTGCTTACTCTCGCGGTGAGCATGATTATCGGCGTATTGCCGAGCTTACGTATCTTCTCGCAAACCGCAAAGCCGTCGAGCCCCGGCAGGTTTATATCAAGCAGAACAAGCCTTGCCCCGTACTTTTCGTACAGAGACAAAGCTTTCTCACCGCTGCTGACGGCGCTCACGGTATATCCCTCTTTGCGCAGGAAATCCGTGAGCAGCGACTGCAGTTCACTGTTGTCCTCAACTATCAGTATATCCATCGTCTGTCCTTTGTCACGGGCACTTACCAGCCCATTTCCATGAGCCAGTTGTTAAGACCGCGCTCACGGTCGCGGAGATTGTCTTCCTTGTTTATATTATACTCCCCTTTTATGTTCCCGTCAACTATAAATAACACTCTTGTGCATTTTGCCGCGACCTTTGAGTCGTGGGTCACGAGCATTATCGTGGTGCCGTCCTCGTTGAGCTTCATGAGCTCGTTCATGACCTCTTCCGACGAAGTGCGGTTGAGCGCTCCCGTGGGCTCGTCCGCGAAGATCACCTTCGGAGAGTTTATCATGCTTCGGCAGATACACGCGCGCTGGAGCTGGCCGCCCGAGACCTCGTTGATATCGTTGTCAGCGATATCCGCAATGCCGAGCCTGTGCATGAGTGCACGGCCGCGCTTCGCGGTCTCGGCACGGGGCTCCTTGTTGTTTTCACGTTTGCAGGCGGGGAGTATCACGTTATCCAGCACGGTGAGGTTCTTCAGCATATACATCTGCTGAAAAATGAAGCCCATGTCCTCAAGGCGCAGCTTCGCCAGCTCATTGTCGTTCAGTCCGGATATATCCTTCCCGCAGAACTTCACCTGTCCCGCGGTCATTCTGTCCATGCCCGAAACAGTATACAGCAGCGTCGATTTACCGGAGCCCGACGGTCCCATTACCGCGACCATCTCGCCCTCGTTCACGTTAAGATCCACATTGCGCAGTACGTTGTTCTGACGCTTGTTGACTATGTATGTCTTGCACAGGTCTTTTACTTCGAGTATCGTTTCCATTGTTGTTCTCCTTATTCAATATCCGCCGTATCGGAAGACTTAATGGTTTTCGTATAAAGTGACGTAACGAACGCTGCGAGCATTGTTGCGGCGATCATTACAAGCGGGTATATCCCGAATATCTCCCATGCGTTTATATCATATCCTACCCCGTTCACTGCGCCCATCATACCCATTATAGGATCTATCGAGAGCTTTGTGAGCGGTATGCACAGTGCCGCTGCGAGCACTGACGCTATGAACGCGACTATCGTAAATCTCGCTGTATGGTGTGCGATGACCGAACCGCTCCTGAATCCGACAGCCTTCATGAGTGCTATCTCCGCCTTCTCGCGCGAGATGAACGAACGCTCCATGAGCACAGCAATCAGCATCACGATGATGAGTGTTATCAGAAGTATCATGTTCTTGACAGCTACAATGATGTCAGCCGATTTGGTGCTGTCATTGACAAACTCCGCAGCATCAAACACGTTATTCGTGTCATATATGTCTTTCAGCATGTCTATGCGCTTTCTGATCTCCGCGGAGCCGGGGTGGTCATCAAAATCTATCTGGAACGAGTACGCGCTTGACAGACCGAGCCCGCTGATATCAAAGTTTTCGTTCAGTCTCGCGCATTTTCCGAGCTGTCCGAAGCTCTGGAACAGCGCCGTTATCATACATCTGCGTTCCTCGCCGTTCACCGACAGTGTCACCGTATCGCCTATGTGCGCGCCGAAACGTTCCGCGATGATCGGAGTTACCGCGATCTCGTTCTCATATACGGGCGCAGTGCCCTCCTCGTATACATAATCCGTGGCTCTGGTCTGAGGACAGTACTGGAACATCACATTTGCGCTTTCACCGTCAAAGGACATCGGGATCTGGTACATTCTTTCGACATGTACCTTTCCCGGAATTCCGTTGTCTGCCAGCGTTTTTTCGAGCCGCGCGATCGAGTCCTTTATGTTAGCGTCACTGGCAGACGGGTCACCCATCGCGTTGGATATTTCATCGTTCAGCGTTATGTACGCATCGCTTTTCGTTGTACCGAGAAGAAACAGCAGGCTGTCACTGCTGAGCGTGTTCGCTGTATTCACAAGTATCATTACGAGCAGCAGCAGTATGGTGAACACCACGGTCATCATGCCGTACTGCTTCTTGCTGCTGATAACGTCATTGAGCGCGAGGAAGCCTGTGGTGCCGAGCCTGCTCCCGCCAAGGTGCATTACGCTCTTTCTGCGGAAGCGCTCACCGGTCTGACCGCTTCGTACCGCATCTATCGGTGAGAGCTTGTTCACCTTGCGGGTGCTGCCCCAACAGAACAGCATTATGATGACTACCACCGCGGCACTGCACAGCAGCGCGACAAATACCGAGTTATCGCTTTCGAGCACCATGGTCTCCGAAACACTCGCAAGTATCATGCTGCCGAACGGAATACTGCCGATGAAGCCTATCAGAGCTCCGGCAACAGCTATACCGAAGTACTTCACGAGATATAATGCGCGTATCGAGCGGTTCTTTATTCCGATAGCCTTCATCACGCCTATCTCACGGAACTCATCCTCCAGTGTGAAACGTATCGTGAAGCGCAGCACAACAAACGCCACGAGTATCAGACTCACACTCACTATAAGCAGGAGAGCCGCCACGAGCATAGACAGTACGTATGACATCTTCATCTGCTCACGGCTGCCGTCAAAGAGCAGCCCGGGCATACCCGCAAGCTTTTTTTCAAGCTCCGGAATGTCAGTGGTGTTGATGTAGTACACGCTACCTTCAGCCGCCTTTGCGCGCTCGTCGGCCGCGATAACGTCATAGTCCTCCCGGCTGATCATAAGCCGCGAATTCCCCATGAACGGTGAGCCGAGAAATGCGTCCTTCGCGTAACCCGCATATTCAAACTCGCGCTTTACGCTTCCTATCTCGACGGTGAATCTGTCACCGACTTCAATGCCGCTCGCACGGGGGATATTTCCCGTTATGTACGCTTTGCCGGGCTCCACCGAGGTAATGGGCGCGTTGCTGCGGTCGAAGTAAGTAAGCTTCAGTCCGTCGTCCGGCATTATGAAGATGCTGTTCGTTACGTCCGCGAGCTTTTTGCCGTCACGCCTGATATTCACGCTGTCCACGAATACCGCACGCTCTCTGCGAAGCTCGGTGACATACGTTTCGTTTTTCATAGTACCTTCCAGACCGCTGTTCATACTGTCGAGCGAGATGATGAAGTAATCCGTCATTCCCGCTTTTTCGAAGTAACTGTCAAGTCCAGTCGAGACCGCGATGATGTTGTTCATGCTGCTCCCCGCGAACATCGCCGAGAGCACCACGAACAGCATCACAATGATATTCATCGTTTTTTTGCGCTTCAGATCTTTTTTCAGAATGTTCAGATACATGGTATGACCTTTCTTACTTATCCTCGTCGTTTCCGCCGAACGGATGGAGGATCTTGTTCTTTATGTTTCCCGCTATAAGTCCGGATGCTGTGTTCGATATTCTCTCTGCCGTTGCTTCATCCACTCCGAGCTTTTCACCGATCTCTGCTATGACAGCGAGCTTGCTGTTTTTTCCTATTATGGGATGAGCTTCGATGATCTCGTCCACCTGAGCTGCCTGTTCTATGGTGAGTCCTGTTGCTTCTGCGATCTGGCTGATAAATCCCGTCTTGTTCATAATGATTACCTCCGTTGCGGTCGTTTTTCCTTACCTTCTGATATCATTATATCATGGAATTATTAAATAATCATTAAAAACCGCAAAGCGCCGGAAAATGTATGACAGAGCCACGCAAAGCCCGCTTGACATATTTCGTGTTTTGGTGTACAATACTGTTGTAAACGATACGAACGCACAAAAGGAGAACACTTATGGGAATGATAGAAGAGACGGACGAGCTCATGCTCGACTTTGACAAACTCGGTAAGATCGACCCCTCGAACCGCGTGATACCTGTCGCGGTGCAGAACATGGATACCAAAGAGGTGATACTCATCGCGTACGTCAACGAGCTCGCGCTGAAGGAAAGCATAAAGCAGCGCAAGGTGATACTCTGGAGCACCTCGCGCAACAAGCTGTGGTTCAAGGGTGCCGAGAGCGGCAACACCTTCACGCTTCATCACATCTTTGTGAACTGTGAGCAGAACTCGCTTGTGTTCCAGGCGACTCCCGACAAGGGCGGGATATGCCACACAAGCTTCAACGGCGTACCGAACAACTGCTACTATCGTGAGCTTGACATGGAGACCGGAAAGCTGATAGATCTCAACCTCAAATAAAGAGCGCCCCGTGGTTCAGTGAGAACCGCGGGACGTTTTTTCATGTGTTCTTATCCACCGTATGGAACTGCTTGAGATTGCCGGTCTTGTTGCTTCTATTCGCGAGGACGGCTTCAACGTCCTCCCAGGGAAGTCCGCGCTCGACGCACATTACCATAATATGATACATGAGGTCGGCGATCTCATTTTTAAGCTCGTCATTATCTGCGTTCTTCGCAGCTATCACCATTTCGGTGCACTCCTCGCCGCACTTCTTGAGTATCTTGTCAATACCCTTCTCGAACAGATAGCATGTGTACGAGCCTTCCATCTTTTCGCTTTTGCGCTCTACGACTGTATCGTAGAGTTCCTTCAGTACATTGTCCATTTTGTTTTCTCCATTTGTTATTATTACCATTCCCCCGCCTGCGGCGGGGAAACAGCACATTATTAAAAGAACGATAATTGCGCGGTGTCCTGAAGTCCTTCAAAGACACCCTTTTCCTTTAGCTTATCTATCACTGACGCGTTTACGCCGGAGGAAGCTATGATGTCCTCAACGCTGACGTAACCGCCTTTCTGTATAGCATCGTACAGCATCTGCGACGCGGTCTCCCCGCAGCCTGCCACTGCCATGAACGGAAGCCTTAAATTTCCGTCCTCGATAAGATACTTTGTGGCGTGGGATTTCAGATAATGCGGCGGCAGGAAGAATATATCCCTGCACAGCATCTCATATATGATCTGGTACGACTCGTACTTTGCGTCGTCCTTCGCCGAGGAATCGGGGTCAGCCACGATCGCGAGCATACGCTGCTTTACCGCATCCCTGCCCTTAAGCACCACATCGATCTCGATGTTCTGCGTGTGCTTCGTAAGCGTTGCCGCGTAGAACTCCGACGGGTAGTAGATCTTGAACCAGCCGAGCTTCACGGCAGCGGTAACGTATGCCGCAGCGTGCGCCTTCGGGAACATATACTTTATCTTCTTACAGCTCTCAACGTACCATTCGGGAACATCGTGCTCCTTGAACGCGGCGTAGATCTCGTCGGTGAACAGCTTCTTGGCGTTGCCCTTACGGGTTATCTCCATTATCTTGAATGCCATTGACGGCTCAAGGCCCTTGTGCAGCAGATACACCATTATGTTGTCACGGGTACCTATTACCTCGCTTATCGTGCAGATCTTCTTCGCGATAAGCTCCTGCGCGTTGCCGAGCCATACATCGGTGCCGTGGGAAAGACCGGAGATCTGAAGCATATCCGAGAAATTCTTCGGCTTCGATTCGAGCAGCATCCCGATAACGAAGTTGGTACCGAGCTCCGGAAGTCCGAAGGTGCCTGTCTTGATGCCGGTCTGTTCCTCGGTTATCCCGAGAGCCTCGGGCGAAGTGAACAGGCTGTAGACCTTCGGGTCGGAGGTGGACACATCGGCGATCTTAACACCTGTCATGTCCTCAAGGTGGCGATACAGCGTCGGAACATAGTGACCGAGCTCATCGAGCTTGAGAATCGTATCATGCAGGGCGTGGAAGTCGAAGTGCGTGGTTATCATCTCACCCTCGTCTTTGTCCACCTTGTCCGCGGGATGCTGTACAGCAGTGAAGTCGTACACATCGTAGTTGTTCGGTACGACGACCATTCCGCCCGGATGCTGTGAGGTCGTGCGCTTTACGCCGGTGAAGCCGCGTGCGAGACGCGTAAGCTCGGCGTTGTTTATCATCATCTGCTTCTTTTCGAGCCACTTTCTTACGAAGCCGGCCGCGGATTTCTCCTGCACGGCGGAGATAGTACCCGCCTTGAATACGTGGTCTGAACCGAACAGTTCTTCGGTGTATTTATGCACCTTGCTCTGAACTTCTCCGGAGAAGTTAAGGTCGATATCAGGCGCCTTGTCACCGTAGAAACCGAGGAACGTCTCGAACGGTATATCATGGCCGTCACGGAACATCGGCTCGCCGCAGTGCGGACAGTTCTTCTCGGGCAGGTCAAATCCCGAACCTACCGAGCCGTCCGTGATGAACTCGTTGTAGCGGCATTTTTTGCAGCGGTAATGCGGCGGCAGCGGGTTGACCTCGGAAATACCGGACATTATCGCGACAAATGACGAACCGACCGATCCTCGCGAACCGACGAGGTAGCCGTTCTTCTCCGAGAATGCCACAAGCTTCTGTGCTATCATGTAGAGCACAGAGAAGCCGTATTTTATGATCGACTGGAGCTCGCGGTCGAGACGCTTGGACACGATCTCGGGGATCTTGCCCTCGTAGCCGTACCAGTCCATCGCTCTGTCCCAGCAAAGCTTCTGAAGCTCCTCCTCCGCGCCCTCAAGGAACGGGGTGAACGTGCCCTTCGGGATAGGACGTATGAACTCCACCATATCAGCGATCATCTGCGGATTGTCTATGACTACTTCCCTGGCTTTTTCATCACCGAGGTAGCTGAACTCCTCAAGCATCTCGTCAGTGGTGCGGAAGTACAGCGGAGGCTGCTCCTCCTTGTCGTCATAGCCCTGACCGACCTGCATTATCTCGCGGTATATCGCGTCTTCCTTATCCTTGAAATGCGCGTCGGTGGTAGCGACAACAGGTATGCCGAGCTTATCACCGAGGTCGCAGATACGCTTGTTTATCTTGCGGAGCTCAAGCTCAGAGCTTACAGTGCCGTTCGCTATCATAAAGCGGTTGTTGCCTATCGGCTGTATCTCAAGGTAGTCGTAGAACTTCGCTATCTCCTCTATCGCCTCGTCAGACTTGCCGTTCACTATGGCGCGGTACAGCTCTCCCGCCTCACAGGCGCTTCCGATGATAAGTCCTTCGCGGTTCTTCTTCAGCTCCGACATGGGGATACGCGGCTTTTTGTAGAAATACCGCAGGTTGGAGAGTCCTATAAGCCTGTACAGGTTCTTGAGTCCGGTATTGTTGCGGACAAGTATTATCATGTGATACGACGGGAGCTTGCATGGGTCGCTGCCGCCGAGCTGGTTAAGATCGCCGAGCTTGCGGATATCGCGTCCGCGGCGGCTCTCGGAGATCAGCTTCCGGTAGATCATCGCGAGCATTTTCGCATCGTCCACCGCACGATGATGATTGAAATCGCCCAGTCCGAAATAATCCGCCATGGTATCGAGCTTGTGGTTCTTTGCAGCCGGAGCGACAGCCCGGCAGAGCGCCACGGTATCAAAGTAATCCGGGCGGAATCCTAAACGGTGGCGCTTGCAGACAGCGTTGATGAACGACATATCGAACTTCGCGTTGTGTGCAGCGAGACACGCTCCGCCGCAGAATTCTATGAACTTCCCGACAGCTTCCTCCTCTTTCGGTGCGCCTTTCACCATTTCATCGGTGATGCCCGTGAGCTCGGTTATCTTCTCGGATATGGGCTGCTCCGGGTCAACGAAGGTCTGGAACTCGTCCACGATCTCCATGTTGCGCAGCCTTACCGCGCCTATCTCCGTAAGGCGGCAGTCCGCAGCATTGAGTCCCGTTGTCTCGGTATCGAAAATGATGATATCGTCCTCGATCAGTCGGTCAGCACCCCTGTCGATGAGCGGCTCCTCGTTGTTAACGAAGTACGCTTCCATGCCGTAGATAGGCTTGAACTTTGTCTCGGGGTCCTTCTTGCGGATGTCGTTGACAGTATTCATTATCTCGGGGAATGCCTGCACGTTGCCGTGATCGGTTATCGCAACGGCGGGATGCCCCCACTTGTACGCCTGCATGACCAGCTGCGCAGGGGGAGTGATCGCGTCAAGATCGGACATATTCGTGTGCATGTGGAGCTCGATACGCTTCTGCTCGCACTTATCCACGCGCTCGGCGGTCTTGACGGTCATTATCGACTTCGGCTCGACTATAAGGGCATTGCCCGCGAACTTATCGAACAGCGAGTCACCGCTCACAAGTATTACAGCGCCTTCCTTGATGAAGCTGTACGCGCCTATCTTGTCCGCTGCGGTGAAGATGCTCAACTGCTGCGACGAGGTACGGTCAGTAAAGTACACCGACCTTTTTATATACTTGCCGTCCTTAATGGACTTATCTTCCGTCGAGAACACTTCTCCCCAGAGCGTGATGTCCTTGCGTTCATCAACGAGCTCCACCATACGCATCGGAGGCTCGGTGATCTCCTTGCCGACCATGAGGTCTGCCTCATCACCGAAAGCATCATTCGAGAAAGGAAGCTTCACGTGCTTCGGCGGGTCATGTATCACGGGACCTTTGCTGCTCTTGCGGTGTTCCCCGCCGCCATTGTCGCCGAAGCCGCCCCTGTTATATGACTTTCCGCTTTCAGACGCAGTCTCGGGCGGCGGAGGCGGAGGAGGCGGCGGTACGGGAAGCGCGGCATCGGCTTCCTCTACCTTGCGTGAGTACTCCTCTGTGTTGAACTCTGTATGACCGGTAAACTCAACATTTATATCAAGTCCGTAAAAACCCTTCACGAACTTCTTTATCTGCTTGTCAATGCCGTCTTTGAGCATCAGCGACGCACCGTTCTGCTTTATCTCTATCTTCGCGCTGCCGTCCGATATCTCTGCCGTAGCGCCCTCGAAATACCCGTTGACAGGGTAGCCCTCTCGGCGCAGGAAATTCGCGACATCCAACAGCGCGTCACTGTCAAACAGCTCCGGACGATACTTCGGATATATGCTGACACTCTTGCATTCGAGCGTGTTGCGTATGCTGTCGGCTGCACCGAACAGCAGCGAAAAAGGAACTCTTTCCTCAAACTCCGTCTGGAGCAGGAGAGAGTCATCCTTCTCACGCCGCACCACCGAAAGCACTACACCTTCAGCGCATACGTCGTCAAATTCGAGCTCCTCAAAAAGTTCTTTAAGCTTTGCAGGCACAAAAATTATCCTTTCCTATTTTTATAGTATCCTTTCCAAAGAGAATGTAAATTATATTATACCACATATCGACATGTTTTGTCAATACATACAAGATGTCGCGGCTGCACGACCCGCCGCATATCCCGACGCGAACGCTACCGTGAGATTGAACCCGCCGGTGAAGCCTGTCACATCAAGTATCTCGCCGGCGAAGTACAGTCCGTCAACAAGCTTCGAGCGCATCGTCTTCGGATCGACCTCCTTCACCGATACTCCGCCGTCCGTGATTATCGCCTCGTCAATCGGGCGGTACCCCGTTATCTCCAGCGGATACGCTTTGAGCGTCCTCACAAGAGCAGCACGCTCCTCCCGCGTCACTGAATTGCACTGCTTTCCCGGCTCGACCCGCGCTTCGCCGAGCACGGCAAGTATAGCCGACTGCGGCAGCAGCTTTTTCATCGCGTTCGCGAGGTGCGTATTCTTCATCTCGTCGAAATCACGCATGATACGCTTATCGAGCGTCTGCTCGTCAAGAGCGGGCTTGAAGTCGATGTACGCGGTGTACTTTCCCGGCGTTATCTCGCCCATTACCGAGCCCGCGCTGAGCACCAGAGGTCCCGATATCCCGAAGTGAGTGAACAGCATCTCGCCCATTTCGCGGAATATGGGCTTTTTCTTTCCTTCCTCGCGCACCGTCAGGGTAACGTTTTTCAGGCTGAGCCCGCACCACGGGAAATCGGGATAATTCGTCTCCAGCGGCACCAGCGACGGCTTGAGCTCCGTGACCGTATGCCCGAGCTCACGCGCGAAATCGTACCCGTCGCCGGTGGAGCCGGTCACGGGATAGGACATACCGCCGGTAGCGACGATGACGCTTTTGGCGCTTATCATACCGCGTTCAGTCACGACTCCCGTGACCGCGCCGTTTTCAGCCGTCACCTCCGTCGCGCGGGCGTTAACGATGCGTACTCCGAGCTTCTTCATCTTGTTATACAGCGCATCCACGATATCGTAAGCCTTGTCCGACACCGGGAATACGCGGTTACCGCGCTCGGTCTTGAGCGGCACTCCCTCGCGCTCGAAGAACGCCTTGATCTCACTCGGCGGCATCTCCGACAGTGCGCTGAACATGAACCTCGGGTTCTTCGGCAGGTTCTTCATCACCTCGTCCGCGCCGCAGTCGTTCGTGACGTTGCAGCGTCCCTTGCCCGTTATCGCGAGCTTTCTGCCGACCTTCTCGTTACGCTCGATGACCGTCACCTTCGCGCCGTTCTCCGCCGCGGCTATCGCCGCGAACATTCCCGCTGCTCCCGCGCCGATCACCGCAACGTCGGTGGTGCTTTCATGCAGGTCGCGCCTGTATTTTTTGAGATACTCCGCATATATCTTCCGCGCTCTTTTGGCATTCAGTATCTCAAGCTCGCCGTCATGCACATACACACCGATCTCCGCGTCTTTTACGAAGTCGGACTCTATCAGATAGTCAAGCTCCCCTTCCTGCTTCAGAGCAAACACCATATCGAGGAACGGGAAAAGCCCCGCGAACAGCAGTCCGTCCTGTATCAGCTCTGCCGTGTCGGGGTATTTGGTCGTGTTGGACATCCGGTCTATGCGCCCGTCCGCTTTCCAGAAGATCTCGTAAAAATCGATCGTATACGCGCCAATGTTGTGGCCCGGCTCATCGTCGAAACGTTTCCAGTCATTGACGGACTTTTCAATGAGCGCCGCTTGTTCCGGGGTGAGCGGCTTGCCGATAAGCGCATAGTACGGATACTTTTCATCCGATGACCACTTGAGCGCGGCATCGTCATCTATCGTGATGTGACAGCTTGCGAACTTTGCGGCGCTGTCCGGGTCTATCTCCCAGCGCGCCCACTTCTCCGGAAAATCCCGCCTGACATTATACTCATGACAGACTGCGGGATCTCCGCCGGACAGTGTACGAATGATGATCTCATATATCTCGTAGACCTTATGTGCCCAGAAAAGCGTATTGCCTTTGAAATGGTCATTATCGTAATCTTCATACAGCTTGTCCAACTCCGCGAAGTCAACATACACTCCGCCGTCCTCACGGTCGTGGAAAACATCGGCACCGAAGACGCACGAAAAAAACTCCCTGACCGTCAGCCTTTTGCCGACCAGCGATCCCGTATCCCTGCCCGTATCTTTCATGCCTTGCTCTCCTCACTTTGAGAAGCTGTACAGCCTGCACATTATCATGCCGTTGTACAGCTTGCGGTTCCTGTCCGCCTTCTCGCCGAAAAGCTCCTCGAACTCCTCGGAGGCGGTTATCACATACAGCTCATTTTCCCCGCGCGGAAGCAGCACTTTTCCCATCGTGCGGTATATCTCACGCACCTCGTCAGCTTCTCCCATACGCTCCGCGTACGGCGGGTTGGTTATAACCTTGACCGCCCCGGAAGTATAGTGAAAATCGCGTATCGCGCGCCCGGTCACTCTGACATTATCCGACACGCCCGCCTTGCGCGCATTCTCTGCGGTGAGCTTCACAGCCTCGGGATCGATGTCATAGCCGTACGCCTCAAAGCCGCAGTCGGTGCGTATCGCGGCTTTCGCAGCCTCTCGCGCGTCAGCCCACACCCGCTTGTCCGTGAAGCTCCAGCTTTCAGCGGCAAACCGCCGGTTCAGACACGGCGCGATATTGCAGGCTTTCAGCGCAGCTTCGATCAGCACAGTGCCGCTCCCGCAGAACGGGTCGATCACCGTATCGTTTTGCCTTACATGCGCAAGGTCAACTATCCCCGCCGCGAGCGTCTCCTTTATCGGCGCGGCATTGGAGAATGCGCGGTAACCGCGCTTGTGCAGTCCCTCGCCCGATGTGTCGAGCGTGACCGTCATCTCATCCTTCATCAGCAGGAAATGTACGGGCAGCACAGCACCCGTCTCCGGCAGTCTGCCGAGCTTGTACGCTCCCTGCATACGTATCACGAGCGCCTTCTTTATTGTGCGCTGGAGCGCGGGGATACTCGTGAGCTTCGAATTCAGCGAATGCCCCTTCACGATATGGAGCTTGTCCGCCTTCGCTGCGAACCGCTCTATCTCTATTCGCTTGCAGTTCTCGAACACATCGTCGAATGTGTGTGCCGTGAACCGGGCAAGGACTATCCCGACGCGCTCCGCCACCGAACAGGTGATGTTCGCGCGGGCTATGACGCTCTCATCGCCCTCGAAGTCCACGCGTCCGTCCTTCACTGTAACATTTTCTCCGCCGGCGCGCTTCACCTCGAAGGACAGCGTTTTTTCGAGCCCGAAATGGCACGGCGCGGTTAGTTTATATATCATATCAGTTCACCCCGAATATCTCTCTGCCTGCGAACAGCTCTCCGACAAGCCTGCGAAGCCCCGCGTTCTCCGGCGAGGTAAGCCTCGGGTCGCTTGCGAGTATCTGCTCCGCGAGCTCGGACGTATCATGCAGCAGCATAGTATCCGCCGTCATGTCCGCTATCTTCAGCTCCGGAAGTCCGTGCTGCTGCGCACCGAAGAAGTTTCCGGGACCGCGCAGCTTCAGGTCCTCGTTCGCTATCTCAAAACCGTCGGTAGTTCGTACCATTGTGTCTATGCGGGCTTTGGTGTACTCCGAACGGCTGTCGGTCATCAGTATGCAGTGGGACTGCACGCTTCCGCGCCCGACGCGCCCGCGCAGCTGATGCAGCTGCGACAGACCGAACTGCTCGGCGTTCTCCACGAGTATGATGATCGCGTTGGGTACGTCTATGCCGACCTCGATTACCGTAGTGGCTATCAGCAGCTTCAGCTCGCCGTTCTTGAACGCCGCCATGGTCCTGTCCTTATCCGCCTGCTTCATCTTGCCGTGCAGCAGACCTATCGGTATACCGCGGAACCACGTATCACGCAGCTTCGCGTAGTACTCCTCAGCAGAAGCTTTGTCGGACATGGCTTCGCTTTTTTCGACAAAAGGACATACTATGTAAGCCTGATATCCCTCGTTTATGTTCTTTATTATGAAATTCAGCACGCGCTCGCGGTAGCCCGAATCCACACCGTAAGTGCGTATCGGTACGCGCCCTTTCGGCATTTCGTCAAGTATCGACACATCGAGGTCGCCGTACACGGCAAACGCGAGAGTGCGCGGTATCGGTGTCGCGGACATGACCAGAGTGTGCGGGGATATGCCTTTCGAGCCCAGCATCGTACGCTGGCGGACTCCGAAGCGGTGCTGCTCGTCCGTGATAACAAGACCGAGCGAACGGAAATCCACTGCCGACTGTATCAGCGCGTGAGTGCCGACCACCACCTGCGCCGCGCCGCTCTCTATTGCCTCGTAGACAGGCTTTTTGACCGTACTGCCGGTGAGCAGCGCAACTGTGATGCCGAGCGGGTCAAGAAGATCCGCGAGAGTATTGGCGTGCTGCTTTGCGAGTATCTCGGTAGGTGCCATCAGAGCGGACTGGTAGCCGTTGTGCGCCGCAAAGCAGCACAATGCCGCCGCCACCAGCGTCTTACCGCTTCCGACATCGCCCTGTAACAATCTGTTCATCGGGCTCCCGCTCTTCATGTCGGCTATGCACTCATTTACCGAGCGCAGCTGCGCACCTGTGGGAGCAAACTTCAGCGCTGACCAGAACGGATCCATATCCACATCTGACATGACCGCGGGCGTGAATTTCTTCGTGCTGTTCTTCACTGTGCGCAGACCTATCTGAAGCGTGAGCAGCTCCTCGAACGCAAGTCGTCTGCGAGCTTCGGCAAGCTCCTCATGGCTGTGAGGGAAATGGACTCTCATAATAGCTTCGCGATAGCCGATGAGTCCGTATCGCTCACGTATGCTGTCAGGGAGCGGCTCCTCAAGCGTACACTTCCCGAGCGCATCCTTCACGCAGTTGGTCATTATGTTCATGCTTATCCCCGCCGTCAGATGATATCGCGGAACAAGCACATTCGGGTCGCCGGCTTTGATAAAGCTCGGAGAACTGCACTCCTTCGCAAGCACGGTTCCCTTTATCTTCCCGAAGAACAGATAGCTCTTCCCCTGCTCAAGGCAGTCAAAGGAGTACTTGCTGTTAAATATCGTGATAAGCATCTCTTCGGTGCCGTCGCTCACGGTGAGCTTGTAAATAGAATAGCGCGGAGAGATGTACGGTCTGAGCTTGCGGGTGACCTTGCCGGCGAACACGGCAGTATCGTCCGGCTGCAGCTCGCATATCGGTACAGGCTTCGTATAGTCGGTGTAGTCACGCGGGTAAGCACGAAGCAGCCCGCCGACAGTGGTTATGCCAAGTGACCCGAAGGTCTCCGCACGCCTGCCGCCGACTCCTTTGACCATTGTAATACTGTCATTCTCACGCATATACTTACCCGCCCTGTGTTCTGTATCGCTGCGGTCCGCCCTGTTACGGACGCGCAGACACAATATATCATCATAGAATTATACCACAACCACGGCGGATTGTCAATCGGTCTGTTTGAGCGGTATCTTGACCACGTACTCGATGAAATCCTCGGTACGGCTCCGGGAAGCGTCACAGTTTATGCCTGCCTCCTTCATCGCGTCTATGGTCTTGTTGAACGTGTTGATGTACAGATTCACGGCACGGAAGTTCCAGCGGCGGTGCACGGTAGGCTTCGGAGGCTTGTCCTTCAGCAGACTGTCGATGTATGAATCGGTCTGCGCGGTATTAAGCTGGTTAGCGCTTATATAGTGTATCGCGTCCGGACGTTTGTCCGACTCCAGCCGCAGCAGCGCTCTCGCCTGCCGCTCCCCGAGCTTATACTTCACCACCAGCGCCTTCTCGTCATCGGTGAGCTTGAGCAGGCGAAGCTTGTTCGCTATCGTGGACTGGGCTGTCCCGAGCCGGGCGGCGGTCTCTTCCTGTGTGAAGCCGTAGTAATCGATAAGGTTCTTTATCGCGTATGCCTCCTCCATGAAGTTCAGGTCAGCACGCTGAAGGTTCTCAAGCACCGCGAGCACCGCCGAATCGCGCACTGTCGCAGTGATGATGATGCACGGGACCACGGACATATTGAGCAGCTTGCACGCGCGGAGCCTTCTCTCACCGGATATCAGCTCGTAATACATGCCGTTCTCCGACCTGCGCACGGTGAGCGGCTGGAGAATGCCGTTCTGCTGTATACTGACTGCGAGCCGCGACAGCTCGTAATCATCGAATATCACCCGGGGCTGTGCGGGATTTGGGACTATCTCGCTCACCGGTATCTCCACCACCTTGTTCACCGCACGGTCGTCCGTCTGCTGTCTCTGAAATAACGCCATATCATGACCTCCTTTGTTTTCTCCATGATAGCACGGATATTCGCAAAAATCCACACAAATAATCACCCACATTACGAGCAGATCGGATCAGATGCGGTATTATCCTCCGGTTTCCGACAAAATACCGCCCGGAACGCAGTCGGATACGCCGTTATCCTGTCGGGAAAAGTCGCAGGATTCGTATGCCTATCGCGTCATTGGTGAAAATACCGTATCAAATCCCACTCGCCCAGTTGTGGTTTTGTGCATACATACAATTGACATTGAGCTGCGGATAGAGTAAAATAAACTATATATGATACCGATTTATAAGATGATACCGGCAACAGTGCTGCAATTCACGTGGGGAGCGCTCCAGAACCTTGCGGGCGCAGTTCTCACGCTGATACTGATAAAACGACGGCACTTCATATACCGCGGGAGCGTGGCGTGCGAATGGGGACGCGGCGAAAGCCTGTCGCTCGGAATGTTCATTTTTATTTCCGAACGCGCACAGGACAAGTTCCGCGACGAGCTCTGCGCACACGAGTACGGACACAGCGTACAGTCGATGCTGCTCGGGCCGCTGTATCTGCCGATGATAGCGCTGCCGTCGGCGGTATGGTGTATGCTCCCGGCGTGCAGAAAACACAGAAGCGAAAAGAAGTTGTCGTACTACGGCTTCTTCACAGAGCGCTGGGCTAACCGGATAGCGGAAAAGCTCACCGGAGAGCCGATGACACTGCTGATATAGAGAGATAAATACATTGGTCTGTCCCACGGGGACGGCGGAGGTAAAGGATATGAAAAAAGATATAAGCCGCTGCATGGGCTGCATGAATGAGAAGCTGTACAACGGGCCCTGCGAGATATGCGGATATGACGGAAGCGCGGACAGTCCGCAGGAATACCTTGCCGCGAGAACGTTGCTCGCTGACAGGTACGTGCTCGGCAGAATGATATCCAAAGGCGGCGAAGGCGCGGCGTACATAGCTTTCGACACTAAACTCGGACTCACGGTGGAAATACGCGAGTTCATGCCCGACATGCTGTGCAGACGCGGTGAGGACGGCGAATCCGTCGAAGTAAATGAAGGCGCGCTGCCGCTGTTCAAATCGTATCTGTCGGAATTTGCAGATCTGCACAAATCGCTTATGACAGGCTTTGAAGGCGGCGGTCTGAAGAAAACATACGATATTTTTGCTGCCAACGGCACAGGTTATGTAGTAACCGAGCACATCAACGGATTGTCACTGGAAGAATACACGGCTTCCCATGGCGGAAAGCTCGGCTGGACAGAGGCGCAGAAGCTCCTGCCCTCGCTGCTGGACACACTCTCGGCACTGCACGATAAGGGTATAGTCCACAGAGGACTGAGTCCCGAGACGATAATGATAACACAGGACGGACGTACCGTGCTCACCTCGCTGGAAATATCGGCGGCGAGAACTGCCGATTCCAGCCTCACAAGCGATATTTATGACGGTTATGCCGCTCCCGAGCAGTATGACCTATCGGAGAGACAGGGAAGCTGGACGGACGTATACGCTATAAGCGCCGTACTCTATCGAACGCTTACAGGCATCGTCCCGCCCTCCGCCAATGAGCGCAGGAACGGCGCAGCACTCGCGCCCGCACATACTGTCGATCCCGATGTGCCGATGCAGGTCTCGGACGCGATAAACGCCGGCATGAAGCTCGCAAGAGCCGAGAGATCGCATGATATCGCGACTCTTCGTGCAATGCTCAATGACGAGCCGGAGCAGTCGTCGATACCTGAATCTTCCGGTGAAAGCGACGGGCCTATCACTCCCGAAGTACATGTAAAGTTCGACATTGAGGAGCATGAACAGCACCGCATCTCCGAAGCCAAGAAAAAACGCAGAAAAAAGGAAGAACGCAGGAACATAGGCACTGCGATAGGTCTTTTCGTGTTCCTTGCCATGGTAGCGGCGCTCGTTATATGTATAATCTACTTTTCGGAAAGCGCGCAGGATATACAGAATAATGCCGTGACCGCGCAGACGACCGACGAAACGCCCGCTGTCACCGAGGATACCACGCCCCGTGTAACTACGGTGCAGGTGACCGACACACCCGCCGTGACAGAAGTTACCGCGGAGAAGCTGGTCGTTCCCGACCTCGTGAACAGATTCTATAACTCGTCGCTGGAAAACCGCTACTCGATGCTGATATTCGAGGTAGAGGAGGAATACTCCGACGAATTCGCCGAGAGCCTTATTATGGAGCAGGATATCCCCAGCGGCTCACAGGTCACCGCCGGCACCGTGATCCACATCAAAGTCAGCAAGGGCGCGGCATACACCTTCCTGCCCGATTATGTAGGCATGAAGCTCAGCGACTACACCAACAAGCTCACAACGCTCGGCGTGCGGTTCAGGATCGAGGAGGAGGAGACCACCGAGGTCAAGAAGGGTTACGTGGTACGCTGCAGCAAGGAAGTGGGCGAAAAGGTGATGATCTCCGAAGACGAGGAAATTACCGTATACTACGCCAAGACTCCCGCCAAGACTACCCCCGCGGAAACGGAGCCGCCCGCCGAGACCACCGAGGTAGAGATACCCGTGAACAACGATGACTCCGACAATGAGATACCGATAAACGGCGAGGAATAACATGGAACTCAACGAACTCAGAAATGAAATTGATAAGGTAGACGACGAGATCCTGGCTCTTTTCGAGAAGCGCACACGTATCGCAGGCGAGATCGCGGAATACAAGCGCGCTAACGGCATGGAGATACTCCAGGCGGGACGCGAGGACGAGGTGTTGAGACGCGCCGCCGAACGTGTCTCACCGGATAACGCAGACGGCGCGAGACTGCTGTTCGCGACTCTCATGGATATATCAAAGTGCCGCCAGCAGCAGCTGCTGACAAACGTAAAGCCGTTCGTGCCGGAATGTGAGGTCGCGAACCCCGTGGTCGGCGCGGTAACAAAGGGCAGCTACACCGCGGATGCGTGTGAAAAGTTCTTCGGCAGCGGGCGCAACATAAAGTACTACCATGACTTCGAGAGTGTGTTCAGAGCTGTTGAGGACGAGGCTGTGGACTATGGCGTGATACCGATAGAGAACTCTACCGCCGGAGAGGTCAGCGCGACCTACGGACTTATGCTCCGGCACCGTTTTTTCATCTGCCGCGATACGAAGATCCGCATTAATCATGTGCTCGCAGCAAAGCCCGGCACAAGACCCGAAGATATAAAGACCGTAACATCGCACGAAATGGCGCTTAAGCAGTGCTCGGGATTTCTCGACAGGACAGGCTACGCCACGGAAGAAGCTCTCTCGACAGCCAAAGCAGCAGAAAGCGTAGCGGCATCGGACGACAGAACGCTGGCGGCGATATGCTCCGCGTCATGCGCGAAGCTGTTCGGGCTGGTACCCGTCATGACCGATATCATGGACATCCGCGACAACTACACCCGTTTCATCATGATCTCCAAGGATCTGCAGATACCGAAAAACGCCTCGGTGGTATCGCTTTGCCTTACCGTACCGCATACCGCGGGGAGCCTGTACCGCACGCTCACAAGATTCGCATACTGCGGGCTCAACCTGTGCCGGATAGAGAGCAAGCCCATGCCCGGGTCACTCGCGTACCTGAAGGACGACGCGTTCGAGTTCATATTTTACCTCGATTTCATAGGGAACGTCAAAGACCCGAATGTCGTGAAGCTCCTCACGGGACTCGAAAAAGGCGCGAAATTCTACCGTTTTCTGGGGAATTACGAAGAAGTTGAGTAAAATTGAAAAAAACACTTGCATTTGTCGGCGAAGTGTGATATAATGTAATCTACGTTATGAAAAATCGAGTTATTATCGGAGGAATTTGAAATGTCAGTTATAGAAATAGTATTTGCGATACTTCTTATACTTTCCTGCGTTTTCATCATTGCGGTCGTTCTTATGCAGGAATCCAAGCAGGGTATGTCCAACGTTATCTCGGGCGGAAGCTCCGATAACTATTTCCAGAAGAACAGCGGCAGAACAAAGGAAGCAAAGCTTTCCCGCGCAACAAAGGCTGCCGCAGTCGTGGTATTCATCGTAGCTATCGCCGTTAACCTTATTTCCGTATACTGGGGCGGCAGCTCGGACAGCACAGCAGATAACAACACCTCCATATCCGCAGACGATCTTGAATTGAGCACCATTGACGTTGCCGGCAGCGATGCTGTCGTTGACGATACACCCGCAGAGAGCATCGCGGAAGATACTGCTGAAAGCGCAGATGTTACCGAAGCAGCAGAAACATCCGCCGCAGCTGAATAAACGATATAAGTCAGGATAAACGCACGGCGTGTCTGTACGGGAGGGATGACTATGGCAGATAAAAAGAAGATCTCCCTGTATTTCGATATCCCGGAGATATCCATGTTCACCGAAGGAAATACATTTACGGGAAGCGAGAACACCTTCAATTTCCGTATCAAACCCTCGGACGAGAAGCTCACAGCCTCTGTATGGTATGGTCTGAAGTGCGCGGATCTGTCGGAAATGTGCGCCGAATACGAAGACGAGAAGACCGCCGAAGGTCACGAGGCTCTCATCCACAAGATAGATGAGGAGTATGACAAATACCTCAAAAAACTTGAGTCCGGCGAGGTCGAAGGCAGAAAGACATATCTGCCGCACTGAAAAAATTTTTCAAAAGGTATTGACAAACGAATAATATTGTTGTATAATAGCGGAGTGATTATAAACATAAGCAGATCGGATCTCACCCGCCGGCGTGAAAACTGTCAGGCGCGGTCGTTTATAAGATACAGCCGATAACGGATTGTTTCTTTGAGCGCAGGTGAGTCCTGCGCTTTTGTTTTGCTTTTGAAAGGGAGTGTACACCATCAGCAAAAAGGAACTTCTCATCAACGATGAGATACGCGAAAAGGAAGTCAGAGTCATAGGAGCGGAGGGAGAACAGCTCGGAGTGATGTCGTCCGATGACGCGCTCAAAAAAGCAGAAGAGGCAGACCTCGACCTCGTGCTCATCGCCCCACAGGGAAACCCGCCCGTATGCCGTATAATGAACTACGGAAAGTATCGCTTTGAACAGGCAAAACGCGAGAAGGAAGCCCGCAAGAACCAGAAGCAGGCCGAGCTCAAGGAGATACAGATGTCGCTCAACATCGATACGAACGATTTCAACACAAAAGTCAACCAGGCGATAAAATTCCTGAAAAACGGCGACAAGGTGAAGCTTCGTGTGCGTTTCAGACGCGCAAGAGAGCTTACCCATATGAACCTGGGTGAAGAACTGATGAAGAAATTCGTGGAAGCCTGCGCTGAATTCGGAAGCACGGAAAAAGCTGCGGTGCTCGAAGGAAAGAACTATATGATAGTCATCTCCCCGAAGTCCCAGACCCCCGCAAAGAAAGCGAAAAACGCCGACGGAGAAAGCTCCGACGAGCAGTAAATAAACAAGGAGGAAACTAAAAATGGCAAAGAATAAGATCAAAACTCACAGCGGTGCCAAAAAGCGCTTTAAGTTTACAGCAACTGGCAAGATCAAGTACCAGCGTACAAACCGCCGTCACAGACTCACACAGAAGGCTACAAAGCGTAAGAGAGTAAACCGTGCAGCAGGCTATGCCGACAGCACCAACATGGCAGAAGTAAGAGCACTTATGCCCTACGCAAAGTAAGAGTAAAGAACAGGAGGAAAAGACATGGCACGTATCAAAGGCGCTTTAGCCACACGTAAAAGAAGAAACAAGACCTTAAAGCTCGCGAAGGGCTACTGGGGCGGCAAGAGCAAGCTCTTCAAAACCGCCAAGGAAGCCGTTTGGAAGAGCGGTCAGTACGCATACATCAGCAGACGCCTCAAGAAGAGAGACTTCAGAAAGCTCTGGATCACGAGAATCTCCGCAGCATGCAAGCTCAACGGAATGAATTACTCGACATTCATCAATGGTCTCAAAAAGGCTGATATCTCCCTCAACCGCAAGATGCTTTCCGAAATAGCGATAAGCGACGCGGCTGGCTTCACAGCGCTTTGCGAAAAGGCAAAGGCTGCTCTTTAACAACAACAAAATATCACGTCCGTACGCGCGGGCGTGATATTTTCGCATTATAAGGGGCTCCGTAAATAAATGTTTTACGGCTTTCCGCCGGGCTTTGAGGGTTCATCTCTCACAGACCTCACAGTCTCTTCAGGGTGACGGGTGAAGTAAAAAACATATATCACAACGCACGCCAGAACGGCAAGCACAAGTCCGCGCGTGATATAGCCGAACATGAAGCTTCCGACGCTATCAAAGCGCTCAAGATACTGCGGATAATCGCGAAGCGCCTGCATGAACGATACCCCCGCAAACTTTGAACAGGCACGCACACCAACGCCAAGCCCCGACAGCACCACTGCCGTCGGCGTAAGAAGCGAACAGGCGATGACACCGCAGGCATCAAGCTTGCGTGCTATGAACCGGTAGTCCGCAAATATCACTATCGCTGTCACTCCCGAAAGTATGTAGGTCGAGATCTCAAAACGCAGTTCAAGCGTGTTTATCTCAAAGTCTGCATCAACTGTAAGGATCGCGATGACCACCATAGCAAGTGCTCCGATGACCGCACCAAACAGTCCGATGACACTGTGGATATCGAACCCGAGCTTAACACGCCTTACACCGGGCGCGGGTGCCGGCGCTTCGACCGGCTTGTCCGGAGCAAAGAACCTGTACTCACAGCCTGTGATACCGAGCTCACCAAGCTTAACGGCAAGCTTATCTAAAAATTCCGGAATGTACACGATGTTTTCCTGCAGCAGGCAGTATTTGTCCAGCGTGATACGCACAAAACCCCACTCACAGGACTGTGAGAGCATCGTATTTTTAGGTAAGCCTTCACCGAGAGCCGATATCGACGCGGCTATACTACCGCACAGCTCACGCTCACGCGCCTGATCCATATCGCAGAAGATATCCGCGACATAGTTATCACCGATGTCGGTCACGGTCAATCCGAAGCCGTTTATACTGCCGTACAGTGCGGTATGCTCATCGGAAAAAGCGAGTCCGTTCTCGCCGTCAAGTGCGCCAAGCTCCGAAAACATAGTAACTACCGCCTTTCATAAACCTATCGAACACATTTTACCACACGGAACGGGTGATGTCAATGATTATTTCGTCAAGGAAAAATCCTCTGATCGCACGATACCGCCTGCTTAACAGCGACAAGAGGGTGCGAGATGAGTGGGAGCTGTTCAACATCGAAGGTGTACGGCTATGCGAGGAAGCGGTCGCCGCAGGGTTACTCATAGAGACAGCTTTCATCACCGAGACTGCCGTATCAAAGTACCCCGAAACATACAAAAAGCTTTGTGAGGTGCGCGAGCCGGTCGTGATAACGGACGAGCTTGGCGGGTACATCGCCGATACGAAGTCCCCGCAGGGCGTGTTCATCACAGCGGTGCAGCCGGTCGGCTTCGCGGGTTTCGACCCCGCGGACAACGGCAGATACATACTGTTGGACGGGCTTCAGGACAGCGGCAACATCGGCACGATAATACGCACCGCCGACGCTTTCGGGATAAGCGGCGTGATACTCTCGCCGGACTGCGCGGACGTATGGTCTCCGAAGGTCGTGCGCGGGGCAATGGGAAGTCTGTTCAGGCTGCCGATCATGACACAGAGACTTCCGGAGTTCATTGAGCGTCTTCGTGCCGGAGGCTTCAGCGTCAGCGCCGCAGTGCTCGACAAGGATGCGCGAAGTATAGATACCGTGCGGTTTTCCGATAAATGTGCAATAGTGATCGGAAACGAAGGCAACGGGGTCTCGGAAGCTGTTATACAAGCAGCGGGAAGCAGCATATATATACCGATAGAAAACGCGGAATCGCTCAACGCGGCTGTCGCAGCGTCGATATTCTGCTACGAAATGAGAAATATAAACAAGAAATAACCAAAGAAAGGTTCTGGAAGATTTGTCCGATTTAGTAATTGTTGAGTCGCCCGCAAAGGCAAAGACCATTAAGAAGTACCTTGGTAAGAACTACGATGTAGTGGCGTCGGTCGGTCACATACGCGACCTCCCGAAGTCAAAGCTCGGAGTAGATATCGAACACAACTTTGAGCCTATGTATGAGAACAAGCGTGAAAAAGCGTCACTTATCAAGGAACTCAAAGAGGAAGCCAAAAAAGCCGGTACAGTTTATCTCGCAACCGACCCGGATCGTGAAGGTGAAGCTATTTCATGGCATCTCGCTCATGTTCTTGATCTCGACGTACGGAAACCTATCAGAGTCACATTCAGCGAGATAACACAGACAGGAATCAAAAACGGCATGGCACAGCCCCGGAGCATTGACATGGACCTTGTCAACGCACAGCAGGCTCGACGCATACTCGACCGCATCGTGGGATATAAGCTCAGTCCGTTCCTTTGGAAAAAGGTAAGGCGCGGACTCTCCGCAGGACGAGTACAGTCAGTGGCGGTAAGACTCATAGTTGACCGCGAGAACGAGATAAAAGCGTTCACGCCGCAGGAATACTGGACTATCGACGCAAAGCTGCACGGAAGCTCATCCAAGAAACAGTTCCCGTCGAAGCTCACTGAAATAGACGGCAGAAAAGCTGAACTCAAAAACAAAGAAGAGACCGACAAGGTGCTTGAGTACCTGAAGGACAAGACCTTCACCGTGGCATCGATCAAGAAGTCTACCCGCAAAAAACAGCCCGCACCGCCGTTCACTACCTCCACGCTCCAGCAGGAGGCTTCCCGCAGACTGTCATTCAACGCGAAGCGTACCATGAAGACAGCACAGGAGCTGTACGAGGGCGTCGAGCTTGAAGGACGCGGACTTACCGGTCTTATCACCTACATGAGAACTGACAGCCTGCGTATTTCAGAAGAAGCGCAGCAGGCCGCTATAAACATGATACGTGAACGCTTCGGCGATGATTACGTACCTGCGAAGCCGCGTGTCTACAAATCCCGCAGCAACGCCCAGGACGCACATGAAGCGATCCGCCCGTCAACTATCGACATCACTCCGGAGGAAATAAAGTCGAGCCTCACGAACGACCAGTTCAAGCTCTACAAGCTGATCTGGGAGCGCTTCATGGCAAGCCAGATGGAGAACGCTCTGCTTGAATCCACAACTATCGACATAGCCGCGGGATACTGCATATTCCGTACAACGGGCTTCACGGTGAAGTTCGACGGCTTCACGAGACTATACGAGGAAAGCTCCGACAACTCCGATGAGGAGGGCGGCGCTATCCCGAAGATAAACGAGAACGAGAAGCTAACAGTGACATCGCTGCTCGGCAATCAGCACTTCACACAGCCGCCTCCGCGCTACACAGAGGCGAGCCTTATCAAGGCACTGGAGGAAAACGGCATCGGCCGTCCGTCCACTTATGCTCCGACTATCAGCACTATACTTGACAGGCATTATGTTGAGCGTGAACAGAAGCAGCTCAAACCAACTCCCCTCGGAGATGTCATAACCGAAGTGCTCAAAGACCACTTCGAAAACATTGTCGATACGAAGTTCACCGCCCAGATGGAGGGAAGTCTCGATAAGGTCGAGGAAGGCAAGACACAGTGGTATGACGTACTCAAGAGCTTCTATGGTGATTTCGCGGCTACTCTTGAAAAGGCAGAGCACGATATGGAGGGCAAACGCGTCAAGGTGCCAAACGAGCCTACGGATATCATCTGTGAGCAGTGCGGCCGTCACATGGTAATAAAGATAGGTCCGTACGGAAAGTTCCTCGGATGCGAGGGATTTCCGGAATGCAAGAACACCAAGAAGATAGTAAACGAGACCGAGGGCAAATGTCCGAAGTGCGGCAAGAAGATGCTCGCAAAGAAGAGCAAGAAGGGCAAGCCTTTCTTCGGCTGTGAGGACTATCAGGGCTGCGGTTTCATGACATGGGACACTCCCGTTTCGGACGTTTGTCCGAAGTGCGGCTCAACGCTGTTCAAGAAGGCAGGCAAAAAGGGAAAGCTGTACTGCGCAAAGGAGAACTGCGGCTATGAAGCAGACCCCGATACGGAGAACGGCGGAAGCAATGAGAGCTGAAGTCATCGGCGCGGGACTCGCGGGGTGTGAAGCCGCGTGGGCGCTCGCAAACCGCGGAACGGAAATCACACTGTATGAGATGAAGCCCGTAAAAATGTCGCCGGCACACAGATACCCGGGGTTCGCGGAGCTCGTATGCAGCAACTCGCTGAAAGCAGCACGCGTGGGAAGCGCGGCAGGTATGCTCAAAGAAGAGATGCGTATGCTTGGCTCGCTGACCATGGAAGCCGCGGCGAAAACATCAGTGGAAGCAGGCGGCGCGCTCGCAGTGAACCGTACAGACTTTTCGGACTACATCACCCGCAGGATACGCTCACACCCTCTTATAACAGTGGTTGAGCGCGAGGTGACGGATTTTCCCGCAAAAAACACGGTGATAGCCACGGGGCCTCTGACAAGCGATACTTTCGCGGACGTAATATACGAGCGGCTCGGGAAAGCGCTCAGCTTCTATGACGCAGCGGCACCGATAGTGACTGCCGAAAGCATAGATATGTCAAAGGCGTTTCTTGCCTCGCGATATGACAAGGGCGGCGCGGATTACATCAATTGCCCGTTCAGCCGAGAGGAATATGAGGTCTTCTACGAGGCGCTTGTAAATGCTGAGACCGCTCCGCTGCATGAGTTCGAGGAACTCACGGTATATGAGGGCTGTATGCCCGTGGAGGTGCTCGCGAAGCGCGGTGCAGACAGCGTACGCTACGGCTGCATGAAGCCGGTGGGACTCACCGACCCGAGAACGGGCAGGAGACCCTACGCTGCGGTACAGCTCCGCAAGGAGAACCGCGAGGGCACGTTGTACAATATCGTGGGATTTCAGACCAATCTTAAATTCGGCGAGCAGAAGAGAGTCTTCGGACTTATTCCGGGACTTGAAAACGCAGAGTTCATGCGCTACGGTGTGATGCACCGCAATACATTTCTGAACTCCCCTGCCCTGCTGGACGGAGGGTTCAGACTCAAAGACAGCGAGAACATATTCTTCGCGGGGCAGATGACCGGCGTGGAGGGCTACACCGAAAGCGCGGCAAGCGGTATCGTTGCGGGCATAAACCTGCACAGAGCGCTGAACGGACAGGCTCCGCTGGACCTGCCGCGCACCTGCATGATCGGAGCGCTTGCGGCGCACGTGAGTACGGGAAACGAAAATTTCCAGCCTATGGGAGCAAACATGGGGATACTCCCCGAACCGGAAACACACATAAAAAACAAACAGGAGAGGTATGAGGCTATAGCGGCGAGAGGGCTGCGTGACCTCGGAAACGTTCTGAAAGAGGGATAAAACATGAGAATTGCAGTTGACGCGTTCGGCGGCGACAACGCTCCGGACGAAGTGATAAAAGGCGCGGCGGACGCGATCAAGGAGTACGCCGACAGACATATCGAAGTGATACTCACCGGAGATGAAAAGACCATAAACGAGCGTATCGACGCTCTCGGTGTTTCGCGTGACGGCATAAGCATCGAGCCGGCGGATGGAGTTATCCGCATTGAGGACAATCCGCAGGATATCCGCAGGAGCAAGGCAAACTGCTCCATGGGACGGGCGTTCGCACTCGTCAAGGAAGGTAAAGCTGACGCATTCGTAAGCGCGGGCAGCACCGCGGCGATCGTTGTCGGCGGAACTGTCGTGATAGGCAGACTCAAAGGCGTGAAGCGTCCGTCGCTGGTACCGATAATGCCGTCTATTTCAGGACAGTATCTGCTGCTGGACGGCGGAGCTAACCTTGAATGCCGCCCCGAAATGCTGATGCAGTTCGCGGTAATGGGCAGCATATATATGCGCGAGCTCATGGGCGTTGAAAAGCCCCGCGTCGGACTTCTCAACATCGGCGCGGAAGAGGAAAAGGGACGCGACCTCGAGCATGGAGCGTACGAGCTTCTCAAAAAGTCCGACCTCAACTTCGTCGGCAACGTGGAAGCACGTGACGTTCCGCTCGGAGCTGTGGACGTTATAGTTACTGACGGCTTTACCGGCAACATCTACCTCAAAGCTGTCGAGGGCATGGGGAAGTTCATGAAGCGCGCCCTGAAAGAGACGATCTTCGGCAGCGGGATATCAAAAGTCGGCGCAGTGTTCGCGCTCGGCGGGATCAAGAAAATATCCAAACAGATGGACTACCGCGAGGTGGGCGGCTCACCGCTGCTCGGCTCCGCGAGACCAGTCATAAAAGCGCACGGCAGCAGTGACGCTGTGGCATTCAAAAACGCGATCAGACAGGCGAACGACTTCGCCGAACAGAACGTGAACGCAAAGATAACAGATGCTTTGAGCGCATTCGAGACTTCGGGAAAGGAAGATGCGTAAACGTGAACGCACTTGAAAACAAGATCGGATACAAGTTCAAAAATCGTGCTCTGCTCGAAAAGGCACTTACCCATTCATCCTACGTGAACGGCAAACAGAACAGCAACGAACGGCTCGAATTTCTCGGCGACAGCGTGCTTTCGCTTGTGGTGTCGCAGCATCTGTTCTCGCAGCTTGACGTACCGGAGGGTATGCTCACGAAGATACGTGCGAAGCTCGTCTGCGAGGATTCTTTGTTTTCATTCGCAAACCGCATCTCGCTGGGAGAGTATATAAAGCTCGGCAAGGGTGAGGTGGCTACCGGCGGGCGTAGCAGAAAATCCATACTCGCGGACGCGTTTGAAGCGCTCATAGCGGCGATATTCCTGGACGGCGGGCTTGAAAGCGCACGCAGCTTCATTATCGGATTTATACCACCGAATGACACGCTCAAAAGCAACAAGCTGACATTCGGCGACTTCAAAACGAGCCTACAGGAGGTCATCCAGAAAAACCCCGAAGAGCACATTGAATACCGCATCGTGAACGAGACAGGAGCGGCGCACTGCCGGACATTCACAGCGAACGTGCTGCTCAACGGACAGGTCATCGGAAAAGGCTCCGGAAGAAGCAAGAAGGAAGCCGAAATGGAAGCTGCCAAAGAGGCTTTGAGTCTCATGGGATATGAAACAGACTAACATCTCCGTTTTCGTGCCGCATACCGGCTGTCCGCACCGCTGCACGTTCTGCGACCAGCGAACGATAAGCGGCGAAGTGAAGGCTCCCACCGCGGATGAGGTGAGGTCGCTGCTGCGGGAACAGGTCCCCGTGCTGCGTGAACATGATACCCGCGCGGAGATAGCATTCTTCGGCGGCAGCTTCACGGGCATCGCGCACGGATACATGGTATCGCTGCTTGAAGCCGCACATGAAGCCGTGATGGCTCACCCGGACGTTTACTGCGGCATACGCTGCTCCACCCGCCCGGACTTCATCGACGAGGAGACCCTCGATGTATTGTGTTCATACGGCATGACAGCGGTAGAGCTCGGTGCGCAGAGCATGAACGACAATGTGCTCCGGCTCAACGAACGCGGACATACCGCGCATGACGTAGAGACTGCCGCAGCTATGATAAAGCAGCGGGAACTGTCACTCGGGCTGCAGATGATGACGGGGCTGTACGGTGACAAACCGGAATACTGCGTCCAGACCGCGGAGCGATTCATAGCTCTCGGCGCTGACACAGTTCGCATCTACCCCACCGTGATACTTGCCGGTACACGGCTCGGCGAGCTGTACGAAAGCGGCGAATACCGCACGTTTACTTTCGGTGAGACCGTGGAGCTGTGCGCGGGACTTCTGCGTATGTTCGATAAGGCACACATACCGGTGATACGGCTCGGGCTGCACGCAAGCAAGGATGTCGAAGCAAAAATGCTCGGCGGGGTATATCACCCGGCGCTTCGTGAGATCGTCGAGAGCCGTGTATTCTACGAGGAGATGCTCGAAGAGATGAAACGGCTCGGAGGTCATAGATTCACTGTGTACACCGACCCCACAAACATCAGCAAAATAGTCGGACAAAGGAAAGAGAACAAGGAAAAGCTGAATGCGAACGGCTTTGACTTTGTTATAAAAACAGAACAAGGAACGAGACTAAGGATAGAAAATGCACTTTAAAACACTTGAGATACAGGGCTTCAAGTCATTTGCGGACAAGACTCTGCTCGATTTCGATACCAAGATGACCGCCGTGGTCGGAAGCAACGGCAACGGTAAGAGCAACATAAGCGACGCGCTGCGCTGGGTAATGGGCGAACAGGGCGCAAAGACGCTGCGCGGTGACAAGATGGAGGACGTTATCTTCCACGGTACCGTCACGCGTAAGCAGATGGGCTTCGCCAAAGTCGCGCTCACGATCGACAACACCGACCGTGCGCTCAAAGTCGACAACGACGAAGTAGTTATAGCGCGTAAGCTCTACCGCACAGGCGAGAGCGAATACCTTATAAACGGCGACAAATGCAGGCTCAAAGATATCCAGGAGCTTCTCATGGGCACCGGACTCGGACGTGAGGGCTACTCGATAATCGGACAGGGACGCGTCGCAGAGATAGTCAATGCAAAAGGCTCACAGCGTCGCGAGATATTTGAAGAGGCAGCGGGAGTATCAAAATTCCTGCATCAGAAGGCTGACGCGGAACGTGAGCTTGCCCGTGCGGAAGCGAACTACCTGCGTCTGAAAGACTCGGAGACCGCGCTCTCGGAGCGTGTGCCGAAGCTTCAGAAAGCATCGGAAAAAGCAATAAAGGCAAAGGGCCTGATCGAGCGCGAAAAGAACATCGAGATCTCTGTAACAGCTGCAGAGCTCGAACGCCTTGACAAGGATATGTCAGATATCGAGAACTCGATACTTGAGAACCAGGGTCAGTGCGAGCACTTCGACCGCGAGATAGGTGAACTTGAGGAAGAAAGCGATACGCTCACCACCAGAAAGGGTCAGTACGCCGCACAGCTCGACGACCTTCGTAAAAGCTCGGAATCCGCACGTGACGAGATAGCAAACGCGGATAAGGATATCGCCGTACTTGAAAACGAGATAAAGCATAACGAGGAACGCCTCAAAGACATAGAGCGCCGCCGCGAGGAAAGCAAGCGCAGCGCAGGAGAGTTCACCGCACAGATCGGCGGACTTGAAAAACAGGCAGAGGCAAAGCGCCGCGACTGTGAAAAGCTATCGGCACAGATAGAGGAACTCAAAGCGAAGCTCGGCTCCGACGATGAGAGCGGAAAAGAGCTCGATGACGAGTACAAGGCTCTCGACAGCGAGACCGCTAAACTGTACGCGCGCTTCACAGAAGCAAGACTCACGGTGCAGCAGGCTGAAAAGACCCGCGCTGACATAGCAGAACGACTCGAAGCAGACTCCAAAGGCATCGAGGATCGCGAAAAGGCCGCGGAAGAACATCGCGCAAGACGCAGAGCACTGACGGAAGAGCTGGATGCTCTGACCGAGGAACGCTCGGAGCTTGAAAATAAACTCGGCGGCTATAACAAGCTATTCGAAAACAAGAACTCAAAGCTCACCGAAAGCCGCACAAAATATGAACAGCTTCGCCGCACGTTCGACGGCAAACGCCAGAAGCTCGACGCTCTCAATGATATCGAGAAGAACATGTACGGCTACTTCAACAGCGTCAAGGCTGTCATGAACGCTAAGCGCTCCGGTCAGCTCGGAGGCATACACGGCACGGTTGCAGAGCTTATATCCGTTGACGGGAAGTATTCTGTAGCTATCGAGACCGCGCTCGGCAACGCTCTGCAGAATATCGTTGTCGACAACGAAGAGACCGCTAAACGCTGCATCAGGTTCCTGCAGGACACCAAGAGCGGCTCGTCCACTTTCTACCCGATCACTTCGATGAAAGGGACACTGCTCAAACAGGACGGGCTCGATGACGAGGACGGCTTCGAGGGCATCGCTTCGGAGCTCGTGAAGTGTGACGCAAAGTATACGGATATCATCCGGCAGGTGCTCGGAAGAACAGCTGTGGTGGATGATATCAATTCAGCAACAAGGATCGCGAGAAAATACGGGTACAAGTTCCGCATCATCTCGCTCGACGGCTCGATAATCAACGCGGGCGGCTCATACACCGGCGGTTCACGCAAGGAAAAGAGCGGAATCATCACGCGTAAGCAGGAGATCGAGACGCTCGAAAAAGAGATCGCGGAGATATCCGAAACTATAAAGACCCAGCAGGCCGACTACTCGACCCTGTCCGCCGAAGTCAGCAAGATGAGCATAGAGATCGAAGGCTTCACCGAGCGGCTCAACGTGATCAAGCAGGAGGATGCGCGTCTTGGCGCCGAGATCAACGGTATCAAGGATCTGATACGTCAGTCAGAGGAACAGCAGGACAGCGCCGAATCTCTGATCGCGAGGAGCCGTAAACAGCTGAAAGAACAGGACGACCTTATCAAGACAAAGAAAGAAGAGTCCTGGACGCTCGAAAAGCAGATCACCGCGAACAACGAAAAGCTGAAAGCTGCGGGCGAGAAGCTGGAAAAAGCAAACGCGAAACGCGCCGAGACTGCCGAGAAGATATCACAGCTCAACATTGACCGTCTCAACGCCGAAAACGACATAAAAACGATCATGGCGCAGAAGACCGAGGTCGAGCACGCAAGAGATGCCGCTGCGGGAAGCGGTGAACGGTTCGACCGTGAAACTGCCGAGGTCAGCGCGTCCACAGAGGAGATCAAGAAACAGATCGAAGAGCGCAGAAAGGAAGCCGAGGAAGCAAGCAAACGCTACGGCGATACCGGTACTGCGATCGAGGAGCTGATACGCAAGCAGAACGACTGTGAAAAGCGAATCAGCGAGCTCGCTAAAGAAGTACGCGAGAAGAGCTCCGACAAGGAGAAGTTCTCCGTGGCACTCGCTTCAGCTACAGAAAAGCGCGCTTCGGCAGACCGCGAACGTGACAAGCTGCGGCTGTCGCTGTGGGAGAAATACACGCTCACGGTGAGCGAAGCCAAAGAGACTGCCGAAAAGCTCGAAGACCTGGCAGCGGCGCGGCGTGAGCTGCAAAGCCTGCGCGGACAGATAAATGCGCTGGGCGACATAAACTTCGCTGCCATAGAGGAATATGAGACCGTAAAGGCTGAATATGACACGCTCTCGACGCAGCTGCGCGATGTGGAGAAATCAAAGCATGAGCTCGAAAAGCTGATAAACAACCTGACTGCGGACATAAAGGCGAGGTTTTTGGCAAGCTTCAATGATATCAACGATAAGTTCAGCAAGGTGTTCAAGGAGGTATTCGGCGGCGGCGAGGCACACCTGGAGCTCATTGACCCCGAAAACGTGCTGGAAAGCGGCATAGAGATATTCGCGGCACCTCCGGGAAAGCTGATAAAGAACCTGATATCGCTGTCCGGCGGAGAGCAGACTATGGTGGCTATCACGATATACTTCGCGATACTCATGCACCGCCCCACCCCGTTCTGTATGCTTGACGAGGTCGACGCGGCGCTGGATGAGATCAACGTCGTGAAGTACGTGACGTACCTGAAGCGCTTCTGTACCAACACACAGCTCATGATCATCACCCACAGGCGCGGCACGATCGAAGGCTGCGATGTACTGTACGGTGTGTTCATGCAGGAAAAGGGAGTCTCACGGCTGATACATCAGGAGCTTATCGACGACATGGAGCTGGAGCTCGATTAATGATTCGTTGAAAGAAAAGAGGAAGCTTGATGAACAGACTTATCGCAAAAACAGGCGCGGCACTTGTCACTCTGACAGTTTTTCTGTTCGCGGTATTCATACTGATAAACTTCCCGTTCGGCTCGTATTTTGTGTGTATGATACTGCCGCTCGGATTTATAATGATGACCGCGGGGCTGCATCACGAGAGCATCGATGACCGCAAGGTACCCGCAAATACCGGGCTCGTTCTTTCCGCTGTATATGCGGTCCTGATACTGCTCGTATACTATTCGCAGTGCACAACGGTAAGCCTTGAGGAGCTGTCCGGACAGGCTTCGCGCGTTCTCAACTATCAGTGCGGCGGACTTATGTTCAACTACGACCTTCTCGGGTACGGAATGATGGCACTGTCTACGTTTTTTACTGGCCTCGCGTTCAGAGCGGAAAACAAGCCTGACAAGTGGCTGAAACGGCTGCTCATCATACATGGCGCGTTCTTCCCCGGCTGCTTCATTATGCCGATGACGGGAATGTTCTTAAACCTTGAAAACAGCGGCGAAGGCGGAAGCATAGCTCTGCTTGTCTGGTGCGCTTACTTCATTCCCGTGGGCGTGCTGGCATTCATACATTTCGGTAAAGGCCCGAAACAGAAAGGATAATAAATGGGATTTTTTGACAAGCTCAAAGAAGGCTTAAAGAAGACGAAGGACAGCTTCGTCGCAAAGGTCAACACGCTCGTGAACTCGTTCACGAAGATTGATGAGGACTTTTTCGAGGAACTGGAGGAAACTCTGATACTGTCGGATATAGGAGCGGTAACGGCAGAAAACATCTGCACGAAGCTCCGCGCTGAAGTAAAGCGCACCGGCACTACCGATACTGCGGCGGTAAAGGGGCTGCTCAAAGGGATAGTAGCCGATATGCTTCGGGGGGACAACTCGCTGATGCTCGACACGAAGCCCTCCGCGATACTCGTTATCGGCGTGAACGGCGCGGGTAAGACCACGACTATCGGAAAGCTCGCGGCAAACCTGAAGCGCGACGGCAAAAAGGTCATAGTAGCCGCAGCCGATACTTTCAGAGCCGCAGCGATAGACCAGCTGAACGTCTGGACGGACAGAGCGGGCGTGGACATCGTAAAGCACGCCGAGGGCAGCGACCCGGCATCGGTGGTATTCGACGCATGCTCGGCTGCAAAAGCGAGAAACGCGGATGTACTTATCATCGATACCGCCGGAAGACTTCACAACAAGAAGAACCTCATGGACGAATTACGAAAGATATCCGGTATCGTGTCAAAACAGCTTCCGGAGTGCTCGCTGGAGACGCTGTTGGTACTGGACGCAACAACGGGACAGAACGCGGTCAACCAGGCGCGGCTCTTCAAGGAAGTCTGTGACATCACGGGCATCGTACTCACAAAGCTCGACGGTACCGCCAAGGGCGGCATAATACTTCCGATAAAGGATGAGCTCGGGATACCGGTGAAGCTCGTAGGCGTCGGCGAGAAAATAGATGACCTGCAGAACTTCATTCCCGAGGATTACGCGGAGATACTCTTTGCAGAAGACGAAAACACAAAAACTGACGACGAAGATGAAAATGAGGAAGACGAATAACGATGAAACTTGTAATTGCTACGAATAACCAGGGTAAAGTAAGAGAGATAAAAGAAATGCTCACACCGCTCGGATATGAACCCATATCGCTCAAGGACGCGGGGATCGAGATAGATGTGGTCGAGGACGGTGAGACCTTCGCAGAAAACGCTCACAAGAAGGCTGCTGCGGTATACGAGATATGCCGCTGCCCCGTCATCGCAGATGACAGCGGTCTTGAGGTGGATTTCCTCGGCGGTGCGCCCGGAATATACTCCGCACGCTACGCAGGCGAGAATGCCACCGATGAACAGCGTGTGCAGAAAATACTCGATGAGCTCGATGGCGTGGATATGAGCATGAGAACGGCACGGTTCGTCTGCTCTATATACTGCATACTCGACGACGAGACCGAGTACAGCGTGCGCGGGACGCTCGAAGGCTTCATAGGAACAGAGCCTATGGGAGAGAACGGCTTCGGTTACGACCCTATCTTCATGGTGGACGAGGAAACAAGCGTGGCAATGCTTCCGCCCGAAGAGAAAAACCGCATAAGCCACCGTGCGTCGGCGATCCGGCAACTCACAGAAATACTTTCAAAGGAAAATCAATAAACGGAGGAAAACAAAATGAAAAAGATAGCAGTGGATCTGGCGGCAAAGAAGCTCGGCGAAAAAGCTGCGGATATCAGAAGAGCGGCTGACGAGGAGATCGTCATAAGCAAGAAGGTACAGACACTTGAGATACTCGTGGCTCTGCTCGGCGGCATCGTGCTCGGTATGTTCCTGTCGCCCCGCAAGAAGGTAAGCTACAAGATAGCAAGCGAGAACCACGATATCGGCGGCGGCGAGTTCTCTGTAAACAAGCCCGGCGGCACCGATGACGATGATGTTGATGATGATGACTTCGATGACGATGACGATGACGATTTCGACACCGATGACAACGGCAAAAACGGCAAGTTCATCAAGCTTTAAGGAGATACACGAATGACGGGAAAAGAACGCGCGAAGCTGCGCGCACTCGCTAACACGTACGAGACCATACTGTACGTCGGAAAGAACGGTATCGGCGACGAGCTGATAAAGCAGGCGGATGACGCGCTCACCGCCCGTGAGATGATAAAGGGCAAGGTACACGAGACCTGCGAGCTCACACCGCGTGAGGTATGCGGTGAGCTCTGCGAGAAGCTCGGAGCGGAGCCCGTGCAGGTGATAGGCACAAAGTTCGTGCTGTACCGACAGAACAAGGATCCCGACAAGCGGGTGGTGTTCATAGATGAGTAAGGTCGGCATTTTCGGCGGAGCATTTGACCCGCTGCACACCGGACATTTCGAGCTCGCGGTGCAGACAAGGAAAGAGCTGAAGCTCGCGGAGATGCTGCTTATACCCGCCAATGACCCGCCGCTCAAGGACAAGGCTTGCTCCACATCCTTCGAGGACAGGTTCAGGATGATAAAGCTCGCGTTCGAGGGCATGGACGGCTTTGCTGTATCGGATATCGAACGTAAGCTCGGCGGCAGGAGCTACACCATAAATACCGTGAGAGCGCTGCGGGAACTGTACCCGCCCAAGACCGAGTTCCACCTTATCATCGGCGGCGACCAGCTTTTCAAACTACCGGAGTGGTACCGCTTCGAGGCGCTGCTGAAGGAGTGCAGAGTGACTGCTGTTACCCGCGGCGGCATAAGCTACGCGGATATGCAGGAATACGCAAACGAGCTCGGACATGTGCGGGTGCTCAACCTTGATATCCCGGAGATATCGTCCACAGAGCTTCGCGATAAGCTGAAAAAAGGGATCGATGTCAGCGGACTGATACCGGAGAAGGCACTCGCGTATATCACGGAGAGGGGGCTCTACCGTGGCTGACGAATACAAGGACATGATACGCGGTATGATGGGCAAAAAGCGGTACATCCACTCCTGCAACGTGGCGGATATGTGCGTGAAGCTCGCACAGGTACACGGCGGCGACGTAAACAAGGCGTACACCGCGGGTATACTGCACGACTGCCGCAAAGAAGCCGACGCGGAGACCCAGCGTGCGGAAATGATGGCAAGCGGGTTTTACGTTGACCCCGCAGAGCTCGACTCAAAAAGCACGTGGCACGGCATCGCGGCAGTGACATATCTGCGTGATACGCTCGGGATAACTGACAGCGACATACTCGGCGCGGTGAGATACCATACCGTGGCAAGAGCGGCAATGTCAAAGCTCGAAAAGATAGTGTACCTCGGCGACCTCGTGTCGGTGGAGCGTGACTTCCCCGATGTGGAAAAGTACCGCGCATACGCGCTCAAAGACCTCGATGACGGTATGTACCGCGCGCTTAAGTGGTCGGTGCAGAACCTTTCCGAAAACGACAAGAAGATACCCGTCTCGACAATAGAAGCGTTCAACTACTATATGGACAGGCGGACGAAGAAAAAAGGAGAATAATATGACCGATATCGAAGAAGTAAAAACAGCTGTCAAGGCGCTGGATTCCAAGAAGGCAGGAAACATAAAGGTCATACGCATAGGCGACATCACAGTGCTCGCAAACTATTTCGTCATCGCGGAGGGCACAAGCTCGACACAGGTGAAGGCTCTCGCGGACGAGGTGGAGTTCAGAATGGGTGAGGCAGGTGTGCAGCCGAAATGCTCGATAAACCAGCAGGGCACGAACTGGATAACCCTCGACTACATCGATGTGGTGGTGCACGTGTTCCTGAACGAGACCCGCGAGTTCTACGGGCTTGAAAAGCTGTGGGCGGACGGCGAGGAAGTTGACATTGCCACGCTCGCCTGAAAGCGAGACAGTATATGCGACTAAACAGAGTTATCGACAAGGAGACCGCGGAATTTCTGCTGCCGTATCTTCGCAAGCGCCTTCCGGTCGAGCATTATATGAAGTGCATGGGAAACCTGACGGCGAGAGAGTACCTCAAAGCGGCGGGTATAGCGCTGCGGACGACGTTCTCCGACGAAGAGAACGATATGCTCGAAAATGACGATGAGTGCTATCTGTTCGGACGGTGCTTCTCGATACCCGGAAAGACCGGAACGCCGCGGCCTATGGAAGCACCCGACCACGAGGGCGACCTGTCTCTCGGACTGCTGTACCTTGACCGTGACAGTCCCGAAGAATTCAAGGACAGTCTCGGCGCATTCAGTTCAGCGTTCCACTGGTGGGAGATAAGCTTCGGAAGAGCGGAGTTAAGACCGGTTCTGCTGCAATACGGCTATCCCCTTGACAGCCGAACAAGTGAAAAAAGCCGATAAGGGTGACACGAAGGGGATCCCGGTAAACGTAAAGTATGACCGTGTTTTCAAGGTGGCGTACTTCGATTTTAACGAGTGGAAGTTAGAGCTCTCAACGCACAGCGGTTTAATGAAATGGGACCCGGAGGACGTACAGCGCATAGGCGTGATGTACGCGGCGCTGCTGAAAGCCGGATATCCCGTGGAGCTGCACGATGACGAAAAGAAGCTCATACGCAGAGAGGTGCTGGATATCATCTCCGGCAAGGTGGATCGCGTGAAGCAGATGCAGGAAGAGAAAGAACTGCTCGAAGAAAACCGTAAAAAGTGCGGGAAAGCATGGTTTGAGCTGCTTTCCGCGATGGGAACAGAGGACGACGACAGCGGCGAATGGGACGATGACATCGGCGATAATGATGACTTCGACCTCTGAAATGTACACAATAACAGGGCAAAAAACTTGTCTGTTATGCCGAAAAAATGTAAAATTTTTAAAATAATGCTTGACAAATTTTGCAACATAAGGTATAATGTGTTGTGGGTTTATATAAAGCCCGTAATATCGTTATCATTACTTAGTTTTTGATATAACATCCTGTGTCGTAAGGCAAAGGGAGGGAAAATGAATGGCAGAAATTCGTCTTGGTAAGAACGAATCGCTCGATACAGCTTTAAAGCGTTTCAAGCGTTCGTGCGCAAGAGACGGCGTACTTGCTGAAGTCCGCAAGAGAGAGCATTACGAGAAGCCTTCCGTAAAGCGTAAGAAGAAGTCTGAAGCTGCACGCAAGCGCAAGTTCAAGTAAGCCGCAGGCAGACTGTATTTTACAGTACGGATCACAAAGAAATTTAAGCGGGTTCTGAGAGAGTCCGCTTAATTTATTGTAAACGAGTTGATTTTATGTTATTCAAGCCGGGCATCTGGATAAAAAACGTGCTCAGCATAGACGAGGATTTCCTTAAACAGCACGGCATCGACGCGCTGATACTCGACCTCGACAATACCCTGTCCATGCACGGCGATCCCGCCGCGGAACAGGGCATCCCCGAATGGCTCGACAAGATGCACGGGCTCGGGGTAAAGATGATGGTAGTGTCAAACAATACCACCCGCCGCGTCGCACCGCTCGCAGGAAAGCTCGGGCTTCCGTTTATCGCGAACGGCGCCAAACCGCTCACTATCGGCATTACCCGTGCTCTGCGCATCCTCGGCACCGACAGGGAACGCACTGCCGTTGTCGGCGACCAGATTTTCACCGATGTTATGGGCGGCAATCTCGCACATACACAAACTATACTTGTAGAGCCGTTCCACCTTGAAAAAGGCATACTTTTCAAGATAAAACGCGGCGCGGAAAGCCTCGTGTTCAGGCGCGACTTTACAAAGCTCAAATAAAGGATAATTGCTATGATAACTTTCGCACCGGGAGGAAACTCCGACAGCTTCGGCAAACGCAAGTTCCCGGAGCAGCTTCCCGAATATCTGCTCTCAATGGGGCTCAACGGATATGAGGTCGAATGCGGACGCGGTGTGCGCATTTCCGACAAGACCTACGAGCTGCTGCCGAAGCTCGCCGCCGATAACGGCATTTACCTCACGCTGCACACGCAGTACTTCATCTCGCTCTCAAGCGAGAAGGAGGAAACGCGGCTCAAAAGCGTGGATTACATACTCGAAAGCGCACAGGCTGCAAAGAAGCTCGGCATACGCAAAATAGTCGTACACTCCGGTTCCTGCGCTAAAATGACCCGTGAAGCTGCCCTCGCACTCGCAAAGGACACTCTCACAAGGTCGCAGAAAGCACTGGACGAGGCGGGGCTCGCAGATATCATCATCTGCCCCGAAACTATGGGCAAGATAAACCAGCTCGGTACGCTGTCAGAAGTCATCGAGCTCTGCGGCATCGACGAGCGGTTCCTGCCCTGCGTGGATTTCGGTCATCTCAATGCCCGCACGCTCGGCGGACTGAAGACCGAAGCCGATTACGCCGCTGTGCTCGACGAGATAGAAAACAAACTCGGACATGACAGACTTAAGCACTTCCACGTGCATTTCAGCAAGATCATGTACACCGACGGCGGTGAGAAAAAGCACCTCACCTTTGAGGACACCGAGTACGGGCCGCAGTTTGAACCGCTCATGGAGCAGTTCGCGAAGCGCGATCTTGAACCCTCGATCGTCTGTGAGAGCGACGGTACTCAAGCCGAAGACGCAGCTGAAATGAAGCGTTATTTCGAGAAGTTCAGGCACTGAATGGAGCAAAACATGAAAAAACGGGCTTTTTCTGCTATAGCATTGACTGCCGCAATGGTGATCTGCACGCTGTTTACGGGAGTGAACGCAAGCGCGGCTTCACCGTATGACGGATATTCCGAAAGCTCTCCGTCTGTAGGATATCAGCTGCTGAAAAAAGATGCCGGCAGCACGAGCGGCAAACTTGCCGCTCCGAAGAATATCACTGCTACGGTAACAGATACATCGGCGAAGATCAAGTGGGACAAGGTCTCCGGCGCGGATTCGTACAGGATATATTTCTACTCCGCGGAAAATGGTTCGTATGTTTATAAATACACGACAAAAAAAACTGCATATACCGTAAAATGGCTGAAAAGCAATACAAAATACAAATACAAAGTCAGCGCGGTGAAAGCCAGCAAAGAAAGCGCTCTCTCGTCAGCACAGAAATTCACCACAAAGAAGCCGAACAAGATACAGGCTCCCACAGAGATCAAAGCTTACACCACCGATACGGATGTCAAGCTCACATGGAAAGCGGTAGAAGGTGCCGTGAAATACAAGATCTGGTTCCATGACTATACGACGAATGAATATATTCATTATTACACGACAGAGGATCCATATTTTGAAAAGACGTTGGTACAAGGGGCCCACTATCTGATAAAATTGAGCGCCGTAGACAGCAGTGACAAAGAAAGCGAGCTGTCATTGCCGTACCGCTTTGCGATAAAAAAAGAGAACGATGAATACAGTATACCTGCCGCGGAAAACACATGGAAGTATATTGATCCGGATGGGATCGGAACTGCCGGTCATCTTTCGGGAAAGACTGTCATAGTTACTATTTTTGCAGGCTGTAAGAACGGCAGCTGGGATATCAAAGGCAAAGACCGAAGCACATACTCAAATGCAAAAAAATACATCGGTATAGCTGCCAGATGGCTCACCGCCGAGGCAGCAGGATATGGAAAGAAAGCCGAGTTCGTATACGACTGGACAAAACATCCCGACATCATTTACCAATTCAATTACAACGCGGACCTGTCCGAATGGAAAGATGTGTATGACCCGTTGGTGGCGGATATAGACAAGAAGATCGATACTGCGGCGATTAAGGCAAATTACAATGCGGACAATGTGGTATTTCTGACGTTCATGAACTTCGACGGACGCTCCGCCGCATTCTGGGCTGTCGACAGATACCGCAACGGCTACAAATACCCCTACGAGATCCCGATCGTAAAAACAATCGTCCCAGCTGTCATCGCACATGAGATCCTGCACTGCTTCGGAGCTCCTGACATGTACGCCGACGGTGGTAAGGGCATAACAACCGATTTTATCGAGTACGCCAAGGATTCCAAGCTCAACGATATCATGCGCATCACATGGGATCCCAAAACAGGTAAATATGTTTACGACAAGATATTAAACCACATCACCGAGGTCACGGCTTATTACGTCGGTCTTACAGACAGCTCCGCTTCCGTAAAGAAGTGGAATCTGCCCCCGCTCGAATATGCCGCGTAGCAAGGAGAATACAACATGAAAATTTTCATTATCAACGGACCCAATCTTGACATGCTCGGACTTCGCGAGCCGGAGATCTACGGCGCAGATACGATGGAATCCATTAACCGTGAGATCGCCGAATACTGTAAGGGGGTGGGTGTGGAGCCGGAGTTTTACCAGTCCAACTCCGAAGGCGGACTGATCGATATCATACATTCAGCTCGCGGAAACGCGGACGGGATAGTGATAAACGCGGGAGCGTACACACACTACAGCATAGCGATACGTGACGCGATCGCGGCTGTGGAGCTGCCCTGCGTGGAGGTGCATCTCTCGAACGTGCACAAGCGCGAGGAATTCCGGCACAAGTCCATGTTATCGGCGGTATGCACCGGTGTGATATGCGGTTTCGGGAAAAAGGTCTACAGACTCGCGATAGACGCATTGAGCCTGTAATATAAAGGAGAATTGCGACATGACACGAACAGACAGGATAGCGGCGGAGCTTAAAGACCCAACACATGCTGCGCTCATAACAAGCCCTGTGGCAAGGCAGTACGCCAACGGCTTCAAGTCATCGGCGGGCATTGTTTTCGTAACGCGTGAGAAAAGCTACTTCCTCATCGACGCGAGATACTACGAAAAAGCCGCACAGCAGGCGGAAGGTGTCGAAGTGCAGCTGCTCACCGATATCCGCAAGCAGCTCTGGAGCATAATCGAAACACACGGCATAAAGGTCATTTCCATTGAGAGCAAGACCGTCACGGTGAACGAGCTTGAGGATTTCAAGAAGCTCTTCAACCCGCTGATAGTCGACCATTCCAACTGGCTCTCCACAACGTTGGAGAAAATGCGTATTATCAAAAGCCCGGAGGAGATACAGAAGATCGAAGCGGCGCAGCATATTTCTGACGCGGCTCTTTCGAAGCTGCTAACCAACATACGCCCCGGCATGACCGAGAAGCAGGTCGCTTCTGTGCTCGATTTCTACATGATGGATCTCGGTGCCGACGGAATATCCTTCGAGACCATCGCGGCAAGCGGTATCAACTCCGCCTGCCCCCACGCAGTCCCTACTGACAAGCCGATACAGAAGGGCGAGTTCCTTACGCTTGATTTCGGTGCAGTCGTTGACGGATATCACTCCGATATGACACGTACTGTGGTAATAGGCGAACCTACCGAGGAAATGACAAAAGTGTACAACGCCGTGCTCGGAGCACAGACCGACGCGCTCAAGGCTGTTCACGCAGATATTACCGGTAAGCTCCTCGACAGCGTGGCAAGAAGCACACTCGAAGCCTGGGGATACGAAAAGTACTTCTCACATGGGCTCGGACACGGTGTCGGACTTGAGATACATGAATCCCCCACAGTCTCATCGAAAAGCCCTTTCACCCTCCACGAGGGAATGATAATCACCATTGAGCCTGGCGTGTATATCCCGCATAAATACGGCGTGCGCATAGAGGACATGGTAGTGGTGACCACCGACGGCTGCATCGACCTCGCACACAGCCCCAAAACGCTTATAAGGATATGATGTGTGAAGATAGCCGATTTGAGCTCCCGCTACAGCGGAAAATTCGGCAAAACGCAAAAAATTCCGAAAATTTTTAAAAACTATTGCTTTTTTTTCGAAAATATAGTACAATATATAAAATGTGATAATGTGCAGATAACGGAAACACGGCATATTACAAGGAGGATAAACCAATGATAACAGCAGGCGATTTCAGAAACGGTATGACATTCGAAGAAGACGGACAGGTAATGCAGGTCGTCGAGTTCCAGCATGTTAAGCCCGGTAAGGGTGCCGCTTTCGTAAGAACAAAGACCAAGAACGTTCTCACAGGCGCAGTAGTTGAAAAGTCATACAACCCCACAGCAAAGTTCCCTACCGCTTTCATTGAGAGAAAGGATATGGAATACACATACGCCGACGGCGAACTGTACCACTTCATGGACAGCGAGACATACGAGGACGTTCCGATCAACGCGTCTGAAGTCGGCGACAGCTTCAAGTTCGTAAAGGAGAACACAGTCTGCAAGATCCTTTCCTACAAGGGCAAGGTATTCGGCGTTGAACCGCCTAACTTCGTAGAACTCGAAGTAACACAGACTGACCCCGGCTTCAAGGGCGATACTGCTACCAACGCTACAAAGCCCGCTACACTCGAGACCGGTGCAGAGATCAGAGTTCCGCTCTTCATCGATATCGGTGATGTTATCCGTATCGATACAAGAACCGGCGAGTACATGGAGCGCGCAAACAAGTAAGAACTGTTTTATAACTATGATCATGAGGTGTATGTTATGGAAAACATGACCATTGCCGAAAAGGTATCATATATCAAAGGCCTTGCCGAAGGACTCAAGCTCAATACAGAGACTCCCGAGGGCAAGATTCTCGCGGCTATCATCGATGTGCTCGGTGATATCGCACTCAACATCGAAGATATCGACAGCGACCTTGCCGACGTTTCCGATGTCGTTACAGACCTTGAGGAAAGCGTTATGAACCTTGAGGACGAAGTTTACGGCACAGAGGACGACGACTACGGCGATGACGACGAGGATGATGACTCTTATGAGATCACCTGCCCGAACTGCAATAACACGATGGTGACAGACTTCGCCACTATTGAGTCGGGTAACCTTGTCTGCCCCAACTGCGGCAGTGTCATCGAGTTCGAGATCGACGACGAAGACGACGAATAATACGGCAATAACGCCTATTATAAACAAAACAAAAATGTTTCGGGGCGGAGTGAAATTCTCCACCGGCGGTGCTGCACGACGCAGCCGTTAAGCTCCTGCGAGAGAGCTGACGATAGTCCGCGAACGCCTTATATGGTGCCGAATCGGTGAAATTCCGATACCGACGGTAAACGGATAACTGTGGTGGGTGTATGCGCCCATAGGAGATCCTGCTGCATGACGCAGCAAAGGAGCTCCCCAGAGCGCGTCAGGACGACGCGCCCATAGGAGATCCTGCTGCATGACGCAGCAAAGGAGCTCCCCAGAGCGCGTCAGGACGACGCGCCCATAGGAGATCCGAAAGTCCGGATGAAAGAAACAAGCCTGTAAAGGTGTCGCCCTGCTGTTTTTATGCGCAGCAGGGCGTTTTTGTTCCTCCGAAGGAAATGGAGTACATCATGTCAGAAAACACTATCCAGAAAAAAAAGCCAAACCACGTACGATTCCTCACACTCACGGCGATACTTACGGCTATCGCGGTGATACTGCAGTACCTTGAATTTCCGGTGCCGCTGATACCAAGCTTCGTGAAGTTCGACTTCTCGGATCTGCCCGCGATACTTGCGGCGTTCCTCGTTTCACCGCTCTCCGGTATAGCAGTCTGTATGCTCAAAAACCTGATACACATTGCGGTTTCGATGTCAGCAGGTGTCGGAGAGCTCTGCAACTGCCTGCTCGGTATAGCTATGGTCGTTCCCGCGTGGCTCATATACAAGATAAAGCCGTCGAAGGTGAATGCCGCGCTCGCTATGATCGCCGGCTCATGTGTAGCAGCTGCCGCAAGCCTTCCGATAAACTACTTCATAACCTACCCGTTCTACGAGAACTTCTACGGGCTTCCCATGGAAGCGATACTCGGAATGTACCGCGAGATAAACGACGGTGTGGGCTCGCTCTGGGATGCACTGATATGGTTCAATCTGCCGTTCACATTCGTCAAGTTCATGGTAGACTCGATCATCGTATTCTTTATCTACAAGCCGCTCGCAAAAGTCACAAAGAAATACTGATCCGGCTCCCCTGCCTCATCGCAGGGGAGTTTCTGCGTTATCTGACATGACCCGCGAACCGAAAGAGTATGCTCAACACAAGTCCTGTTTACCTTGCAGGCATAAAAAAACAGCCTCCGGAACGATCCACTGTCGTACCGGAGGCATTCTGTTTTATTCAGTAGCTTTCTTGACCCCCTCTGCCACAAGGTGACAGCCGACCATAAGAAGTATCATTATGATCGCGGGAGGAATGAGCTTGTACGGATGCAGCAGTGCGTTCGCAAAGCCGTCCGACAGCAGCGTTCCCAGCGAGCATGTACCCGCAGGCATCCCAAGACCCACGAAGCTTAAGAACGCTTCCAGGAATACTGCTGAAGGGATACTGAGCATTATCTGCGTCACAAGCTTGCCGACGATGTTCGGGACTATCTCGCGGAATATCAGGTGTAAATGCCCCGCGCCCATGGTCTTTGCAGCCTGGACGTACTCGAGCTGCTTTACCTTGAGCACCTCGGAGCGTGCGATAAGACTCATCTCGAACCACCCCGAAAGCATCAGCGCGAACATGATAGAGCCCATACCCGGTTTAAGCACGAGCATAAGCAGCGTCACAACGACAAGCGTCGGAATACTTCCTATGATGTCGACTATCCTCTGCATGATAATGTCGGTCACGCCGCCGAAATATCCGGAGATTATGCCGTAGTTCATGCCGATCAGCAGGTTTATCGCTGTCGCCGCGAATGCGATGATAAGCGATATGCGAAGCCCCATGAAGCATCTCGCGAACATATCACGCCCGAGCTTATCGGTACCGAAGAGATAATACTCGTTAGTGAGTCCGAGCTCGTCATACTTGTTGTCGGTAATATAGCCGCTTGTCATCGGTACAGCTTCCGAGCCGTCAAGTATGCCTGCCGAGGCAAGCACCGGCACACGCGGCGCAAGATTTGCACGGGTCAGATCCTGGTCGTCATAGCTGTGACCGGAGATGTACGGGCCGACAATGGCAAGCAGTACCAGCAGGCATATTATCACGACGCCGAGAACGCTCGACTTATTCGAGAAAAAGCGCCTGACAGTCTCGTGCTTCACGCCGCCGATAGATTCTTTCACAGCGCTTCGGGTAAGTTCAGGAGGAGCAAGGACAAAGTCCTCCTTTACAGGTATGTATGCGGTTTCGTTGTTCATTCTTCTTTTACCTCACTTTCCCGTTAATCGCGGCCGCCGAGACGCACACGCGGGTCGATGATACAGTACAGTATATCAAGCAGTAGCATCACAACGATGTACAGCGCCGAATATATAAAGCTTAATGCGATGACCACGCTGTAATCGTTGGAATCTATCGCGCTTGTGAGAAGTCCGCCCACTCCGGGAACAGAGAACATGCGTTCGATCACGAGCGAGCCGGTGAGCAGGCTCACGAGAAGGCTCGCCACTACCGTAATGACTGGCATCAGCGAGTTTTTCAGCACATACTTCATTATCACGGTGCCGTTGGGAAGACCCTGACACTTCGCAAAAAGCACGTAATCAGACTTCATGACGTCGCTCGCTTCAGCCTTCGCGAAACGCGCTATGACCGACATTACCCCGAAGCTCATCGCCATTATCGGCATGACTGTGGATAGTATCGGTGTGCGGAAATCATACAGGAGCGGAAGCATGTCGACTCTGTATCCCAGAAAGTAGGAGAAGAACATTGCGAATATGTATGACGGCACCGCTATTCCGAGCAGTGTGAATAACCCGTATATAAAGTTCAGCACCTTATTGCGGAAAAATGCTGTAAGAAAGCCCAGCACCAGCCCAGAAAACGTACCGACGATCATACTCGCGAGACCTATCTGCACAGTTATGGGGAACCTGTTAACGAGAAGCTCGGTTATCGGTGTGTTCGCCGAAAGCGAATAACTTACGCCAAGATCACCGCGCAGCATATTGACGATGTACCTGAAAAACTGCTCGATGACGGGTCGGTCAAGCCCGTATTTTTCCTTGAGTTGAGCTACCTGCTCCGGAGAAAGCTTCTCGTCATTGAAGGGCGAGCCCGGCATCAGCTGGAGCAGCAGAAACAGTATCAGCAGTATCACAAGCAGCGTGATAACAGATATCAGAAGCCGCTTTCCTATGTATTTCAGCATTATCGCACCTCCTTTGTAAGACCGGTCACCACAAACCCGGTACCTGTCGGAGTAAGGCGAAAGCCCTCGACTCCCTCATGCACGAGGTACGAACGTCCGACTGTCCAGAGCGGTATCACTGCCGCGTCCTCCATCAGCATTTCTTCAGCGCGGTGCATGAGATTCACACGCTCCTCGTTATTATTCGCGACCTCCGCGCTCTGACAGCGTTCGATCAGAGCTTCATAATCCGGATCGTTGTAGCTGTTCGTGTGATCCGTGGAAAGGAAGCAGCTCAAAAACGCTGTGGGATCCGAATAATCGGCTACCCAGCCCACCATTATCATGTCAAAGTCTCCCGACATACGAATACGCGAGTGCTCCTTTCGCGGCACCGGTTTCAGCTCGATCTTCAGTCCCGGCAGCGCTTTTTCCATCTGCGCGCATATTGCCTCGGCAACATCGCCGGAAGTCGTTGCATACACAAAATTCAGAGTCAGCGACGAAATGCCGAGCTCGCTCAATCCGAGCTCCCACAGCCGCTTCGCTTCATCAGTGTCATATACTGCGTATTCGTCGTACATCGTGCGATCACCGGCGAAATCCGACCCATCGGGATCCTTGTAGAACCCGGGCGGTATTATCCGCGTTATCGAGGAATACCCTGTCCTCAGCAGATTTTCAACAAGTGAGACGCGGTCGATGCTCTTCGAAAGCGCCATGCGAATATTCCTGTTTTTGAGAGCAGGGTTTGTTCCGTGATTTATGTCAATGAACGAAAGCATCGCCTGCGGATATACGTGAAGCTCCGGGTCGCCCTCGGTAAGCTCTGTGAGCTCGCCGGTGATCTGCGTTATATCGACCACGCCCGACTCATAGCACATCACAGCCTGTTGATTGGCGTTTATGACCTGGAGTGTTATGCCCTCTATACTTATGTTATCGGCATTCAGGTAGTAAGGGTTCTTGGTCAGATGTATCTGCATTGCAAGAGGCTCATATCTGTCCATGATGTACGGTCCGGCGTAAAGCATCGTGTCCGCCCTTTTCGCGTAGTCCTCTCCCACTACATGATAATAATCCTCGCAGCAGGGAGAAAAGTTCGGCAGTGTTACCAGCGCACGGAAATACGGACAGGGAGCTTCGAGCTCCACAATGAGTGTCCTGTCGTCGAGCGCTCTCACACCGAGCTCGTTCACCGGCATCTTACCTGTATTTATCTCCCTGGCATTTTTCACCATACAGCTGTCCGTTATCAGGTACACACTGTTGCTGCCGACATCGGGGTCTGCAAGACGCTGCATGGCAAATACGAAGTCTTCCGCGAGAAGCGGACGGCCATCGCTCCACTTAAGCCCTTCCTTCAGATGAAACGTATATATGAGTCCGTCATCCGATACTTCACTGCTCTCCGCGAGACATGGCACCAGTTCATGGTCGGGAGTGTACTCATAAAGCGTGGCAACAAAGAAAGATATAACGTTGTTCGTGTTTATCTCATAGGTAAGCTGCGGATCCACAGTCGACGGCGAATCATTAAGCGCTATGTTGAGCTCCGTATTCACCGAGTCACTGCTGCAGCCGCCGAGCACGCCGGTCATCATCACCAGCGACAGCAGTACGCTTACCGTTTTTTTCATTCCTCTTCTGTCCATTTTTCAAACTCCTCATCGGTACAACGTACTCTGTGTGTGGATGTGATGTCATGCCATGTGCCGAGTGCATAATCTATGCCCGACTCGCTCCTGTCATATCTTCGGGACTCATCGGACGGTATCACCGGGTTCATGCGCGGTATCGCCGCAAGCAGGCTCTGTGTGTACGGGTGCAGCGGCTCACTGAATATCTCCTCCGAAGTACCTACCTCAAGCAGATACCCGAGGTGCAGCACGCCTATACGATCGGACAGGAATCTCACCATACTCAAGTCATGTGAGATGAACAGGAATGATGTACCGGTCTCCTCCTTGATATGGTGGAGCATATTGACTATCTGCGCCTGCACCGATGCGTCGAGCGCAGCTATACACTCGTCCGCTATGATGAGCTTGGGCTTTACTGCCAGCGCCCTCGCGATGCCGATCCTCTGCCGCTGTCCGCCGGAGAAATCCTTCGGGTATCGGTTACGGTACTCCACAGGGATACCGACCTTTTCAAGCATCTGATCCACTATCTGATCCTGCTCCTCGCGGGACTTCCCGATATGCTGTATCAGAAGCGCCTGACGGATAAGCTCGCCCGCCTGTTTTTTGGGGTTAAGCGAGGACATGGGATCCTGGAATATCATCTGTATACCGCGTGTCTTTTCGTTGTATTCTTTGCGGCTTCTGATACCTGTGAGCTCGTTGCCCTCAAATGTGATCCTGCCGCTCGTTGCTTTGTTCAGACCGATTATACACTTGCCTATGGTGGACTTACCGCTTCCGGACTCGCCCACGAGCCCGAATGTTTCCCCTTCACCGATATCGAAGCTTATATGCTCGGATGCCTTGACTCTCTTTCCGCCTGTATCAAAGTACATACAAAGGTCATCTACCGAAAGCAGGACGGGCTTTTCATTATTATTCACTTTCGTTGACATACTCTCTGCCCTCCTGTTTCATCCTGTTGATGCGTTCACGCAGAGCGTCAGGCATCTTTACCTCGGGCGCTCTCACATCAAGCAGCCATGTCGCCGCGAAATGTGATCCCGATACATGGAACAGCGGCGGTTCAGCCTTGAAATCCACTGCAAGCGCGTACGGGTTTCTTGGTGCGAACGCGTCACCCACTATTTCCTTTGCAAGGTTCGGCGGTGTACCGGGTATAGAATACAGCTCGCCTTTATCGTCAGAAAGCTCCGGCACCGCAGACAGCAGTCCCCATGTATACGGATGACGCGGATCGTAGAAGATATCGAACACGGTGCCGTACTCCACGATCTTTCCTGCGTACATCACGCCTACGTAATCCGCTATCTTTGCCACTACCCCGAGGTTGTGAGTTATGAATATGACCGATATGCCCCTTGCCCGCCGGATATTCTCCAGAAGCTCGATGATACGGTTCTGTATCGTAACATCAAGCGCTGTGGTAGGCTCGTCGCAGATTATTATCTCCGGGTCGCATGACAAAGCTATCGCTATGACGATCCTCTGCCGCATACCGCCGGAAAGCTGATGCGGATACTGCCTCATGGTGCGCTCCGGGTCGGTTATACCGACCTCACGCATAAGCTCCAGCGAACGCGAGTAGGCTTCCCTTCTGTCCGAGTGTTTATGGCTCCGTATGGATGTTATAAGCTGTGCGCCTATGGTCATGGTGGGGTTCAGAGATGTCATCGGATCCTGGAAAACCATGGCGATCTTCGAACCGTTGATATTCTTTCTGCGCCACGAGCTTTTTTTGCCAAGAAGGTCAATTTCGACGTCCTTGCCGTGATATATCACTTTGCCGGAGTTTATCACCGCGTTTTCGGGAAGTATCCCCATGATAGTCTTTGCTGTTATACTCTTGCCGCAGCCGGACTCGCCGACAAGGGCAAGCACTTCGTTCTCCCGCAGTTCGAAATCCACACCGCGTATCGCGTGGATATCTCCGGTGGGCATCCTGAACGAGATATCGAGGTCTTTCACCTCGATGACCAGTCTGTTATCGTCGCTCATACATGACCTCCTTATAGTACACATTCCGGCGCTTTTCATATATGACAGCACCGACCAAGAAAATTATACCACATATTGCTTCACAAGTCAATCGAAATGTATACCTGTCTGCCATAATACGCCCCGGAAATCCTTGACAATTTGTGTCATTTGATTTATAATATAACAGAATAGCGGTTAACTGTAGCTTCAGGCGAATATCAATATGACCATGGAGAAAGGATACTATCATGACCTACAAAGAAAGCTTCATCAGATTTATGGCAGACTGCGGTGTACTCACTTTCGGTGACTTCACGCTCAAAAGCGGAAGAAAGGCCCCGTACTTCATCAACACCGGCAACTACAAGACCGGACGTCACCTGTCCGAGCTCGGCAGATACTACGCCGAGTGCATAAAGGAGAACGGCATCGAAGCCGACACACTGTTCGGACCTGCTTACAAGGGAGTGCCGCTGGCTGTAAGCGCTGCTTCGGCGCTGTATGACAAATTCGGCATCGAAGTGAACTACTGCTTCGACCGCAAGGAGGCAAAGGATCACGGCGAGGGCGGATTGTTCGTCGGCAAGCAGCTCACTGACGGTGAGAAGGTAGTCATCATCGAGGACGTTATGACCTCCGGCAAGGCACTGCGTGAAGTGCTCCCGAAGCTCAAAGGCGCAGCTGATGTTAACATTACCGGCATGGTCATCACCGTTGACCGCATGGAAAAGGCTCTCGACAGCGACAAGAGCGCAGTTCAGAACGCCTTCGAGGAATTCGGCGTGAAGGTGTACTCCATCGTCACGATAAACGATATCATAGACGCCATCGAGAACGGCGTGATCGAGGGAAAACAGTACCTCGATGCCATGAAAGCGTACCGCGCACAGTACGGAGCCACAGAATAAACCGGGAGGAAAGCCATGCTGTTTTTCCGGAAAAAAGACAAGGAAAATGATGCGCCGTCCAATGAAAAAAAGGCGGCGCGATCAATGCCGAAAACAAAAAAAGTGCAGTTTCTTCCGGTGAAGATACCGGAGCTTACCGCACTTCTTAACAATGACCTGTCTGAACTCACAAAGCTTGAGCCCGTGAATTACTACGCCGACAAGAGCTCATTCCTGCAGTGTACATTCTTCTACAACGAGGATTACAGCGAGGTATACTTCGTTGTTGAGCTTTTCGAGAACGACTATCCGCGTGCGTCTACACCTTACTACAAAGCGGACTATGAACTGATGCGCAAGACCGTGATCAAGTTCGGTCAACGCATTTAGTTGCGCAGGATATAATACATCAGCTTCTTTTCAAGCGCTTCAGCCTTATCGCTGCATATCAGATAACAGCACCCGTTCAGCTCGCCAACCACACAGGCATCCGCCGCCGCGACCTGGGCGGGATAATACGCTGCCTGCTCCTGCAAATAAGTGCGGCGGTCTTCGAGCATCGCTCTGATATCCTTGATGTTCTCCTCCGACGCGCGTATCACGGTAAGCTCGAACAGATCGATGCTTATCATCTGTATATAGATACTGTATTCCTCCGCCTTGCTCATATCGTAGTCGAGAACGTCCGAGATCATAGTCTCATCCGTGACTTCCATCGTGGCGGGAAGCTCTTCCCCGCTTTCGTGTATCGTCTTGTACGCGAGCTCCGCGCAGGTTATGATGTATTTCTGAAGCTCCGAAGTTTCCGCCGTCGTCGCTGCCACGGTATTATACACCGCCGTAGTCTCCGCAGGTCTGCTGTCCGAGCACCCTGCAAGCATTGCCGTGCACATTGCCAGTGCAGCGGCTTTTTTTATTCTTTGCATCAACTATCTCCTAACCTTGACAGCGTGACCACGCTCTTATCAGCGAAGGTATCCCGCAGGAAGCTGCCGCTCATGTATTTCTCCGACTTTACGGGCTTACCCTCACTGTCGCGGTCATACACGAACTGCCCCCACCACGGGAGCCACCACAGCCACTTCACGCCGTCCCTGCGCATCTCCGCGGGCGACGGGATATAGCCACACTCCGAAAGCGTGACCATTTTGCCGTGCGCGAGAGACTCCATATACTCAAACCTCGCTTTCTGCGATGAATGGTCATCGGGAGTCCCGCTGTATATATCATCACCTACGATATCGAAGGTGTTCGGGTGGACTGTCATGTCCTTATCCTGCCCGTTCCACACCCAGATTATGTTCGTAAGCTTATGCAGATTTTCGAGCCGGTCAAATATCATATACCACAGCTTTTTATACGCGTCGCGGGTCTCGGGACTTCTTCTGCCCCACCAGAACCACGCCCCGTTCGCCTCATGCAGCGGGCGGAAGATGACCGGGATATCCTCACGTTCGAACTCCCGAAGCGCGGCGGCAGCCTTGTCTATACGCGACACCGCGAAGCTGTACTCCGGTGTGCCGTATTCGACAGCTTTCAGGATATCGAACGAGGTCTTGTGGTCGTAGGATGTGGAAGCGTGGTAGAACGACCACGTGCATCCGTCCATATTGGTCATATCGTCCGGCGCGTACCAGTGCCAGCACATCGTGATGATGCAGCCTGTACGTTTGGCACGCTCTATCGCGCGGCGCACCTGGTCATCGCCATGTTCCTTGTCCATGTCCATAAGGTCATAGCCGCACAGCGCCGGCGTATCGCCTGTTTCCGCGAGATATACCACGTCCTCGAGCTCCTCACGCTGGAGATACTGCTGACCGGCAATAAATCGCCTGCCGTATATGCTTTTCAGGTACTCAAAGAGCCGAGCCGTACTCTCACCGGCATGCCGCGACACGAGAGTACCGGGGTCGGCGCGGCGGCTGTCGAGTTCTCCGAGCAGCCTGTCGATATCTGTGATATACTCTGCCATCAAGTCTCCTCCTTTTATGCAGGACCTGCGTTACGGCGGAGCTTTATCGTACGCACCACGAGATATACCGCGCCGCCCGCGACTGCGAAAATGCTTATGAACTGAGATGTCGAAAGCCCGAACAGGAAACCGCGGTACGCATCTCCGCGGAAGTACTCGATTATAAAGCGGAATATCCCGTACAGCACAAGATACAGCGAAAACAGCCTGCCCTTGAGCCTGTCATGCCGCAGAAGCATCCACAGAAGAAAGAACAGCAGGAACTCGAACGCGGATTCGAACAGCTGCACCGGCATTCTCGGTACGCCGTTTGCCGATTCGTTGAGCGAGTGGGTGTATGTCACGCCCCATGGCACCTCTATGCCGTAGCAGCAGCCGCCGAGGAAGCATCCTATACGCCCGAAGCCATGGAACAGTGCCACAGCCGGAGCAGCGATATCCGTCATTATCTCCGCAGGATAATTGCGGCGCTTCATGACTATCGCCGCGGCGATCATGCCGCCTATGAGCCCGCCGTAATACACCGAGCCGCCGAAGATGAGCTTCGCGTAATTCCACCATTCTTCGAAGTCCTTGGCGTTGAACATGAGATACCAGCTGTCGATATTCGTCAGTCCGTACAGTATGCCGCCTCCGGCAAATACTCCGACTGCCGAGATAAGCAGCGTAGCGAGCATCGGGTAGCCATCGCCTGTTCGCTTCTTCATGGTGAATATGGCGAAGGGACAGGCAATAAACACGCCTACAAGTGCAGCTATGGCGTAGCTGCTGATATATCTTCCGAAAAGTTCAAATCCCGGGAACATTTTTTCGTGATCACCTCAAAAAAAGACTCCCCGCTCTGTACCGAGCGGGGAGCGGTCTGCATCAAGTCTGTTAAATTATGAAACCTGTACGCCGTACTGAGCAGCAAGACCACCGATAGCTGCAACTGCACAAATTGCGCAGAGTATAGCAAGCAGTGTGATAGCACATGCAACGATACCGAGTACAAGACCCGCAACAGCCATGCTCTTCTCGCTTCCCTCAGGCTTATCCTTGAGTGCCAGAGCACCAAAGACGATAGCAACTATCGAAAGGATACCGGTGATATACTGTACTACCGGGATCCAACCGCCTACAAGACCGAGAATACCGCAGACAAGTGCTACAATAGCCTTATTCTTTGTTGTCATGATGATTCCTCCTATAACAAATGTCCCATTGCAAACGTATGTTTACAACCACGCAAATTATACCACAAACACGCTGTATTTGTCAATCACTATTGATTATTTGACGAATGTCAGGTGAAATTTTTGTGAAACCCGATAATTTTATTCCACAAATATATAGTCTTTTAACATTTGTGGTTACAATACGGTTTCATTTTGTCGGAATTCCGTCACAAGCGAACTGAAAACGTGCCGCCGCACCCAGTATCACTCGAAGCTGTCCTCTTCGTCACGGGTATTGAAAAGCTCTACGAGCTTTGTCATCTCCTCCTCGGTCATCGAGATACCCTTTCCCATTCTGCTGTGATCGGGCGCCCAGTCACGGATATCGAACTTAGGAGCGTTGTCGTTCCAGCTCACAAGATTGAGCTCCCTGTTCCAGCCTCTTGCGCCTTCGGATATGACTCCGAGCTCCTTGACTATTTCATACTTAAATTCTGCCATGGTGTTTATGTCCTTTCATTTTTGTTTATTTCAGCGTTTCCGCATTTACAACGTTGTCAAAAAGCGCCGTGAACTTCGGCGGCACCTGTTTGTTGATGTGGTGCTTGCCGAAAAACCACTGCCTGAACGTAAGTTCAGAGCGTATCCGGTCAAGATACACTCCCACCGAGTCTGTAGCCGATACCGGCTGGTCAAGGAACTCGGCTATCGTTATCGGCGGCTCATAGCTCACCACGTAATCGACTGAATTCCCGCACTCCGAAAGTGCCGCTTCCGAAGCCGCGAGCTCACTCTGTGACAGGAGTTCATAACGTTCGGCAGTCTCTGCGCTGCATGGCGCCGTGCCGCCGTTCACCTCTCCCGAACCGCCGCCGAACGCGAAAACACGCTTACCCTCAAGCTCGAACACGCTTCCGCGGACGAGCTGACGCAGATTGCCGCTTATGACGCGGACTGTACCGCCGTTCCACTGCTCCGTGGGGTAAGTTTCGAGCAGATCAAAGTTTTCATGTGCGCCCTCGACGAACAGTACATTGTATCTGCGCCGTCCGAGCTTTTTAAGTACCCGCCTCTCCTTGTCGGTGCCGTTCCAGATAAAGCCGAGATCGCCGCAAATAAGCAGTGTGTCACCCTTCCTGAGCGACTTTATACGCTTGTCTGAAAAGCGTCCGATATCTCCGTGGATATCACCTGTCACCAATATCATACCGTTTTTTCCTGTTTTTTTTAAAAATTTTCAACAAACCTTTAAAAAAGGCTTTTATTTTTCGGGAAAGTATGCTATAATAATTTATTATATGTAATCCCGATATCATATCGCTTGTATATATTATATCCCAAAAAGGTGGTTTTGTCTATATGCGAAATATAAAAATTCCGGCTGTGTTTATGTCAATTCTGTTGTTTTTTGCACTAATACCCACGGGAGCGTTCACTGTAAAGGCGGACGCGGCGTTCACTCCGGACATAGATCTGTACAGTACCGCATATTATATGGTAAATACCGACCTTGGCACAGTTATCGCAGCGAAAAACGAGCACCAGAAGATATGGCCAGCGTCCATAACCAAGCTTATGACTGCGGTAGTGGCAGTGGAGAACTGCTCCGACCTGTCGATGCCTATGGATGTCACCTACGATGCCACCAATGAATTCTGGAACAACCCCGATGTTAACAAGGACGGCGCGGGCACCTGCGGACTCGCTGTAGGACAACCGAACCTCACCATGAAGGACTGCCTCTACGGACTTCTGATAAAATCCGGCTGCGAAGCGGGTAATGTCATCGCATACAACATCGGAAAGGGAAGCATCGAAGCTTTCATCGAGCTGATGAACAAGAAGGCTGCCGAACTGGGCTGCAAGGACACACATTTCGGCAATACCCACGGGCTCTGGCAGGAGGATAACTACTCCACAGCCTACGACCTCTACCTTATCGCGAAGTATATCTACGACAAATGTCCCGAGATAGTGGAGATCGCAAACACATACAGCTACGTTATGCCTGCGAACGCCTACAATCCCAGCCCCTACACGTTGTACAACATAAACTCGCTGATCAATAACGTCGGCGACAACCCGTACTACTACGAATTCGCCAACGGACTCAAGACCGGAAGCATGGGAGAATACTACACGAAGGACACCAACGGTGAGTGGACCGTGTATCACAAGGGCTTCGCAAACATCGTTTCCTCCGCTTCGCAGAACGGCTTCAACTACCTTCTCGTCACCTGCGGCGCACCTTATACCGATGAGGAGGGCAACCGCCTCAACGGACACTTCAAGGACAGCATCGCGCTCTACAAGTGGGCTTTCCGCACCTTCGACATCCGCGAGGTGATGAACGAGAACACCATGGTCGCAAGCGTCAAGGTGGATATGGGCGAAAACGCCGATGTCGTAATACTCAAGCCGTCGTCATCGTTCTCCACACTGCTGCCCAAAGACCTTGACCCCGCAGTTATAGAGCAGATACCGAATATCACAGCCGAACGCAACCAGAACGGCGCGGTAGTCGCTCCCATCGAGAAAGGACAGGTCATGGGTACCCTCACGCTCAAGCTTGACGGTGATACCCTCTGGACCACAGATATCGTAGCCTCACAGTCAATAGAGCTTTCACAGTTCGAATATACGATGCGAATGATAAACAGTATATTCGACAAATGGTGGTTTCGCCTTTGTGTCGCTGGTCTCGCGGTTCTTATCATAGCGGATGTCGTGCTCAATGCCGTACAGAAGGCAAGAATAGCGAAACTCGAAGCGCGTAAACAGCGCAAGGCAAATATCCGCGCGAAATGGTGATAAAGCTGATAGCCGTGGGGCGGCTGAAGGATAAATTCCTCACAGACGCGTTCGCGGAGTATGATAAGAGGCTGTCGGCGTTCTGTAAGCTCACCGTTGACGAGGTAAATCAGGTAAAGCTGCCCGATGACCCGTCAGACAAGGAGATCGCTGCGGCACTTGAAACCGAGGCTGACGCGATACTCGCGAAAATACCCGCCGGAAGCCGCGTGATACCGATGTGCATCGAGGGCAAACAGCTCACGAGCGAGAAATTCGCAGGATACATCGAGCGTGAGAGCGCAAACGGCACCGGGACGTTCGTATTCATCATCGGCAGCTCATACGGGCTGTCAGAGCGGGTGAAGCAGCGCGGCGACATGAAGCTCAGCATGTCGGAGATGACATTCCCGCACCGGCTCGCCCGGATAATGCTGGCAGAACAGATCTATCGGGCGTTCACCATAATACACAACAGAAAGTACCACAAGTAATGTATAAGCTTTATGTTTACAAGGCAGCGCTCTTCGCTTTCGGTACAGCGATGCTGACACTCGGTATCGTGATCGTGTCTCAGCGGGAGGTGCTGATAACTCCCCTCGCGTTTTTTGCGGGCTGGGTACTGATAATACACGGTGCACGCAACCTCGCCGGCTTCATCGCGCGCGGCGGACGGCTCGGGCAGAAACGTAAGGAAGCAAAGCTGATAACCGCGATAATGAACGTGCTGCTCGGCATCGGGATAATGGTGCTCCCGGAGCTGTCATTCACACTCGCGGCGTATGTCCTCGCGGCGTATCTGCTGTTCAACGCGGCATCGAAGCTCGCGGATTTCATCGTAGCGAAGCTCGACCGCCAGCCCGGACATCTCACTGACCTGATCGCCTTCGCGTTCTACATGATCTTCGTTGTCCTGCTTTTCCGCACGGACATCCGGAACGACATGTTCCTGATAATATCGGGAGTTTACTGCATACTCTTCGGAGCGGAGATGATATCCGACTTTATCACACTCGTGATACCGCAGCGTGTAAAGAACGACCTCAAGCGCCGTATCCGCATCTCTCCACCGGTATATATATCGACTTTCATACCGCTTGGCACGCTCAGATACATCAACGAGTACATTTCGCTCAATGACCAGCTTCCCGAGTTCCAGGGCGATGACCGCAGCGACGGGCTCCCGCCTGATATCGAGATCATGGTGCATGTCTCGAACAACGGCTCCGGCAAGGTCGGACACCTCGACCTGTTCTTCGACGGCGAGGTGATATCCTACGGCAACCATGACCACAGCTCACATCGGCTTTTCGGTGTGTTCGGAGACGGCGTGATGTTCACTACCCCGGATAAGGAAACGTATCTCGATTTCTCGGTCACGCATGACCGGCAGATAGTATTCTCCTATGGTCTGCGACTGACCCCCGAACAGCTCGAGCAGGTGCGTGGTGAGGTGGCACAGCTGAAAAGCGATACCGTACCGTGGAAACCGCCGTTCCAGGTCGCGTGCGAAGAGAAAGGCCGAAATAACGTGAAGCTTTCCGATCACCATGATTACTGCAGCGAGCTTTGGAACGGCACCAACGCGGACTTCTGGAAGTTCAGCCGCGGCAAGTTCAGGACATATTCGATACTCAGCACCAACTGCGTACTGCTCACCGATGAGATACTCGGAAAAGCCGGCACGGACATCGTGTGCATCGGCGGCATAGCCTCGCCGGGTATCTATTACGACTACCTCGAAAGGCTTTACATGACTCACAAAACAATGGTCATCTCAAAGACCATCTATGACAGAAAAACAATGAGGAAACTCAAAAAAGAAAGGACGAACCAAAATGAGCGAAGTGTATCTTGACGACCGTTTCAAAGGAGTAATGCTCGGACTTGCGATAGGAGACGCTTTCGGCTATCCGATCGAGCTTATGGACTATGTCGCGATCTGCGAGAGATTTGAGAAGAAGGGCTGTCTTGACCTTGCGGTGAGCAAGCGCACAGGTACGGCACTGTTCACCGATGACACACAGCTCTCGCTGTTCACCGCCGACGGTCTGCTCTGGGCTCACAGCGCAGGTGCCGATGACGGACAGGTAAACTATGAGGACTATATATTCCTCGCGTATCAAGTGTGGCTGTACACACAGACCAAAACCGTCGCGGGCAAGGAGTACGCGTGGCTTTTCGACCCGTCACAGAACGCGTACAAGCTGCGTCTGCTGAAAGCAAAAGGGCTCTACAAGAAGCGCACCGCCGACACCAAGAACATCGACGCACTGCTGAAGATAAAGAACATGGGCTACGGAACTCCCGAGCGTCGTCTCAACGACAATAAGGACAACGGCGCGGTAAAGCGATCGGCGCCTATCGGACTGTACTTCTACCGTGACACGAAGAAAGCGTTCGACATGGGCTGCAGAGCAGCCGCGATCACTCACGGAGACCCCGTTGGATATATCTCGGCAGGCTGCTATGCAGCTATCATCGCGGAAGTAGTGAACGGCGCGGAGATCGAGGACGCGGTAAAGACCGTCATCAACCTGCTGGACAGTGTGGCAGACGGAGAAGTGCTGAAAAAGACGCTCCAGTACGCGCTTGACCTCGTTGAGAACGAGGAAGTCGACCCGATGTCGGCAGTCAAGAAAATGGGCTACGGCTTTGAAGCATACGAAGCTCTCGCGATCGCAGTGTACTGCTCCGTTCTCCACTGTGACAGCCCGCGCCACGCTATACAGCTCGCCGCTAACCATGACGGTGCAAGCGATACATGCGCGTCCATGACCGGAGCTATACTCGGCGCATACTTCGGCGTACAGGGATTTCCGAAAAAATGGGTGGAAAAGCTCCAGTACCGGAACCTTATCACAGCTATCGCAGAGAAAATGCTGAAGGTCGTGTACTCCTCCGACGATGAGGAACCTGAAAAGGAAGATGAAGACGAAGACGAAGCATAATACAGACAAAATAAAGATATCAACGGAACAAACGAAGGGACTGATGATGTATGCTTTATACGATAGAATACCTTACGGACAGGATACTTGCAAGTGAGAAGTCCTATGACCTTGACAAGATTACTGCGGCATATGAGGTCGCAAACTCTGCTCACAAGGGAGTAAAGCGCAGCTCCGGTGAGCCATACATCACACACCCCATCGCAGTCGCGGATATCCTGCTCGATTTCTGCATGGACACCGACACTATATGCGCGGCGCTGCTGCACGATGTGGTGGAGGACACCGATGTCACGCTCGACACTATCCGCAAGAGATTCGGCGATGACGTTGCGAACCTCGTTGACGGCGTTACAAAGATCGGTCAGGTACCGCTGAACAACTCGAAGGAGGAGCAGCAGGCAGAAAATATCCGCAAGATACTGATAGCAATGTCGAAGGATATCCGCGTCATCATCATCAAGCTTGCCGACCGCCTGCACAACATGAGGACGATCATGTACCGCCCGCCCGAGAAGCAGCGCAAGAAAGCACTCGAAACCATGAACTTCTACGCTCCTATCGCGCACCGTCTCGGTATGAGCGCGGTCAAGGAGGAAATGGAGGATATCTCCATAAAGATACTCGACCCCTTCGGCGCAAAGAGCATCGAGGAGATGCTCGACAAGCACAAGGAGCAGCGCGATACCTTCATTGATATCATCAAGGAGCGCATCAAGGAAAGAATAAGCGATATCGACCCGCCCCCTACCATAGAGGGAAGAGTCAAAAGCGTTTACAGCATCTACAAGAAAGTTTACGTCAAGGGCAAGAATTTTGACGAGATATATGACATCTACGCCGTGCGCGTCATTGTGCAAACCGTCATCGAATGCTACAACGTGCTCGGCATCATACACGATATCTTCAAGCCTATCCCCTACCGTTTCAAGGACTATATCGCGACGCCCAAACCCAATCACTACCAGTCGCTTCACACCACCGTCATAGGCCGCGAGGGCATACCCTTCGAGGTGCAGATACGCACCTACGAGATGCACAATACAGCGCAGTACGGTATCGCCGCGCACTGGAAGTACAAGGTGGGACTCGCGGGGAGCGTTTCGGGTGAGAAGCGCTTTGACTGGATAAGACATATCCTTGAGCAGCAGCAGGACGCTGACGATATCAACGAACTCGCCGACGCGATCAAGGTCGACCTCGCACCCGATGATGTGTACGTGTTCACACCGCAGGGCGATGTCGTGACACTGCCTGCAGGCTCTACCGTAATAGATTTCGCCTACGCTATACACACCCAGATAGGCAATACCATGACCGGTGCAAAGGTCGGGGGACGCATGATACGCTTCGACTACCGGCTGCATACCGGCGACATCGTGGAAATACAGGTCTCCCCCAACGCGCACCCGAACCGCAACTGGCTTGAGATAGCCAAGACATCGGAGGCGCGCGCCAAAATACGCTCGTGGTTCAAGCGCGAGTGCCGCGAGGAGAATATCGCGGAGGGCAAGAACCTTCTGGAGCTCGAATTCCGCCGCAACAACATGGTGCCGAGCGATGATTTCATACTTGAGATAGCGCGGCTCCAGCATATTGACAATATCGATGATTTCTACGCTGCGATCGGCTACGGCGGCGTGATACTCTCGAAGATAATGCAGCGCACCAAGGATCTGTACAATGCGCAGCATGAAGACAAGGTGCCGGTGCAGGAGGAGGATATCCTTGAGACCGGTTACTCACGGCGCAGACGCGGCGGCGTTATAGTAGAAGGCATCGATAACTGCCTTATCAAGTTCGCAAAATGCTGCAATCCGCTGCCGGGTGACGATATAATCGGCTTCATCACGCGCGGCTACGGCGTTTCCGTGCATAAGAAGGACTGCGTGAACGTTGTCAACTCCCCGGCAAGCGAGAAAGAACGCTGGATCAATGTTATGTGGGCAGGCGGCATCGAGACCGAGAGCTATAATGCTACCATCGATATCATAGCGGAGGACAGGACTGCGCTTATCGCAGACATTACTTCCACGATCGCCGCAGGACACCTTCCGATACGCCAGATCTCCGCGCATCAGCTTAAAAACGGCAATGGCAACGTGATAGTCACAGTGGAGGTCGCAAGCGTCGAGCAGCTCAACTCCATGATCTCGCGCATAAGCAAGATCCAGGGCGTGATAACCGCTGAAAGAACTGGAATAGTATAAATACTGCGTAAACTACGGAGGATATTAATGAATTTACAGGAATCCGGAGAGATGTATCTTGAAACGATACTCGTGCTCTCCGAAAAGAAAAGTGATGTCCGTTCAATAGATATCTGCGAGGAAATGGGTTTCTCAAAGCCGAGCATCAGCCGCGCGATACATCTGCTTGAGGACGGAGGTTACGTCACCATTGACAACAACGGCTTCATCAGGCTCACAGACGTAGGTCTCAGTATCGCTGAAAAGATATATGAGCGGCATACCGTGCTCACGAAGCTTTTCGTAAATATCGGAGTGGACGAGTATACCGCATCTGAAGACGCGTGCCGCATCGAACATGTGATAAGCGATGCGACCTTCGAAGCGATAAAGAAGCACATGAAAAAGCATAAAAACTCTTGACCGCCCGAAGTAATTGTAGTATAATATACAGGTATTTTTCGCAGATCCCTGTTTTCCGGTAATACAGAGCCAAATATCCTTTTATGGGAGGAAGTCAGAATAATGGAGAAAAAAGCAAAGGTGGACGGCATATCGCTCGCCATCGTGATACTGAATATAGCTATCGTGGCGGTGCTGATACTGCTGGTGACGCTCATATATCTTTATATGACCGGCAAGCTCGAACAGACCGATGTGGCTAATATGGACCAGCCCGAGACTACCGCGGCGACACTCGTTACCACAGCCATAACCACCGATACCGTTGAACACACTACCGAGCCGGAGATCACTACCACACCCGAGGAAACGACTGCTCCCGAGGACAGCTCCGAGCCCGAAGAGACCGAACCGTCTGTGATCGAGGCGGCGGAAAGTGATACATACGATGCGGATTTCTTTGCAAACGACTTATTTATCGGAGATTCGATATACACCGGACTTGTGAACTATGGCTACTTCCCGGACAAACAGGTATTCGCGATGATCGGGCTCAACCCCGAGAGCGTTCTCACAAAGACCGACTCCGACGGCAATACCGTGTTCAAAAAGGCTGAAGCTTTGAATCCCAAGCGCATATTCATAATGCTTGGCTCCAACGGTCTTGCGTTCATGGGCAACACGCACATGGCGGAGAAGATGAAGGAGCTCGCGAAGGGTCTTCAAGAGGTATGCCCGGACAGCTACATCTACATTGTGGCTATCCCGCCCGTAACGAAAGAGCATGACGCACAGGGTCAGGAGACCATGGTGATGGTCAACGGCTACAACAAGCTGCTCAAGAGCATGTGCGAAGACGAAGGCATCGTATTCCTCGATCTGTGCAGCAAGCTTGAGGACAACTCCGGCTACTTCTCGGCGGACTATGCCGAAGCTGACGGAATGCACTTCCTCGGCTCGGCGTACAAGCGCATGTTGAGCTTCTTCCAGAAGTCGATACAACTGTAAAAACGGCGTTTTCCCGTACAGAACGAGGAAGACCGTGATATAAAAGGCGCTATGCCATAAAAGAAAGGAATAAGAATATGAAAAAAAGAATTGCTTGCGCATTACTCACTGCCGTCATAATATGCGGCGCAGCTTCCTGCAACGGCAGCAAACCCGCTGACACCACCACGACACCTGCCGCAACAACTGCCGCTCCCGCTTCAAACGCGACGGCGGCGGAGATCACTGCGGCTGTGCTTGCTGAAGTCCCGATCAACTCCGCATTCGAGAAGAAAAAGGAATCCCTTGAGGACTACTTCGACGACCTCGATACCGAAAAGATAACCGACAGCTCGTACTACATCTGCGCATCGGGCGCTTACCCGGACGAGATCGCAGCATTTAAGTTCGACAGTGAGGACAGCGCCAAGACAGCAGTTTCCTCCATCGAGGACAGGCTTGAATATCAGAAAACGACATACAAAGACTACACTCCCGAGGAGTACTACAAGCTCGAAGACGCGGTCATAGAGCGCAAGGGCGAATGGGTGATCTACCTTGTTACAAGTGATAACTCGAAGGCAAAGGAGATAGCTCTCGGCTTCATCGGATAAAAAAGTAGCTTCGGAGGATAGAAATGGCTGGGGAATGTCTTGTGATAGCGCTCATTCTGGGCGTGCTCAACATCGGTTTTTTCCGTGCTCACCGGAAGAACTGGGGGCTTGCCGTCCTGCCGCTCGGTTTCGTACCTATGGTGACAGGGGCTGTGATATGGTTCATGGATATGATATTCAACGTTCAGTACACATTCGTGCTTCCCATGGTCCTGATAGTTGTCTCACTGTTTATTTCCTGCGTCTGGATAGCGATAGCCTGCTGGATACTGATCAAGACCAAAAAGCTCCGGATATACTATCTGGTGTCATCTATCACGTTCGTATTCGTACTATCGCTTATAATGCTGCTGAAGTTCTACTTTGCCATTCCGATGCAGCTGTAACAATGCAATAACAGAAACTCCGTCAGGTTAAGCTTTCCTGACGGAGTTTTTCATATTCGTATTCTATTCAACGCTTCCTCATAAAAACCATGCCGATAGTCTGGGAGCCGCAATTCGCAGCGATAGTCGCAGATGCGTCAGCGACCATGACCTCATCGAAACTCGCGAGCTTATCTACGGTGGTACGCACCTCGTTCATCATCCCGACGCTGAATCCCACGTGTGTGATGTACAGCAGCGATGTCTCGATATCGGCACTGTGTTTCAGTCTGCGCTTCACAAAACGCATCGCGCAGTGCTCCATTTCCCCTAAACCGACGCCGCATACTACCACTCTGCCGTGTCGTATCGAGAAAACCGGATGCAGATTGAGTATACTGCATATACGCTCGGCCGCGCGTCCCATAAGTCCGTTACGGTACATTTCGGCAGGATTTCGTGAAATGAACGTCATGATGACCTTATCACGCATCGTCTCAATAGCGGTAGTGATGCTCTTCGCCTCGCTGCCGCCGTTACGCATCTGCGCTGCTTTGAGTACCAGCAGTGCCGCTCCCGCGGAGCCTGATCCCGAATCTATGACATGTATCTTCTTCGCGTCCTTGCCGAGAAGCCCCAATGCCAGCATAGAGCGGTCATAGGACTCGCTCACGCCGGACGACACCGTTATGTGTATGAGCTCGTCGCAGGTAAGGAGCTGATCGCGAAAGAACTCGGCATACTCCTCCACCGAAGGCTCGGTGGTGATAAGTGCTTCCTTGCCCTTCTCATAATACTCGACCACATTCTGCGCCGTTATCTCTTCATGATCCCGGAAAACGCCGGTATCCGCAATGACGTAAAAGCGTATGATAGCAACATCGTTTTCAAGCGCGACCTTCTCTGACATGTCGCACGCGCTGTCGGTCGAGATACCTATACTGTGCTTATTCATCGGCGTTCCCTTCCTTCAGCGACGACGCGAGTTCAGCCGCACCGTCATAGTCAAAATCATCTATAAGCTCCTTCACCTTCGAGAAGACTTCGGCAAGCGCGACATCACCGTACATGTATCCGCACGCTTCATCTGCTGCTTCCATAGCGCTTCCGCGGTCGAAATCACTGCAAGCTGTAACGACCCGGCCTATCAGCTCGTCAAGCTTCCCACTGTCGATCACGGTAAGCTCCGAAACGTCCGCAGCAACATCATCTTCCGCGACAATACCGCGGCTTTCAAGATAGCGCTTTGCTCTCTCTGTAACGCCATCATACATCGAAATAAGCTCTTCCGTGCGCTCGGAGATGATATCGGTATTTCCCGCCTTGCCGGCATGCTCTATCGTCTTCGCGAGCTCGGACAGCTTCGAAGCGCCGATATTCAGCGATGTGCTCTTGAGCGCATGTACCGCAATTATGTACTCCGATGTATTACCGTCTTCAACGAACCCGCGAAGCAGCGCCTTTGTCTTGTCGGCTGCCTTTACATAGTCAGAGAGCACATCGATATAAAGCTCCTCGTCACCGCCGGTGTAACGTATGCCGGTTTCGGGGTCGAACAGCTCATCGGCAAACGAACTGCCGACTGTGAGCTCCACTGTGCCGGTATGCTCCTCCTGCTCCACAGGTTGTCTCATTTCTTCGGGCAGGAATACGCGCAGCACTCTGTCAAGTGCGCCGGTATCGATAGGCTTCGCAAGGAAGTCATTAAAGCCCGATTCAAGGAACATCTTGCGTGCGTTATTCACTGTGTTTGCCGTGAGCGCGACTATCGGAACCTTACCGAAGTAATCTCCGCCCTTGGCACGTATCTTCGCGGTAGCTTCAACGCCATCCATCTTCGGCATCATGTGGTCCATGAACACGATGTCATAGTGCTGCTCATTCTCGATCAGCCATATCGCCTTGGCACCGCTCTCCGCAGTGCTTAAATTCATGTGATAGGGCTTCATAAGACCTACCGCTACCTTGAGGTTTATCAGGTTGTCATCAACGATAAGCACTCTCGCTTCCGGCGCGATAAAGCCTGCAGCCGAGCCCATGTTCTCCGCATACAGCGCGTCGTTGTTGATAGCCGCCACAGCCGACAGAGCGTAGAACGGCAGATAAAGGCTCCGTACCCTTCCGAAGGTCTTTATCGGGCTTACTCGGCTCTGTACGAGGAATACGCGGACACCCTCACCGAACTCTCTTATGCAGCGCTCGTTGCAGATGTAGTTATATCGGTCAACAAACAGCATATTCACCGAGCCTTCGGAGATAAGATGCTTTATCTTCTCGAAATCGCTGATGAAGCGCATATCTATGTTGAGCTGCTTCTTCATATCGGTAAGAAGCCTTGTGTACTCCTCCACCGACTCGGGCATCATGCCGTTGTATCCGAACAGACATACCGCATGGATATCCTTCTCACCGCGCACCGATATCATAGGTGTCTTGTCCGCCACCTTGAGCGGCAGGGAGATCTTGAATTCGGAGCCCTTTCCGTACTCGCTCGAAACGTTTATGAAGCCGCCCATGCTCTCCGCGAGGCGCTTGCTTATCGCGAGTCCGAGTCCTGTGCCTTCCACAGAGCGGTTACGCTTGGTATCCACTCGCTGGAAGCTTGTGAACAGCTTTTCGAGGTTTTCGGCAGTTATGCCGATACCGGAATCCTTCACTCTGATATCGAGATTAACGCCGTATTCGCGCTTTTCGCACGCAACATCAAGCTCGACGTAGCCTTTGTTCGTATACTTTATGCCGTTGGTCATCATGTTGATGACTATCTGTTTTATGCGCACCTCATCACCCACAAGTACCGACGGCATCTGCGAGTCAACGCGAACGAACAGATCCAGCGTCTTATCACCGAGCCTCGACACCGAAAGGCTCACGATGTCATTTATCATCGACGCGAGCTCAAATTCGCCCTCGACGATATCCAGCTTGCCGGACTCTATCTTGGAGAAATCGAGGATATCGCTTATGATACCGATAAGGCTGCGGCTCGCGACGGCTATATCAAGCGAGTATTCGCGGACGTTCTCATTTATGTCCTCACGCATTATCATCTCGTTCATGCCGATGACGGCATTGATAGGCGTACGTATCTCGTGTGACATATTCGCGAGGAAAGAGCTCTTGGTCTCGTTTGCGGCATCCGCAGCTTCTCTCGCGGATTCAAGCTTGCGCATTATCGAGCGCGAGCCGATGAACGTCCAGAGCATGCCGACTGCAAGACTTATGGTAAGCGCCACGAATATCGAGATTATCAGCATTCTCTCCGAGCTGTGAAGCACATCGTCGGATATCGCTGCGACCACATACCAGCCGCAGCAGTCTATCATGCTTGTGAACATATCACGATCGACACCGTCGTAATCTCGGATATCGATCCTTGTACCGCGGTATCTCTGTATTGTACTGTTGAGCGTATCATAGATGCCGCCCGGAACATCGCCGAGCTTTATCGGAACGCCATTCACATAACCGTAGCCGGAATAAGGGTGTGATACTACTCCGAGGTCTCCGTCCACGAGGAACACATAGCTGTTCATCGGCACGCCTTCTACCTTGGCAGTGTTGAGGAACGCGTCGGTAAATATATCGAGAGCGAGCACGCCCATGAATTTGCCGTGGGTGTCATTGACTGCCGCTGATATCGTCATTACATAGTTTCCCGTCGAAAGGTCGAGATATGTCGAGGAATAGTTTATACTGCGGCTCACAAGACAGTTCTGATACCAGCCACGCTGTCTTAAGTCGAAATCCGGGTCGGTATAGTACCCGTTCGCGGTTATCAGCGTATTGTCGGGGCAGACAAAATACAGGTCACATATCTCATTGTGGTCGCTTCTCCCCATGACCGCATTTGCGAGAAAATCCGTGAGAAACGCCGAATCAAAGTTCCCGATTGTCTCTATGGACGCACGCTGGTTATCGATGATCTCTCTCTTCGCCGAAAGCCACGCGTTGATACGCTCGGAGGTATCGTTCGCGAGCAGCGTATAATGATCGTATGCCTCATTTCTTATATTGTACGATATGATATCGGAGGTACCTTTTACGATAAGAGCAAAAAAGAGCAGTATTGCCACTAGCACAGACGCTATCAGCCTTACGCTCACTCTATCAGCCTTCCGCATATCGTCACTTCCTTACTTAACGTTCTTCCATCTCTGCGCCAGGAAAAAGCCCTTGACAGCCATAAGCAGCTCGTCTCTCCCGGAGTTTTTGAGCACATACCCGTAAGGCTTCATCTTCATCACATTGATGACGCTCTCACGGTCGCTCACGCCTGTCAGGAACACTACGGGAATATTCGCTGTTTCAGGCTTCTTACGAAGCTTCTCAAGCGTCTGCGCACCGCTCATGACCGGCATATCGTAGTCCAGCAGTATCAGATCCGGCGTATTGGACGAAAGGTATTTGATCGCGTGCTCACCGGAACGCACCGCCGTCACTTCATACATTTCGCCGAGGAACCGCAGTACAGTCTTCAGGAACGTCGTATCATCGTCAACGAGCAGTATCTTACGCTTGATACCCTTCGGCGACTTCTCAAGCGCCGCGAGCTTTGCAACTATCTTTGCGAGCTCCTTGACATCGAACGGGCGTATGAACTTGTGCGCTATGTAATTCGACGGTATCACCTCTTCGACGAGCGACATATCGTTTTCATAACCGATGACGCACAGCGGCTTCTCTTCCTCCGCGGTGTGGTCACGAAGCTTCTCCAGCAGCTTGTGCGAATTCTGTATGTATTCTCCGATGTATATCAGAACAGCATCCGAGTCGAACTGTTCAGGGCCTGCTTTTTCAAGTACCGGCGGCACCACAGCGGTCTCAAAATCAGCTTTCTTCAAGCTCGCTACAAGGGATTCTATCATAAACCCCGCGTTCTCCTGTACTATCATCGCTTTCATAGCCGCAGCACCTTTCTGACACATACTTTTACATTATATTTACATTATACCATAAAACCCTGCACGTGTCAATCGATATCAACGGTTAGCATGCAGAAATAAATAGGCTTCAGTTCCCGTCATCCGGGACAGTCCGCCTGCTGAACTCACAGCCGCAGTAATTCTGGCGGTACAGCCCGTACTGCCGTGACAGCTCTATAGAGCGCTTGTAGCCGCCGGATTTCTTGAAATCCGAGAACAGATACGGTACTCCCACGCGGGCTGCTTCCTCACCGCCTATCTCGTTCAGCTTCGCGGCATTCTTGTGCGGACTTATGGAGAGCGTCGTGGTGAAGTAGTCGAAGCCGCCCTCTTTCGCCGCCTCGGCAGCTTCAGCGAGCCGCAGCCGATAGCATCGGAAGCACCGCTCACCGCCTTCGGGCGCATCTTCGTAGCCTCTCACGATATCGTAGAAGCGCTGTGGGTCATACTCTCCCTCGGAGAACGTGACCGGGTACACCGCCGGCTGTTCCGATATCAGGCGCTTCAGCTCGTTCACGCGCTTCACATACTCCGCGCTTACGGTTATGTTCGGATTGTAATAGAAAACCGTGATACGAAAATGCGAGGTCAGGTACTCAAGCACGTAACTGCTGCAAGGCGCACAGCAGCAATGGAGCAGCAGTGTCGGCACCATTCCTTCCGCCTCAAGCGCGGCGAGCTTGTTTTCAAGCTCCCTGCGGTAGTTCACGCTGTTCACTTCGCAGCCCCGGTCTTGAGCGCAATAAGCTCCGATGTCTCGGTCACAGAACCGGAAAGCACATTGGCCTTGTCCAGTATTATCAGGCCCTTATCGCCCGCACGAAGGAAAAAGCCGTACTTTCCCTCGCTCGCCTCGGTTATATCCGACCATTCTACCACTCTCATCGGGCGGCCGTCACGCACTATGATTATCTCATGCTCGGATATCGAGCAGACAAGTCCTCCCTGGTCGCCGTACACCTCCATAAGGTGCT
>CAMVDP010000003.1 GCA_947166275.1 uncultured Clostridia bacterium
TACCGTTACGGCACTGGAGCATATAGAGCTTCTTGTTCTCTACTGTGAACTCCATGTCCTGCATATCGTGGTAGTGCTTTTCGAGGATATCGCAAACCTTAACGAATTCTGCGTAAGCCTCGGGGAACTCCTGCTCCATCTGTGCGATCGGCATAGGAGTACGAACGCCTGCAACAACGTCCTCGCCCTGTGCGTTCTTAAGGAACTCGCCCATGAGCTTCTTCTCACCGGTAGCGGGGTCACGGGTGAACGCAACGCCTGTGCCGGACTCGTTGTTGAGGTTACCGAATACCATCGGCATTACGTTTACTGCGGTACCCCAGCTGTACGGGATATCATTGTCGCGGCGGTAAACGTTAGCACGCGGGTTGTCCCATGAACGGAACACGGCTTCGATAGCGAGCTTGAGCTGCTCAATAGGATCGGAGGGGAAGTCCTTGCCGAGCTGCTTCTTGTACTCTGCCTTGAACTGTGTAGCCAGCTCCTTGAGGTCAGCAGCGGTGAGCTCAACGTCGAACTTTACGCCCTTTGCTTCCTTCATCTTGTCGATAAGCTGTTCGAAGTACTTCTTGCCGACTTCCATAACGACATCGGAGAACATCTGGATGAAACGTCTGTATGAGTCATATACGAAGCGCTCGAATGTGGGGTCGGGGTTGCCTGCGATCATAGCGGCAACAACGTCATCATTAAGACCGAGGTTGAGGATAGTATCCATCATGCCGGGCATGGATGCACGCGCGCCGGAACGAACTGAAACGAGCAGCGGGTTCTGCTTGTCGCCGAACTTCTTGCCGTTGATCTTTTCCATTTCTTCAACGCCCTTCATAGCCTGAGCCATGATATCGTCGTTGATCTTTCTGCCGTCCTCATAGTACTGAGTGCAAGCCTCTGTTGTGATAGTGAAGCCCTGGGGAACGGGGAGACCTATCTTGGTCATTTCCGCGAGGTTTGCGCCCTTACCGCCGAGAAGCTCTCTCATGTCTGCGTTGCCTTCCGAGAAAAGGTAACAGTATTTCTTTGCCATTGGATTTGTCCTCCTGAATTTGAATTAGTTCCGCAGTCATCGGTCTTGACCCGCACCGGAGCGCGGTTTGTGAACTTATCCTGCATAACACATATATTATAGCATATTTTCAACAGAATTTCCATAGTTTTACAAAAATTTTTTATGAAAATTAAAACATTTTTTTTACAGCGCGTAAAATTGCGCCCGGCGGGGGCGAAACGCGTAAAATCGCAGCTAATCGTTGATTTTTGCGTGATAATGTGTTATAATATTTGCGGAATACGGAAGGAGATGACGCGGTTTATGGATAAAAAGAGTGCTGCCGGTCTTATGGCTGCGGCGATAAAAGCAAGGGAGAACGCTTATGCGCCTTATTCGGGTTTTTCGGTCGGAGCTGCCGTACTGTGCGGTGACGGAAGCGTTTACACCGGCTGTAATGTGGAGAACGCTTCGTATCCCTGCGGCATCTGTGCCGAACGCACTGCGGTGTCGAAGGCTGTGAGCGATGGCAGGAGAAGCTTTGTTGCCTGCGCGGTCACGGGAAGCTCCGCTGAAAAGTGTACGCCATGCGGCGTGTGTCGCCAGTTCCTGTACGAGTTTGCGCCGGAAATGACGGTGCTCTGCGGGAACAAGGAAGGGGAGTATGATGAGATAACGCTGTCAGAGCTGCTGCCGAGGGGCTTTGGAGCAAGTTCTATGTAGCAGCAGTCAGCTGCGGCGGCGAGGCAGAGAGTACGACTTTTTCGGCGCTTCCATACTGATCCGCAGCTGCCGTGCGGCTTTGGGGCAAGTTCTATGTAGTAGAACAAGACTATAAAACTATACTAATAGTAGTGTATCTGAAAGGAGGGAGCTTCGTGCGAGAAGATGATAAAATGGATATGACGACAGGCTCGATACTGCCGAAGCTGCTGAAGCTCTCTCTTCCGCTGATGCTGTCAAGCGTGCTGCAGCTGCTGTTCAACGCGGCGGATATCATCGTTGTCGGAAACTTTGCTGGAGATAACTCGTTGGCGGCAGTGGGATCTACAGCATCGCTGGTCAATCTGATGACCAACCTGTTTCTCGGGCTGTCCACCGGCGCGAACGTGCTGGCATCACACTACCTCGGCGCCAATGACAGCGTCCGGGTGAGCAAGACTGTACATACCGCCATTATGATGAGCGTCATCAGCGGACTTATACTGACAGTAGTTGGGTGCCTGTTTGCGGATGATCTCCTGCTGCTGATGCAGAATCCGCCGGAAGTGCTCGAGCTGTCGGCGCTGTATCTGCGAATATACTTCACAGGTATGACGGCGATGATGATATACAATCTCGGGAGCTCTATACTGCGCGCGAAGGGCGACACCAAACGTCCGCTGCTTTATCTTACGCTTTCGGGCGTAGTGAACGTTGTGCTCAATCTGATATTCGTGATACTGTTCAAAATGGACGTTGCAGGCGTTGCTCTCGCCACGGTCATTTCGCAGTGCATGTCGGCAGTGCTGATAATCCGCTGCCTGATGAAGGAGACTGACGCGTTCAGATTTGAGCTCTCAAAGTTCCGGCTTGATGGCGCGACAGTGGCGAAAATGCTGAAAATAGGTCTGCCGGCGGGATTTCAAGGAGTGCTGTTCTCGCTGTCGAATGTGGTGATACAGGCTTCTGTCAACGGCTTCGGCTCCATTGTTATGGCGGGGAGCGCGGCCGCGTCAAGCATCGAGGGCTTTATCTGGGTCTCTATGAACGCGTTCTCACAGGGCGCGCTCACATTTACGAGTACCAATATCGGCGCGGGAAAGTACAGCCGTATCAACAGGATAGCTGTGGTATCCTGCTCCTGCGCTGCGGCGGCGGGGCTGATCTTCGGGAACCTCGCGTTTCTGTTCGGAAGGCCGCTGCTCAGCATATACGACACACGGCCGGATGTCATCGAAGCCGGGCTGGTGCGCATGAGCCTTGTCTGTACGATGTACTGCACCTGTGGCCTGATGGACTGCATCGTGGGTTCGATACGCGGCATGCAGTATGCGGTGACACCTACGATAGTCTCGCTGCTTGGAGCGTGCGGGCTTCGTATACTGTGGATATTCACGGGCTTTCAGCTTGAGGAGTTCCACACCGAGTTCTGGCTGTTCATTTCTTACCCGGCATCGTGGATAATTACGTTCCTTGTGCATTTTGTATGCTTCATCTTCATGCGGCGGAGACTGCCGAAAAAAGACGCGGCGGGCGAAAATAATGCTCTCCCGGGCACGGAGTGGTAACGTATATAGCAAATGTTGCATAAATATCACGCCGCGGTTAGTGAAATATTAACAAAAAATAAGCATTATTGAGTAGAAGTCATAAAAAGTTACAAAATTTGATTGACTTTTTATGTTTATTTGTGTATAATGTATTTAATAGTAGTATAAGGGTAACTATGCCCTTTTACGACTTGAAAGGAGGTGTAATATGGTAACGAACGCGGTAAATATGGATCTTAAAGTGAACTCTCCGAATGGCGCGAAACAGCGTGAAGGCGACAGCGGATTTTCGGACGTTCTCGGCAGTGTATCCGATAACCGCAGGCAGCAGGGTCTTACTAATTCGTCGCGCAAGGAATTCGGCAAGGAGATCGGGTTCGCTCAACGTGCTTCGGAAAGCGTGCATGAGCCGACAGACAGCGCTCCCGTGTCAGATGCGGCAGCGTATGCTCCCAGACGGGAACAGAGCTTCGATGAAGCTGTGGCGGACAAATACCTCGAACAGGCGGTAGAGACCGTTGTGTATGAGGTCGTCGAAAACGGCGAAGTCCCCACGAAAAAACAGGCAGCCGGAATGATGGCGGACGCTCTCAAAGAGCTGACACCGGAAACGAAGGAAGCAGCCGCAGATATCGCAGCGCAGGCTCCCGAGACAGATATCCCGCAGAATGTGCAGACGGCGGCAACAGCGATACCGGTACCGGTAACGGCAGCGGTAAAGCAGGATGATCCCGCGGACACATCTGAAGCGGCAGTGACAGCGCAGATCCCCGAAGCAGAAGTGCTCAACGCTCTCGTCGGAGTCATGACGGCAATGACGGGCGAAAGCGGCGAAGTACAGGTACAGACTGATATGCCTGCAGCGCAGCCTGACGAGCAGAAGGTACAGGTCATCACCCCCGATACGGCTTTCCTGATGACGGAAAAGCACAGTGAGGTAGCGATGATCGCGGAGAACACGACGTTCACCCCGCAGCCGACAGAGATACCCGAGGGCGACGAGTTTATGGCGGAGCTCGACGCGGTAATGCGCGGAGATTACAACAAGGAAGCCGTTGAACTTGAGCAGTTCGGACTCACGTTTGCCGAGAAGGCGAGAGGAGCCACAGCGGCAGTCGCAGAAACCGGAAACGATGTCTTCATCGACAGAGTCGGACTTATCGACAGAGTTCTGGCGAGACTTGAGACGGTGACCACCGATGACGGAGAGCCTATAACGGAGCTTGAAGTCGTGAAGGATACCGCAGAGCTGCTCGGTAAGATCATCACCGAGGCAAAGCAGGAGCTCGGACTTACGGAAGTTAAGTACGAACTGCGGCCCGAGGCGGAGATCGAAACTCAAATGCCGCAGCTGATGCCGGATACGCCGGTGAAACTGTCACGCGACATGAACAGCAGCGACAGGACAGGCGAGCTGGATCACATCCTGAACGAAGGCAGAAGCGATGCGCCGGAAAAGGGAACGACAAAGACCGATACCTATGATGCGGTGCACATGTCGGCAGAGCTTATGCGCGACAGAGCCCACGCGGAAGTCAATGTTGAACGCAGTGAACTGCCCGAAGCGGAGAACAACTACCGTCCGCCGGAGATACAGACTGCAGAGCAGATACTCGCACGCATCAGGACGATGCAGGATGATCACGCACAGTTCACAATGGTCCTCAATCCCGAAAGTCTCGGAAGAATAACCGTCAAGCTGGTCATGGTCGGCGAAAGGACGGCAGTTGAGATCACGGCAGAGAACCCGGAAACAAGAGCAATACTCGCTGCAAGATCCGAAAGCCTGCAGAGCGCACTTCGTCAGAACGGAGTGGAACTCGAGCGCTATCAGGTAGTCACGGAACAGGAAGATGCACAGTATCACCGTGATGACTATGAAGGCGGCGGAAGAAACAGGCAGGGACACGAACAGGAACAGAACGCGGAAAAGCACGATGACGGCGACGATAACGACGACGGAAACGGCTTCTACGATCTGCTCGGAGAACTATAACAGGAAAAGGAGGAAAGTACATGGCGGTTGATTACATCAGCGGCGTGGCAACACCACAGAGCAACTACGAGAAGTTCAAGGATATGTTCACCGATAAGCATGACCTTATCACGATGGAGAACTTCTACTCGCTCCTTGTTGCTGAAATGCAGAACCAGGACCCGCTCGAGCCTACATCGAACACGGAGTTCATCTCCCAGATGGCAAGCTTCACGGCTCTCAGCTCTCAGCAGGACGCATACAAGGTACAGCAGCAGTCGTACGCTAACTCGCTGGTCGGCAAGACAGTCACGGTATCCACCGGCGACGGCAAGACCGATACAGGCGTTGTGACGTTCGTAAAGAACGGCGATGACCCGCAGATAAGCGTGAACGGTGAATCCTACAAGCTCAGTGCTATCTCGCAGGTGCATGACACGAGCACAAACTCGGCTTCAAGCATCGGAGACTATGGCGCGTTCGCGGCAAGCATACTCGGCAAAACAGCTGTGGTACAGGCTATCGATCCTACAGGACAGACATACGTTGATGAAGGAACGGTAAGCTCGATCGAGATCGAGAACGGCAACGTAAGAGTGGTCGTGAACGGTTATTCGTATGATGCTACGGATATACTCAAGGTCACAGATAATGCACAGGCGGCGGAAACACAGTCGGCAACAACAGTATCGACAGAAGACGCAATAGCACAGGCGTTACAGGCGGCACAGGCATTACAGACGGCACAGACTGCACAGGCGACACAGACAACGCCGACAACGCCGACAACGCCGACGACACAGACTGTCACCGAACAGGCAAGTGCGGTACAGCAGACCGATAATGACGACATCGCAGACGCGGCAGATACAGACGGCGAGAGCGGCAGAGGCGGCAATAACGATTCAGATATTTACGAGCTGTTTGACTGATATTCGGAAAGGGAAGGTGTAAAGATGCTTATAAGCGAGTATCTTGCCGGACGCAATTCGATATCCGTTTCTACCGGGAACAGCGTTAATACCTATGACCCGGTCAGAAAGACGCAGGAAAGCGGCGAGTCGGGAAGCTTTGCCGAACAGCTTCGTGAGACTATCGGAAGCAGGGAAGTCGAGTTTTCCAGTCACGCGATAAGACGCCTTGAGAGCAGACAGATCGATATCATTGAGAATGACAGGATCGAAAGGCTCAACAGGGGAGTGGAGCTCGCGGCAGAAAAGGGCAGTGAAGAAAGCCTTATTCTCGTGGACAGCACCGCGTTTATCGTAAGCGTCAAGAACAATACCGTTATCACTACGGTATCGGCAGATGATCTTAAAGGAAACGTGTTCACCAACATCGATTCCGCCGTTATAGTATAAGTCGGACCGAGGGAGCTTTACGCTCACCAAGGAGACATATTGCAGTCCCGAACGACGGACGGACTGCGGACGGCGGCGCAAAGAAAGGAAAAACCGCTATGATGAAATCACTCTATTCCGGTGTTGCCGGAATGAAGACTCACAACCAGAGAATGGATGTTATAGGTAACAATATCTCTAATGTCAATACTACCGGTTACAAGACAAGTGAAGTTACATTCAAGGATGTTTACTATCAGACCAAGGGAAATGCGTCATCCGGTGACGCTACCTCGGGCGGTAAGAACCCCACCCAGATAGGTTACGGTTCTCAGCTCGGCACCGTTTCCCAGGTCATGGTGCAGTCGGGCTTTACATACTCCGACAGCGTGTTCAACTGCGCGCTGCAGGGTGAAGGCTTCTTCCAGGTAATGGACGAGGCGGGCAATATCTACTACACCCGTGCGGGTAAGTTCTCCGTGGACAGCTTTGGAAACCTTTGTGACCCGAACGGCAACATGGTGCTCGGTGTCGCGGGTGATCCAAGCAACGTCGAGGTAGGCCAGTCACAGCGTATCAACCTCAAGGTGCCCGCAATAGACAACAATAAGGCAAGTTGCACAAAGAACGTGAGACAGGGCGACAATGTATATGATATCACCATCAGCGCAGCAGGCTATGGTGAGCAGGGCAACATCTCGTTCACTATCGTGGACTCCGATACGCCTTTTGCTACAAGAAGCGGCTCCAACCTTACGATTTACATGGATCTCGACAAGCAGTACGGTGATGCGTACTTCTCGAAGATCGACGAAGCGTATCCCGACGGCGAGTTTACCACATCACAGACTATCAATATCAATGGTAATGATATAACCATCAACAACCAGGAAGAGCTCGACTCACTCAAGGAAGAAGCAGTCGAAGCGGCACGCAAAGAATTCGAGGACTCCATCAACGAAGCTATAAGACTTGGTGGTGTTGGCCTTGACGATAACGTTGTTCCGCTTTCTGTTGAGTTCGGTACTCTCCCGAAGTATGAGGAAGTCAGAGCTCTCCAGGCTAACAATACTATCAAGTTCGCTTACGATACCGATAGCAGCGGCACGAAGACGACCAATGAGCTCACACTCAAGTTCACTGCCAACAACGCGTGCGAGAACGCTAACAAGTACGAGGTCGACATCAAGGTCGGCGATTCCTCCAAGGTAGTCGCAAAGTGGAACGGTAACGACGTTCTCACGATCACCGTTCCGAAGGACGGTAAGGTCGGCGATGCTCCGGAGGGCTGGACCGGAGGCACATACACACTCGTAGACGCTATCAACGAGGCGATAAAGAAGGTCAGCAACGACGATCATCTTATCACAGTGGAAAAGGTGGCATTCCAGTCTATCGCTCCTGACGGAACGGCAACGGACCTTGAGCTCGAGACTAATGAGTTTGACTTCGTTCAGGCACTTCAGGCAGGCACTTCGACAAGAATAGACCGTCTCGGTCTTGACAACGGACGCGACAACTTCTTCTCGGATATAGCTACCGCGCTCAGTACGGTAACACTCACAGACGGGCGTATCCAGAAGGAGCAGGCTGTCGATGATCTCGAAGTTATCCAGATAGACACCGACGGTACGATCTATGGCCGTCACGCGGTACACGGGACTCTGCTTCTCGGTCGTATCGATGTAGCTACATTTGAGAACCCCATGGGTCTTGAGCAGTGTGGTACATCGCTGTGGAGAGCATCTCTCGCTTCCGGTGAAGCACAGGTCAAGATAGCAGGCAAGGACGGCGCAGGTCAGGTCATCCAAAGCGCGCTCGAAATGTCGAACGTTGACCTTGCGCAGGAATTCTCGGATATGATCATCACGCAGAGAGGCTATCAGGCCAACTCACGTGTTATAACGGTATCCGATACCATGCTCGAGGAGCTTGTAAATCTCAAGCGTTGATTCTTAAGCTTACGTGCGGCGGGGCTTTGAGCCCCGCTGTGCGGATGCTTTGAAAATAAAACTTAAGGGTGCAATATGGTTATTTTAACAAAACTGAACGGTAAGGACATAATGATAAACGAGGATGGCATCGAAACAGTCTGTGAAACGCCGGATACGGTAATTACAATGTCCAACGGTCACAGTTATATCGTTCAGGAGTCAGTCGAGGAGATCTTCCGCAGGATCGTGGGCTTTAATCGCGCGTGCAGAGCCCGCGGTACAAGAGAGGGTCACAAGGACGAATAGTATGTCTTATACGCACGATCCCGAATGCATCACGCTTTTGCATCAGATGATGATACAGGCGACCGTGTTTTTCGGTGTGTATTCGGGTTTGTGTGTTAAAATCAATTACAATTGGAGGGAACCTTTTTGAATATTACGATGATCATAGGATGGGTCTTGTCGATAGGACTTGTTCTGTATGGTATTTTGAGCGGCGGTCAGCTCGCATGGTTTATCGATATCCCGTCACTGATGATAGTTGTCGGCGGTACGTTCGGCGTACTTATAGCAATATCTCCGATGTCTCTGCTCAAAGCAGTGCCGGCGCTGTTCAAATACGCGCTTTTCCCGCCTAAATTCAAGGCGGAGGATTACATATCACAGATAGTAGATTTCGCAAATACAGCTCGAAGCAAGGGTCTTCTCGCTCTTGAAGACAGCGCAAACAAGTGTGAGGATCCGTTCATGAAGCAGAGCCTTATGCTTATAGTTGATGCCAACGATTCCGCAAAGGTAAGAGAGATGCTCGAAGGCTCGCTTTCGTTCATGGAGGAACGACACGAAGCCGGTGCGGCATTCTTCGGTAAGGGCGCTTCACTTGCGCCTGCATTCGGAATGCTCGGTACGCTGGTCGGACTGGTTATCATGCTTCAGAATCTCGACGGCGGTGACCTGGGTCCTGCAATGGCGACAGCCCTTATCACTACGTTCTACGGTTCGTTCCTTGCGAACATCCTGTTTACTCCTCTTGAGAGAGCGCTTGTAAACGCGCACGCTGACGAGGTGCTCTGCATGCAGATAGTTATCGAGGGTGTCATGTCGATCGCCGAGGGTTCTAACCCGAGAATGATCAAAGAAAAGCTCGAATTTATGCTTCCGAAGAGCGCAAAAGCGGCTGGGGAGAAAAAATAACGCAAATGGTTCAAAAATAGTATTGCAAAAGTTCGTTTTTTATGGTATAATATAATACCGACTGTTTACAGGGATAGTTGTGTCCAGTCGGTATGCGGAGAGTAATATGGCAAAGAAAAAGGTAAAGGTCATACATACCGGCGTCGATGAATGGATGGCGACGTATTCGGACATGGTAACGCTGCTGATGTGCTTCTTCGTGCTTCTGTACGCGGCTTCCACGCCCAATGATACCAAGTTCCAGTACATATTCCAGTCCTTCAACAGCCAGGGTAAATATGTAAACCCGTTCGTCATGGAGGATCTGAACGACGGTACGTCAAAGTCCGACGGCGACGGCAACACAGATGTTCCGCCCGAGAGCGGTTCGGGTACCACTGAATCGACGGTGGATAAAATGGGTCTTCCGCATAACTTCGATGACCTGTTTGCATGGCTGTCCTCGGCGGCAGCTTCAAGTGAGTTCTCCGATACGATAAGCGTCTCGCAGACATCGGCATCGAGAATAAATATACGCTTCAACAATTCACTGATGTTCGACGGTGACAGCGCAGTGCTCAAACAGAGCGGCAAAGATGCGCTGAAGCTGATGATGCCCGCTATCAAAGCGACTGCGGACTACATCAAGTCCATCAAGGTACAGGGTCATACCGCTCAGGGCTTCTCGGCGATCAATGACTGGGATCTCTCATCCGCGAGAGCCTGCTCCGTGTTGAAATACATGGATTATCAGGTCATAGTGCCGAGCGAGAAGTACATCGCTGAAGGCCGCGCCCAGTACGACCCCATACAGCCGAATGACACCGAAGAGCATAAGCAGGAAAACAGACGTGTTGAGCTTGTCATTACACGAAACGAGATCGATACCGCGGATACCCCGATCCTCGAGGATATGCTGCTGTATGATTACGGCATCACCAACGCCCAGACCGACTCCATCGACAGAACAGGTGCAGACGGCGGCGTTACCGACGATACCGTTCAGCAGATAATCTCCGGACTCGATTCCAAGTACTCCGGTACCGTTATCTCCGAAGGTGAGACAAACGACGACTATATGGGTCCGACGTTCAGCGTGCCTGTATCCGAGATCCCGGAGGATATACTTCAGCCCGAAGTCGAAGAGGAAACAGCGGCAGAAACCGAAGAAGCCGCCGAGTAAGCACGATAAACGGGTAGATTATATACAGAGATCAGCGGAAAGAGAGGTGGATCATGAATGGCTGAAACCCTTACGCAGGAACAGATAGACGCGCTTTTAAGCAGCGCGATGTCCGGTGAGGTGGTCGAAAGCTCTAAAGAGCCCGATGTCAAGGAATATGACTTCCGGGCGCCGAAAAAGTTTACAAAAGAGCGTATCAAGATACTTGACAGTATCTTCGACAACTACGCGCGACTGCTGTCCTCGTATCTTACGGGACTGTTGAGACTGTACTGTAAGGTAAGTCTCGCTTCCATAGAAGAGCAGAGATATTTCGAGTTCAATAACGCGCTTCCCGACTATGTAATGATGGGAACGCTCGACCTCGGTATCCACGACGATGACATAGGAACAGTCACAGCGATAGTTCAGCTTTCAAATTCACTCACATATATACTTATAGACCGACTTCTCGGAGGCCGAGGCGAATATAAGGATGCCGACAGAGACTTCACCGAGATCGAGGTCAGCATAATAGACAAGATAATCAACAATATGTCGGCGCTGCTCCACGACCCGTGGGAGCCATACGTGGAAGTCAATCCGAGCGTCGTGAATATTGAAACGAACTCCCGTGTCTATTCAGCGGTCGACTACGACGATACGATGATTCTCGTAGCGCTCGAAGCGACAGTAAGCGACACGAAAACGATCATAACTATCTGTATGCCTGCGTTGAGCCTTGATGAGCTCATGCAGAAATACGTCTCCAAGTCCGTCAGAAGTACAAGACGGTTCGACGCGGTCAGAGAGCAGGAAAGACGCGACAACATAATGAAGGCGCTCAACGATACTTCACTAAACATTGTCGCGGAGCTCGGAAAGACCTCTCTCGATGTTTCAGATGTGCTTAATTTGCAGATCGACGATATCATACCGTTGGATCTGAGCATCGAAAGCAACGTTACCCTGAAGATCGGAAACAGGGTGTGGTTCGACGGAAAGCTTGGGTCGTACAATCAGAATAAAGCGGTAAAGATCGAAAACGTGTTCAGAAGTGAGGGTTAACGGATGCCTAAAATTGAAATTTCCGAGATGGAAAAGGACGCCCTTGGCGAAGTCATGAATATAAGCATGGGAAGCGCCGCAACGGCGGTTTCCGAGCTGTTAAGCGCCAAGGTGTGGATCACAACCCCGAGAGTTGAGATCGTCAAGGCGGACGATATGCTCCAATACGATAAGCTGGAGCCTGCAGTCTGCGTAAAGATCGAGTATGTCAAGGGTCTGTCGGGCAACAACCTGATGGTACTGCGACAGGACGACGTTCAGATGATACTTAATCAGCTGATGGGTCAGCCGCTCGTCGTAACTCCGGATTTCGAGTTCGATGAGCTGAATATAAGCGCGGTGTCCGAGGTCATGAACCAGATGATGGGCGCAAGTGCTACGGCGCTTTCGGACTTCCTCGGTATCGTTGTGGATATCTCGACTCCGACTCCGTACATCATGGAGAACATAGACCTCAGTGAGGTCCAGGACTTCGAGGTCGGTGAAGAGGTCGCCGCGATATACTTCGACCTTACGATAGACGGCGTTATCAAATCCGAGTTCTGCTCGGTGCTTACGATAGAGCTTGCGAAGTTCATCGCCCAGAAGGTGCTCGGTACTGCCGAGGAAGAAGCGCAGCCCGCAGCAGAAGCACCCGCAGCACAGCCCGCAGCACAGCCCGCAGCTCCCTCCGGAGGCGGCACGATGTCGCAGGCGGAAATGGACGCGATGTTCAACGGCGGACAGCAAATGCCGCAGCAGGGCGGAATGCCGGGCGGTATGCCACAGGGAATGCCCCAGATGCCGCAAGGGATGCCGGGACAGGGAATGCCGGGTCAGATGCCTTACGGAGCTTATCCTCCGCAGTATGGCGGTTACCCCCCGCAGTACGGTTATCCTCCTTACGGCGGGTACCCGCAGCCGATGAACGTTCAGAGCGCACAGCTCAACCAGTTCGATTCCCCGAATGTCCAGCTTACGGGAGAGCAGAAGACCAATCTGCAGCTCCTCATGGGCGTGCCGCTTGAGATCTCGGTAGAGATAGGAACGGCAAAGAGGAAGGTAAAAGAGATACTTGAGTTCACCCAGGGCACGATAATCGAGCTTGAAAGACAGGCCGGCGCCCCGGTAGATATAATAGTGAACGGCAACCTAATAGCCAAAGGCGATATAGTCGTTATCGACGATAACTTCGCTGTCAGGATCACAGAGATCATCAAATCTAAACTTATGGATTCAATAAATAAGGAGTAAACAGATATGGACAAGAAGATTTTACTGGTAGATGACGCGGCATTCATGAGAATGCTCATCAAGGATACACTTACCAAGAATGGTTACACAAATATCCTTGAAGCCCAGGACGGAGCTATTGCTTGCCAGACCTATGAGGCTGAAAAGCCTGACCTTGTTATCATGGATATAACCATGCCCAACAAGACCGGTATCGAAGCACTCGCGGATATCAAGAAGATCAATCCGCAGGCTAAAGTGGTAATGTGCAGCGCAATGGGACAGGAAGCAATGGTCGTTGAAGCTATCAAGCTCGGCGCTCTTGACTTCATAGTAAAGCCGTTCAAGCCCGACAGAATCATCGCGACAGTTACAAAGATTTTAGGCTGATATTTCATGGGGTCCAACATTCTTTGGGTCATCCTTTCGCTTGTCGGAGTTCTAGGACTGTTCTTCATACTGGTGTATGCCACGAAGAAGCTCAATACCGGACTCGGATTTGTGAACGGCAACCGTATGAAGGTCATAGACCGTATCTCTCTCGGGAGAGACGGTATGCTCGTCGTTGTGAGCGTAGCCGGTAAGCTGATGCTTTTCGGAGTCACGGGACAGCATATCGAAAAGCTTGCGGATATTGACATGACACCTGAAGAATACAGCGAAAAAGCATCATCTCCCGAAACGCAGACCGGAATGAGTTTCGCGTCCGCATTTGCCGAGGTAATGAGAAGGAATAAAGGCACGGAGAAGGATAACCGCGATGATTAAGGAAGCTATAAAACAGAACAGGGGTTTGTTCATAAAGTTTTTCGTTTCTTTGATCGTGACCGGTCTGCTTGCCGCAGTGTTGTGTGTAACAGCTTCGGCGTTGAGCGCGGATCCCGAAACGGAGACGGAGGTACTCTCGGAAAATCCCGGTACTGAACCGGTCGACGAGTCACTGTTAAAACAGCTGATCGGGTTGGACGGCTCACAAACGCTTGAAGTCATCCTTATCGTCACGATCCTGTCAATAGCGCCGTCCTTTCTTGTGATGCTGACGTCCTTTACAAGGATCGTTATAGTATTCAGCTTTCTGAGAAATGCAATGCAGACCCAATCGATCCCGCCAAACTCGGTATTAATGGGTCTTTCGTTGTTTCTTACAGTGTTCATCATGTGGCCGACCTTCAGCGAGATAAACGAAAAGGCGTACCAGCCTTATGCCGCAGGTGAGATCCAGATGGATGAGATGCTCGGGCGTGCGGGCGATTCGCTCAAGGTGTTCATGCTTAAGAATACCTCTCGTTCGAATATGCAGTTCTTCCTCGATCTTAAGGGTGCCGTAGTCTATGAAGCACAGCAGCGCTCCGAAGCACAGACTACCGAGTCCGGTGAAACTGAAAAGCCGTTCATTGAGCCGCTCCAGCCTATCGAGGATATCGCAGACAAGACTCCCGTTGATCTCAACGAGACTACTGAGGAGCTCACGAACTTCACCGACCAGCTCGGATTGGAGACAGTTATCCCCGCGTTTATACTCAGCGAGCTGACGCGTGCGTTCCAGATGGGCTTTATGCTGTTCATACCGTTCCTTGTCATAGATATCGTTGTATCATCGACACTGATGGCAATGGGTATGATGATGCTGCCTCCATCAATGATATCGCTTCCGTTCAAGATCATGCTGTTCGTGCTGGTCGACGGCTGGCAGATGCTTGTAGGTACGCTCGTTCAGTCGTTCAATGTTTAGCGGAGATAGTATAACATGTCACAGGATCTTGTACTTGAAATATTTTCCGAAGCTATACTGCTGGCGTTCAAGCTCGCAGTACCGACGCTTCTCATTGCGATGCTCGTAGGACTTATCATTGCGATACTGCAGGCTGCGACACAGGTCCATGAGCAGACGCTCACCTTCGCGCCGAAGGCTATCATAGTAGCGCTTGCGCTGCTTGCCATGGGGCCGTGGATGTGTTCGAGCATCATAGATTTCTTCAATTATATCGTGGATCTCATGCAAAGGGTAACACTGTAACGGAGTGAAGTGCTATGTTCGTATGGGATACCGTTTACAATGATTTTATAGGATTTATATTGGTTCTTTGCCGCACTACCGGCATATTCACCTTTAACCCGATATTCGCACGAAACAACGTCCCGAATAATATGAAGGCGTTCATGTCCGTGGTGTTTGCGGTGGTGATGATGACCTCGCTCGGAACGAGTGCGGTGCCGGAGTTCGACGGAGTGCTCGGATTTGCGTTCATACTGTTGAAGGAGCTTCTTATCGGATTAGTGTTCGGCTTCTTTACGAACCTTATCATCACAGTGCTTCTGTACGGCGGCGAGATAATGGATACCGAGATAGGTCTCGGTATGGCTAAAGCTTATGACCCGGCAACGGGCGTAACGATGCCGGTATTCGGCAACTACTACTACTATCTGTTTATACTATATTTTTTCCTGACAAACGGGCATCTCACATATTTAAAGCTGTTTTCGCTGTCGTATGAGACGATCCCCATAGGCTATGCCTTCACCGACACGACGAAAGACCTCGCACGCGTTATAGTAATGTACATGGGCACGGTAATGGAGCTCGCGCTCAAGTTCGCTATGCCGATACTCGCGGTGGAGCTTATCGTGGAGATGTGCATGGGTATCGTAATGAAGGCGGTGCCTACTATACAGATATTCGTGCTGAATGTGCATTTAAAGCTGATAATGGGATTTATCACGCTTCTTGCGGCTGCGAGACCCATGTCGGAGTTTGTCGAGGGCCTGTTCGGGATACTGTGGGAAAATCTGTTCACCGCAGCGAAGAACTTCGTCTGACCGGATAAAGAAACGGGCGGTGATAGCGCAGCATGCCGGGTGAGGAAAAAACCGAAAAAGCGACGCCCAAAAAACGGCGCGACGCGAGAGAAAAGGAAGGCAAGGTACTTCAGAGCAAGGAAGTCGTCACGGCAGTCTCGATACTCGGGACGTTCGCGGCACTTGCTGCTTTGAGTTCATATATATTCATACAGCTCACAAAGGTGGTCAGGGAAGGCATCTCGGCAGTGGGAAATGATTTCCCGAATGAGTTCAGCATGTACACATCGGTGTTCCTGAATGTTATCGTGGACTGCGCGATGATAGTCATGCCGCTGTGTGTGATAGTGGCGTTTATTGTGGTGATATCGGTAATGGCGCAGACGCGCGGACTGTTCACCATGAAGCCGCTCAAACCGAAGTTCTCAAAGCTGAATCCGCTGAACGGCATCAAGAATATGTTCTCGGCGCAGGCTGCTGTAGGCATAATCAAAGGTCTTATAGAGCTCGGCGCGATCATAGTCGTGGTGTACGGACAGATCGAGAGCAGGATGATCGAGATAGTGAGCCTTGTGGATACCGAGCCGATATATGCGATCACATATATCGCAAACGCGATATTCACAATAGTGATGATACTTTGCATAATATTCGTCTTTGTTGCGGCAGGAGATTACATCTTCCAGTGGTGGCAGTTTGAGAAGAACCTCAAAATGTCAAAGCAGGAGATCAAGGACGAGTATAAGCAAATGGAGGGAGACCCTCAGATCAAAGGCAAGATAAAACAGAAGCAGCGCGAAATGGCACAGGCAAGAATGATGGAACAGGTGCCAAGCTCCGATGTCGTAGTAAGAAACCCTACGCATTACGCAGTCGCGCTCAAGTACGATATAGAGTCGGCGGCAAGTGATTCCGCGCCGCGAGTCGTGGCAAAGGGAATGGACGCTCTTGCCCTGCGTATAGTCAAGATAGCCGAGGAGCACAATGTATACGTTACCGAGAACCGCGCTCTTGCGAGAGAGTTGTATGACTCGGTTGAGCTTGGACAGGAGATCCCGTCGAAGCTTTTCAACGCTGTGGCGGTAGTGCTTTCGGAGATGTACAGCGCGAAGGGCATGATGAATTCCGTGTCGCAGACGACACGACGGAAAAAGCGGAACAGCTGACGCGAAAGAGCCGCATGTTCGTGAGCAAGGGAGGTACGGCAAGTATAAATGGTCAGAAGAATGCTTGGCAATACATTTGCCGTATTCGTAATATTTATAATACTTGCTCTTATAATCCCGCTCAACGGAATTATGGGCGGTGCGCTCCTTGACTTTCTGCTGCTCGTGAATATCGGGCTTTCACTTGTAATACTGCTTTTAACTATGTATATAAAGGAAGCTCTCGAGTTTTCGATCTTCCCGACGATACTTCTTATAACCACCGTCTTCAGGCTTGCGCTGAACGTTTCCACCACCCGAGGCATATTGAGTACGGGTCACGCTGGATCGGTCATAGCCACGTTCGGCGAGTTCGTCATGGGCGGTGACCCCGTAGTCGGATTTATCATCTTTATTATTATATTCCTTGCGAATTTCCTGGTCATCACAAAGGGCTCGGAGCGAGTATCCGAAGTCGCGGCGAGATTTACCCTCGACGCTATGCCGGGTAAGCAGATGTCCATCGATGCCGACCTCAACACCGGTGCGATAACCGATGAAGAAGCAAAGCTTCGCCGTGCGAAGGTGCAGCGTGAAGCGGATTTCTTCGGAGCCATGGACGGTGCTACGAAGTTCGTAAAGGGCGACGCTATCATGTCTATAATAACCTCGCTCATAAACCTTATCGGCGGAGCTATCATAGGCGTAGTCGGCGGCGCGGATGTCGGCACGGTAATGAATACATATTCGCTGGCGACCGTGGGTGACGGACTGTGCTCACAGATACCGTCCCTGCTGATATCTGTCGCTACCGGTATGGTAGTAACACGTACTGCGAGCGAGGGCAGCTTCAACGAGGATGTCAAGAGCTCCTTTACCCAGAACCCGACAGTATTCATCATCACCGGCGCTGTAATGCTGGTACTTATGCTCGTACCTGGATTCCCGAAGCCGATACTGCTCATACTCGGCGCATCGCTCCTGTACGGCGGCATATACCTCGGGCGGAGAAAGACCGCTGTCACGGCGGAAGCTGCCGCAGCGGAGGCCGCGAAGCAGATCGAGGAAGCAAAGGAACAGAGGCCTACCACGGACACGGACTACTATCGCGATATCGACAACGTGTTCAAGCTGCTCAGTGTCGAGCAGGTGGAAATGGAGTTCGGTTACAGTCTCCTGCATTTGGTAGACGAGCGAAGCGGAGGAAATTTCATCGAAAGAGTCGTACTGTTCAGGAAACAGTTCGCAATGGATATGGGTATGGTAATACCCTCCGTGCGAATGAGGGATAACCCCGATATCAACCCGAACCAGTACATCATCAAGATAAAAGGCGAGGAAGTAGCGCGCGGCGAGATACTCGTCGACCACTATCTGGCGCTCGACAACGGCGACGTATCAATGCCTGTTGATGGTATCGATACGATAGAGCCGGCATTCGGTATACCCGCAAGGTGGATAAGCGAAGACAAGAAGGTCGCTGCCGATGTAGCGGGATATACCCTGATAGACCCGATATCCGTAATGATAACGCATCTTTCCGAGGTCATCAAGACTCACTGTGCGGAGATACTCACGCGCCAGGATGTCAAGACCATGGTGGAGAATATCAAGAAGACCAACGCCACAATGGTCGAGGATCTTGTACCGAATATCGTTTCTTACGGCTATCTCCAGAAGGTGCTCTCCATGCTGCTGCGTGAGGGCGTGCCGATAAGGGATATGGAGACTATACTCGAAACGCTCAGCGACCATGTTTCCAACATGAAGGATATAGATATAACGGTGGAGTACATCCGCCAGGCGCTCAAGCGTACCATAACCCGACGCTTCGCAGAGGCGAACTCGCTTCGTGTCATAACTATAGACCCGAGGATAGAGGATATGATCGTCGCAAGCGTGAAGAAATCGGACCAGGGAAGCTATCTGTCCATGGATCCCGACACGATACAGCGTATAGTCGGCAGGACTACGGAAGAGGTAAACAAGATAAAGGATGTTATCCCGAATGTCATAATCCTCACCTCGCCTATCGTGAGGGTCTATTTCAAAAAGCTTATAGACCAGTTCTTACAGAATATAACCGTGCTTTCGTACAGCGAGATAGACAGTACCACGCAGATACAGTCTGTCGGGAGCATATCCCTGTAAGAGCCGCATAGGGGCGTACGAAAGGAGGCGGGCTCCCGATGGCAGACAAGAAAGATACTATCCAGGCGATACGCGAATACCGCGAGACAGGCGATATCAACCTGAGAAATGACATAGTCATGCGATATCTTGAGCTCGTGCGTGTCATCGCACTTTCGCTCAGAAATGTCTACATAAAATACGCTTCAACAGATGATATCATAAATGAAGGCGTCCTCGCGTTAATGTCCGCGATCGACAGCTTCGATCTCGACAGGGGAGTAAAGTTCGAGACTTACGCCAACATCAAGATCAAAGGCGCGATAGTGGATTTCGTGCGTAAGCAGGACTGGGTGCCAAGACAGGTGCGCGCTTTCGGCAGGGAGCTTGACGCGGCGTATAACGAGCTGTTCAACCGGCTCGGCCGTCACCCGAAGAACGCGGAGCTTGCCGAGTACCTCGGACTTTCGAAGGAAAAGCTCGAAAAGCAGATGGCAGAGTCCGCAAGCGCGGTAACACTGTCATTCGAGGAGCTCCTGTACGAGGATAACTTCGATGTTATGGAGAGCGGTGACCACGCGGACACGGCTCTGTATGAGAAAGAATTAAGGCAGATGATAGCCAAGGCGATAACGGAGCTCACTCCGAAGGCTCGTCAGGTCGTCACGCTTTACTACTATGAAAAGATAAAATTCGCGGAGATAGCACAGGTGCTCGGCATAACCGAGTCAAGAGTCTGCCAGATACATTCAAAGGCGATACTCTATCTGAAACGTGCGCTTACCGAATATATGCAGAAATAGGAGTTGATAAGAAATGTTGAGAGGCTATTACAACGCCGCGCAGGGCATGATAGTGAAGCAGAGGCAGCTTGACGCTATCGGCAATAACATTGTGAATATGAATACCTCGGGCTACCGCAAGGATGAGATAATCACCAATACTTTCCTCGATGAGCTCGTGCTGGTCAATGAGCGTCGTGAGACCTCCGGACATCTCCTCCAGACCTATGCCGATGTTTCCAAGACAAACCTTGAGCAGAGCAACTTCACGTATACCGACAGCAACTTCGATGTGGCGATATATGGCAACGTGTACTTTAACATCCGTGCGAAGAACGGTAACATCTACCAGACCCGCAACGGTCAGTGGGAGCTCGATGGTGAAGGATACCTGATACTCGGCAAGTCCGGGCGCGTACAGGGTGCGAACGGCGACATATACCTCGGCAGAGGCGATTTCGAGATACGCAACGACGGTTCTATATACATAGACGGCGAACAGGTGGATACGCTCCGCCTCACATATATCCCGCCGGACGCAGATGTCGACAAGCTCGGCAATAACCTGATGCTGTACACCGGCGGTGAGCAGCTCCCCGAAGGCGAAAGATTCGATATCATACAGGGCGCATGGGAGCACTCGAACGTAGACGGCAACAAGGAAGTAACACAAATGATGGAAGCTCACAGGCTCTATCAGGCAAACAGCCAGATACTGAAGCAGCTCGACCAGATAAACAACAAGGCGCAGGCAATAGCCGAAGTTTCATAACAGGTAAGGAGTAAAGCATGAATATATCGTTTTATACCGGCGCTTCGGGCATGATCGCCCAGCAGGAGGGAATGAACATCTATTCCCACAATATCGCCAATGTCAATACGGTCGGCTATAAGTCGCTCCGGCCGAGCTTTGCGGACTGCCTTTACGAAGTTTACCGCAAGACCGAGCCCGAGTGGCAGACAGGTCACGGACAGTTCGTTATGAAGACAGATTTCATGTGGGAGCAGGGCGGCTTCGTAATGTCGGAGCAGCAGTTCGATTTCGCGATAGCGGGTGAGAGCTTCTTCATGGTGAAGGACGAGCACGGCGACACATACCTGACCCGTGAGGGTGCGTTCCGCATCACACAGGTCGATGACCACTGGGAGCTCGTTAACGGGCGCGGTGAGTTCGTTCTCGATAACAACGGCGACCATATAATCGTACCGTTCCAGACGAACGGCGGTTCAGTCTCCAAGGAGGACGAGACCGGAAATGGCACTATCCCCGATGCGGCAGGCAGAGAGGATATCAATACAGTCCGTGATGAAGGCACAACGAATATCGTTGACTATGAAGCACTCACGAATATGATAGGATTGTTCGATGTTCCCAATAACTGGGGACTCGACCAGGGTGAGGATAACCACTTCGTTGTTACCGCACGCTCGGGAGAGCCGACAGCGGTGGAAGCGTCAGACAGAAACCTGCTGCGCGGTGCACTTGAGCTCTCCACGGTAGACCTTGCATCCGAAATGGTTCACCTTATAGAGACCCAGCGTTCATACCAGCTTAACGCGAGAGTTGTCACGACTTCGGACGAGCTGATGAATATAGCAAACACATTAAGATGACCCGATCGTTAATAACCGAATAATGGAAAGGAAACAGTGTAATAATGAGTATTGGAAAGTATGAAGACCTCAGCGATATCCAGATCGATGTACTTCGTGAAGTAGGAAATATAGGCTCCGGCAACGCAACCACAGCGCTTTCGTCCATGGTGGGCAAGATGATAGATATTCAGGTCCCGAGTGTAAAGGTGCTCGGTTTCAACGAGGCGATCGACGAGGTCGGCGGCGCGGAGAAGATAATCGCCGGTATCCTTATAAGGATCAACGGTGATGTTGACGGCATGATAATGTTCCTGTTCGAACAGAACCTCATTTCCCTTATCGTGCAGACATTCTTCGGATCGGCTCCGCAGGATATACTCTCGCTCAACGAGGCTGAAATGTCCGCGCTCAATGAGATGGGTAATATCATGGCAGGCTCTTATGTCAACGCTATCTCGCAGCTCGCGGGAATGACTATAGACGTTGAGCCCCCGATGATGACGATAGATATGCTCGGTGCGATAATGAGCGTACCTGCGATAGAAATGGGAGAAATGGGCGATCAGCTGTTATTCATAGATAACAACATGGTTATCGATAATACAAGTATTCAGTCCAAAATGCTTCTCCTTCCGACGATCGACTCCCTCGATCATCTGCTTGGAAAGCTGGGTGTTGCATAATGGGTGTGAAGCATATAATCGGTATATCCGACTGGAAGGTCGGCAGAGGTGATGATGTTCTCGTGACATACGCTCTCGGGTCGTGCATCGGCACCTGCCTATACGACAGGACTACCGGTATTGCGGGTCTTTCGCATATAATGCTTCCCGACAGCACTGCTATCATAGACGGTCATACTACGCGAATGAAGTTCGCGGATACTGCTCTCCCCGATATGCTTGACAGAATGAAGGCTATGGGAGCTTCGCCCATGGCGATAAAAGCGAAGATCGCCGGAGGAGCAGTAATGTTCCAGACTGCAAACTCGCGCTTCAATATAGGCGAGCGCAATATAGAAGCCGTGAAAGCGGCACTCATGAAGCTGCGCATACCGATAATCGCAGAGGACGTTGGTCTCAATTACGGACGTACCATGACATTCTGGGCAGAAAACGGTGCCGTTGAGATAAGCTCCACGGTAATGGGCAAAAAGATGATATGACCTTACACGGGGGGATCTCATGGAAGAAGATCTGAAGAAGCTTGACGACCTGTTCGACAGTATCCTTGAAGAGATAATACATCCCGAGAAGGCGGGTCTGTACAAGAACCCGTTCATCGAGCAGAAAGCCAACAGGATAGCCGAGCTTTCCGAGTCCGTCACAGTCATCATGGTGACGATCTCGGACGACAGTATGTCCGCGTACGCAACGGTCATGGCGCGAAGCGAGAATCATAAGCTCTACAAGGCGGATGATATTCTCCGTGTAGCGTCGACAAACGGCGTATTCTACGGGATAGATGAAACCGTTGTCCGGGATATGGCGGAGAAACAGATCATCAACACCGAGGTATTGATAGCTACCGGGACAAAGCCGGTGGACGGCACGGACGGACGGGTGTCTATGAAATTTGATATCGCCGACGGTGGGGAGATAGGCGGCATACAGGCGGGAGCCGAGATATGCCACGTTGTCAACCCGCACATGGGGCGTGATGGCAAGGATGTTCGCGGACGCGTGCTTCCCTCGGCGCAGGGAAAAGCCGTTGATATAAAGGCGGGCGAGGGCATAGTGAAGCGCGGTAACCGCTATTATTCCGAGTACTCCGGTACTCTTGTGTATCGCTACGGCGAGTACAGCGTAGTCGATGAAATGGTGCTCGATAAGAATATCGACCAGTCATCGGGTATAATAGGATACGGCGGAACCATAGTCGTAAACGGCAACGTCACCGGCAAGGCTGTTATTAAGGCAGGCAGAAGCGTTATAGTCCACGGTCTCGTGAGCAGCGCCGTGATAGAGGCGGAGCGCGATATCCGCATCGACGGAAGAGTGAACGACGCGTCAATATCCGCTTCCGACGGCTGCATATACGGCACGGAATTCCTTGACAGCACGCTCGTTGCAGGTGAGAGTATCACGGCGAACGCATTAGACAACTGTACCGTCAAGTGCGTGACGGGCATCGAGTGTATGGGCGGCTACGGCAGGATAGTCGGCGGCGAGGTATACTGTGCAAGCAATGTGAACTGCATAACCGTAGGCAACCGAGAGCATACAGAAACGCATATCATTCTCGGTGATTGCACCGAGTTCAATATCGAGATAACGCAGCTTGAGCGCCAGATAGGACAACTCGACAGAGAGATCTCCGCGATAACCGATCAGGTGAACGAGATCCGCGAGCGCGAAAAGGCAGGCACCGCAACGCTTGAGGATAAGAGCTTTCTCGAAGCGGCAGTGCGTATACGTTCGCAGAAAACGAGCGAGAAGGCTCCTGTCTCGGAGCGCATAAAGCGGCTCAAGGAGATAATCGAGCTTTCTGCGAAGGCAACGCTGAAGGCAAAGTCAATGATATACGGCGGAGCATTCCTGAAGATCTGCGGGTTCTCGCAGGTGCTCAACTCCGACCGCTCTCACGCGACAGTTTACTCAAACGGAAAGAACGTCGTTGTGACATAACAACAGAAAAAGACCCTCCGACGGTAAAAAGACCGTGTGAAGTGATCCGGGGCGCCGTAAAAAGACGGCGTAAGAGGAGCTTCGCCCAGGAGGGTTTTTTATTTTGCCGGAAGCTAAAGTTTAGCTGTAACGCAGTCGATATAATAGACAGAATACATTATCGGACAGGAGGCTGATAGTTATGTTCAATGTAAACGGAGTCGGTAAGTCCGGCTACAGCGCGTCTGTCGGCAATGTCGGCAAGAACGCGGATAAGCGTACCGAGAAGGACGAGAAGAAACAGCCGCGCAATACGGACAGAGCGGATTTTTCGTCGTTCGCGCAGAAGCTCGGTCAGACAGGCGGTCTGAAGGTCGGTGCAGCGTCAGAAAAAGCGGGCGGCTTGAGCCAGAAAGCACAGGACTACCTCGAAAAGCTGAAGAAAAAGTACGGGAATATGGACTTCATCATCGCGGATTATTCCACCGATGAAGAAGCAGACAGCCTGCTCGGGAAGGGCAAGGGCGAGTACAACGTGCTGATAACGCCGGATCTGCTTGAGAAGATGGCGGAAGATGAGGACACAGCCGCAGAGTATGAAGCGCTGATAGACAAGAGCGTCGAGAGCATCGACAGCGTTCGCGCCGGTCTCGGTGAGGACGCGGACATGGTGGACAGATACGGCGTGACAGTCGGTGCGGACGGACAGATATCCATACGAGCGCTGCTTGCCGGAGACCTCACCAATAAGGACGGCGGTAAGTCGATAACATCTTCCACAGTTGAGGATATGCTCGCACAGCTCAAGGAAGCAAGAGAGTCACAGGCGGACAAGCTTGAAAAGATGCGCGCGGAGAAGGCTGAAAAAGAAAAGGAAGCCGAAGACGAGGCCGATGAGACGGACACAGAGGTGATCCGTATCAAGGATGAGCGCTATGAAGCCGTCAAGAGAATGAACGCGGTATTAAGCAAAGAGCAGGAGTCCGAGCTTGAACAGCTTATCAGTCAGCTTGACAGCGAGAACGAACAGCATACCCACTTCAGCGCCAAGGCGTGATATGCGCGCTGTGTGCTCCACTTGTACACTGCCATAAATATGCAGACAAAATATACAGAATAATTCCGGTCAGCTATTGCAAACTGCACAAAAACGTGGTATAATATACAGGATAAATGAACTCGACCTTTGACGATACTACGGAGAATGATGAATGTATAAGTGGGTAATCAACGAACCGGATAAAGATATTTCAGACAGACTCGCAAGGGACGCGCAGGTACCGCCGTTCATTGCGAGACTGCTTGTTTCAAGAGGGATAACGACTCGTGAGAGCGCTGACATATTCTTCAACAGCAACGAGTTTTCCGACCCGTTCGATATCAAGGACATGGACAAGGCGGTAGCCGCGATAAACGAGGCGGTCGACAACGGCAGCCGTATAACGGTCTACGGAGATTATGACGCGGACGGAATAACGTCGACATACATACTGTTCAGCTATCTTGAAGCTCTCGGCGCAGAGGTGGGGTGGTATATCCCGACCCGCGACGAAGGGTACGGACTGAACAAGCCGGCGATAGACCTGATGAAGAAGCAGGGTACACAGCTCATCATCACCGTTGACAACGGCATTTCCGCCATTGAGGAGGCGGAGTACATCAAAGAGCTCGGCATGAAGCTTGTGATAACCGACCACCATCAGGTGCCGGAACAGCTCCCGTATGCCGAAGCAGTGGTAAACCCGCACAGGCGCGATGATATCTCGCAGTACAAGAACCTCGCGGGGTGCGGAGTGGTGCTCAAGCTTATAATGGCAATGGAGGGCGACAGCGAGCAGGCGCTGATGCAGTTCGGCGACATCGCGGCAGTCGGTACTGTCGGCGATCTCGTGAAGCTTGACGGTGAGAACCGTATCATAGTGCGAGAGGGGCTGCGTCTCATGGAGAACACCGAGAACATGGGGCTCAACCGGTTGCTGGAAAAGAGTGGGATAGAGCAGGGCAGCGAGATCCGTTCAGTCGACCTGAGCTTCTCTGTATGCCCGCGCATAAATGCTGCAGGACGGTGCGGTTCGCCGAGCACGGCTATGGAGCTTCTGCTGGCGCCGAGCATGAACACTGCGGCGGCAAAGGCCGAGGAGCTGTGCGAGCTCAATGATTCCCGCAAGGAAAAGGAAGCCGAGATAGTAGCGAGTGCGGAGGAGCTTATACGAAGCGACCCATCGCTTCTCGAACGCAAGGTCCTGATACTGTGCGGAAGCTGGCCGCACGGCATAATAGGCATAGCGAGCTCGAAGCTCGTACATAAGTACGGCAAACCGAACATCATCATTACAAAGGAGGGCGACACCTCACGCGGCAGCATAAGAAGCACGGATGACCTGAATGTCTGCGATCTGCTGAATGCCTGCTCGGATATGCTGATACGGTTCGGCGGGCATACGAAGGCTGCCGGGTTCACCATAGAGACATCGAGGATCCCCGAGTTTATGGATGCTGTGTACGCCTACACAGGCGAGAACGTGAGGGCATCGTGCAGCGAGACGCTCACCGCGGACATGGAGATATTTCCCGAGGAGCTCAATGTGAGCAACGTGGACCTTATGGATAACCTGAAGCCGTTCGGCGAAGGCAACAGACTCCCACTGTTCTTCATGCGCGGTTTTGTGATAAAGTCGAAGAAGCCCGTCAAGGAGGGAAGAATGGTATCTCTCGAAGCTGACTTCGGCGGCAGTAACGTGCGTATGCTCTGTCCGGGGATATCCTACGCGGCGTTCCCGTACCGTGAGGGCGACCGTGCGGACGCGGTGGTGAAGCTCGATATCAACGAATACAACGGCCGCCGCAGCGTCAACGTTTACGTCAGCGATATACGCTATTCGGAGTTCAGCCAGGACAGATACTTTGCGGCAGCTGCGGCGTACGAGGACTATCGCTTCGGGAGAGTGGACAGGCGGCTGCTTTGTCGCATGGAGCCCGACATGGCGGAGTTCCGCAGCGTGTATGATATTATACGGGGCTGTTCGGAAAGCCTGTCAAGGGCGGAGATAACGACCCTGCGAAGCGGTATAAACGACTGTAAATTCCGCGTGATACTCGATATTTTCAGAGAGTTCGGGCTGGTATCGACGGATGTGACCAAAGATACCGTGCGGCTGATGCCCGTGAGCGGCAAGGTCGACATTGAGAGCTCGAAGGTGATAGCGAGGTTGAGAAGCACCGCGAACAGCTGACCGCAAATAAAGCTCAAAAAGGTATTGCATTTTTTGTGTAAGTGTGATATACTTATATAAATACTGAAACGGAGGATATGAAAATGAAACATATCAAGACTGTGAACAAGGCAAACTTAAAGGAAACAGCAGCAAAAGGCGGCTGCGGCAAGTGCCAGACATCATGCCAGTCCGCTTGCAAGACATCCTGCACGGTTGCTAACCAGCAGTGCGAGGCAAACAAGTAAGCACGGAAAGTACGCATGGCTTCGGGGCGGCAGATATGCTGCCCCTTTTGTCGCGATATGAGTAATTCGCGCAAAACAATAAAAGAGAATGGAATTTGAGATATGTTAGTTCATAGATTTATAAAAGGCGGAGAATATCTGGTGCTCGATGTCAACAGCGGCGGAGTCCACGTTGTCGACGAGCTCGTTTATGATATGATAGGGCTGCTTGAACCGCCGCTCACAGAGGAGATGCCGGAGCGGCTCGTGAGTGAGCTCTCACGGTTCCCGGAGAAGGATATCCGCGAGTGCTACGATGAAGTGTATTCGCTGTACAAGGATAAGCTGCTTTTCAGCCCTGACGAGTACCGCAAGTATGCCGATGTGCTGACGCAGGCGCCGGTCAAGGCTATGTGCCTGCACGTGTCGCATGACTGTAATCTGCGCTGCAAGTACTGCTTCGCTTCGACAGGCGACTTTGGAACGGGCAGAAAGATAATGACTCCCGAGGTCGGCAGAAAAGCGATCGATTTCCTTATCGAGAAGTCCGCGGGCAGGCAGAACCTTGAGGTGGATTTCTTCGGCGGTGAGCCTCTCATGGCGTGGGAGACCGTCAAGGCTACGGTCGACTACGCCCGCAGTATCGAGAAGCAGCACGGCAAGAACTTCCGGTTCACAGTGACCACCAACGGTATGCTGCTCGATGACGAAAAGACAGAGTACATCAACCGCGAGATGTCGAACTGTGTATTGTCGCTCGACGGGCGCAGGGAGGTCAATGACCGCACCCGTCCCACTCCGAACGGCAAGGGCTGCTATGACATCATCGTCCCGAAGTATAAGAAGCTCGTCGAGGGCAGAGTGAACGAAGGCCGCACGGACTACTACGTGCGCGGAACGTTCACGAAGTATAATCTTGATTTTGCGGAGGATGTGCTTCATATCGCGTCGCTGGGATTTGATCAGCTTTCCGTGGAGCCGGTGTCAGCGTCGCCCGATGCTCCGTACGCGATCTCAGAGCAGGATTTCCCCGAGATATTTGCGCAGTATGACAAGTTGTATGATATAATGGCAGAGGGTGTCGAAAAGACCGGAAGAAAGCCGTTCAACTTTTTCCACTTCATGATAGATCTTGATCAGGGTCCATGCGCGGTCAAGAGACTTCGCGGCTGCGGCTGCGGCAACGAGTATGTGGCGGTGACACCGGACGGTGAGATATATCCATGCCATCAGTTCGTCGGCATGAAGGAATGGCTCATGGGAAGCGTGCTTACGAATGACATCGATACCGAAAAGCAGAAATACTTCGCAAAGACGCACATCTACAACAAGGAAGGCTGTGCGGACTGCTGGGCGAGGTTCTACTGTTCGGGCGGCTGCAACGCCAACGCGTACATCTACGAGCACAGCATGGAGAAGCCGTACAAGCTCCAGTGTGAGCTCACGAAGAAGCGCGTGGAATGCGGCATAGCGCTCAGCGTTAAGATGAAAGAAGCACGTGAGCGCAATACATAAAGCCGTCACAGTTGTTTGATATCTGTCACGTTTTTTCACATACAATATGATGTTCTTTTTCATAAAAATACTCGAACGGTAAAAAAACGGTCACGTGGTTTTCACAAAATGGGGTTAGAATAATAACATCAGCAAGGGGAACAATAAAGTACCCGGGCCGCAAGACCTGATATACATAAAGCCGGAAGGCGGAGAGAGAAAGGAAGTTGCTTTATGGAACAGAATTGGAACAACAACAATAACAACAGTAACTACAACTACAATGGGTATACCGGATATACCGGAGCTGGCCCCGAGGTGGTAACTGCAAGACCTGAAAAAAAGAAGGGTAAATTTGCCAAGGCGGTCGCTATCGCGGCGGCGGTCGCGGTAGTCGGCGGAAGCGCGGGATTCGGCGGTGCGCTGCTCGCGACAAAGATCGGTACATCGTCACCTGCATCCTCGAATAACGATAATAACGATGGCGGAAGAGTTGTAGCGTCATACAATATCGATGACGAAAAGAAAGATGACGCAGTCCATGATAACAGTATTTCCTCTGCTATGGACGCTATCAGCGAGTCCGAAGGCGGCGGAAACAAGGTAATGGCAACGAGTGTAACGGCTTCCGGCGCTAACGGGGAATATACAGCGTCAGAGCTTTACAACGCTGTAAACGACACGATCGTTCTCATCAAGGTGTATAAGAAGCAGAACTCGTCCAACGTTTTCAGCTACTATGATTACTACTTCGGCTACGGCGACAGCAACAAGGATAAGAGCGATGACGAACCGAAGCTTTCAGCCTTCGGAAGCGGCATTATATTCACTGATGACGGTTATGTCCTCACCAATGCGCATATAGCCGACAAAGCGGATAAGCTTGTCGTAGTGGTCAACGACTACAAGGACGACCAGATCACATACGAGTATGAAGCTAAAGTCGTAGGGTCGGATACTTCGAGTGATATCGCAGTCCTTAAGATCGAGCGTGACGAGAAGTTCCTCGCAGCGAAGCTCGGCGACAGCGATTCTCTGAAAGTAGGTCAGGAAGTCTGCGCTATCGGTAACCCGGGTATAACCGAAAAGATAATGTTTGCTCACACTATGACAAAGGGTATAGTTTCCGGACTTGATATCGAGTGTCTCGCTGATAACGGTTACAGCCTGAGCCTCATTCAGACTGACGCACCGATCAACAGCGGTAACTCCGGCGGCGGACTGTTCGATATGTACGGCAACGTTGTAGGTGTGGTAAACTCCAAGATAATCGCGACAACTTATGAGGGCATCGGCTTCGCGCTGACCATCAATGAAGCAAAGCCGATCATGGAAGACCTTCTGACTTACGGTTACGTTAAGAGCCGTCCCGTACTCGGTATAACCAGTGTCGAGCTCAACGAATATCGCGCGGAGCTCTATGGCACCAAGCTTTCACAGGGACTTCTCGTTTCGACGATAAAAGAGGACGCGCCGGTTGCAAAGAGCGGACTTCGCATCGCAGATATCATAACCAAGATCAACGGTAAGAACGTAACCTCCGTGAACGATGTACAGTTGATAATCAGCAAGTTCAAAGCAGGTGACACTGTCACTGCGACAGTCGCGCGTGAGAACAGCTCCGGCGGCGTGGACAGCATCGAGATAGACATCGTCCTCACAGAAAAGGGCAAGGAATGATCTCCGATAACAAACAAAGAGAGTGTATCAGGCTTGATACACTCTCTTTTTTGTGCCCGGCGTCATGTCGCCGAAAATACAGGCTGGAGCTGTACACGGTCAAGTGCCGATCTCAACGCGTCCGGGATCCGCGTGAAGTCGCCTATCAGCGAGAACGGTTTCTTTTCCGGGTCATCCTGGGATATCGGCACGAAGTAATAGTTTTTGTAGTTCATCAGTGCGAAGATGTTTTTCGCGGAACCCGCAAGCGCATCATTCGTAGCTATGTTGAGTACCACGGGTCTGCTGCTTCGAAGGTGGCTCTTTACCGCCATGGTCACGGGAGTATCCGTGATGCTCGCCGCGAGTTTCGCCAGTGTATTGCCGGTACAGTTCGCTACAAGCATGATATCCGTCATTTTTTTTGGTCCTATCGGTTCAGCGTCCTCTATGGTGTGTATCACACTGCGCCCGGTGATGCGCATGAGCCGGGCAGCATGATCAGCAGCTCTGCCGAAGCGGGTATCTGTGCTGTACGCGTTGAACGACATGACCGGCACTATCTCGCAGCCCTCGTCGGCAAGCTTCTCCAGCGCGACGAAGCAGCGCGAAAAGGTGCAGAACGATCCGCACATGGCGAACCCAACCTTCACGCCTTTAAGCTCCCCCATTGTCCATTCTCCTTTCCGAGAGTATGTTCTCTATCGTGTCTGCGATCACTGTGCCGGCAGCCTGCGGAGCTGTGCGTCCGGGAAGTCCGCCTGCGCTAACAGTACGTATGCGGGAAGCGCTATCGGTGCATGGTACTGACGCGAGCTCGATCAGCAGAGCGTCCTCGCTCACAGCTGCCGCACGTGCTCCGGTCAGCACAGGAGCGGGTACGGTATTCACAATGATATCCGCTCCTTGGATTGCCGCGAGAAGCTCATTCTCATCCGCAAAATCCACGGGCATACAGTCATACGCGGCTATCCAGGCTATGTCGCTCTTTTTTCTTGCGGCTGCCGAAACATTGGCACCGAACGCCGAGAAGTATCTCGCGCAAAGCTTTCCGATGCGTCCGAAGCCGAGTATCAGCACTGCCGCGCCGTGTATTGATCCGCTTGTCTCCCGTATCGCAGTTTCTATCGTGCCTTCGGCGGTGAGTACGGCATTACGCACCGCGAACTCTTCCCGTGCCAGGTAGTCATATAGTCCGATGCCGTTGGCGGAACACAGCTCCGCCAGCTCCGGGAAAACCTTTCCGGCAAACACTGCTCCGCCGCGCTTTATGAGCAGCGGAAGTATCCCGATATCATACGTCCTGTTCGCGTATGGGCAGCGTATCTCGTGGGATCTGCCCGCAAAGATCGGCAGAACGGCGATATCATACCGCCCGCCCGTACCCGAGAACGACAGCCCCCTGCGTTGTCCGGCACCGAGTCCGTCAAATCCCGCAAGCACACAGCTGTGGCGCTTGGCGAGCTGCTCACCCGCGTATATCATTCGCATGTCGCCGCCAATAACAACAATTTCGGTATCCATTGATATTCCTCCGTTCGGCGGGATATATGATCTCCCGCTTACCTCATAATATGACAGAACGTCGGAAAATGTTAAAAATCCCCGCGGTTTACGACATACTGTCGTAAACTGCGGGGATCGCTCTGCGTTATATGCTTATCTTCTGCCTCTCTTGCGCTTATCCTTCTTTATAAGGAATATGGAAGCAGCTGCAACTGCGGGTATCAGCAGTCCTGCAGCGGCGCCGGTGGAGGGGTTGGCGGGCTTCACGGCGGAAACTGCCGCAGCCTTTGCTGCTGCGCCGTCCGAGTTACCGGTGGTGGTATCTCCGGCGGTGTAGTTATTTGTGATGGTGGCTGTAGATTCGTTGATAACTACCACCTCATCATCGTCGCCTTCACCGGATGATTTCCCGTTGGCAAGCGGTCTTTCTCCGGACTGGACGGAAGCGCTGTTGCGGGTCTCACCGTATACGTAGATGACTCTGTCACTGTCGGAAGCGGCAGTGTTGACGGAGACCGCGTCACGGCCGTCACGTCCGTCTTTGCCGTCACGTCCGTCTCTGCCATCGAGTCCGTCCTTACCGTCCGCACCCTGGAGAGAGTTCAGCCATTGAGCTTCGGAGCCCTTGAAACCGTTGCGTACAGCGATCTCATACGCGGACGCACCTACCAGCGAATTGAGCCATTCTGTTTCAGTCCCCTTGTAGCCGTTTTTCACAGCGACATCGTAAGCGGAAAGGCTTCCCGAATAGGTAATACCGCTCTCTGTGCGGAGCTTGCGGCTCACTTCATCGGTGACGGCTCTTATAAAGCTGTCAATGCTGCCGTAGTTACGGTAGATCCAGTCGTTGAAGCTACCGTCGGCTCTCAAGGTATTTACTTCGCTTTCAAGAGCGGTTATACGGTCTCTGAGTGCGGCGATCTGGGTGTTGATATCCTGTGAGCTGTAGTTTGTGCTTGCCTGTGCAGGTACGGTCTCGTATGTGGAGGGAGTGTTGTCAGCAGTTGAAGTTGTGGTCGTAGTGCCGGTAAACGGAACTGTTGTCGTTGAGCCTGTTGTATTGAATGTGCGACCGGACTTCAACAGTTCTATAATGCTTCCGAAGGAGTATACTGTACCCTCGTTTGCGTAGAGAGACTGCTTGATCTTGTTGAGCTCCTGCAGTACAGACGCGGTGGTCATATCGCGGTACGCGGAAACGTTGGAGCGCAGATATGATATGCCTGTGTTGAGGCTGTTGACCTCATTCCTGGTCATGGAGTCGAGGTAATATCTGACCATGTCCTTGTAAGCTGCGGGAAGCGTGTTAGTACCATATATGGTCTGCATTATCCTGTCACGGATCGTCGGAGTGACATCGTCTCTTACGATCTCTACGACTTTTTCGGAGCTGTCAAGTCCGAATATGCCATATATCTCATCGTCAATGACTTTGCGGTTATCCGAGGTGTTCATAATCGCTTCCGTGAGTTTTGTGAGGACCGCTCCGGAGGACAGGTATGTGCCTATAAGGTCATTGAGCTGTTTTTCGGATATATATACTTTTTTCGTTGCGTTATCTGCCTGTGTGCCGAATAACGCAAGCTTGATATCATTTGTGAGCGAGGTCGCGAAAGTATTTACAGACTCTTCATGAACAGCGTTGGATTCAGTGCTCTCTCCCATGGTCTCAAAGATCTTATTGCAGATGGCTTTTTCGGAGTTCTCGATAGAGTAGTACTTTGCGTCTTTATCGGCACTGATGCTGATGCGGGTACCGGAAGAGAATGTCAGTCTTGCGTCGGTGTTTGCCGTTACTTTCCGGTAGGTCATGCCGTTATCGGTAGAATAGTATGTATCGCTGTTACTTGGCAGACCGGAGCAATACAGAAGTGTTGACCAGCTTTCCCACGGAATGGTGTATGTAAGCGTGATGCCGCCGAGGTCTGTGCTTACAGGGTAGATGGACAGAGTTGCGACACCGTTATTCCATACGGGATTGACCTTGAGCGCGAGGTCAAGGCTTGCGGGAAGGTTTGTACCGGCTGCTTCCACGATGCTGCTGTCGACGGTCGTCTTGTAAGTGAACTGTGTGTAGCCGGAAAGCTCGTCGGTGACTTTCATATTGAACTGAAGGCCGTAGTTTCTTATGGTCTCAAGATCGCTTGCGCTGAGCTTGGTGTAGAGCATATTGGCACCGTACGGTCCGTCTTCGGAATAGCAAGGCATAGACACATCTATCACAGAACCGGGCGGGGTGGAGTGAGTGAAGTAGTTCGTAAGGCTGCCGTATTTCTCTGTTCCTGTGATATTGTCATAGTACTTCTGGGGATAGATATAGTTTGCGGTACCGTATGCTCCCGCGCCGAACGTGAGCATTCCTGCCGCAAGCGCGGCGCAGATCATAGGAAGTACGATCCTTCTTGCTTTCATGTTTTGAGCCGTCCTTTCGCATTTGCTTTTATCAAGCTGCTTAAATCTTTATTTCAACTGTTCAAGTCTTGTTCTGCAATAGAAATCCGAGCGCTTCGCGGTACTGCGCAGCCGCACTCCCAGTGCGAACAGTATCAGATATGCCGCGAGCAGCCCGCCCGAAACGAGCTGTGAGATGTCTCCGCCGGTTATCAGCCGTACTGTACCGAGCGGCACTGTTTTCATAAGCTCCGACAGCAAAAACTGCAGATCCGTTGCCTGTGCTTCGTCTGCCGTTCCCGGCATCAGGATAAACACGTACGGGAGCATAAAGTACGCTGCCGCTGCCGCGATATAGAGCCATTGTTTCATGAACCCGGCGAGCACCGCCGTCTGCGCCCATACAATAAGCGTTATAACAAGAGCTCCGAAAGCTATCACCGGCATCCCGCACGTTGAGAGAAGTGACGATGCCACTCCGGCAAACACGAACACAGCAAGATTTTTGCCGTCCGTGGTGCCGAATATGAAGCTTATTCGTTCTTTTCCATATTCAGCGGCAGAAGGGTGCTCCGCCGTCATATAATCAACAGTTCTGCTTATCATAGCCCAAATGTCCATTTTAAGGCGGCATCAAATTGCCCCGCCGTACCGAACCAGTCTGTGAATATCATCCACGCGCACAGCGCTGTCTCCGCGATAACACACAACGCAAGGAATACATTGCGCGCAGTTTTTTCCTTTTCCTTGAAAACTATCCCGACAAATTTCGAGCTTATTGCGTATGCTTCCTCTGCCAGCGGTACTGCCGACTGCATCAGCAGCATTATCGCCGGTGCGAACAGTCTTGCATCGGATACCGCAGTTACCGTGAGCGCCGCGCCGCAGAACATGATAGGAAGCAGCCGTTCGTACTTTCCCTCACGGTTACGGAACATAGCATACATAAGTATGCACACCAACGCCGCGATCACAGCGAGCACGGCCCACATCACGGGCGTTTCGCAGAATATTGTCCGAGCGCCTGTCATATCATAGACCGCGTCGAGCATCTCCGGGAACAATCCCGCAAGCAAAGCGAAGATGACCGCAATGACAGCAGGGATAACGGGTCCCGGTATAAGCGTCAAGAACCAGAAAGGCAGCATCATAAGTGCCGACATATCGAAGCACGCGGCAATAAGTATAAGCGCCGCGTATCTGAAAAATCTGCGTTCGCGTATATATACAGAAGCTATCGTGCATATAAGCGCCGCTATGAATGCGGATCCCGAGAACAGAAACGCGGGAATGAATACAAAGCACAGCACCGCTGAGCTGTGATAAGGGGTTTCCTTAACAGCGTAGCTTGCGAGCAGTGCGCAGATGCACGCCATGACGAGCGGATATACGGCGGAGTCATCACTGAAAGCAGCGCAGATCTTCATAAGAAGCGTTTCTGCCGGTGGAGCGGCAAGCTCACCGAGCTTATCGAACGGGATATCCCGTATCTGAGCGCCGAAGCCGGCATACCAGCTGTCCCAGAGCCCTGAAAGCCCGGGAAGTCCGCAAATAATGAACACCGCAGAAGCAGTTGCCGCGCATTGAAGCACGCGGTTGTCACGGTTTTCGCAGAATATCCCGCTGATACGCAGTATTAACGGGATCGCTAAAAGAAGTATCATCAGTCGTTGTCATCGTATGCCCTCTCTCCCTCACGGTCACCGGGGAGATCGGCATTTTCCTCGATCGAGCTCTTATAATCGCTGCTCTTGTCGTATTTGACAGAGCAGTATGTCTTGATCACGCCGATAAAACGCGCTTTTGAGAGCGATATCGTAGAGAGCGCCGCCTGGAGCTCGGCATGTGTGGTCTTATTCTCGCGGAGCACGAGAGCTGTGCCGCCGGTATATCCGCCGAACAGCAGCGAGTCATTCGCAATGCAAAGCGGCGGGGAATCTATCACGATGAAGTCGTAGTAATCGTACAGCATACGCACGAGGCGTTCTGTCGCCGCTCCTGCAAGAAGATCGGATGGGCTGGCAACACCGGGCCCCGCAGGCATGACATGGAAGTTTTTCCTGACGTCGATGCTTATGCCGCTGTAAATATCGGTCTCACCCGTGAGGACCGTACTTAACCCGAAGTGGTTCTTGAGCCGCAGCATATCGTGCACGCCCGACCTTCGCATATCTGCGTCGATAAGCAGAACACGCATATCGAGCCTGCTGAACATGAGCGCGATATTGATAGCCGTTGTAGTCTTGCCTTCGTCACGGCACTGGCTCGTGATAACAACGGACTTGTACGGGCTGTCATTTATCGCCGCCATAATATTGGTACGTATTTTTGAATATGACTCGGTAATAATAAACGGTGTATTCTCATTGAGGATAAACTGTCTTGTGATCGGATCAAAGCCTTCCAAGTAAAGCTTCCCCTTTCCGTAAAATTCGGCATACACCACTACATATAGTATTATAGCCTATTATTCACACTTTGTCAATACATGAACAAAAGATTTTGCGTCAATTTTCCGGTTTTTTTGCCTGTTTTGTCATAAAACCGATAAATATCGGTATAACATGCACGCAAATCAACATACAGTATATATTGACGTTGAGAAGTCTGTTGAAAACCCGCTCAGCCTGCTCCCTGACACGCCGGACAGCACTAAAAGTGCGTCAACATATCGTATAATCCGACAAAATAATACGATCAGACGATATCAATAAAAGTCGGAAAATGCAAAACAGACGCAATAATATACATAACGTAATATACGTATATTCAGCGGAGGAGATAGTATGAACAAAACATCGAAGCCAGTAGCGGCAGCTGCCGGACTTGTGGGCGGAGTGCTCAATGGTTTATTCGGTTCGGGCGGCGGGAGTGTCGCAGTACCGATACTTGAGCACGGCAGCAGCGACGCGAAGAGCAGCCATGCTATGGCTGTTGCGCTTATGTTTTTTATCAGCATAGTCTCGGCAGCGGGGAACATAGTGCTCGGTCATTTTCCTATCGAAACAGTCAAGCCTTTGCTGCCGGCGGGAATAATGGGCGCATCAGCGGGAGCACTCATGCTGCGGAAAGTGGATAATGATGTACTGCGGCGTGTGTTCGGAGCTTTGCTGATATACTCGGGAGGGAGGATGCTGCTTAAATGACGGAGCTGATACCGCTTATTGTGGGGTTTACTGCGGGAGCTGCCGGAGCCATGGGGCTTGGTGGAGGTTTCGTGCTTGTTCTGTATCTGGCATGGACAGGAACGGCTCCGAGCGATATCAGAGCGGCGAATTTGTTGTTCTTTATACCCACAGCATTAGTTTCAATGATAATGAACCGTCGGCGCGGGCTTATTGACGGCAGAGTATTGCCGTATGCGGCAGCTGCCGGTTCGATAGGCGCGGTGGTGGGGCTTATGGCGGCTGACGCGTTCGACACGGATCTGCTTGGAAAGGTATTTGCGCTGCTGATAATAGCGGTTGGCATACGGGAGCTATTCCATAAACGCACCGATGAAACGCCACGCAGCTTAAAAGAAAGACTGGTCGATCAACAAAAAAAGCGTGTACCGAATTAACGATACACGCTTTGTCCGGATCGATATTACCGCAAAGCTGCAAATGCTATTGGTTGTTCAGGTCCTGCCCTTCTTACGGGCAAGTTTATTGGCGTACATGCGCTCATCGGCGATCTTGAAGCACTGGTCGATATTTGTGTATTCATCTACGAAATCAATGAAAAATCCGGTGCTCATGCCGACATGATACGGCTTTTCGGATGAGCTGTTATAACGCGCAAGATAACCGTCGATACGGCTGCGGTAGAATATTGGGATCGCATTGTCATAATCATACGTGCCAAAGATGATGAACTCGTCACCGCCGGAGCGTACGCAGTATTCGCCGTTGCCACAGCAGGTCTGGAGAGCACGTGCCGCGACTGTAATGGCGTTATCGCCTTCAGTGTGACCGTAGCTGTCATTGATCTTCTTGAGATCATCGAGGTCAGCGACCACCACGAGCAGGCGAGTGCCGCGCTCCCTGGCGGTGTTGAACACTTCGTTCGAGTACAGGTCATAGCCCTGACGGTTATAGAGACCGGTCATGCCGTCGCGTATTGAGTTCGAGAACGCGCGGTTGTACATAAGGTTCATACGCGCATGGACACGGATGTATTCGAGAGAGACGCACACGCTTGATGTCCAGGAATGATAGATCTCTTCGGGCATGTTGAGCTCCTCGTCAATGAAACGGATACACTGATATCCGAAGCATCTGTCCTCGAAATGCACAGCGTTGAAGTAGCAGGTGACCGGACGATCCTCAAGGAGTATCGACGGCGGGAACAGTTCATGTACATCGAATGTGTTACCGGCTTTTTCATTCCCGGAAGTCCATACCAAAGCTTCGGTCATTTCGTCTGTGTAACCTACGCGCAGATACTCGTTGTCATCCTCGCGGAAGATATTCCAGTCCTTGTTCAGACAAAGTACGACCGCATCGGCGTTTCTCAGAAGATAGACACGGGAAAGTATATTTGAGATAAGCTCATCATAGGTATCACTCGCCATCAGCATTTCCTGGAAGCTGCAGTAGCGGAAGTTTCTTGAGGAATCCTGTTCAAGGCGCTCGATCTCGTTGAAGCTGCGCGCAAAGGCAACATCACGGTGACAGCCGCAGGTCTCGCCGCTTACGAATACTCCGATATCCGGGTCAAGCGGCATCACTGTCTCTCCGGTAGCCATTTTGTGCAACGTGCATACGCAGTACTCGCCGGTGTACAGGTCGGGGCGGGTGCAGGAGGTCACGGCAGGGTCATTGGTGATAGATTCCGAGCCCAGGTCATAGCCTGTGACTGCGATATCATCAGGTACCCTTACGCCTCGGCTTATAAGCTCGTTGACGAGCGTGACGGCAGACTTGTCGTTGCCGCATACAATAGCCTCCGGCCATTCAATATCATGCTCGGCGATACGAATTGCGAGGTCGGTCGCCGCCATTGTCCAGAAATCTCCGTAGATGATGTCGCCGTCTTTGACTTCGAGTCCGTGCTTTCTCATGGATTCGATATAGCCTTCGGCTCTCATGTGTGAAACGGGATATTCCTCCTGTCCGGTGAGGCACATGATATGCTTGAAGCCATGCTCCTCAATAAGGTGATCAACGGTCATGGCAAAACCTGCCTTGTCGTTGCACATAACAGAGGTGAACCCATAGTTCGATTCGTTGTCAAGGACAACCACATTGAACCCGGGAATTGAACGAAATATTTCAATTATTTTATTTTTGCTGTTAGTTGCCCAAAAAGAATAGTCAACGAATACAGCACCTGCTATATCCGATGTTTTGAGCAACTCAAACAGATTTTCTTCACCGAGCTGGTGTTTTGTCCTGTCATCTGTCACTGTAAACAGCGAGAGGACAGCTACGTCATAATCGAGACTTTTTGCCTGTCTGACGATACCCGTCAGGCATTTGTTATGGTAAAATCCATCGGTCGTACCGATTATGACTGCGATAGTTTTTCTCTTCTTCATTTCCTGCTCTCTTTTACAGTCCCAAACTCAATGTACGTCCTGTAGGCTTATATTCCTCGGCTTTGATGCCGCATTTGCTGAACATTATTACCGATGCTTTCACGCCGTCTGTATCGGCGTACTTATTGTCAAGATAGACCACGCGTTTTATGCCGCACTGGATTATTGCCTTTGCACATTCGTTGCACGGGAAGAGCGTAACATACAGTGTTGAGCCGTTGAGCGACGGGATATTGCTGTTGAGTATCGCATTTAGTTCGGCGTGGCATACGAACGGGTATTTTGTGTCGAGCGGGTTCTCGGCACTGCGCTCCCACGGCATTTCATCGTCCTCTACGCCGGTCGGCATGCCGTTATATCCTACCGAAACTATCTTGTTCTCGGCGTTTACGATACAGGCTCCAACCTGTGTGGAATTGTCCTTACTTCTCTGAGCGGATAGGAGTGCTATACCCATGAAGTATTCATCCCACGTTATGTAATCTGCACGTTTCAACTATGGCACCTCCCGGACGACAAAATACTCTATATTATTTTAACACATATTACTTAAAAATTCAACCCCTTTTTGTTGAAATTTCAACAATTCAACAAATTGTAAGTACAACCGTACTGTATTTCGCACAAAAAAAGCTCCGACATTTCTGTCGGAGCTTTAAAAATACAGTTATATCAGCCCTTAACGCTTCCGAGCGTTACACCGCCGATGATGAACTTTGAAAGGAAGAGATATACAATTACAACAGGAACGATAGCGAGAAGGATTATCATGTAGACCTCACCCATATCGCCTGCTTGAGAGTTGATACGAGAGCGGACGATTGAGAGCATGATAGGAAGTGTGTACATTTCTTTCTTATCAAGGATAAGAGCGGGTGTAAAGAAGTTGTTCCACGAAGCAACGAATGCGAAGATCATCTGAACTGCAAGAGCAGGCTTAAGGATAGGCATGCAGATGAAGTTGTAGGTCTTGAATTCATTGGAGCCGTCAACACGTGCAGCTTCTACTATTTCGAGCGGGAGAGTACTGTCGATGTACTGCTTCATGTAGAAATAAGTGGAGGGAGCTGCGATAGCCGGTATGATAAGCGGCCAGTATGTATTGGTAAGGTGGAGTGTGTTTACGAGCTGAACGAAACCGAGTGCAGAGACCTGAGTCGGGATCATCATAATAAGGATGATGCCCTTGTGAATGAGATTCTTGCCCTTGAAGTCGTAAACGCATACGCCGTAAGCGGTCATAGCGGAGAAATACGAGGTGAGTATGCAGGTGAAAGCAGCTACGATAAAGCTGTTGAGCATACCCTGCGGGAGGAAGAAGATACTCTGGTCATTCCACGCGGTAACGAGGTTATCGAAGAAATGTTCCTTGGGAAGCATCTCAAAGCCAGCCTGGAGCTGTGCGTTACTTCTCGAGGAGTTGATGATAAGGAGGTAGAATGAGAATAAGCTGAGAAGTGTTACAAATATAAGGAAAATATAGGATACGAGTCTGGAGATAAAGAGTGAAGTCTTATTACCTTTATCTATGTATTCCATTCTGCTGGGCATTACTTCTTACCTCCTTTTTTCTTCTTATCCTTCTTGGGTTCAGTGGATCTGAAGACTGCGAAGCTGAGAGCGCCTGTTACAACGAACAGGAAGAAGGAATAAGCACCTGCCATACCATAGTTCTTACTCAAACCGATGTAACCGTTGAGCGCCATAACAAGAGTCTTTGTAGTGTTGCTCGGGTTACCCTTACCGGATGTGATGATCTGCGGTACGTCGAACATCTGGAGGCCGCCTATGAGGGCAGTTATGACAACATAGATTATGATAGGCATGAGAAGCGGGATGGTGATCTTGAAGAATACCTGCGAGGAGTTAGCGCCGTCGATCGCGGCAGCCTCGAACAGGCTCTGATCAATACCCATGATACCTGCCATAAGGAGAATAGTGGTATTACCGAACCACATAAGGAAGTTGATGAATGCAACGATGCTTCTTGCCGACCAGGTCTGGTCAAAGAACAGGAAGGCCTGACCGCCGTTGGCTGTAATTATCTGGTTGATAGGGCCGACAGCAGAGAAGATCTGGAAGAACAGCATTGCGAACGCCGATGCCATTATCAGGTTCGGCATATAAATTACGGTCTTGAAAAATCCCTGTCCCTTGATCTTCATTCTTTCACTCGTAAAAATAACCGCGAGGAGAAGAGCGAATACGATCTGCGGAACAGCGCCCATTACCCACATGATCATCGTGTTACCGGTATAGCTGAATATTTCCATCTTACCGTCGGACGAACGGGGGGTGAAAAGGGTCACGAAGTTATCAAGACCTACAAAATTGGGTCCGATCTGTTTAAGACCGTCCATATAATTTTCGAAAAGTGCGTTATAAAAAGTAGAAAGCAGCGGCAGAAGCGAGCAAGTCAGATAGACAAGAATAAACGGCGCGATGAAGAAATATCCCCAACCCGCGTAGCTTATTGACTTATGCTTTACCGAAGCAGCTTGTGTTGTCGAACTCATAAGCCGTTATCCTCTCATAATTTTTAGTTTGATTTAAGGGCGAAGCAAGTAGCTTGCCTCGCCCCCAAAATCAGCAATTATTAAGTTCTGTAAGATAACTTACGGAGTCTGAACTGCAGGATACTTCTCGTTGATGTAGCTGTAGAAGTCAGCAAGGGAAGCTTCCTTAGTTGTTGTGCCGTTGATGTAGGTCTTGATGTAGTTCTGGTAACCTTCGTTGCAAGCCTGATCGTAGATTGTAGCGTTCTCCCACTTGATGGAGTCAGTCATGCCGCAGAATACTGCAGTAGCGTTCTGGCCGCCGAGGAAGTCAACACCGAAGGAAGGATCGGTTGCGAACTTTTCGTTAACCTTCTTGTTGTTTGTGAACTGGCCTTCGTTAACGATGAGGTTCTCACAAACGCTCTCGTCCTCTGTGAATGCCTTCATAACCTTAGCAACGAGGTCGCCGTTGTCGGTGCCTGTAGCTGCGAGGATCCATGTACCACCCCAGAAGTGACCCTGCGGTCCCTTGCAGATAGCCCAGTCACCGAATGTACCGTTGTCGGGATCCTGTGCATTGCCCATGCAGAAGTTGAAGTACCAAGCAGGACCGAAGAAGCACATTGTCTTACCTGTTGCGAACATTTCGTTGTTCTTAGCCTCATCCCAGATGCCAGGGCATGTGTCGATGATGTAGCCATTGTCATAGTAGGACTTAGCCTGCTCTGTCCACTGATCGATAACAGCGGGCATTGTGAGCTGACCACCGGTTACCCAAGCGCCGTCAGCGTTGTTGGAGAATACACGGTATGTTTCAGCGAAGGAAGCGTGCATGTAGTAGCCCTTGTCCTTAGCTGTCTTAGCAACTGCATCGTACTTATCCCAAGAATCGAGAGCAGCCTGAACCTGATCAGGATCATCTGTACCGAGAACGTCTTTAGCTATAGATCTTCTATAGATAAGAGCGGACGGGCAGCACTGGAAGGAAACGCCCTTGATCTTGCCGTTAGCGTCGGAAGCAGCGGATACTGTGTACTGGTACTCTGTATCTACCTGGCTAACGCCGATCTGGGAGATATCCATTGTGTAGTCGGAATCTGTGTACTTGAGGATGTAGTCTGCCTCTGCGAGGAACATATCTACCTTGTCATCAGCGGATGCTGTAGCATTCTTCTGAAGAGCTTCATCAAGTGCGTTCTGGTATGCAAGGTCATCAGAAGGAACGATCGTCCAAACAACCTTTACACCGTCGAGTGTCTGAGCAGCTGCATCGTAACCGGGCATATACTTCTCGAAGAAGCCCTTGAACTCTTCGTTCCATGCACGGATGTTAAATGTTGTGCCGCTGTTGTCAACGTCGCTTGCGGGAGCGGGTGCTGCTGTTGTATCAGCTGCCTGTGTGTCTGCCGCTGCTGTTGTTGTTTCAGCGTTGTTAGCTGCAGCTGTTGTGCCTGCTGCGGCTGTTGTTGTTGCCGGCTGGTTGCCGCATCCTGCTACCGAGAGAATAACTGCGGAAGCGAGGAGTGCGGAAGCTATTCTTTTCTTCATAGTTCTTTCCTCCAAAAGATTCGGTCATTTAAGACCATTTGTGATTATAAATTACTGTCAGACATATCGCTTAAATTATGTCCCGTAATTTCATTTGTAACTATACCACAAAATTGACGACTTTGCAAGTCTTTTTTCAAAAATATTTCCGGAGCATTTTCGGAAATCGTTTACAGATAGTATAGAATGTGGAATGTTTTGTTGATTTTGACATAACTTCGTCAGGCAGCACGATTTAAAGCACTATAACACTGAAAAAACCGCTTTATAAGCGAATATACACAACTTTGTCACATTGCTTTCACCTGTCTTTTTTGCCCTTTTTACACTTGTCTTATAGTGTTTTCAAGGCCGCTATTCGTCAGTTTCAACGAAAAATTTTACATCAAAAATGTAAACGTTTACTGTGTGAAATTGTACTAATTTGTAATACCTTTGTAACCGCTTTTAGCCTAAATATTAAGCAAAATACAACGCTTCTCCGGCTAAAATTAGGTAAATATTACTTTAAACTGACTTTTAACCAAGTTTTCAACCGCTTCACATTGTGCAATATCACTGTTTTATAAATAAGCAAAAATGAAAAAATGTTTAATTTATTTTCGTAAAATGCTTGAATTTGAGTTGTAAATATTGTAAAATAGAAGTGTAATTTTTCAAATTCGGCAATGTAAATGTACAACATCTTGTGGAGGGCTCTGATCGGGCTCAAAACATTTTGTATTATATATTAAAATGGTATATGCCATTTATTGCCGGGAAAGGCAGAATTATGAAAAAAGTAGCGATCATAATGGGAAGCGACAGCGATCTTCCCGTCGTGAGAAAGGCGGCCGAGGCTCTCAAACAGTTCGGAGTGCCGTTCGAGATGCACGTATTTTCAGCTCATCGTTCACCCGCGGAGGCGTCCGCATTCGCAAAAAGCGCGCGCGGCAACGGCTTCGGAGTTATCATAGGTGCCGCAGGCATGGCTGCTCACCTTGCGGGCGCGCTCGCTGCGAACACGACGCTTCCCGTTATAGCGCTTCCGGTCAAGGCTAAAGCGCTGGAGGGCATTGATTCGCTGTTATCCTCGGTTATGATGCCTCCCGGAGTACCGGTGGCGACAGTCGGGATCGATTGCGCGGCAAACGCGGGCTATCTCGCTGTGCAGATACTTGCCGTTTCGGATGACGATCTTGCGGCAAAATATGCGGAATTCAAGGAACAGCAGCATCTGAAGAACCTTGAAGCGGACAGAAAAATGCAGGAAACTGTAAAGGAAATATAAACAGAAAGGACAACTATCATGGAAAAGAAAGAACAGCTCTACGAAGGAAAAGCAAAGAAGGTATTCGCGACGGACGACCCCGACCTCGTGATCGTTTCGTACAAGGACGACGCTACAGCGTTCAACGGACTCAAGAAAGGTACCATTGAGGGCAAGGGCGTCATCAACAATAAGATGACAAACTATATGTTCAAGCTTCTCGAAAAGGAAGGCGTGCCCACTCACCTCGTTGAGGAGCTCTCTGACCGCGAGACTCTTGTCAAGAAGGTCGAGATAGTACAGCTCGAAGTCATCATAAGAAACGTAGCTGCCGGCAGCTTCTCGAAGCGCATGGGTGTTGAGGAGGGCAAGGCTCTGCTCACTCCTATCCTCGAATACAGCTACAAGAACGATGACCTCGGCGACCCGTTCATCAACAGCTACTACGCACTTGCGCTGGGTATTGCGACCAAGGAAGAGCTCGACACGATAGCAAAGTACGCATTCAAGGTCAACGAGTTCATGCTCAAGTATTTCAAGGAGATCGGCATCGATCTCATCGACTTCAAGATCGAATTCGGTCGCTTCAAGGGACAGATCCTACTTGCTGACGAGATATCCCCCGACACCTGCCGCTTCTGGGATTCTAAGACCCACGAAAAGCTCGACAAGGATCGCTTTCGCAGAGACATGGGCGGCGTTGAGGACGCTTACAAGGAAATAAGAAGAAGAATTTTCGGCGAATAAGCCGCGATACGAAAGGTTGGTAAACTATGGGCGGTTTTTTCGGCGCGATCTCGCATAACGACTGTATTTCCGACGTTTTCTTCGGCACCGACTACCACTCACACCTCGGCACAAGACGCGGAGGTATGGCGGCATACGACCCCGAAATTGGCTTCCAGAGAAGCATTCACAGCATTGAAAACTCACCGTTCAGAACAAAATTCGAGAACGACGCGGCAAATATGCGTGGCAAGCTTTGCATAGGCTGCATAAGTGATTCGGATCCTCAGCCGATACTCGTTACATCCAAACTCGGACTGTACGCGATATGCAATGTCGGCATTATAAACAATGCGCAGGAGCTTTATGAGGAGCTTCTTGGAAACGGCTGTGCGAACTTCGAGTCAATGACCAGCGGCAACATCAATTCAAGCGCGCTGATCGGCGCTCTCATCGCGCAGAAGGACAGCTTCACTGAAGGCGTAAAATACGCGCAGGAGAAGATCGAAGGCACGCTCACGCTCATCATAATGACCCGCGACTGCATCATCGCGTCAAGGGACAAGCGCGGACGGCTTCCTATCATAATAGGAAAGCGCAGTGACGGCTACTGTCTCTCGTTTGAGTCCTTCGCATATCAGAAGCTCGGCTACAACACCTGTAAGGAGCTTCGTGCAGGCGAGATAGTAAAGCTCACCGCGGACGGCTGCGAGACGCTTTGCGAGGGCTCGGAGGACATGAATATATGCACGTTCCTGTGGACATATTACGGCTATCCGAATGCCGTGTATGAGGGAGTGAACGTCGAAGCAATGCGCGCCCGCAACGGCGAGATAATGGCGGAAACGGACATCAGGAACGGGCGGCTTCCCGATGTGGACTACGTCTGCGGCGTACCGGATTCCGGTATACCTCACGCGATAGGCTACGCCAACAAGAGCGGCATACCGTTCGCGAGACCGTTCATCAAGTACACTCCCACATGGCCGAGAAGCTTCATGCCGCAGAATCAGGCTATGCGAAACAAGGTCGCGAAGATGAAGCTTATCCCCGTGCATGAGCTGATCGAGGGCAAGAAGCTGCTGTTCGTGGACGACAGTATAGTACGCGGCACGCAGATGCGCGAGACTGTGGAGTTCCTCTATGAGAACGGCGCAAAAGAAGTGCATATGCGCTCCGCCTGCCCGCCTATCATGTTCGGCTGCAAGTACCTGAATTTCTCCCGCAGCAACTCCGAGCTTGACCTGATAGCTCGTCAGATAATTCAGGAAAAGGAAGGCGCTGACGGCATAAAATACATATCCGAGTACAGCGATTCCTCCACAGAGCGCGGCAAGTGCCTGCGTGACGAGATATGCAAGCGCCTGAAGCTCACCTCGCTCGAATTTCAGTCGCTGCCCGGAACGGTAAGAGCCGTCGGGCTTCCCGAGTGCAAGCTCTGCACATACTGTTGGAACGGAAAAGAATGACCGGAGTTACCGGGAAAGGAAAACAATATGAAAGACAGCCATTCCGAAAGCTACAAAGCCGCGGGTGTTGACGTTACCGCGGGCTACGAGGCGGTGCGCCTCATGAAGGAGCATGTCGAGCGTACCCGCATAAAAGGCGCTATCGACAGTATAGGCGGCTTCGGCGGCCTTTTCGAGCTCGACCCGAAGGAATACGACGATCCGGTCCTCGTATCCGGCACGGACGGTGTCGGCACGAAGATCAAGCTCGCGTTTCTGCTGGACAAGCATGATACCATAGGCATCGACGCGGTGGCGATGTGCGTGAACGATATAGTCTGCTGCGGTGCGAAGCCGCTGTTCTTCCTTGATTACATCGCGTGCGGAAAGAATGAGCCCGCAAAGATAGCTTCGATAGTCAAGGGTATCGCAGACGGCTGTGTTGAGTCTGGCTGCGCGTTGATAGGCGGAGAGACTGCCGAGCACCCGGGACTCATGCCCGAGGACGAGTACGATGTCGGCGGCTTTTCGGTAGGTATCGTGAGCAAGAAGGCTATCATAGACGGCTCGAAGGTGGGCATCGGTGACGCTGTCATCGGTCTTGCCTCATCGGGAGTACATTCCAACGGCTTTTCGCTGGTGCGCAAGGTGTTCGGCATCGACAAGCGCGAGGTGCTCGATGAAAAGCTCCCGGACGGCAGAACACTGGGCGAAGCTCTGCTCACACCCACGAAGCTTTATGTGAAGCCTGTGCTCGACCTTATCAGCAAGGTCGAAGTAAAGGCGATAAGCCATATCACGGGCGGCGGCTTCTATGAGAATATCCCGCGCTCGATACCTGACGGCTTCACAGCGGTCATCGACAAGGGTAGCTGGGAGGTGCCGTACATCTTCAAGCTCCTGCAGGAGCGCGGCGGCATTGACGAGCACGACATGTTCAACACGTTCAACATGGGCATCGGAATGTCGATAGTCGTTCCCGCGAGCGACGCTGACAAGGCGCTCAAGGTACTTGCTGACAACGGCTGCAAGGCATATAAGATAGGCGTTATCGACAAGACCGACAAGGCAATTGTAATTAAGTAACTACAAGGGCGCTGCTCCGCAGCAGGGGCGGCGCCCGAAATATCCGTAAGGAGATCGGCATGAAGAATATAACCGTACTTGTATCGGGCGGCGGTACTAACCTGCAGGCTCTGATAGACGCGCAGAAGCGCGATGAACTCGGCTGCGGCAGCATCACCTGTGTGATATCGTCGAAGCCAGACGCGTACGCACTGAAACGAGCGAAGGACAACTTCATACGCACACGGGTGATTGAAAGAAAGGCATACCCCGACATCACCTCGTACAGCAAGGCAATGGTGGAAGCGCTAAAGGAATCAGAAGCCGACCTTGTTGTGTATGCCGGGTTTATGACGATACTTGACGAACAGGTGTGCAGAGCGTACCCGTACAAGATGATAAACGTTCACCCGGCACTTATCCCGTCGTTCTGCGGGAAAGGGTACTATGGGCTCCGGGTGCATGAAGAGGCGCTCAAAAAGGGTGTGAAGCTCACCGGCGCGACTGTGCATTTCGTGACGGAGGAATGTGACGGCGGCCCGATAATACTTCAGAAGGCGGTCGAGGTACAGAATGACGACACGCCGGAAGTATTGCAGAAACGCGTAATGGAGCAGGCGGAGCGGAAGATACTGCCTGAAGCGGTACGGCTCTTCTGCGACGGTAAAATAAAGGTAGAAAACGGCATAGCAACAGTAGAAAGGTAAGGGTAATATGGAACTTATAACTATCGAAAAAGAACTGAACAGCCTCGAATATCACGGCAGGGGAATAATCCTCGGCAAGTCACCCGACGGCAGGAACGCAGTCATCGCGTACTTCATCATGGGCAGGAGCGAGAACAGCCGCAACCGCGTATTCGTAGAGGATGGTATGGGCATACGCACACAGGCGTTCGACCCGTCGAAGATGACCGATCCGCACCTCATTATCTACGCGCCTGTCAAGGTGCTCGGCACGAAAACCATAGTAACGAACGGCGATCAGACCGATACCATATATGAGCAGATGGACAAGCAGCAGACTTTCGAGCAGTCCCTGCGCTTCCGTGAGTTCGAGGACGACAAGCCGAACTTCACACCCCGTATCTCCGGTATAGTTCACGCCGACGGCGGCAACATGAACTACGCTATGCACATCATAAAGAGCCTTGACGGCGATCCGGAGTGCACGGTGCGCAACACATTCGCGTACAGCTGCCCCAAGAGCGGCGAAGGACGCTTCATACACACATATAAGGGCGCAGGCGACCCGCTGCCGAGCTTTGAGGGCGAGCCCAAGAGAGTCATCATCCCCGACCTGTCGCTGGACGACTTCACAAAGCTTGTCTGGGATAACCTCAACAAGGACAACAAGGTGTCGCTGTTTACCCGCTACATCGACATCGATACAGGCAGATTCGATTCACGCATAGTAAACAAGAATGTTTAAAGCTACGGAGGTATAACAATATGAAAGAACTCGAACTCAAATACGGATGCAACCCCAACCAGAAGCCTTCCCGCATATTCATGGAGAACGGTGAGCTCCCGATAGAGGTACTCAACGGCAAGCCCGGCTATATCAACTTCATGGACGCGTTCAACGGCTGGCAGCTCGTCAAGGAGCTCAAAAAGGCTACCGGACTTCCCGCAGCCACATCGTTCAAGCACGTTTCTCCCGCGGGTGCAGCGGTAGGTATCGAGCTTACCGACACGCTCAAGAAGATATACTGGGTAGACGATCTCGGTGAGCTTTCACCGCTTGCCTGCGCTTACGCAAGAGCTCGCGGCGCTGACAGAATGTCCTCCTACGGCGACTTCATCTCGCTGTCCGATGTATGTGACGTTCCCACAGCGAAGATGATACAGCGCGAAGTGTCTGACGGCGTTATAGCTCCCGGATATGAGCCCGAGGCTCTTGAAATACTCAAGTCCAAGCGCAAGGGTACCTACAACATCATAAAGATCGATCCCGACTACACCCCCGCTCCCATCGAGCGCAAGCAGGTGTACGGCATCACCTTCGAGCAGGGAAGAAACGAGCTCGTTATAAACGACGAGCTTTTCGCCAACGTTGTCACCGACAACAAGAACCTCCCCGAAAGCGCAAAGCGCGACCTCGCGATTGCTATGATAACACTCAAATACACCCAGTCCAACTCGGTAGCGTACGCATGCGGCGGTCAGGCTATCGGCATCGGTGCGGGTCAGCAGTCAAGAATACACTGCACACGCCTCGCCGGCACAAAGGCTGACAACTGGTATCTGCGTCAGAGCCCCCAGGTCCTCGGACTTCAGTTCGTTGACGATATCCGCCGCGCGGACCGCGACAACGCTATCGATCTGTACATCGGCGAGGATTACATGGATGTTCTCGCGGAGGGCGCATGGCAGAACATCTTCAAGGTAAAGCCCGACGTGTTCACCGTAGAGGAGAAGAAGCAGTGGCTCTCCACCATGAAGGGCGTATCGCTCGGCTCCGACGCGTTCTTCCCGTTCGGCGACAATATCGAGCGCGCTCACCGCAGCGGCGTTGAGTTCATAGCTCAGCCCGGCGGTTCTATCCGCGACGACAACGTTATCGAGACCTGCAACAAGTACGGTATCGCAATGGCATTCACGGGAATAAGACTGTTCCACCATTGATGACACACTTCCGAAAGGAGTGATATCATGTCAAAGACCGAACATTTTCTCGCTCTCTTTCATCCGACGCTCTCGGCAATTGTGACCGGTACGGGCTTTTACCTCTGGCTCGGTTCGTATGGCGTGACAAGTTATATTGGGCTCTTGCTGGCGCTTGCCGGCATACTTTCGGCAGTTTTCTATATAAAAAAGCTGCATAACCTGCCCGACGCGAAGCTGATAAACTCCCCCGAGACCGATATCCTGCGCGTATATATGCGCGGCGGGCTGATAGCGTCATTTATTCCCAACGCGGTCACGGCGGCATTTATACTTGCTTTTTGTTTTCAGCCGAATGACGGCGTGGATATGATAATGTTCGTACCGATATATATTGTTATGTTTCTGATGCCATTCTTGTGGAATCCGCTGCTGATAATTGCTGCGATCCTCGGCTGGTTCATCGGGCCGCCCGCCGCAGCAGAAGCGGTATTCGGCTGTTTCGTTGTCCGTGTGGTGACACAATCCGCGTGCTTTCTTGCGACGGACAAGCGGATAGACTACAGCGACAGCCGCATAGCGGGTATTATTGGCACGACATTCGGCACGATAAACATATTTTTCTGGCTCGGCAATCTTTCGACAGTAAAGAAATTCGCGAAGATCGAGATTGAGAAAGGAATAACGGCACAATGAGCTACTGCAAGGACATATACCCCGAGCTGTACGAGTACCTTCGCAACAAGAAGGGCGTTGAGATCGACTATCAGGAGCAGTGGGGCTGGACGCGTTTCAAGCTGCGCGATAAGATGTTCGCGGCGATATGCGCCGACGGCACCGACGACGCTCTGCTGAACATCAAGGCGCAGCCCGACTACAACGACATGATACGCAGGCTCCACGAGGACATCAACGAGGGCTATTACATGAACAAGACTCATTGGAACAGCGTGAAGCTCACAGGCACGGTGCCTTATGAGGTGGTGCGGGATATGTGCGACCGCGGCTACAACGAGGTCCTGCGGCATTTCCCGAAGAAGATCCAGCACGAGATACTTGAAGACATCTGGCAGTAATAATTACCAATTATCCCCCCGCCTGAAGCGGGGGGATATACAACAAAGGCGGGATACACGCCAGGAAAGGATAACAATATGGATATACTCGTAGTAGGCGGCGGTGGACGCGAACACGCTGTAATAAAGGCTCTGTCGCAGTCACCGAAGATAGGGAAGATATACTGTGCGCCGGGCAACGGCGGCATATCAAAGCTTGCGGAGTGCTTTCCCGTAAAGGCTACGGACATCGACGGCATGGTGGAGCTTGCGGAGAAGCTGCGTCCCGACTATGTTTTCGTAACACCCGATGACCCGCTCGTAATGGGCATGGTGGACAGGCTGAACGAGAAAGGCTTTAAAACCTTCGGACCCCGCGCGAATGCCGCGATACTTGAGGGCAGCAAGGTGTTCTCGAAAGGTCTGATGAAGACGTACGGCATACCCACCGCAGCATATGAGACCTTCACTGACGCTGATGAGGCGATAGCTTACGTAAAGCAGCAGAACTCCTATCCCGCTGTCATCAAATGCGACGGACTTGCGCTCGGTAAGGGCGTTATCATCGCGCAGAACGAACAGGAAGCCGTTGACGCGGTGAATTCCATGCTTATCGGCGGCAAGTTCGGCAAGAGCGGAAGTGAGATCGTCATTGAGGAGTTCATGACAGGTCCGGAAGTCACAGTTCTCGCGTTCACCGACGGCAAGACCGTAAAGCCCATGGTATCGTCTATGGACCACAAGCGCGCATACGACAACGATGAGGGACTGAACACCGGCGGCATGGGAACGATAGCTCCCAACCCGCTTTATACCAATGCTTACGCCGACGAGTGCATGGAGAAGATTTTCATGCCGACGATAAAGGCGATGCAGGCGGAGGGCAGACCCTTCAAGGGCTGTCTGTACTTCGGACTGATGCTGACACCGAACGGTGCGAAGGTCGTAGAGTACAACTGCCGCTTCGGCGACCCTGAAGCACAGGTGGTGCTGCCGCTGCTGAAGACCGATCTTGTTGAAATAATCGAGGCAATTTACGAAGAAAGACTTGACAAACTCGAAATAGAGTGGTATAATGGCGCTTGCGCGTGTGTCGTCATGGCAAGCGGCGGCTACCCGGAGAAGTACGCGACGGGCAAGCCGATAAGCGGCTTCAACGCGGACGGACAGCTTGACAGCGGCAAGGCTTACGTGTACCACGCCGGCACGAAGCTCGAAGGCGACACGTTCCTCACAGCGGGCGGCAGAGTGCTCGGAGTAACTGCGACTGCGGATACTCTGAAAGCGGCACTCGACAAGGCCTACGATGCCGTAAGCGAGATAAGCTTCGAAAATGCGCATTACAGACATGATATCGGACAGCGCGCCCTGAAAGGCTGAAATATTTTGTAACCTTTTTCCTGTCTGCCGGGTGTTATATATGAAGGCACAAAATGTGCGGAAATATAACGGCAAAGGTGGTAACAGATATGAAAAAGATAAGATTATTTGCAGCTATTACAGTTCTGGCGGCGACAGCTTCATTTTCGGCGTGCGGTGTTCCCGCAAACCCGGCTGTTACAACAACGACATCGGCGGTGACTGATGTGCTTCAGGCAACTCTGCCGGATGATGAAGACCCGGATATCACCGAGGAGGAAGTTCCCTATATCACGGTGCCGGAGCAGACCACGGGCGTCAGTGCGCGGGAAGGTGAGCTTTCAGTCTCGCTTGGCGGAAACGATGAAGAGGCTGTGGAGATCACCGACGGAAATCAGGTATTCATCGTATCGGTGGAAGCCGGGACCACGGAAGAGATGATGAACGAGGTCATCGAAAAGTATGACCTTGAGGTCGTGTACGACTACGAGAGTCTCAACATGTACGCGCTCGCGGTGCCGGAGCCGCTTGATGAGAATGATTCGGCGGAGTTTATGAAAGAGCTGACGAGCGAGTACAGCTTCATACTTATGGTTGAACCCGACAGCGTTGTCACGCTTGACTGACGGCGCGCCGGCTTAATAATACAAAAGGCGAGTTCGCAAAATCCTCGCCGCGGGCAGCCCCCGCAGATCAAAACTACGAAAGGAAAAGGGATCGGTATGCCTTGCCGTTCCCCGGTACAGAACATGAAAAACAAGGTAATTTTCATCACGCACGCGGCAGTCATCGCCGCACTCTACACAGTCCTTACGCTCACAGCGGGCGCGTTCGGACTTGCCAACGGAGCGATACAGATACGCATATCCGAAGCGCTCACCATTCTCCCGCTGTTTACTCCCGCAGCGATACCCGGACTGTTTATCGGCTGTGTCGTGTCCAATATGCTCACAGGCTGTGTGATATGGGACATAGTTTTCGGAAGCCTTGCCACACTTATCGGAGCTGTCGGCACATATTTCATCGGCAGAAAGAACAAATGGCTCGCGCCGCTGCCGTCGATACTTGCCAATACGCTCATCATCCCGTTCGTGCTTGCATACGCTTACGGAGTTGAGGACGGCATACCGTTCCTTATGCTCACTGTCGGAGCGGGAGAGGTGCTTTCCTGCGGAGTGCTCGGACTTCTGCTCATGAAGGCTGTCGAGCCCGTGCAGAAGCATATTTTTCAGAAAGCATGATTGAGATCCGACTCCCTGCCTTATCGAAGGTTTCTTTTATCGCCGCATCTCTGTGGCGGTTTGGGAACCTTCTGTACTGCGTCCTGTAGTATGGCAGGGAGTTGTTTTTGCAAAAAAATCGGAAAAGCTATTGACAAAAAGAAACATATATGATAAAATAATTAAGCCGCATGAAAACGGGCTTTTTTAAGTTTGTCACAAAGGGTGACGACGCCCGTATCAGCGAGATCGTGAAACGAGGTAATAAAATGTACGCAATCATTGAAACAGGCGGAAAGCAGTATCAGGTAAAAGAAGGCGACGAGATCTTCGTAGAGAAGCTCGGAGTTGAAGAGGGCGATGTGACCTTTGATAAGGTGCTCCTCATAGGCAATGACAGCGGTATCACCGCAGGTGCGCCTTATGTATCCGGCGCTTCCGTAAAAGCAACACTTATCAAGAACGGTAAGGGCAAGAAGATAAGTGTGTTCACCTACAAGCCCAAGAAGGGCGAGAAGGTCGCTAAAGGCCACAGACAGCCGTACAGCAAGGTAAAGATTGAAGCTATCAACGCATAATGATCGAGGCGGAATTTTTGAGATTCAACGGGCGTCTTGTTGGTTTCTCGGTATCCGGACATGCCGGTGCCGGACCCTTCGGGCGCGACATAGTCTGCGCTGCGGTATCGTCGGCGGTAATGCTCACGGCAAATACCATAACCGAGTATCTCTACTGCAAGGCAGACGTTAAAGACACGGGCAATAAGATAATGTTTGTGCTCAAGGATCCCGGCTCTACATTGGCAATGTCCGCGATACAGGTCATCGAGTCGTTCAAGAACCACCTCGATACCCTGTCGGAGGACAGCAAAGGCAAGATAAAAGTCAACGTCCGGGAAATGTCCCGGAAATAGTCACGAAAGGATGAAACAGCTATGTTAAAGATAAGCATGCAGTATTTCGCTCATAAAAAAGGTATGGGCTCCACAAAGAACGGCAGAGACTCCAACGCACAGCGTCTCGGAGCTAAGAGAGCAGACGGCCAGTTCGTTCTCGCAGGAAATATCCTCTACAGACAGAGAGGAACTCACATCCATCCCGGTAAGAACGTGGGCAGAGGTTCCGATGATACATTGTTTGCGAAGATCGACGGCAAGGTAAAGTTTGAGCGTCTCGGCAAGGACCGCAAGCAGGTAAGCGTTTACCCCGCTGAATGAATGTAACAGTCAAGACAGGACGGGAGAAATTCCGTCCTTCTTTTGTATAAGGAGGGTATCCTCATGTATACATCGATCGACAAGATAAGTGACCGTTTCGGATTCAGCACCGGCGGCAAGTTCAGGTGCGCATACAAGAATACCCGCACAATAGTCACCGCCGGTATTGTCACTATACTTGTCATTATCGCGCTTATCCTCATAAGCCTTGTGTATGTCTTCATACAGATGCAGAAAGCTCCCGCGGCGGCTTCCACCCAGCTTGAGACACTCATAAGCGGAGTTATCACCGGGAACGGCTTTCACGGCGATGAAAGCTCCGGCAATTCGCTGGTGTACCTCGGTCTCGGTATAGTAAGTGTCGCCTTTGGTATAATAATGCTGATAATTGCGGTAATAGCATTCCTGATAATTCTCGCAACACTCAGAATGGGGCAGACATACTCGTTCAAGGCAGATGAGCAGAAGTTCACCGTTATCTATCCGAAGCGCATCGGAGGAACTCTCGTGATAGAGTATGAATATATCACCGGACTGACATATGAGGAGTGGAAGTACCTGATCGCTCCGAGATGTCTTGATGTAACAGTGCATACCAAGCAGGGCGATTTTGATTTCAAGTGCATACATACTCCGATGTCATTTGCGAACGGGATTACAGAGACACCGTTCAACATAATACGTGAGAAGATAGGGCTCTCACATGAAGACGAGAGCATACTGATAAACAAGGATGCGGCCAGAGAGCAGGACCCGAGGTTTTTTAGTTAAGAGGACTTATGTTTGTAGATATAGTTAAGATCACAATTAAGGCAGGCGACGGCGGCAACGGTGCCGTTTCGTTCCACCGTGAGAAGTACGTTGCGGCGGGCGGACCCGACGGCGGCAACGGCGGAAAAGGCGGAGATATCGTGTTTCGGGCGGACGACAGCCTTTCAACGCTGATAGACTTCCGCTACAAGAAGAAATACACCGCGCAGAACGGCGCACCGGGCGGCAGCAGGCGCAGCTCCGGCAAGTCCGCTCCCGACACCGTGATAAAGGTGCCGCGCGGTACTGTCATAAAGGACAGTGAGACCGGGCGCGTGCTTGCGGACATATCCGATGACGAGCCCGTGGTAGTCGCGCGCGGCGGCAAGGGCGGCAAGGGCAACATGAACTTCGCCACTCCGACACGCCAGATACCGCGTTTTGCGAAACCCGGCTACCCCGGTGAGCACTTTGATGTTACGCTTGAGCTGAAGCTGCTGGCGGATGTGGGACTTGTAGGCTTCCCGAATGTGGGAAAGTCGAGCCTGATAAGTGTGGTCAGCGCGGCAAAGCCGGAGATAGCGAACTATCACTTCACAACGATAACGCCGGTGCTCGGAGTGGTGAAATACGATGAACGCTCGTTCGTCATGGCGGATATCCCGGGACTTATCGAGGGCGCAAGTGAGGGCGTCGGACTTGGCCACGCGTTCCTGCGGCATGTCGAGCGTTGCAGGCTTATTGTACATGTTGTGGACGTAGCGGGCTCGGAGGGAAGAGATCCCGCGGATGACTTCGAGAAGATAAACCGCGAGCTCGCAAATTTCTCCGCAGAGCTGTCACAGCGGCCGCAGATAGTTGCCGCGAACAAATCCGACATCGCAACGCCGGAGCAGATAGACGAGTTCCGGAAATTTATAGAGTCAAAGGGGCTTCCGTTCTTTGTGATATCGGCTGCGACCGCGAAAGGAACGGATGAGCTGGTGGCGGCGATAGCGGGAGAGCTTGACAAGCTGCCCCCGATCGTGCGGTACGAAGCGAAGCCGCTCACGATAGAGGAGCTTGAACAACAGGCGAAGGAAAAGCGCGCGTTCAAGATAAAGAAAGAGGATGCGCACTTCTGGTCGGTGGAGGCGGAATGGCTCGCTCCGATACTTTCGACGGTCAACATGGACGACTACGAGAGCCTTCAGTACTTCCAGCGCGTGCTGCGGTACAGCGGCATTATCGATGCGCTGATAGAAGAGGGAGTCGAAGAGGATGACACGGTGTCGATATTTGACTTTGAGTTCAGCTTTGTCAACTGACCTGCGGCGCTGTCACGGAAAAGCCGTGCAAAACGTTATATATACAGAAGGATAATATGGAAATAATGTCGAAACAGGAAGCCAAACGGTTGAGTCCCGCGGCTCTCGCGTTCTACGGCGACAGCGTTTATGAGCTGTATGTGCGCAGAAGGGTGTTGAGTCTCGGTGACCGTCCTTCCGCCGCGCTTCATAATATGTCGGTGAAAATGGCAAGAGCGTCGTTTCAGGCTGTCGCATACGAGAGGCTGTCTGATGTGCTCGATGAGGAGGAAGCGGATATACTGCGCAGGGGGAGAAACTCCACCGGACTTACCGCTCCGAAGTCAAGCAGCTCCGCCGAGTATCACAAGGCGACCGCCGTTGAGGTGCTGTTCGGGTACCTGTCACTCACGGGAAACGATGCGCGCATTGAGGAGCTTTTCGGCATCATCACTGACGAAACAGAAGACATGAAAGGATAAGTTATGTCATTTATCAAAAGGTTAGCGGCTGTGTTCATAGCAGCGGCAATAATGGCGAGCGGCACTCTGGCGGCATCGGCAGAAGCGTCGAATGTGGTATCGAGAATGTACGCGGCGAAGTACAACATGCTGCTGCACGCTCTGAAAAGCGACAGTGAGACCATGAAAGCCATGAAGGACTTCGGGCGCTCGGTAGTATTCTTCTCGGTGTCGGACGGTCATTCAAAGGCAAAGGTGTTCCTTGACCAGTCCTATGACATGAGCAAGGCGATCACCTCCGCGTATGCGAAAGTGAAGAGCTCCGGAGTTACACCGAAGTGGCTCAAGCTCGATGTCGTTATCTCCGACGAGGAAAAGACCTATGACGATTTTACCGAGGAGACCATAGCACGCCGCAACAGCAGCCTGCGTCAGGGTATCGCGTTCACACCGTATTACGGCACCGCGCTGCTCGAAGCACAGCTCAACAGCAGCGGTATCATAGATTATGAGGAGGGCTCGATAGACCTCAAGCGGGTGAATGAAGAGCTCAAACGCATGGGTAAGAAGAAGCTCACAGAGATACCGAAAACCTTCCGTCTCTTCAAGACCCAGGGCTATTTCGCGGAGAATACCGCGTACGCTATGAAACTCACAAGCGGCTCCTACGCAAATACAGGCAAGCGTGAGCTCAAAGCCGACCGCGAGACAATCGAGATGCTCGCAGGGAGAAGCTCGTCATACCTGAAGTCGATATGCGGTTCAGACGGGAAATTCGTCTATGGCTATTATCCTATTGACAATGAAGAAATTGAAGGGTATAGTATATTACGTCACGCGGGTACGGTATGGAATCTTATCATGCAGTACGATATGTGCCGTGACGAGAGCCTTGTGCCTGTAATAAAGTCGGGGCTAAAGTATCTGAAGAAATTCATTCAGTACAAGGATAAAAAGACCGCCTTCGTCATCGACGGAAATATGCTGAACATTGGCGGCAACGGACTTGCGCTGCTTGCGTACACGATGTACGCGGAGGTGTTCGGTTCGAGTGAGTACAATTCCTTGATACGCGCGCTTGCAAGAGGCGTGATATTCATGCAGAACAAGGACGGAAGCTTCACCCACTCGCTGAATAAAGACACCTACAAGGTCGCGCAGAAATACATAATCATCTATTACGACGGCGAGGCAGCGTTCGGACTGCTCAAGGCGTACAGCGTTCTGGGTGACAAGTCGTTCCTTGAAGCGGCGCGCAAGGCTGCTGATTACTTCGTGGAGAAGGACTATGTGTCCGAGCACAGCCACTGGATGGGTTATGTTTTCAACGAGATAACGAAGTACTGCCCCGAGGAGAAATACTTTGAGTTCGGACTCAAGAACGTCGATACCGACAACTACAGCGCAGATATGATGAATCTCAAGGCAGGTGCGAACTCGGTATCCGAGACGCTCAATGCGGCGTTTGAGATGTATGACCGCCTTATGGACAGCGGCGTCGAGTGCGGATATCTTGAGGAGTTTGACGCAAAGCTTCTTGTGCGCGCAGTGATGAAGCGGGCGAGCTATGGCCTGAACTATTTCATGTTCCCCGAGTACGCGATGTACTTTGCGGCTCCCGACACGGTGCTGAACAGCTTCGCGGTGCGTGAGGACAGCTTCCGTATTAGGATAGATGATATCCAGCACTTCATGGACGGATACTATCTGTACTGGAAGAATTATGACACTATTCTCGAATACAAGGATAAGCTTATAGATCATCCGCCGAAGGATACGGAGAAGAATACGGAGAAGGATGAAACAAAGACCGACGACGATGCAGAAAGCGAGAATGCTGATGACAGTAAATCGTCGGATGATATAGAAAACAAGATAGAAACAGAGCAATAATGGAGGAATCAGATCATGTCAGGACATTCTAAATGGAGCACCATCAAAAGAAAAAAGGGTGAGAAGGACGGTGCAAGAGCAAAGGTCTTCACCAAGATAAGCCGCGAGATAATCGTAGCGGTACGTGAGGGCGGCGGCGATCCGAGCAGCAACTCGAAGCTCGCACAGCTCGTACAGAAGGCTAAATCCAACAATATCCCGAATGATAATATCGATCGTCTTATCAAGAAGGCGAGCGGCGACGGTGAAAAGACAAACTACGAGGAATGTGTATATGAAGGCTACGGTCCCAACGGTGTCGCAGTCATCGTAGAGTGCCTTACCGACAACCGTAACCGTACTGCCGGCGAGATACGCCACTACTTCGACAAGTTCGGCGGCAACCTCGGTACCTCGGGCTGTGTATCGTTCATGTTCACCACAAAGGGCGTGGTAGTTCTCGACAACGAGGACGAGGACATCGATGAGGACAAGGCGATGGAGGATATTCTTGAGGCAGGCGGTGACGACTTCACCTTTGAGGACGGCTGCGTTGAGATAACTACCGACCCGAACACTGTCACCGAAGTCGGAAACGCGCTTGGCGAGAAGGGCTACAAGGTGCTCTCCGCAGAGCCCGCAAAGATCCCCTCGACATACACGACTCTTACCGATGAGGATCACATCAAGAAAATGGGACTTCTGCTTGATGCTCTCGATGACAATGACGATGTGCAGAATGTATGGCACAACTGGGAAGACGCTGAATAACTACCTTTGATGCGTATTATTGACAAGATCGCACTGACGATTTTCGGTGCGTTCATCGTGTTCGGCATGCCGGGCTGCGGTATACTGATGTCGCTGGCTCTTGGCGCGCTGTTTGCATGGATAATGATGAAGCTCGCGGATGCTCCGGTGATCGGGAATATCATCCTTGTGATCATTGCGCTGATAGTCGTTGCGGAGCCTGTTGCATTAGTTGAGTTTGTGACGTATGACGCTAAGACGGGTATGGGGCTGATATCCCATCTGATCAAGGCTTACCCTGTTTGGGTCTCCGCAGCTGCTGTCGCTGCCACTGCGTTTTCGGTGACGTTGCAATTCGTATTTGTGAAGGATCACACTTATTATTCAAGAAGTCTGTGGGATAAGATACTCGCGCTCTTCGACCATGTCAGCTACCGCAGGAATTACAATACACGCTACCGGACGTATGACCCGCCGCGCACCAACTATACTCACTATGAACCGCCCATACCAACATACGAGGACTTCATGCGGGAGTTTACCAACTACCGCGCGTCATTCGACAGGATCTCGCTTTTAGTGAACGATATCACGGAAAGTCCGGAGTTCATGGTGGGCGGGTTCATGACCTTCGACAAGATCAACGAAGTCATGAGCTTCATACAGGATCACAACGCGCACATCGAGGGACTTTCAAGGCGTTTCCGCTCTGCCGGTGCCGACGAGGCGCGTGAGATAATGGGTGATATGCGCTATGTCAATGCGCAGATGAACATCTTTGAGCAGGATCTGAAGAATGTGTTCGCGCAGATGAAGGCACGTTTTGCGGGTACTGCGGGCAACTCCGGCAGCAGCTCACAGCACAAGCGTTCAGATAATGCCACGAAGTTCACTTCGCGCGGTGAGCAGCCGGTCTACTTCAAAGGCTGTGAGACTCTCGACGAGCTGAACAAGCGCTATAAGAGTCTCGCAAAAACGTATCATCCGGATATGCCTACCGGTGACACCGAGACAATGGCGAAGATAAATCAGGAATACGACCGGCTTAAATCACGGTTCAGGTAAACAAAAACAAAAAGCGCGTACACCGAAGTGTACGCGCTTTAAACTTGCCGTCTTACTTTTTCTTGGGAGCGGGCTTTGCAGCAGCCGGTTTAGCAGCAGCCTTGGGAGCTGCGGGCTTTACCTCTGCAGGTTTTGCAGCCGGAGCAGCGGGCTTTGCAGCAGCCGGTTTAGCAGCAGCCTTGGGAGCTGCGGGCTTCTTTGCAGCAGCCTTCTTTGCAGGAGCCTTTGCAGTCTTTGCTGCCTTTGCAGGAGCCTTCTTGGGAGCTATCGCATTAAAGATGTCAGCGCAGCTTGCATCGTTGCCTTCAACGATGAGCTTGCCGCTCTTGATAGCCTTTGCGGGATCGAGTGTGCCCTCAACGAGAGCTGTGAAAGTGCTTGCGTCTGCCTTGAAGGTAGCCGTTGCATCCTTGTAGTCGAAGTTTTCTACAGCGATCTTGCCATAACCTTCTTTGAACTCAGCGTAAAACGTTCCCGCTGCATCTCCTGTTACGGTGAACTGAAACGCAAAAGAACCTTTAAAGTTCGTGGTATCGGTCTTCTGGATAGATTTCTTCAGACTTTCATAAACCTTTTCGTAAGCTGATTTAGCCATCTTTAGTGTCCTTCCTTTGTTTGAGTTGAAACGGGCATACGCACCGCTTTTGACCTTTTTACTTTTATATTATAACACAATAAAAATGTAATTTCAAGCATAATAATACTTTTTTTCACATTTTGGTGAAATATGTTTAAATCAGAAAAGAAAAAAAGGCTGTTGTTAGGTAGTTATTGACTATAAATAACACACAATATGTTGTGCATAGAGAAAAACGTGGTCTTACGCAAGGAATTATATGCCGTTTTTTCGGATTTATTCGTTGATGTCGAAACGCATGATATGACCTGTAAGCATATTTTTCGTGCCGTCCGAATAAGTATTACAAAAATGTGTTGGAGGCGGCTATGCTCTGTACATTCGACGACATCAGGAACAAGGAGATAATCAGTATAAAAAGCGGGGCAAAGATGGGCTACGCGGATGACGTGGAGTTTGACACCTGCACTGCGAAAATATGCAGGATAGTCATCTTCGGCAAGGCGAAGCTTTTCGGGCTGCTCGGGAGGGATGATGATGTGAGCATTTGCTGGAGCGATATCGAGGTAATTGGTGAGGACGCTATACTTGTGAGCTGCGAGATACCTATGCGCACAAAAAAATCCGGAGGGCTGCTCAAAAATTTGTTAAAATAAACGAAAAGAAAAATATTGTAAATACGGATAATATGTGCTATAATATTAAGGCTATCAATGCAAATCCACATGCGGCCTATAAGCGCCGTCGGTGCCGCTTTAACAGCGGTTCGGCGCGGTGAGGGAAGCAGAGGAAAAAAACCAAATCAAGGAGGATACACAAAATGGCAGTTGTATCAATGAAGCAGCTTCTTGAAGCAGGTGTTCACTTCGGACATCAGACAAGACGCTGGAACCCGAAAATGGCTCCGTACATTTTCACAGAAAGAAACGGCATCTACATCATCGACCTTCAGAAGACGGTCAAGAAGCTCGACGAGGCTTATAACTTCGTATTCGAGACCGCGTCCAACGGTGGGGAGATCCTCTTCGTCGGCACAAAGAAGCAGGCTGCGGATTCCATCAAGGAAGAGGCAGAGAGAGCAGGCGCTCACTTCGTAAACGCAAGATGGCTCGGCGGTATGATGACCAACTTCAGAACCATCCAGAACCGTATCAAGAGACTTGAGCAGCTCCACGCTATGGAGACAGACGGTACCTTCGATCTTCTCCCGAAGAAGGAAGTAAGCCAGCTCACACTTGAGATCGAAAAGCTCGAAAAGTTCCTCGGCGGTATCAAGAACATGAAGAAGCTCCCCGGAGCGCTGTTCGTTGTTGACCCCCGCAAGGAAAAGATCGCAGTTGCGGAAGCAAGAAAGCTCGGTATCCCCGTAGTAGCTATCGTGGATACTAACTGCGACCCTGACGAGATAGATTATGTTATCCCCGGAAACGATGACGCTATCCGTGCCGTAAAGCTTATCGCAGGCGCTATGGCAGACGCTGTGATCGCTGCAAAGCAGGGCGAGGGCGGAGAAGCCGCTGTCGAGGATAAGGACGCTGCTGAAGAAGCAGAAGCAGCAGACGCAGAATAAGAGAAACGGATCATCCCCCGCCATAGGCGGGGGATAATATGAAAACAAAAGGAGAAATTAAAATGGCTATTTCAGCACAGGACGTAAAGCAGCTCAAGGAACTCACCAACTGCGGTATGATGGACTGCAAGCGCGCTCTTGAAGCAACAAACGGCAACGTTGACGAGGCTGTTAAGTACCTTCGTGAGCAGGGTCTTGCAAAGCAGGCAAAGAAGGCCGGCAGAATCGCAGCAGAAGGCCTCGTAGTTGCAAAGATAGATGAAGCAAAGAAGATAGGCGTTGTAGTTGAGATCAACTCCGAGACAGACTTCGCCGCTAACTCCGATAAGTTCAAGGCATTCTGCGATACAGTCGCACAGACTATCATCGATAACGATGTCAAGGACGTTGATGCTCTCAAGGAGACTGTTGCAAGCGGTTCCAGCGAGAAGATCGCAGACGTTCTCACAGACGCAGTTGCTTCTATAAGCGAGAATATCCAGATAAGACGTTTCGTAAGAATGACCGGCGACGTTTATGCTTATGTTCACAACGGCGGCGGCTCCATCATTGGCTCGCTCATCAAGCTTGAGTCCGATAACGGCGCTGATGACGCAGTAAAGGCAGTCGCTAAAGACCTGCTTCTCCAGATCACAGCAAGCTCTCCGCAGTTCATCGCACAGTCCGATGTTCCCGCATCTGTTATCGACGCAGAGAAGGAAGTTCAGCTTGAGCTTGTTAAGAAGGAGAATGCTGAATCCAAGAAGCCGAAGCCCGAGAACGTTCTCGATAAGATCGTTGAAGGCAGAATGAGAAAGTTCGCTGAAGAGATCTGCCTCCTTGACCAGCCTTTTGTAAAGGATCCGAGCATCACAGTTGCGAAGTACATCGCAAATGCCGGCAAGAACATCAAGGTCATCGAGTTCGCGCGTCTCGAAAAGGGCGAGGGCATCCAGAAGAGAGAAGACGATTTCGCAGCAGAAGTCGCTTCCATGGTAAAGTAAGCTCCGCAATATACGAAATAAAAGAGTGTACCGTAAAGGTACACTCTTTTTGTTTGCGATGCTTCAGAAGAACATCTCGTACGCGGCATGTACTACATCCGCGTCAAGACGGTACAGCCCGGAGCGGTCGTCCATAAAGAAGTTGCAGCGGTTGGTCATTATCACAACGCCCGTGTGGTCATCGCGGTCATAGAAAAGCCCCGTTATCGCGCCGAGCGCGTTGCCCGGGTGGCCGTACATTACACGACCGGAAACAAGATCGCCGTCGTATCTGCGGACGTTGAGACCCATGCCGAATTTCTCGGTGTTAATATACGATTGGTGCATTTTTTCGAGGGAGCCTTCGCTGATTATACGCTTGCCGCCGCACTCCTTTATAGTGCCGTCTCCTGCGAGAGCTGTGCCGAGCCGTGCAAGATCCACAGGAGTTATAAGCAGTTCGCACTGCGCCTGGAGATACGAGTTGCCGATCCCGAACGACTCATAGTAATCGCGGGTGCGCCCCCAGCTGCTGACATGGAATATCTCGCCGTCATGGTCGTAAATGACGGCGCAGCTTTCCTTGTCGTCTATAAGGTCTATGACATATCCCGCATCCATTTCGAGCGGTTCGAACAAAGCCTGTGCTGCATAGTCGTGGAAGAACATGCCGGTGAGGTGTTCTATGACTGCGCCCATGGTGCCTGCGCCGAAGTTGGAGTAGTTATACACCTCGCCCGGTATTATGCCGGTATGTGAGTTCTCGATCACGTATTCCGCGGAGTAGCGGTAGGTCATGCCTGCTTCGTAAATGTATGTATCTGTGAGCCCGGCTGTGTGGGTGAGAAGATGCCAGAGCTTGACCGGGGAGCTGTCATATTGAGAGTACGGCAGCCCCACCGCAGTGTCAAGCACGCTGTCGGTGGTTATGGCACCCTCGTCACACAGCTTCATCATAAGTATAGTGGATATCAGCTTTGACACGCTTGCAGCGCGGAAATGCGTGTCCTTCGTACAGGGAGTCTCGTTTTCGATATCAGCGTACCCAAGGGAGTCGGAGTATACAATGTCGCCGTCTTTGAACAGTGCCACGCCCATGCCGTATACGCCGTTGTCCGTGCGTATCTGCTCAAGCGTATTGTGGAAGGCTTCGATATCGGGCTGTTTGCGCCCGGGTATTACTGTGGGAGGGGAGACAGTCGTATCATCGGGGCCGATCAGGAGTATGCCGCCGGAGACTGCGGGGTCTATATACGGTTGAGATGCAGACGTCTGAAACGGGGACGAGGTATTGAACGGCGCAGCAGTGCCGGTGCTCTGAGAGATATCAGTGCACCCGCTCAATGCTATGATCGCAGCTGCTGCAAAAGCCGCGAGGCGTGACCGGTTCTTTGCCATATTCTCCTCTTTCGATACACGGTTGGTCTTTATTTCATTATATCGTATATCTCGCGTTTTTGCAAGTATCACCGCCATATATATAGCGGCAGCTCAAAAAAGTTAGCGGCAGCAAACCGAGCCTTATTGTGAAAATCCCTTGATTTTTCAAGGCGGATATGTTATAATTCAATCGGCGACAGTATGCAGCTGTCGGTAATCATTACTTGAAATTCAGGAGGAAAATACTATGGCTTACAAGATCAATGCAGAAGAGTGCATTTCCTGCGGCGCTTGCGCAGATGGCTGCCCTGTTGAGGCTATCTCTTCCGGAGATTCCGCTTACGTGATCGACGCTTCCAAGTGCATCGACTGTGGTGCTTGCGCAGATGCTTGCCCCGTTGGCGCTCCCAAGTCTGAATAATAACAGATACATAAAGCGGCCGTCGGCAGATATGCCGGCGGTTTCTTTTTGTATAGGAGCGCAGTTGAAATGTACCAAAAGTGTAATCCCGTTTTTGTGTAATTCGCAGAAACTCCCCGGGGGTATTAAGTCCGGCGGATTTCTGCCGATATAATATAAAATCAAGGAACGCAGGGATAGCGGGACAGCTTACAGGGACGTAAGAAGCAGGGAAGCGGACAAACATGATGGCAGGGATGTATCGGCAGGGAAGCATCAGAAGTTTTCCGAAAAACGCATCAGGGACGATGCGAAGGGAAATTTCATTCACCCCGAAAAAAAAATTTTACATATAGACGGGACCCCCGCCGCAATAGCGGCGAGGGTCCTTACAATTCTGCCGGTTTTCAGCTGCGCTTCATCAGCTCGATGCACATACGTCCGTTGTGATAAGGGCATTTCCACGGGTCTACCGTAGCCTTCGCGCTGTCGGGTGCACCGTTTTCGAGTATCTGCGAGTACCACTCGCCGCCCTCACGGCGGTCAATAAGCTCTGCCTTGATGTTTTCCCACAGAGCTTCCGCGATCTCGAGATATCGCTTATCACCGTATTTCTGATACGCGTTGGTGAAGCCTACAACACCTTCTGCCTGTACCCACCATACGTGTATCTTGCTTATCTTGTCCTTGTCACGCTCGTTGTTCAGTGCGCCGTTCTCAAACGCGATATCCGCGATATTGCGTACCACAGCTTCGTTCATAACGCGAACTTTCGCGGTGAGCGCTTCGTCGCCTATCACCTCGCAGGCGCGGTCAATGAGCCATGTAGCTTCTATATCGTGACCGTAGGAGTGTATGTCCCCGATGACGTTGAGCTCGCGGTCAAAGAACACGAGCAGGCGGCTTTCGGGCTTGTAGTATATCTTGTCGAGGAAGATACTGATTTGGAATTTAAGGCGGTTCAGCACGCGCTCATCACTGCTTACGCGGTACAGCTCGGTATACGCTTCGAGCAGATGCAGCGTGGTGTTCATGGTCTTGTCTGCCATGAGCCCGTTCTCTGAAAGCGCGTCATTGGGGATGAGCTTCCAGTCCGCGGACATGGCTTCAAGATATGCCACATCATCGGTGCAGTTTTTCTCCACTGTTTCGAACAGCTCAAGTGCGAGCTTGAGAGCGTTATCGTCCTTTGACGCGTCATAATAGCTCGCGAGAGCGTATATGAAGAAAGCCTGGCAGTACGTATGCTTCATGCTGTCGTTTACGGTACCGTCAGCGTTCATCAGCCAGTAGACTCCGCCGTTTACCGGGTCGACGCAGTACTTACGCATGAATTCAAAGCAGTGCCGCGCGTTTTCAAGACACTCGGAGTCTCCCAACACAAGGTAGCAGTTCGAGTAGAACCACAATATCCTCGAATGAAGGATAACTCCCTTTTCGGCGTTCATGTCAAGGTCCAGGTCAAAACCCATGAAGCCGTAGAAGCCGCCGCGCTCGTTGTCCTTCAGCTTGTTCCAGAACGGTATGATATGCTCTGTGAGCTCTTTTCTTGCTTCGCTTACTATTCCCATAGGTGAGTCCTTTCTGTCGGTCTGACGGGTAAAATGTTATCCTTTCCACGCTTACGGCGTGATGCCGTAAGCAAAGAAAGGATAGTTAACGGCTTATTATTCCTTCGGATCGTCGCCGGATGCGGGGTTCCCTGCCTTTTTCTTCGGAGGCTTTGGAGCCTTTCTTATTGTGCCCTGCGGCATCGAGGGACGCATAACCTGCTCTCTCTGCGGTGCGCGTCTGTTGTCGCGCAGGCGCACTGTGAGTATTGCACGTGCGGTGTCCTCACGTATCGATGCTATCATGTCATCGAACATTGCGAAGCCTTCGAAGCGGTACTCGACAACGGGATCCTTCTGACCCATGGAGCGCAGATAGATACCGCGTTTGAGCTCGTCCATCGCGTCGATGTGATCCATCCACTTCTGGTCGACATTCTTGAGCAGTACAACACGCTCGATCTCTCGCATGACCTCGGAGCCGTACTCTGCTTCCTTGGCAGCGTATATGGCCTCTGCGCGCTCTGTGAGCATTTCGAGGATATCCGGCTTCTGTACGTTATTAAGCTCGTCGTTTGTATAAACAAGGTCGTCGGGGGTCGTCAGAACGCCGATGTAGTGCTCTCTGAGACCGGTGAGGTTCCAGTTGTCGGCGATATCACCCTGGCAGAACATATCGACGTTATCTTTGATGCTTTCGTTTATCATCGAGCGGATGCTCTCGCTGATATCCTCGCCGTCAAGCACCTTCGAGCGCTGGGAGTATATCGTCATTCTCTGCTGGGACATAACGTCGTCGAAGTCGAGGACGCTCTTTCTTATCGCGTAGTTTCTGCCCTCTATCTTACGCTGTGAGGACTCTATCGTCTTGGTGAGTATCGAGTTCTCGATCGGGATATCTTCGTCAATTTTCAGCGTTTCCATGACTGCCTGGACTCTGTCGCCGCCGAACAGTCTCATAAGATCGTCCTCAAGCGACACGAAGAAGCAGCTTTCGCCCGGGTCGCCCTGACGTCCCGCACGTCCGCGGAGCTGGTTATCGATACGTCTTGATTCATGGCGCTCGGTACCGAGTATGAACAGACCGCCTGCCTGGCGTACTTCCTCTGCTTCGGGGGCTATCTGCTTCTTATACTTTTCGTTGAGCTCCATGTACTGTTTTCTTGCTGCGAGTATTTCCTCGTCAGTGGTTTCCGCGAAACCGGTCGCTTCATTTATAAGCTCCTCGGGTACGCCATTTCTGCGCATCTCCGCCTTGGCGAGGTATTCGGCGTTACCGCCGAGCATGATATCGGTACCGCGTCCTGCCATGTTCGTAGCTATTGTGACAGCGCCCTTCTTGCCTGCCTGTGCTACGATCTCTGCTTCACGCTCGTGGTTCTTTGCGTTGAGCACTTCGTGCTTGATACCTGTCTTTTTGAGCATCTTTGAGAGAAGCTCGGACTTTTCTATGGATATCGTGCCGACGAGAACAGGCTGACCCTTTTCGTGGCACTCCTTTATCTGCTCGATCGCGGCGGTGAACTTGCCGTGTTCGTTCTTGTACACCTGGTCCTGTCTGTCTTTACGTATAACAGGCTTGTTGGTGGGGATCTCGATTACGTCGAGGTTATATATGCCTCTGAACTCGGCTTCCTCGGTCATTGCCGTACCGGTCATACCGGAAAGCTTGCTGTACAGACGGAAGAAGTTCTGGAACGTGATAGTAGCGAGGGTCTTGCTCTCGTGTTTTACTTTAACGCCTTCTTTTGCTTCGATAGCCTGATGTAAGCCTTCGTTGAAGCGGCGGCCGAACATCAGACGGCCTGTGAACTCATCGACGATGACGATCTCGCCGTCCTTGACGACGTAATCCACATCGAGGTGCATACAGCCCTGGGCTTTGATAGCCTGGTTTACATGGTGAAGGATCGTGAGGTTGTCGGGGTCCATCAGGTTTTCGATGCCGAAGTACTTCTCCGCTTTCTTGACGCCGTTGGGCAGCAGGGTAGCTGTTCTTGCCTTCTCGTCAATGATGTAGTCAGCGGTGAGGTCATCCTGCTCTTCCTTGGAGTCGACCTCCACGACCTTGTATGAGGTCATTGATTTCGCGAGCTTGTCCGCTCTCTCGTACAGGTCAGTCGGCTTGTCGCCGCGACCGGAGATGATAAGCGGTGTTCTTGCTTCATCTATCAGTATCGAGTCCACCTCATCGACTATTGCGAAGTTCATTTCACGCTGGACTTTTTCTTCCTTGCGTATGCACATATTGTCACGCAGGTAGTCGAAGCCGTACTCGTTGTTGGTGCCGTATGTTATATCGCATGCGTATGCTTCGCGGCGCTGTTCGTTGTCCTTATCGTGCACGATGAGTCCGACTGTGAGTCCGAGGAAGCGGTGAACGCGTCCGATAAGGTCGGAGTCACGCTTTGCCAGGTAGTCGTTGACGGTGACAACGTGGACGCCCTTGCCTGTGAGCGCGTTCAGGTATGACGGCAGAGCTGCGACATATGTCTTACCTTCACCGGTCTTCATTTCCGCGATACGGCCCTGATGCAGCACGATACCGCCGATGACCTGTACGGGGTACGGTTTGATGCCGATAACTCTGTACATAGCCTCACGGAGTACCGCGAATGCGTCCGGCAGGATATCATCGAGTGTTTCGCCTTTTGCGAGGCGTTCCTTGAGCACGTTTGTCTGGTTCTGCAGTTCCTTGTCCGTCATTGCCTGATACATAGGCTCGCGGTCAAGCACTGCCTGTTTTGTGCCCTCTATTCTCTTTAGTTCCTTTTCGGAGTAGGTACCGAAAAGCTTGCTGAAAAGCCCCATTTGCTTATCTCCTTTGGTTTTTCACAGTTATTCTGATATATTATACTATACTTTTTCCGTTTTGTCAATGTTTATTATGTCTTACATGACATTTTTGGCTGTCAGAGTGTTTTCCGCTTCCTGCTTTCGCATGAGCGAGAACTCCGCTATCCACATGATAATTGTAAGTATCGTCGACAGAACGTCGCTGACGGGACCCGCGTACATCGTGCCGTCTATGCCCCAGAACAACGGCAGTACACACGCGAGCGGAAGAAACAGCAGGATCTGCCTTGAGAGCGAGAGGATAATGCCCTTCACCGGCTTGCCTATGGATGTGAAGAAAGTTGATGTGACCGGCTGGAGGCTGACCAGCGGCACGAAGAACAGGACTATGCGGAAGAAGCGTTCACCGAACTCGAAGTATTCTTCGCTGCCGTCGCCGAACAATGCGAGTATCTGGCGCGGCATGGTCTGGAAGAACACGAAAGCCACAAGTGCTATACCGACCGCCGTGGCTGCCGCAAGCATGAATGTCTTGCGCACTCTCCCGTACTTACGGGCGCCGTAGTTGAAGCTCTCGATAGGCTGGCCGCCCTGTCCGAGTCCTATGGCGAACGAAAACACGATCTGATTGACCTTCATGATTATGCCTGCAGCCGCGAGCGGGATCGACTCGCCGTATTTTGACAGTCCGCCGTAGTATTTGAGCAGGTTGTTCATTACGACCTGTACGACCATGATCGCGATCTGGTTGAAGAACGAGGCGAGTCCTATCGCGGCAATGTGTCCGATGAATGAAAGCCGCGGTATGAAGCAGCCCCGGTCAAGCCTGGAGCTTCTGAAGCGGAAAAGCACGTACCATGCGACTATCCCGGCGGAGATCACCTGACCGATGATCGTAGCAGCTGCTGCTCCTGCCATTCCCCAACCGAAGCCGAACACGAACAGTGCGTCCAGACCGGTATTGATGACTGCGCCGATGATGCTGCAGAACATCGTCATGCCGGGACTTCCGTCCGCGCGCATGAGATGCCCGCCGCCTGTGGTGAGTATCAGGAACGGAAAGCCTATTGCGGTTATACGCACATACTCCTGCGCGTACGGCATTACTTCATCCGGCGCACCGAACAGAGTCAGCAGCTGATCGAGGAACAGCTCTGTCACCAGACACAGCATCAAACCGCTCACTGCAAGCATGATGAACGAGTTTCCTATGTAGAACGGAGCTTTTTTCTTATCGCCCTTGCCGAGCGTGAGGTTATAGCAGCTCGCGCCGCCCACGCCGAACATCAGCGCCAGCGATATACACATGGTAGACAGCGGGAACGCTATGTTGGTAGCGGCGTTGCCGTTTGTGCCTACCGCCTGACCGATGAAAAGCTGGTCTACGATATTGTATAATGCCCCCACGAGCATGGCTATTATGCTCGGAATGGCGAACTTCATCATGAGCTCGCCAACAGGCTCTGTACCGAGCGGATTTTCTTTTTTTACGACTTCTTCCATATTATCCCTCCGGGAATCCGAAAAACACATAAATTATAACACTCGTGCGGGATAATGTCAAGAAATAATATTCCTTAAAATCGGGAAAAACTCTTGAAATATCGGGCAGAATATGTTATAATATTACAAATTGATTTGAAAGGAAAGTAGAAATGGCTGATAATCATATAAAATTCCCCACTCCCGAGAACACTGACGACAGCGTGACTCCCATAGCCCCCGAGATCAATCCTCCGCGTGCCGATGAAGTGTTCCCCGACCTTGGCAACGAGAAGCTTGTTGAGGCTATGGTCGCTATCAATGGCAATGAAAACAAGGAAACACAGGCTACGCTTATCGAGAACGTGCTGAAAGCGAAGTTCTTCGCTCCTGTCGAGGTCATCGACGCCGAAGGCAACGTGCTCAAGGGCAGCGGAAAGATAGCCATCCCGAAGGACGCGAAGTTCAACTTCAAGCTGATACAGAACTCCAACGGACAGCAGTATTTTGCCGTGTTCACGGATATAAGACAGTTTATGATGTGGAGCAAGAGCGCGAAGGTAAACACGATCGTGGTCGTTTTCCCGCAGATAGCACAGCTCGCACAGCAGAAATCCGACGTGATAAGCGGTGTTGTCATCAACCCCATGGGGCATAATATAATCTTCACACAGGAATCCATCTCAAGTCTGCTCGGAGCTATGAAGCTTGTGGCGGATAAGGAGAAGGAACGCCGTGAGGCTGCCGCTGCGGCTGCTGCGGAGCAACAGGAGCGCCAGGTACAGCTCTTTTTCGGCAAACCGCAGAATATTCCCGATGCGGTCTACGGAGCTTTCCGTAAGAAGCTTGCAAAGATATCCGAGGTCAGGGAAGCATATTTCTGCATGATGAAGCGCGACGAACAGGAGTACTACCTGTTCACGCTCGATATCGACGCAGACAGCGAGAGAAGCCGCCAGATAGGCGATTCGTTCTGCGAGTCGGCAAAGCTCTTCCTTACCAAGTTCCCGATAATGGCTGCTCCCACGGATTCACCGTTCGGAGAAGGCGCGAAAAAGGTAGATTCACCGTTTTACACCAAAGAAGACTGAAAACAGATACCCCGTTCACAGCATGATGTGAACGGGGTGTTTTTTGTTTGTAACGACAGCGGCACATGGTCACTTATGTCCGCAGAAAAGCTTGTACGTGCAGTAGGTGCAGGCGCCTTCCTTCGGACAGGCACCCGCTATACCGTGTCCCGCTTCGGATATCAGGTTGTTCAAATACGAGCCGACGTACGCCTTCATGTGCTCGTAAGAGGTATATGTGAGCTCTGTGAGCGGGTAGTAGTCTGCTTTTCCGAAGTCTGATGAGAATGTCGTGTTGATAAGATCCTTGTCAAGCTTGCCGGGAGTTTCGGTCTCTGTGTTGGCGGCAGGGTCGTTGACAAGTATCACTCCGCTTGGCTTGTGATCCGTATAGTACTTCCTTGTCACAGACTTCAGGTCGGGCGCGGCAGCGGTATCCCCCGTTTTGCCGAACTCGATGCCGCCCACAGGTACATACATGGCTGCCGCGGGGATAAGCTCGGAGGTCGGGCTGCATTTTCCGAACAGGTACAGCAGCGTTTGTAGATTGTTGCCGTTGTATATGTCTGTCAGCGGAAAGTCACGGTGACTTCGTTTGTAGTCGATGATCCTCACATGTTTTGCGCCGTTTTCGTCAGTCGCCATGTCCACGCGGTCGCATTTACCGCTGAAGGAGATGCCTGCGAAGCTGAATGTGATCTTTTCTTCCAGCGCTGTCGGGTAGAATCTGCCCACTGACAGCTCCGTCTGTACCTTCTGCGCGGCCTTTACCGCGTACACGCCGAGCCGCTTGAGCAGGTATGAGAATCTGGCTTCTCCGCCGAAATCACTGAAATAGTTGATCTTCTCGTACTCGTTCAGGCTAACGCTCACATGAGCCGCGATGTCCTCGGGGGTGAGCGCGAGGAAGCCTTGCTTGTTATTGAGATGATCGTCGAGAAGGCGGCACAGACAGTAATGGATCACGTTTCCGGTGAGTATCGCGTTGATGCTGCGATCTTCTTCCTGTGGCAGGCCGAGACCGTATTTGCAGAAATATGAGAATTTGCACTTGTTGAGCTCCGTCAGCGCCGAGGGCGAATAATTTGACATCAGGAGCAGCTTCGATGCGGTGGAGCTGTCGATCTTATGGCGCTCACGGTCCGGCTTTTCTCCGGAAGCGGAATGAAGCATATCACGGAAAGCTTTCGTGGTATACTGACTGCCGCTGTCAGTGAGCATCCGACGCTCCGCACGGTGGGCAGGGTCGCTGTAAATACCCGAGAGATAGCGCTCGGCGGACGCTATGTTGCGGCAGTAGAAATCCGCGCCGAAGTTATCCGCACCCTCGACCATGTCAGGGCGGAAGCCTTTGATGTCTTTGAGCGCCTCCGACGGCTCAAGGAACGATCCGCTTTCACTGACAAGCGGGTATGTGATGTACAGTCTCTCGGACGGCAGCCCGAGACAGCGGTACACGGTGAACAGCTCCTTGGCGAAGCGCTCGGCTCTGTTGTCGGAAACAGGTATGCCGAGTTCGGAGAGCTTCTCTGTCTCCGAGGCGGTGAACACCTCCGACACCCGTGACGGAGGGGGCATGATACCGCGGGTGAACCCGCAGATGAACACGTGTTTTACGGCGGTGAAGCGGCTTCTGTCGGGGTCGCCTACTGTTACCTCGTCGAGCGTTTGCGGGGGCTTGGCTATCTTTGTCTCCGAGAATGCTTCGGAGAGTATCTCAATGTACTCGGCAATGGTCATCGCGTGACCGTTGAGCGCTTTGTTAGCCGACTCAAATATCGTTATCATGTCGTCCCAGATCTCGCTCAGCTCGTCGAGCAGTTTGTTATCATATCTGTATTTGCCGTCGGCGTCCCTGCCGATGATGCAGCGGCTCTTGACCGCGCTTGTCATGCGCATTTCCGAGCACATGAAGCTGCACAGCTTCTCCGTGATCAGTGCGCCGTCGGCTCTTGAGTCCGTGTCATGTATGCCGATGTCATCCGCAAGCTTCTGCAGCGGCTCGATCACGCACCTGCGAAGGTCCTCAAGTTCACCCGTTTTATCGAGCTCCGCCGGAAACGGCTTCAGCCAGTCGCGCCGCCGAAGATCATACTTCGCGCTCAATAATTCAAGCGTGTCCGCGGCAGTACTGTTGCCGTTGAGACCATTCATGACCTTGCCGTCCGGGTCGCGTACGAAGCCGCTCTTGATGTAGCGAAGCAGGTCTTCCGTCTCGAACGAGAGCGCTCCGAGAGTATATATCGGGAACCGCACGAACCATTTTGTTATAAGCGGTTCGGGAATATCCACGAAGCCCTTGATGTCGTACCGCTTCATGGTGCTGTCAAGTATCAGCGCGGTGCCGTTGTCCGGGCAGATGACCGCGATATCGCGGAAGCGTGCGCCGCTGTTGGTGAGCTCGCAGATCTCCGAACATATCCATTCGCATTCCTGCCACTTGTCGCGTGCCTGTATCACGCGCAGAGCGGGCTCGGTGCGCAGACGGCGGGTAAGGGGTGTGAAGTCCGGCCGTGTATCTCCGGCGAGCTGTGCGATGATGCTGCGCGCTGTTTCAAAGCATTTTTCTCCGGACACCGGATCGTCGCAGGTGAGCGCGAGTGTGAGGTTCGGCGCAGTTCCGAGAAAGCTTTTCAGAAATGCGAGCTGGCTTCCGGAAAAGCCGTCGAACTTGTCAACGTATATCTCGCAGTCATCATATTCGCCCGTCTGTCCGGCGAGCTCCGCCGCGCGCCGCACATCGTCGAGCCTGTCGCTGAAATTCTGCGAAAGGAGCCTGTCATACTCCGAGTAGATGACCGAGATATCGGAGAGCTTCTTTGTGAGCGCCGGGCTCATGTCAGTGCTGTCCGCGATAACGCCGCGCAGCTGTGCCGGGGAGATGCCCGCGCCGCGCATATCGCCCACGGTGCCGAGTGCAAATTTCGGAAAGCCCTTCTTATGTATCTGATCGTTGTAGTATACCAGCGAGCCTGACGATACCGCATTGTCCAGCGCGAGCGTCATAACTATGTGCTTTGCGACATCGTCGGCATACGGCTTTGCCTCACCGCACCTGCGGAGTATACGCTGGGCTTCCTTTGAGAACGTCGTGACGCGGTACTTACCGTTATACGGCGGACGGACCTCTTTGTATATAAGCTTTTCGGCTTCGAAGGAGAACTGGTCCGGCACTATCAGAAGCGCACTGCCGCCGCGGTTCACCGTGTCCTTTATTCTTTTGCGGAGCTCGGTGGATTTCCCGGTCCCTGATCCTCCGTATATCACTTTCAGCATATCGATCATACCTCGCGTATGTTATTTCCCGACGCAGAAGCGTCTGAAAACGCTGTCCACCACAGTGTCGCTCACATGTTCGCCGGACAGCTCGTACAGCTTGTCAAGAGCGTTTTCGCACATTATCCCGACTGCGTCGAGCGTCATGCCCGAGTTGAGCGCTTCAACAGCTTCGGCAGTGAAGTCTCTCGCCGCGACTGCGCACAGCCGCTGGCGCTCGTTGGCGATGAAGCCGGATGACAGGTCGAGCGAGCCGAGGTCGGATATCTCCGCTATTGCGTCCGCAATGACACGAGCGCAGTTTTCATCTTTGGCGCTTATCCGGATGACCTTGCCGAAGCGCTGTACGAGCTCCGACACATCTGCAAGTTCCGGGAGATCGGACTTGTTCGCGATACATAACACCCGCTTGCCCGTTATCAGCTCCATGAGTCTCCGGTCATCCTCCGAGAGCGGTCGGCTCAGGTCGAACACTGCAAGCACAACTGTCGCTTCTCCGAGCTTTTTTATCATGCGCTCGACGCCGATATGCTCCACCGTGTCGTCTGTTTCGCGTATTCCTGCGCAGTCTGCGAGACGCAGCATCACTCCGCCGAGAGTTACGGTCTCCTCCACGATGTCGCGGGTCGTTCCCTCTATATCAGTCACGATGCTGCGCTCAGTACCGGTGAGCAGGTTCATCAGCGTGGACTTGCCCACGTTGGGTCTCCCGACTATCGCGCAGGGTATGCCGTTGCGCAGCATCTGTCCCTCACCGTGGCTCGCTATCAGGCTGTCGAGCTCGGCGACGATGCCGTTAAGCTTGTTGGCTTCGAGGTTTCCGTCGAACTCGTCTTCCATTTCGTCGGGATAGTCTATCCACGCCTGTATCAGCGTGACCAGCGACAGCAGACTGTCTGCGGCGGCGCGCACACGCCTGTACAGCGCACCTTCGCGCTGTGCTCCCGCGCAGAGCAGATACTGCTCGTTCTGTGCCGCGATGATGTCCGCGACAGCTTCCGCCTGTGTCAGCGATATCTTGCCGTTCAGCAGCGCGCGTTTGGTGAACTCGCCTGCCTGTGCCGGTGCTGCTCCGGCGTTGAAGCATGCCGTAAGCACACGCTGCGCGGCATAAACTCCGCCGTGGCAGGATATTTCCGCAGTGTCCTCGCCTGTGTAGCTATGCGGCGCACGGTATATCAAAAGCACTCCGTCGTCAAGCCTAATGCCGCCGTCATGTATCTCGCCGTAGCAGGCGGTGTAGCCCTTCATGTCGGTGACGCTCCTGCCGCTTACCGGAGAAAATACTGCCTCAGCGATGTTCACGGCGTTTTCGCCGGACACGCGTATCACTGCTATGCCGCCCTCGGCGTGCGGAGTTGCTATCGCGGCTATCGTCTGCATATCATCATTCCTTACTTTTTGAAAAGCTTCGCGAAAAAGCCTTTCTTTTCGGGCTTTTCGCCGGTGTCATCATTTGTTTTTCTGTCTTCCGAGGGGCGGTACGCGTCGCAGTATTCACCGTACTCATCATAGTCGATGTCCCCGGAAAGAGCCTCCGCCAGCGAGCGACGTTCGAGCTCGTCACCGGTGTCCTCAAGCAGGTATGTGTATACACGCTTCGGCTTCGGTATCCTGAATCCCTCGATGCCGTTCTCAAGCAGCTTTTCGAGTCCGTCGCCCATTTTCGCGGCTATCTCATCGTTCATTGTATCATAGTATTCCTTGCAGCGGATATTGTATTCCTCGGCGGGGTCATCACCGGCTATCGCTGTCAGATGTATACTCTCACGCAGCCACGATGAAAACTCAAGGAACTCGCTCCACTGCATGTTTATGACTGCCGCGATGTATTCGGTCTGTTTTTCGTCAACGGCATCCTTGCCGTAGAGCTTCACGGCTTCCTCGTATTTCTCGGGATACATTTCCTGCCAGTGAGTAGGCTTTTTCTCGCCGTTAAGGTATTTTGTGCGCACGGAGAATACCGCGTCGCGTATCGACTCGCCTATCATAGTGAATTTCAGCAGCCGCACGCGCTCGTCGAGCGTCTTGCCCTGCGATATCTTCTGTATGCGCGCTACCTCCTTGACCACGGTCTTATCGGTTATCTCTTCCGTTGTCGGCTCGGGGTATTTATGCGAGGGTATCAGCCGTTTGAGCTTGTGTATCGTCATTATCTTCTCGTCGAGAGACACGAACAGCCTGCTCTGACCCGGGTCGCCCTGTCTTGCGGCACGCCCGCGTAGCTGGTCATTTATGCGTGCGCTCTCCGCGAGGAAGGTACCTATCGCGTAAAGTCCGCCTGCCGCGACCGCTTCATCGCGATGTGCTTCGTCAGAACCTCCGAGCTTAATGTCGACTCCGCGTCCTGCCATGTTCGTCGAGACTGTCACCATGCCCGGCATACCCGCCATTTTGATTATCTCTGCCTCGGCTTCATCGTTCCGGGCGTTGAGCACGTTATGCGGTATGCCTTCCTCGTTCAGCAGTGCCGAGAGCTTCTCGCTCTGTGCTATGTCAGCGGTGCCTATCAGCACGGGCTGGTTTTTGTCGTGAGCCGTCTTGACCTCGCGCACCACCGCGGCGAGCTTGCTGCTCTCGTCGTAGTACACTGCCATGGGCAGGTCGGTGCGTTGTGAGGGAGTGTTGGGTTCGACCTGCTTCACCACCAGCCCGTAAAGCTCGTCAAACTCGTCTGCAGCGGTCACAGCTGTGCCGGTCATGCCGGAGATGAGTCGGTACTGCCGCAGGAAGAACTGTATCGGTATGCTTCCCATGATCGCACCGCGCTCGGAGACTTTAAGTCCGTGCTTCAGCTCCACCGCCGGCTGCAGCAGTCCGCGGAAGCAGCGGTTTTCGGCGGCTCTGCCGGTGAATGTGTCGATAATGCGTATCTGTCCGTCCTTCACGATGTAGTCCTTGCCTTCAGTAAGTACGTACAGCGCGCCGAGTGAGTCATTGAGACGCGTCAGCAGTTCATTGTTTTCTTCATCGTATATATTCTCGATGCCGAAGTACTCCTCCGCCTTTTCCTCACCCGCATGAGTAAGGTACGCGGAGTGTGTGCCCTCGTCAGTTTCGTAGTCTCCCTCGCCCAGCGTTTTCGCGAACCCGAACACCCGCGGAAGCTCCTTATCCTCCGCGACATCCATGACTCCCGCGGCTATCAGCGGTATGCGCGCTTCATCTATCAACAGCGAGTCCGCTTCGTCTATTATCGCTCGTATATTACCGAGTCCGCCCGGGCATACAGCTTCGTCTGGCGAGAACACCAGAAAGTCCCGCAGAAAGTCAAAGCCGCACTCCTTCACGGTGGAGTACAGTACGTCCGCTTTATACGCGGCGCGGCGCTCGTCATGAGTGGACTTCTCCGTTATATACGCTGTGGTCACGCCGAGCAGGTCATATACCGGCTTCATCCACTCTCTGTCACGCTTGGCAAGGTAGTCGTTGAACGTGAGTATGTGTACCTGTTCTCCCCTGAAGTGCGACAGGCATGCCGCGAATACAGCTGCTATCGTCTTGCCCTCACCTGTGGCGAGCTCGACGGCGTTCTCGTCATCGAGGTATGCGCCTGCGATCACCTGAGTGTCGAATGGCGTTACTCCGAGACCTTTCTCTACCGCGAGATAAACTGCCGCAAAGGCTGCCTCGGGGTCATCTCCGCCTGCTGCCTTACTTTTCAGCTCGTCTATCGTACCGTTTTCCGCAGCTTCTTTCACACGTGCGGCGAAATCGTGCGGCTTTTTGTCAAATCCTTTTATCATGTTGTGCGATCCTTGGTCATATATTTATTTACAGCGGAAAAACGCGGTTTCCGCCACAAAACACCAACATAAATTATAACACAAAAATGCGCCAAAATCAACAAAACCTATTGATTATTTTTAAAAAATATGCGATAATAAGATAGCTAAACTCTTCAGGGAGGGAAAACAATGAGTTACAGTGCAATAATTCTTGCGGCAGGCGACGGCAAAAGAATGAAGACGTCGAAGCCTAAAGTGATGTGTGAAGTGCTCGGCGACCCGATGATAGGCTGGGTCATTGACAGCGTACGCGGCGCGGGCATAAGTGATGAAGATATAGGCGTGGTGGTAGGAAACGGCGCGGAGACGGTCAGGGAGTACCTTGCAAAGCTCGGCAGCTTCCGCACTTTCATGCAGACAGAGCGTAAAGGCACCGGCCATGCGGTCATGCAGGCTTCGGAGATGCTTAAGGACGGCGACAACGTACTCGTTATGTGCGGCGATGCGCCGTTCGTGGACAGCGACGTCCTGATGTCAGCTCTCAACGAGCATACCCACCGCCGCAACGATGTGACCGTTGTGACCGCGGATCTGCCTGATCCCGGAAGCTACGGCAGGATTCAGCGTGACGCGAACGGCGCGTTTGTAGGCATAGTCGAGAAAAAGGACTGTACGCTCGTACAGCTCGGGATAACCGAGATAAACTCCGGAGTGTACTGGTTCAGCGCGGAGGCGCTCAAAGCGGCACTTCCGAAGCTGGCTGCCGAAAACGCGGCAGGGGAATACTATCTTACCGATACCATAGGCATAATACGCGAGGCTGGCGGCAAGACAGGCACTTTCACCGCCGAGGACACCGATATCGTGCTTGGTGCCAACGACCGTTCCGACCTGCTCCAGCTCAACATAATAGCGAAGATGCGCATTATGGCGGAGCACATGAACGAGGGCGTGGAATTCGTATCCACCGACGGCATCATAATCGGCAGGAACATAAAGATCGGGCGCGATACGCTGATACTGCCGGGTACGATACTGCGCGGCAATACCGTTATCGGCGAGAACTGCATCATCGGTCCGAACTCGCTTATCGAGAACTGTACCATCGGCAGCGGCGTAACGCTCAATTCCGTGCAGGCTTATGATTCGCGCATCGGTGACCGTGTCAAGGCGGGACCGTTCGTACAGCTGCGCCCCGGCACGGTGCTCCATGACGGCGTGAAGATCGGAGATTTCGTGGAGATCAAGAATTCGGAGATAGGCGTGAACACCGCGGTGGCACACCTTACATATCTCGGTGACAGCGATGTCGGCAAGGGCGTGAATTTCGGCTGCGGCTGCGTGACCGCGAATTATGACGGCATCAACAAGTTCCGCACGAAGATAGGTGACAACGCGTTCATCGGCTGCAACACCAATCTGATAGCTCCCGTGGAGGTAGGCGAGAATGCCACCACCGCCGCGGGCTCGACGATAACGAAGAACGTACCGCCGAACAGTCTTGCGATAGAGCGCGGTGAGACCGCCATCAAGGAGAACTGGGAAAAGAATTTCAAACGTAAGAAGAAGGCATGAGTGCCGGAGGTGTTCCATGGAGGAAAAAAGTATAGCTGCCGCTGATGCCGGAGTGGACATACTGCCGCAGTACAAGAAGACCGCGTTTCTCGTCAGCACATATTTTATGCTCATACTGGTACTGAGGTATGTTGCCGTGCTGATCATTTCGGCGTTCGTCTCCGGCTTCCGTGACAGCCTTCAGTATGATATCCTGTATATACTCGAGCTCACGATATCCGGATTATTCCTTCAGGTGTTGCCTTCGGTGCTCGGTGCGTTCATGTTCGGGTATATCGGCAAGAATTCGCGCGGCATACGGTGCCTTTACACTGTTCCGAAAAGCAACAGACGCGCGATAAGCGACGTGACCGCGGTGTACGGCATCGGCCAGGTATTCAACCTCTTAACCATAATCGTCATCTACTTTATAACGAGCAAGGCTGATTTCATTCGCAGGCTCAACACTGTCGCAGAGTCCAGCCCCGGTATTGCCGGCGCATGGTTCATGTTTTTCATGCTTGTCGTGATCGCTCCCGTGTTCGAGGAATTTATTTTCCGCGGAGTGATACTCAACGCGCTCAGACCCTATGGAATGGGGTTCGCTGTGTTTGTGTCCGGCATTTCGTTCGGGCTTTATCACGGTAATTTCCAGCAGTGCTTCTTTACTGCGGCTTGCGGTATTGCCATGGCGTATATCGCCTATGTCACGAACTCTGTACTGCCGACCACGATAATACACGCTATAATGAACTCTCTGGCGGGAATAATACAGCTTCTTATAGTTACCGATCCCGTGCAGAAATACATCATCCACGGCGACGGTTCGGAGATACCCGACAGTGAGATGCTGTGGGTCGCGGTCTATGGCATCTACATGATCTGCCTGGTGATATTCATCGCTGTAAGCATAATCATGGCGGTGATCAAGCTGAAACAGGTCCTCCGCCACAGACAGCCGAAGGTGTGGGGCGAGGTATCCAACAAGCGTAAGACGGCAATACTTCTGACTACTGTTCCCGCTCTTATTGCGATCGTGATGCTTGTCGATGTTTTCGGCGGCTTCAGCGTCACGCTTTTGAAGAGCGTTTTCGGAGTCTGATAATATGAACGGAAATGAGACCAATACCGCGGAGCTGAAATGGCTCGGGTATAAATACGGGATATCGGCGGCGGTGCTGGTGCTCAATTCGGAGATCGTCGCCTATCTGCTCGGAACGATCATATATACGGCGGCAGCATTTCTGCCGAATGCTGCGGAGCTTACCACCAAAGCGACAGACGCAGGGTATATCGTGTATATGATCTATAACGAGATAGCGTCATATCTGGTACCCATTCTGGTCATGGGGTTTCTGTTCGCGCAGGACAGAAAGCTTGAGCGAGGCGTGCCGGTTTTTGAGGAAACAGGCGGGTACAAGCGCTTCTTCGGCGACTCGATCCTGCTTTATTTCGCCGGGTGGTTTGTGGCATCGAGTCTTACAACGCTGAAGACTGTCATCTCGGAACAGCTCAACCGCTTTTTCGGGATCCCGGAGACCCAGAATGCGTTCGCGCGAAGCGAACCGCTGGATCTCACCATGTATATTACTTTTATGGTGTGCATCTGCTTCATCGCGCCTGTATGTGAGGAGCTGCTGTACCGCGGTATACTGCTGCGTCCGCTTCGTAAATACAGTGACTCCGCCGCAGCGATGATAACCTCGCTTTTGTTCGCGCTTGCGCACATGAACTTTGACCAGATCCCGTACACCTTCGCGTTAGGTTATTTTCTTGCGGTGATGGCTATACGCTCGGACACCGTTATAGTTCCGATGATCTTTCACGTTTTCAACAATTTGATGGCGGCATTCACGACCCACATGCCGGATACCTTCGGAAGCGCGGAGGCGGACGCGTTTTTCGGGGCGTTCAGGGAAACCGTTGAATTTGTGCAGAACATATCATATTTTATCTCGATACCTGTTGCGCTGGCAGTGGTGATACTGAAGATGCTGCGGCTGAAGAACAACAGTGGGATACCGCTTAAAAAGCAGTTCGCGGAGATACTGTTCAACCCCGTATTTCTTATCTCTGTCGTCCTGATACTCGGTATAACTGTCACAAGACTTTACTCATAAAAAGACAACAACAGCCGGCTGCCTGTAATGGGCAGCCGGCTCTTTGTTATCGTTTGTCGGTACATCGGTCATGGATCCTTGTCCGGGAAGACTTCCCTGAAGACATCGGCGGCATAGCTCTCGGCGAATTTACGCAGGTCCGAATCACTGAATTTCATGCGCTGCTCCGCCTCAAAGCGGATACGCTCCTCACGTTAGGCTCTCTCGGAGCTTGCGGCGGCAGCTTTTGCCGGGTCCTCGGGTCCGTAGGCTCGAGCGCCGTGCATGCCATTGATACCGCGATACAGGCGGCTGTTACACGTTTGACCATGGTATCACTTCCTCGTCGCGTTCGCCGGCACTCTCGACATGATGTAGTTCAGAACGAAGTCAAAGTCCGATTTGTCGGCATATACCTGGTTGTGGTCGAGCCCCGCGTTGACGTATATCGTCTGGCGGCCTCTTTTTGCCTTCACAAGCGTTACACTCGGGAAGTCGGTACGCATTGATGTGCGTATCAACAGACCCGCAACGATAGGCTGTGCGATAAGCCCGACAGTCAACGCTCGTATGGATATTGACTGCATCAGCTCGGCAAATTTGAGCGACCTGTCGATCTGTATGTGGTTTATACCAGTCTCATCCATTTCGAACAGCACGCAGTATTTCCAACCCGCGATCGCTGCGTATATGAAATACCCGATGAAGCTGAAGACTACCACGCCCACAGCGATTATCGCAAATACTTTTACGATCCCGATGACATCTTCGAATTCAAAGTCGCCGGCAAACAGCCCCATAAGTATCACGATCGCCAGCGTTATGCCCGCTGAGAGAAGCATGACCTTTATCAGTGTTATCAGTATCGTCGGGTTTTTCATAAGCTTGAATTCGTATGCCCAGCGATAAACTCCGTCCGGGCACAGATAAATATTCTCTGTTATGCGCCTGCCCTCGATCGCTACTCCGGCGGGGGCGGGCTGCGGTGCGTCCGGGAATGCCGGCATCGGTGCGCCGCCATGCGTTTTTTCTCCGCATTCGGGACAGAAACGTGCAGTATCGTCGAGCTGTGTTCCGCAGTTTGAACAGAACATATCATACACCTCCGTTTTATCTGATGTGATCCGTGGCGAAGCAGGTGCTCCGCAGTCTGTTTACAGCTTTACCGTGATCGTAAGGCTGCTGCCGTCTTTGCTCACAGCGTCTATCCTGCCGCCGTGAGTCTGCACTACGGACTGTGCCATCGATAGTCCGATGCCGTAGCCGGGAGTGTCGCTGCTGTGAGAGGAGTCACCGCGCCTGAATCTGTCGAACAGTTCATGGTGAGGCCCTTTTTCGATATCCTCGGCAGTGTTCTCCGAAACAAGCGTGATGCGCCTTCCTTTGCGCGAGAGAGAGAACATGATGCTGCCGCCTTCCGGTGTGTATTTCACGGCGTTATCAGCAAGTATCGAGAAGAGCTTCGCGATCAGGCTCTTATCACCCTTGTAGGTGATATCCGGCTGAATGTCGGTTGAAAAAGCGATGCCGCGGCGTTCCGCTATCATCGAGAACGGGTCGAGTATCTCGGCGAGCGTTTCGGACATCGGGAATGCTTCACGTTCGGGCTGTGTGCCGCCTTCGTCCATTCTCGCGAGCGCGACCAGCTCTCTCGTGAGCCCTGAAAGCCGTTCGGTCTGCGCGGTTATGCCCTTTGTCCACTTGCTTTCGCCCTGCTCGGCTTCGATCACCTCGGTGCAGGTGGCTATTACCGTAAGCGGCGTTTTAAGCTCGTGTCCGGCATCGGTGATGAATTTTTTCTGCTTTTCGTAGCTCTCTGCCATGGGGCGCACCGCCGCGCCGGAGAACACCACCACAAGCACGGCTATGCCTGCTGTCGCGCCAACCGATACCAACAGTGAGTTCAGAAGGAAGTTGCTGACGGATATCAGTGCGCGGGAGCGGTCTACGAATATGCAGAGACTGCTGTCCTCGCCGCGCTGTATAAGATATCGCAGAGTACCCTCATATCCCGATACCACGCCTGACAGATACAGCCGCTGCGCCATGGTGCGCGCATCCTCGTCCTTTACGCCTGCTATCCTGCTGGTATCGGAGGACAACGGAGTCCCGTCACTGTTCAGCGTGACGGTGAAGAAACGAGTTTCGTACGGTGTCTCCACGGTGAACATGCCGCGATCCGGAAACGGCATACGCGGGAAGCCCCGGTCTGTGTCTTCCGGTACGTTATCGGGCTTGTCGGGCGGCGGTTCGTTTCCCGTGACCATATCCGGACGCATAAGAGCCTGGAACGTACCGCCGTTCTCCGCGAGCAGCTCAAGCAGCGCATCAGCCTCTCTGTCCGAATTCATAACGTTCACCGTGTTCATCACAGTTACGATGACAGCAAGAACGGCTATGACAGATATCATAGCCGTAATAATGAAGCTTCTTTTGAGTTTCTTTATCATACCGGGTCTCCGTATCTTTTATCAGTTACCATGCAGCGAGAAGCATCATCACTCCCGGAACCCATGCCGTGACCACGCCCTCGGCGATCTGCAGCACCGGTACGAGCTTTCCGGTGTCTTTTTTCAGCAGCGCCAGCAGTGATGTTCCCCAGAGCAGAGCCCACAGATACCATATCACTGCCCAGCGTATATCGGGCGTGATGCCGAGAGCGGCACATCCCGTGATGCCTTCCACCGTGCCGAATATCCCCGCGTTCACGGCTACGAACACCGAGAATATGTGGAACGGTCTGTCATCAAGCCCGAAGATGTCTACGACTGCGACGAACAGGTATGTGAAGCAGAACAGCAGACCTGTTCCCGCCGCGTACCAGTTTCCCTGTATCAGGCCGAGTACGTTTATTATGAGCGACAGCCCGCCGGTGAAGATGTTCATTACTGCGGCAGAGCGCGGCGGCACCTTCATCAGGGTACAGGCTCCGTTATTTATCAGGACTATGCCGACGAACAGCAGGCACACTCCAAGCATTTTCGGTCACTCCTTACAGGTTTATCGGTCGATGATCATTTCCCATTTCAGACCTTTTTCGCGGGTAGCTTTTCTTGTTTCCATCATGGGCATCGGCTTTCCGAAGAAGTATCCCTGCGCTTTTTCGCAGCCTATCTCCTTGAGGAACTCAAAGTGCTCCTCGGACTCGACGCCCTCTGTGAGCGGTTTTACGCCCATTTCCAAAGCGGCGTAAACGATGTAGTTGATAAGATTGCCTGTACGTGGGTTCTTATCGTATGTACGCAGGAATTCCATGTCGAGTTTGAGCACATCGAAGTCGTATTCCATCAGCGTGTTGAGCGAAGAGTATCCGCTGCCGAAATCGTCTATCCATATCTGATAGCCGGATTTGCGGAACTTCTTGCATTCGTTCTTGAGGTGGTCGGACTTCTCGTTGAGAGCGCTTTCGGTTATCTCGATATCGAGCATGTTCCTCGGAACGTTGTACAGTCTGCGGTAGCTTTCGACTACTTCCACGATATTGCAGAGCTCGAAGTCAAGTCTTGACAGGTTTATCGACACGGGCACCAGCGGTTCTCCCATATCGCGGAGAGCGCAGTAGTCCTCGCAGACCTTCTTGACAATGAAGCTGTCGATCTTGTGGATAAGGTGGAATTTTTCGAGAGTGTCTATGAAATCGGCGGGGGAGAGGAATCCGAATTTCGGGTCGATCCATCTCGCGAGAGCTTCATAGCCACATATCTCGCCGGTCGCGACGCGAATGACGGGCTGATAGTACACCTTGATGTACTCCTTTTCCACAGCGTCATCAACGTAGTCGACAACATACTGCTGCTTACGGAGCTTTTCGTACAGTGCCACATCGTATATGCTGTATATCACATCATAGCGGTGCTTTACGGTGTTGCAGGCAAGACGCGCGTGGTCGCAGGCGAGACCTACTTCGGAGCAGGTGTCTTCAAGCTCGTATATACCTGCGCGTACTTCTACCCTTGTACCCTCGATTATCTGCAGGATCATGTTATGGGTCTCGGTAACGAGGTCAGGAACGTTCTGCGCCACCGTGCAAACAACGAAGTGGTCGTTCGAGAAGCGCGCGACGATGCTTGTATCGCCGAATATCTTGCGCAGTGTTATTGCCACACGGCAGAGTAAGTCGTCACCGCGCTGGAAGCCGTAACGCTCATTGAATATCTTGAAGTTCGCGATATCGAGATGCACGAAGGAGATCTTTGCCTGGCTGCGCTTTTCGGAGTCGGAGATAAGCTCCTGCACCTTCTGATAGAAGCTCGCCATATTGTAGAGACCCGTTAGGCGGTCGGTATTCTGGTTCATTGAGAATATCTGCGTCTCGGCGTAGCTGTTGCGGCTGCGGTTCAGGTACTCGTTTTTATCGATATCTACGATGAATACGTAGAAGTAGCTGAGACCGTGCTCGCCGTGCAGCAGATGACCGAAGTCTTCGATATAGCGTATCTCTCCCGTTTTTGAGATGATGCGGTATCTTACGTAGTCATGCCGTTTTTCGACGGTCATGGTCTGTGACTGGATCTCATTCTGTATTTTATCATAGTCTTCCGGGTGCACCATGCCCTTGAAGCTGTTGTGCGTGTATTCACGGAACTCGGCCATCGTATTGCAGCCGAAAAGCTTTATGACATTCTCCTCGGCAAACAGTATTTCGTCTGTATCTCCTGCGCTGTAGATGAAAAAGCCTCCGGGAAGCCCGGTGGGTATATAGTTTTCGTCAGCTCCGACTGTCGTTTTTGCCGCATCGCTCATATCGCGTTCCTCCTTACACGGTACCCGTGTGAAACATAGTATATATAATATTATACAACTTTACTTTGGTATTTTCAAGATATTTTTATAAAAAGACTAATTTTTTTGCTTTGTGTCGCTAAAAATCGGACAAAACGGATCCCCTCCCGATTTGCCGGGGAAGAGACCCGATTGACGGACAGTATTATTTTTCGCAGTATTCACCGTATTCGCAGCCGATACGGTCTGCGCGTATCTCGTCCATGATAGTGCGTCTTCCGGACGGAGATTTCGCGTACAGGCGTATAAGCCCGATACCGTTGCCGCCGTTCCACAGCCTGTTATGGCGCTTCGAGCCGTCGGGAGCCTCATAGTTCACCAGCAGCATATCCTTCTTTTTGCAGCGTACGCGCACTGTCATCACCGCCTCGCGGTTCTCAAGCATAACGTACCAGAACACCTCGGCCGCGGTCTCCTTTGAGCGGAATACGGTCTTCGTACATGTCCACGGCTTCGAGAAGTTGAATTCAAACGGCCTGCCTTCATACATGAACGCTCCGAGAAGCTTGCGCTCAAGCGGCACTACGTACACTTTAGGTCTGCCGCCGCCGATGTCGAACACGCTGTTTTCCAGGTGCTTTCCGGTGCGAAGGCTGGTCAGGCTGCATGATGACAGCCACACCCACGGGCTCGTGAAGTCTCTGCCCCAGTTTTTGTCCGCGTAGCCGTAGGAGCGCTCCGGGGTCACGGTGTAGCGCTCGCCGTTTATCGTGACCCAACCGTTGTACAGGGTCTTCATGCCCTCGGCGTGCCAGTACATCTCGAACGCCTCGGCTTTGCGAAGCGGTTCGCTCGCGCCGTAGCCCACATTGAACGGCACCTGCTTATCCATGCGCAGCGACCACTCCATGGTACCCTCGTCGCACATATATCCGGGGTCGGCAGCTTCCTCCGCGCTGACGGCAACACTGCCGCGCAGTATCGTTTCGGAGCATACACAGTCTGCGATGCTCACCATGAACGGAACACTGTTGGTTATTCTTACTTTGTTCCATGGGAAGAACCGGTGGAGCTGGCACTTTCCCTCGCCCCAGCAGCCCGCCTTCACCATCATGTAGGACGGACGCCTGTGCTTTGCCTTGTTCTCCGGAGACTGTCCGAGTATCGGCACATCTTTGCCGAGCGCCGGGTTGCAGGTGAAGAACTCGATGAAGAACTGCTTTTCCTCGCCGGTGCGGTCGTTCACTCCGGTGAACGAGTGCCACCACCAGTCATAGCCTTCGAACGCGAGTGTGCCGTCGAGCATGAACGCGTTTCTTGTTATATCGTGTTTATCGAATGACATTGTATATCGTCCTTTCCCGGTGTCAGAGCACCGAAAGAATAAGCCATGCTATATATGCCGCCGCGGACGCGGACAGTGCCACGACTATAAGCGGCAGTCCGAGATACGCGAGTATCAGCGCAGCCACTGTGCCTGCCGCCGCTGTGATCAGATCGCCGGTGGCGAAGAATATCGCCGGCATCGTCATGGCGCTGAGCACCGCATACGGGATATAATACAGGAAGCTTTTCAGGAACCGCGATCTTATCTTCTTCCTGAATACCGTGAACGGTATCATGCGAATAAGATAGGTAACACCCGCCATTACCGCTATATATATCGCGATGCTCACGGCTGCACCTCCCCGTCCGGCTCCTCGTCATCGCGGGGAAACAGCAGAGCGCAGACAGCAGCTGTGACGATGCCGCAGATTATGACTGAAAATCCCGAGGATATAAACGGCAGCAGGAAATATATACCGCAGCTCATGGCTGCCGCGATGATGACCGCAGCAAGCACACTCTTTTCCTTGCGGGCGGGCGGCAGGATTATCGCGAGGAACATACCGTACAGCATTATCCCGAGCGAGTCGGATATCTCCGCCGGCAGTATGCTGCCGGCCGCAGCGCCGAGCACGGTCCCGAGCACCCAGCCTACCGTTGATATCAGTATCATGCCGTACATATACCACGGTGTCACGACTCCCGGCTGTGCCGAGGCTATCGCGAATATCTCATCAGTGATGCCGTATGACGCTATCAGCCGCCGCGGGGTGGTGAAGCTCTTATCCAGCTTCTGCGAGAGTGACAGCGACATCAGCGAGTAACGCAGATTTATCGTTACCTGCGCAAGCACCATCTCGGTTATAGAACCGCCCGCCGCGATTATCCCCACGCCTGCAGCCTGCCCCGCCGAGGTGAGATTGAACAGCGATACTGCGGCGGCTTCAAGCACCGTGAGTCCGGATTTCACAGCGAGTATGCCGAAGCCGAACGACACCGACAGATATCCGAGAAATACGGGGATACCGTGAGTCAGCCCCTTTAAGAAATGTCTGCCTTTCAATTTTTCTCTCCGATTCTTTCTTATTTAACGCTGAACAGTATGTCGCCGTAGGTCGGTACAGGCCAGAATTCGCCGCCGACTATCGATTCGAGCTCGTCTACAACCGCGCGCAGGTCGTTCATTTTCGCGAGCACCTTGTTGTGGAAGTAAACGGCAGTTTCATGCGTATCCGACAGAGCTCCTGTATCGGAAAGCAGGCGTTCGAGCTCCGTACATTCGGATATCATCGTGTTCTCAAGGCGTGTCACGTTCTGTGCGGCTTCAATTTCCGCAGAAGCGTCCACTGCTACGGTCTTCTTCGACAGCGCGGCATCGCAGAGGAACTTCACATAAGCCATGACCGCGGGAGCATACTGATGCTTCACCATGTCCACCGCAGTGTGAGCTTCGATATTTATGGTCTTGTAGTAATTTTCGAGCAGTATCTCGGTACGTGCGTGTATCTCGCGCTCGGAGAATACCTTATGCTCCGTGAATACCTTGATGCTTTTTTCGTCCTCGAAGTGCGGTATCGCGTCAACCGACGACACAAGGTTCGGAAGTCCGCGTCTTTCCGCTTCTTCGAGCCATGCTTCATCATACGCGTTGCCGTTAAAGATGATGCGCTTGTGCTCCTTGAATGTGCACACTATAAGGTCATGCAGAGCCTTCTCGAACGCGGCGCGGTTGACAGCTTCACCGTCGGCTGCGCAGGCAAACTCAAGCTCGTCCGCGAACTGCTTGAGAGACTCGGCTACTATCGTGTTGAGTATTATGTTGGCTGTCGCAACGTTCTGGGACGAGCCGACGCTGCGGAATTCGAACTTGTTTCCGGTGAAAGCGAAGGGCGAGGTACGGTTGCGGTCGGTGGAATCCTTCTTGAAGCGTGGAAGTGCGAGCACGCCGAGATCGAACTCCGAGTTCTTCTTCGGCACCGTGCCGCCGCTGATCAGTGCATCGACCACAGCGTCAAGCTCCTCACCGAGGAATACCGATATGATAGCAGGGGGGGCCTCATTCCCGCCGAGACGGTGATCATTGCCCGCGGTCGCTACCGAAAGGCGCAGCAGCTCGGGGTACTCGTCCACGCTTTTGACTACAGCGGCGAGGAAGGTAAGGAACTGCACGTTCTCCATAGGCGACTTGCCGGGGTTGAGCAGGTTCTGTCCGTCATCGGTGGACAGCGCCCAGTTGTCATGCTTGCCGGAACCGTTCACGCCGTCAAACGGCTTCTCATGCAGCAGGCATACCATGCCGTGACGCAGGGCGGTCTTCTGCATCACTTCCATTGTGAGCTGGTTCTGGTCGGCTGCGGCGTTGGCGCTGGAGAATATCGGAGCCATCTCATGCTGTGCGGGAGCAACTTCGTTATGCTCGGTCTTTGACATTACGCCGAGTTTCCACAGCGCGTTGTCGAGGTCGCGCATATACGAGTGTACGCGGCTGTTTATGGCACCGAAGTAGTGGTCGTCCATTTCCTGACCTTTGAGCGGTGGTGCGCCGAACAGCGTTCTGCCGGTATATACAAGATCCTTGCGCTTTTCATATACCGATTTGTCGATCAGGAAGTACTCCTGTTCTGCGCCCACAGTGGAGACAACGCGTTTTGCAGTGGTGTTGCCGAACAGGCGCAGTATGCGAAGCGCCTGCTCTGAAAGCGCGTCCATCGAACGCAGCAGCGGTGTTTTCTTGTCGAGCGCCTCGCCTGTGTAGGAGCAGAACGCCGTCGGGATATAGAGTGTGCCGTCCTTGATGAACGCGCATGATGTGGGGTCCCACGCGGTGTAGCCGCGCGCTTCGAATGTGGCGCGGATACCGCCGGACGGGAATGATGAAGCGTCCGGCTCGCCCTTGACGAGCTCCTTGCCCGAGAACTCCATTATCACGGTACCGTCACCGGTGGGCGCGATGAAGCTGTCATGCTTCTCGGCGGTGATGTTGGTCATGGGCTGGAACCAGTGGGTATAGTGGGTCGCACCTTTCTCCACTGCCCAGTCCTTCATTGCCGCGGCTACGCTTTCAGCTATCGAGCTGTCGAGCTCCTTGTTGGAGTTCATGGTAGCTTTAAGCTTGCGGAATACTTCTTTCGGGAGTCTCTGGCGCATCGTGGACTCGTCGAATACGTCCTCACCGAACAGTCTTGATACATCGATATTTTCGTTTAACATGGCTGAAACCTCCGTAAAAAGGCGTTCCGGCATAGTTCACCCATGCCGGAACGCCATCGTTTCTTACTGGTATTATATTACATCTGCCGTGAATTGTCAACAGAAATAATTCACAGCTTTGTGCCGCGGTTTCTTATAATTTCAGCCATTTCGCCGACATTCTTCATACCCGATACTTCACCCATAGTGAAGCGCAGTCCGAATTCGTCCTCCACCGCGGACATCAGCGTGATATGATTCAGGCTGTCCCAGTCCTCGATATCGTCGGCGGTAGTTTCGGCATCTATCTCTATTTCATCGTCGTCAAAGAAATCACGGAAAACCTTGTTAAGGCGCTCGTAGATCTGTTCCATGTTTTACCTCACTTTTCCACGGAGAATGTTGCTGTCTCCTTCGGGCGGTTGTCGATAACGCGCTTTGCCTTGCCTGCTGTACGCTCGATAGACTTGGGCTCAACGAGAGAGACCTTCGTGCTTATACCGAGCACGGTCTTGAGATCGTGGTGAATGCGTGCGCGGAGCTCTTCAAGGTTGCGGTAGTCTGTGAGCAGTGATGCGTCAGCAAGCTCGACTCTTACTTCAAGATTATCGGAGGAGCCTTCTCTGCCGACTACGAGCTGGTAATGCGGAGCTATCTCCGGAACTACCATGAGCACGCTCTCTATCTGTGACGGGAATACGTTAACGCCGCGTATCTTCAGCATGTCGTCGGTCCTTCCCGTAGGCTTCATCATGCGCGCGTGCGTTCTGCCGCATTTGCACTGTTCGTAGGTTATGGAGGTGATATCGTGGGTCTTGTAGCGCAGTACCGGCAGACCTTCCTTGTCGAGCGTTGTAACTACGAGCTCGCCGCTCTGACCCTCACCGAGTATCTCGCCTGTTGCCGGGTCAACGATCTCGGGAAGGAAGTGATCCTCGTTGAAGTGCATACCGCAGCGCTCTGTACACTCTCCTGACACGCCGGGTCCCATGAGCTCGCTCATGCCATAGTTGTCGGTCACGAACATGTGCAGCTTGCTTTCGATCTGGTCGCGCATCTCGGGAGTGCAGCCCTCCGAGCCGAGCAGACCGAGACGCAGCTTTATCTCCTCGGGCTTTATGCCGACCTCTTCCATGACTTCGCCGATACGCAGAGCGTAAGAAGGGGTAGATACAAGCGCTGTTGTACCGAAGTCACGCATCATCATAACGGTTTTCTCGGTATTTCCGGAGGAGCTCGGAACTACAGCCACGCCGAGCTTTTCAAGTCCGTAGTGAAGTCCGAGGGCTCCGGTAAACAGTCCGTAGCCGAAGCATATCTGTACGATGTCATCCGCGGTAGCTCCCGCAGCGGCAATAATTCTCGCCATGCAGTCGCTCCACATCTCAAGGTCGTTCTTGGTATAGCCTACGACAGTGGGCTTACCGGTGGTGCCGGACGATGCGTGAACGCGAACTATTTTATTCATCGGTACCGCGAACATTCCGAACGGATAGTTGTCGCGGAAGTCCTCCTTCGTGGTGAACGGGATGTACTTTATATCGCTGAGGGCTTTGATCTTTGTGGGGTCGAAGCCCGCTTTATCGAACTTGTCCTTGTACAGTTTAACATTCTCGTAGCAGTATACTGCCGCTTTTTTCAGCTTTTCAAGCTGTATCTTCTCGATATCGCTTCTCGGCATGGTTTCTGCCGCTTTGTCAAAAAACATGGTTTCTTCTCCTTTTTAATATTTCACTATTTTCGGCTTACTTTTTCTTCTTCTTTTTCTTCTTCGCGGGAGGATTGACCGAGTCGTGTCTGTCCTCGATCGGAAGTCCGTCGTCCGTATAGCCTACAACATCGTGACCGTAGGTCTCCGCGACGATATCCGCGCCTGCGGTTATTGCCTCGTTCTGCGTTACCGTTACGGTCTTGTTGTAGCAGCTGAATATGCTGTCGATATCAGCTTTTTTCATTTTAGGCGTTATAAGGCTTACGATCGGTACAACAATGAGCGAGATCAGCATAGTGAACGCGCCGAGGTTGACCGGAGATGCTATCGTGAAGCCGAGGAATGTGCCGGAAAGCATCTTCATAGACGAGAGTATCATGTGCAGCAGCGTTACTCCGATACCGATGACGAAGCTTACATATACGCTCGCCTTGGTGGTCTTTTTCCAGAGTATACCGTACAGGAACGGCGCTAAAAACGCACCTGCGAGAGCGCCCCACGAATATCCCATGAGGTCGGATATGAGGGCGTTCTTGTTGAGCGCGATGATTACAGATACTATGAGGAATGCTGCGACGAACACTCGCATTACGATAAGCTGCTTTTTCTCATCGAGCTTGCCCTTCATGAAAGGCTTGATGAGGTCAAGTGTTATCGACGAGCTTGATGTGAGCACGAGAGATGACAGTGTAGACATCGAAGCCGAGAGCACGAGGACTACGACTATACCGATAAGAAGCTCGGGGAGATCCTTGAGCATAGAAGGAATGATCGAGTCGAAGCCTTCTGCCGGAGCTCCGCTTTCGTCAGCAGCAACGAACAGTCTGCCGAAGCCGCCGAGGAAGTAGCAGCCGCCCGCTACAACAAGTGCGAACACGGTGGATACTATGGTTCCGGACTTAATCGAGCGCTCGTCCTTGATCGTATAGAACTTCGTTACCATCTGCGGAAGTCCCCATGTACCGAGCGAGGTGAGTATTACAACGCCCAGCAGGTTTATCGGGTCTGGACCGAAAAAGCTTGCGTAAGCGCCCTGCATTCCCGCCATAACGCCTTTGTCGTTGGGGATCTGGGACATCTGATTGAGAGCTTCGTAGAAGCCGCCCTTGTTGCCGAGTGTCGCAATTACCACGGCAGCAATGCCTATCAGCATTATTATGCCCTGTACGAAGTCATTGTAAGCGGTAGCTTTGTAGCCGCCGAGTATTACATATACCGCTGTAATAACTGCCATTGCTATAACGCAGACTGAATAGTCCACGGAGAATACCATTTCGAACAGTCTCGACAGTCCGTTGTAAACAGACGCGGTATACGGGATAAGGAAGATGAACACGATAAGTGCAGCTATTATTTTGAGTGTCTTGCTCATATAGCGCTTCTCGAAAAACTCGGGCATGGTGGCGCTGTCGAGGTGCTTGGACATAACGCGTGTGCGTCTGCCCATTATAGCCCAGGCCATGAGCGAGCCGATGATGCAGTTTCCTATACCTACCCATGTCGAGGAAACTCCGAAGTTCCAGCCGAACTTGCCGGCATAGCCGACGAAGATAACGGCGGAGAAATAGCTTGTACCGTACGCGAATGCGGTGATCCACGGACCTACAGAGCGTCCGCCGAGCACGTAATCGCTGACGGTCTTCGCTCTCCTGTTGCAGTAAACTCCTATGCCGACCGCGACTGCGATGTAAAGCACAAGAATGGTGATTATTAGCGGCATGATAAATTCTCCTTTAAAGCCATGATACTTTTTTGTGTCGCTGCTTTTTTGCGCTAAAGTTTATTATACCTCTTTTTATCTCGTTTGTCAAGTCATAGCTGACCCAAAAGTTCATATATCAATTCTTTTTCCGCGAGCCCTTCCGAGAACGCGGTAGCGCTGCCCGCGGCAGTGCCGAGTTTCAGCGCCATATCATAGCCGCCCTGTTCATATCCTGCGAGGAAGCCCGCAAGCATCGAATCTCCCGCGCCCACTGTGCCGATCACCTTGCCGGTACAAGCTCCGCAGCTGTGCAGCTCGTCATGCTCGTCCAGCAGCAGCGCGCCGTGGCTGCCCATAGAAACGAGCACGTTCTGTGCGCCCATTCTGCGCAGCTTCGCGGCGTGTATGACTGCATCGTCCTCATCGGTTATCACTGTTGCAAAGAGGTCACCGAGCTCCTTAAGATTGGGCTTTACGATAAACGGCTTACACCGAAGGACGTTCAGCATAGCTCTGCCGGTGGTATCGACCGCGATACGCACGCCCTTATCCTTAACGCGATCTGCGATCGCGGAATAGGCATAGGGTGACATTGATCTCGGCAGGCTTCCCGCAAGCACGAGTGTGTCGCCTTCGGTGAGCTTGTCGAGCTTTCCGAGAAGCTGCTCGAACGCGGGTCCGTCTATCACCGGGCCGTCGGCGTTGAGTTCGGTCTCCTCAAAGGTGCGTATCTTGATGTTTATGCGAGTAAAGCCCTTGTCCAGATGTATGAAGTCGGTACCGATGCCTTTGTCGCGCAGCCAGTGTTCGAGTGCGACACCTGTAAAGCCTGCGCATATACCGAGGGCTTCGGTCTGTGCTCCGAGCTCTTTGAGTATGACGGAGACATTGATGCCCTTTCCGCCGAAGTACAGCTGTTCGCCGGAAAGTCTGTTGACGGTTCCGTTATGTATATGTTCGATATCGACAACGCAGTCGACAGCGGGGTTTAATGTGACTGTATATATCATAGTTACTCCGGTTTTGTCCGTATCAGCAAAAAAGCTCCGTCGAAGCGGAGCTTTTTGTGTTAGGTTTGATTATACTTACTTTCTCTTGCTTGCTACGAGAGCTGCGCCGCCTGCGAGAACTGCAAGACCAGCGATAAGAGCAACATCCTCGATACCTGTGTCAGGAGAGCCCTTGGAGCTGTCTGTAGCTGCTGCAACATCACCTGCTGCGGGAGCTGCTGTTGTTTCTGTTTCTGCGGGAGCAGCTGCAGCGCCGCTTACTGTGAATGTTACTTCCATTGTCTTCCATTCGCCGAGGTCATTGCCAAGAGCTGAAGGAGTAGCGTCAGCAGCGAGACCGTCGATGGTTCTTGCATCCTCCGGAGGAGCAGATACCCACTCGTTGTAGAGGTTTACTCTTGTTGTGATCTTTTCATCGGAAGAGGTGTAAGGAGTTCCGTTAAGAGCCTGCTCAACGCCGTCCACCTTTACGCTGTCGATAGTGATGACCATACCGGGGAAGAGTGTTTCGCCGTCAACAACTTCGATAGCTGCGAAAGCGAGACCGTTAGCGCCTTCGGAAACGACTTCATCGCCTGTCTCTTCATCAGTGATCTTTGTAGCAGCATTTACGGAAACAGTGTATGTGCCGTCGCCTGTGATCGTAGCTGTTGTAGCTGTGGATACCTGCTCGTCTCCGTTGAGCCAGAACTGGGATGTCCAGCCGCTGTCTGCGAAGCAGATAGCTGTCTCACCGGGGTTACCTGTTGCGTCAGCAGCGTAGGAAACTGCTGCGAGGGAAGCGGCTGCAACTGCGGAAGCTGCGATACTTGCAAATAACTTGTTTAATTTCATTTGAATGATCCTCCATTGATTTACATAAAGTACATGTGTAAACGTTACACAAAGCATTTACATATATATTATACAACTTACACAAAAATAAAACAATCCGCAATTTATACAAAAATAAACTGCGGATTTGTCCTATTTGTTTAATAAATTACAAACACGGTGTCAAGTGCTCAAAAACTTACTTTCTTTTTCTTGTGAAAGCGATGCCTGCACCTGCTACGAGAGCGAGACCAGCGATAACTGCAACGTCCTCGATACCTGTATCAGGAGAACCCTTGGAGCTGTCTGTAGCTGCTGCAACATCACCTGCTGCTGGAGCTGCTGCTGCGCCGCCTTCTACTGTGAACTCAACCTTGAGGCTGCTTGTCGGGTACGGAGTTGTCCATGCGCCTACGCCGTCATTCCACGGGTTGGAGAAGTAGAAGTTTGTGCCCTTGCCGTCGCTTGTGAGCTCGCTTACGGGGTTGTCGATCGTTTTAGCTGCAACGCCGTCGATGTATACTGTCATCGATGTGATGTTGATAGCTTCAGTATCTGTGATATCTGTGCTGATCATTCCGATATTGAAAGCATTGGAGCCGTCAAGAGACCAGTCGAAATCATCGATAGCTACGGTGTATGTGCCTGCGCCGTCGAACGAAGCGTTTGTCCATTTTACGGGGATAGCGTATGTACCGAGGTCGTAATCATAGTAATCATCGTAATCCTCGTATGTACCCTCGTCGCATCCGCCGCCGTTCATGATGATGTCATCATAATACTTGCTGTCCTTGCCTACACTTGCATCGCTCCAACCGTTGCGGTAAGACCACGCACCGGTCTGGAAGCAGAGGTAGCCGTTGTAAGCGCTTGCCGATACTGTGAGTGCCGCAGCGGAAACTATAGCCGCAGCGACAGCTGCAATTCTTTTTTTCATAATGATATTCCTCCAAAAAAATCGTTGGCTTAAAAGCCTGCTAACGTTTACATTATAGCATGGTGCTTTTTAAATTTCAATAGTTTTTTTGGCTTTTCTTGCAAATTTGTTGCAAAGTGCCAATATTATCGCCTTTTTTATTGCACATTGACGGTAATATGGGTGTTTTTCTCGGTGTATCCCGCGATCTCAAGCCGCCAGTCGGTATTACCCTTGGGGTCTTCGTAGGTCTTTTCAAAGCCGAATGTGCCGAACAGCTCCTTCACCATGGAGTTTTTAAGTGTCGGCAGATAGTGACCGATTATCGCGGAGATCTCGTGCTCTTTCGCTGCCTTTACCAGCGCGTCGAGCATCGCGAATTCCATATCTCGCTTGAGTACGCGGCAGCTCATGATCCACAGATCGATGTGGAGTTCGGTGCCGCGGATATTGCCTATCACCACCGATACCACGCCGTTGTCGCCGAACTTGTCCGCGAGCCGTCCGTAGAGCGTGATATATCCCGGATCGAAGGCTATGTTCGCTATTTCGCCTTCGGTATAGCGGCGGGTGGTCACGTTGAACTGGTTGCTCTTGTTGGTGAGTTGGGCGATACGGGGTATATACAGCGGCTCGAAGGGCTTGATGACCGCCTTCATTTCGAGACTGTCAAGGTACTCGCCGTAGTCCGCGATATCGTGTCCCGCAGCTGCGCGCATAGCGTTCGCCTTGTACATCTCGCTGCGCTTAAGGTCGTCCTCGGTGAGCTTTCCCACCACCTCGAAGTATCTGTTGCGGTCGAGTATACGGATGTAGTTCTCCGCGCCATCCATTTCGGGCACTGCCGCGCCTTTCACGCGGTCACGGACTATCTGGCGCTCTGCGGGGTTGTCGTCCGCGAATACGAAGCTTTCCGGCAGCAGGTTTAGCATCTCCGCCGTGCGCAGTATGTTCTCGTCCTTGTTGTCCCAGTTTGCCTGTATCACCGTGAAATCGTCCGGGTGAAGCACTCCGTCCGGGTGGTTGAGCCCGTCATAAGCGTTCTCCTCATCGTTCTTAGAGCACACCGTAAGCAGCACGCCCATGTCCTTGTGGAGCTTCACGTAGTCCTGGAAATCCGAGTATACCTGCCCGCTCGGAAGGTCACGGCCTATCTTTATGCCCTCCACTCCGTCATCTCCGACGACACCGCCCCAAAGGGTATTGTCGAGGTCGAGCGCGAGCACCTTCTTGTTTTTGCCGAGTATAGCCTTGACCATAGCCGCGAGGTTTGCCGCGATATACGGTACCGCCTTCATCGGGAACGCGTATTTGTACATGAACCACTGTGTACCGTCGTGCCACTCGTCAAGTCCGTAGCACGCCGCTACATAGTTAAGATCGCAGATATTGAGCCCCTGGTGGTGCTCCGCGTATTCGGTGAACATCGAGTTGAGGTCGTTCACGAAGCGGACCCTGCCGTGGATATCGGTGCCGTCGCTGTTACCGAGGAGCCTGAACGGCGGAAGCTCGAAGTTGTTCTGAATTATCGGACAGCCGAACTTTTTGTCCAGGCTTTCCCACATCTCGCGGAAGTATGAGAACTGCTGATCAAGCTTTTCCTCTGCGATGTCGGCGCTGTCGCCGAGGGCGGGGAAGCGGTCGATGTTGCGGTAGCTTGTGTGGATATAGATGATATCGGGGCTGAAGTTTATAAGCTCATCCGGCGGGAACAGCGCGTCATCATGGAACCGTCCGTACTCGCTCGTGTAGAACTCGGGCTCGATGCCGTAGTTCAGCAGGAAAAGCTCCAGTACGTCACGCAGCGCGTCGGCAGTTGAGCCGCCGAGTATCGCGATGCGCTTTTTCAGTCTGGAAGTGCCGTCCTCAAGCAGCTCGCGCTTAAGCTTTTTCTGCTTCTTCATTATTTCCGCAGTGTCGAACGGATATGTGAATGTTTCGTTCATGGTTACACCTCTCTCTTATTTGTTTATCAGCAGTTCAAGGTATTTTCCGCCGTTTCCGGCAGCTATCATAACGCAGTCGGTGCAGAGCAGATCGGTGGCTCCGACATCCTTGCAGAACTGTACTGCGTTAAGGTCGAAGTATCTCATATCGCACACGTATATATGCTCAAAGCCCGAAGTCAGGAACGGTATCAGCGCGTTGCCGAAGCTTTGCTTGAAAACTACCAGTGTCCTGCCGTTCTTTACGTTCGTGTCGATCTTTGTTATGCGGTCGTCCGAACCGATGAAGGAGCAGTAGAAAGATGCCGCCTTGCGCGATACGAACAGGTCGCCCGCGTACGCTCCTCCGAAGCTCGTATTGTAGTATGTCGTCTTTATGTCATCCGCGTTCGGGGAGATATACATTGTGAAAGTCTCCGCGTCATTGTACAGGTGGTAGTCTTTCGAGTAGGTGTACATTGAGCCGACGTATCCGCTCCGTGATACGGGGGTGTATTTGTCGATAGTCGGAAAATCCACACCTGCCGCATCAGCGAACTGTTGTGCCGCGTAGTACGCGCCGAGGGGGTTCCAGTGGTGATCGGTGCGGGCGTATATATCTTCGTCCTTGTGATCTTTCAGTACCGAATACGCGTCAACGTAGGTCACTCCGGAAAGGTTCTCGCGGATATGCTCGCACTTGTTGTACTGGCTGACGGTAAAGCCGCTGTCCCAGAATTTCTGCGGGGTGTAGAATTCGCTGGATATCGGCGCGGTCATGCTGTACACCTTGACATCGGGCAGCTTCTTCGCGAACGTGTTCACCGCGTTTGCCCACTTCTCGCACAGTCCGTATGTGCCGAAGCATGCCATAAGCCCGCGGTAATGCCCGTTCTGATAGGACACCAGAATACCGTTCTCGCCGATGACGTTGTAGTTTATCTCGCCGGTCTGCGCTGAAGTCTCCGCAGCAGCAGTCGTTGTTGTTGCCGCTTCAGCTGTTGTGGTCGTGACAATGGTAGTGACAGCGGTCGTGGCGGAAGTCGTTGTTGCAGCTTCCGAAGTCTCCGTGATTCCGGTCTGTACCGGGAATGTAGTTTTTTCTGTGACCTTTACGGTGGACGGCTCCGTGTTTTCCGTTTCATCCTCCTCACCCGTCGTCACAAAGGAGTCGGGCAGTATCAGCTCGATCTCATCGTCATCTTCGGGCGGCTCGGTGGTCTCTTCGGAAGTCCTTGTCACTGCGGGCGCGGTGTTGTTCTTCACATTAGCGCTTATGTCCGTGCAGCCGGATAGCGTGACGAGCGCCGCGCACAACAGTATTATTTTCTTATCAGTTCGCACTTTCGGTTATCTCCGTTACAGGGTTGTTCAGTATGGTCTCAAGTCCGTTGGCGTTGGTGCCTACCGCCGAGAACGTACACATTGTGAAAAGCAGGTCGGTGGCCCCCGTGAACTTCACGAATTCCACGCCGTTCAGGTCGAAATATCTCATGTCGCAGACGTATATCTCATCGAACGAGCCGAAATAGAACGGTATCTCGGCGTTGCCGTAGCTGTCCTTGAAGATCACGAGCTTTCTGCCCGTTCCCGCGTCGGTGGATATACGCACTATCTTCTTGTCGCCGCCCATGAAGGTCGAGTATGACCCGCTCACCGGCATCGGAACGAAAAACGGAAGAGCGTAGTCGAAGCCATAGGATGTGTTGTAGTAGTATGTCTTGTAGGAGTTTGAGGGTTTGTAGTAAGTGAATACCTCGGGGTCATTAAGCAGGTTCGCGTCTTCGGTGAAGCCGTACATCGTTCCCATGTATCCGGGAACATCGACCTGCTGCATGGTGGAGATATCGGCAAATTTCACACCTGCGGTCTCTGCAAAGCATTTCGCGGCATAGTACGCGCCGAGAGGCTGCCAGTGATGGTCGGTGCGCAGATAGATATTCTCATTCACGTGCTCCCACATCGCAGTGGATGCAGGCACGGGAATAACGTTGACGAGCTGGGAGTTGATGGCGTCTATGCTCTTCTGGTGGCTCGCGTTGTACTGGTCGTAGGTGTCGGGCAGGTAATATTCACCCGATGTCGGCACCGGCATGCTGTACACGTTAACGCTGTCGCCGAGCTCGCTCTTGAAGCGGTTGACCGCAGCGGCGTATTTAGCTCCGTTACCGCCGCCGAACAGTGATATGCCCCACCAGTGACCGTCGGAGAGCTTTGTCACGACCTGTCCGTTTGTGATGACACCCTCGGCGATCTCGTTGACGTTCTTTGTGGTCACGGGAGGTGCGGTCGTCTCCGCGGGAGATGTTGTCGTTTCGGCAGTGGTCTCCTCTGTTACGGGAGCGGTCGAGATCTCCGATGTTGCTGCGTGCTCGGTGACGGGGACTGTAGTGACCTCCGTTTCCGTCACGATGACGGGTTCGATCGGTTCTTCCTCGGTGATCTTTGCCACGGGACCCACTATTTTAGCGTCGTTGTAGCTTATGCCGAACAGCCCTTTGAGCTGTGCTCCCGCACGTTTCAGGTCGTCGCGGTACGGCACGTTGTCATTGAAGTAATCCGTGAGTCCCTTTGTGTAGCTGCCGTCAAGCAGTGCTTCGAGCGAGAATACAGGGAACTTTGCGAGTTCGCGCTGCTCGGTGACGGAGACATCGCTTCTCGGCAGTGCCAGGAATGCCGCGGTTATACCGATGAACACCAGTGCGCTGTACACGATGTTTGCGATGTTGAGCACAGGCTTCAGCGGCTTCAGTGCTGCTTCCGTCTTTTTACCTTTCTTTGCCTTGCCTTTTCCGGACTTGTCCTTTTCGTGCGCAGTATCCGGTTTCGGTGCGCTTTTTGCCTTTTCGGCTATTGCGGCCTTCACGTTTTCGGATATCTCCGAGCGTATGAGGGTATCTTCCTCTGTCATCTCAATCATATCTGACAGCGACATAACACTTTTTCCGTGTGCCGCCTGATGTTCCTCAGGCTTCGGCTCCGCTTTCTTTACAGGCTTTTCAGCCTTTTCGGCAGGCTTCGGCTCCACTCTCTTTACGGGCTTTTCAGCTTTTTCGACAGGCTTCGGCTCCACTTTCTTTACGGGCTTCTCCGCCTTTTCGGCAGGCTTCGGCTCCACTCTCTTTACAGGCTTTTCAGCTTTTTCGGCAGGCTTCGGCTCCACTTTCTTTACGGGCTTCTCCGCCTTTTCGGCAGGCTTCGGCTCCACTTTCTTTACGGGCTTTTCAGCTTTTTCGACAGGCTTCGGCTCCGCTTTCTTTACGGGCTTATCCGCCTCAATAACGGGTTCAGGCACCTTTTTGGCTGGAATGCCATCAGTGATCTCACGGATAACATCATTGAGCGAGCTTGTTTTGATCGACGATTTACCTGATGTGCTCAACAGTATATCCTCAATAATGTCATCGTTATCGTATTTTGTCCGTATCTCGGTCTTCTCGGCGGCAGCCGGTATGTCAGCTGCCGCGATGCTTTTTTTCTTTTTCTTGCCCATTTTACCCACTTTTCACGAGTTGTATTTGTTCATAGCTTCATCGGTCTTGCCTGCGACGATAAGTCTTGCAGCGGCAGCCGCGTTCCGGAATGTCTCTTCGAGCAGCTCGCCCTGTTCCTTCGGGAACATTCCGAGCACCCATGCCGCGAGATCATAGTCAGGATCAGGCTTTGCGCCCACACCTATCTTTATCCGCGTGAAGGTGTTTTTACCGGTGAGATATATGATGTTCTTGAGTCCGTTATGTCCGCCGTCGCTGCCCTTCCTTCGTATGCGCAGCCGCCCCACATCCAGCGATATGTCATCGTGCAGCACGAGCAGCTTTTCCGGCGGCAGCTTGTAGAAGTTCAGCGCTTCCGTCACGGCTTCTCCGCTCAGGTTCATGAACGTCGTCGGCTTCATCAGCAGGCATCGAACGCCGTCGATGTTCACGGTCGCGGTGAGAGATTTGAACTGCAGCTTCTTCACGTTCGCGCCGAGCTGTTCAGCCAGTGTGTCCAGCGCCATGAAGCCCACATTGTGGCGGGTGTTCTCGTACTGCGTTCCGGGGTTGCCGAGTCCGCAGATTATGAACTCCGGTGCACCCACAGGCTCGGATGATCGTTCCGCTTCGAGCTTTTTGAAGATATCGAATACCGACATTACTTTTTGTCTCCGCTTGTGCTGTTGAAGCCGTCAACAAAGCTCTGTATGCTCTTTTCGATCTTATCCGCGGCAACGGTCATCTTTTCATCGACGACCTTCATGCCTTTGTCGAACTTATCCTTTATTTCGGCTCGCTTCTCGGGCGTTACTTTTTCCTCGTATTTTGTCTTTGCGAGATCTATCGCTTCATCTGCGGCATTACCCAGTTCCGCGGCAGCTCTTCCGAGTTTTTCCGGTATGCTCATCGTGTATTATCCTTTCATATCATGCGTTCGCGCTGTTTGTCAGCACTTCTGTTATGTGTTTTATCAGCGCGAGCGGTTTTTCGTTTTTCTGCGGAGCTATCCTGAAGCAGATCTTTCCCATAAGGTCGAGATTTATGCGTCCGTCCATAGCCGCGTTCAGCTTTCCGAGCTTTCCCATGTCGGGGGCGTCGGTATAGAATGTGATATAATCTTTGTTCTGTGTTATCTCGGTAATGCCGAGCTTCTGCGCGGAGCTTCTGACCTGCGCTACCTCTATCAGCCCCTCGACCGGCGCGGGTATGTCGCCGTAGCGGTCGGCAAGCTCGTCGATCACGTCGGAAGCGTCGTCATCGGTGCGTATCGACGCTATGCGCTTATAGCAGCTTATGCGCTGTGCCTGGTTGGATATATATGTTTCGGGGATATACGCATCCACTTTGATATCGATAAGGCACTCGGGCTGTTTGATCGTTTCCTCGCCGCGCTGTTCCTTTACTGCCTCATCGAGCAGCTTGAGGTACATATCGTATCCCACCGCGCTCATGTGTCCGGACTGGTTCGCGCCGAGTATCGACCCGGCTCCGCGTATCTCAAGGTCACGCATAGCGATCCGGAAACCCGAACCGAAGCGGGTGAACTCGCGTATCGCGTCGAGGCGTTTAGCGGCGATCTCGGAGAGCTCTTTGCCACGCTTGAAGGTGAAGTATGCGAAGGCACGGCGGTTGGTGCGTCCGACGCGTCCGCGGAGCTGATGCAGCTGCGCGAGCCCCATGCAGTCCGCGTTCTCGATTATCAGGGTGTTGCAGTTCGGCACATCAACGCCCGTTTCTATGAGCGTCGTGCAGACGAGCACATCGATATCGTGCTCAAGGAGCTGTCTCCACACCTCAAGCAGTTCATCTTCCTCCATGCGGCCGTGCGCTATGCCTATCCTCGCTTCAGGTACGAGCTTATGCAGATCCGCGGCGCATTTCATTATCGAATCAATGCGGTTGTGGATGTAATACACCTGACCGCTCCGACGGAGCTCCTTGCTTATAGCCTGCGCGATCACGCCCTCATTATGCTCGATTACGTAGGTGGTTACCGGCTGTCTGTCCTGCGGCGGAGTCTCGATCACGCTCATGTCGCGTATGCCGGACATCGCCATGTTCAGAGTACGCGGTATCGGCGTTGCCGACAGGGTGAGTATATCCACGCCCGCAAACATCTGCTTGAACTTGTCCTTATGAACGACACCGAAGCGCTGTTCCTCGTCTATTATAACGAGACCGAGGTCTTTGAAGCCGATATCGTCCTGTACCAGTCTGTGGGTGCCTATCACCATGTCCACCGAGCCGCGCTTTAGCTTCTCGATGGTCTCTCTGATCTCCTTGTTCGACCTGAAACGCGACAGCAGCTCGATCTTCAGCCCGAATCCGTCCATGCGCTTGAGCACGGTCTGGTAGTGCTGCCACGCAAGCACCGTGGTAGGGCAGAGCAGCGCGCACTGCTTCCCGCTCATGATACACTTGAACGCCGCGCGCAGTGCCACCTCGGTCTTGCCGAAGCCGACATCGCCGCACAGAAGCCTTTCCATCGGGCGCGGCTGCTCCATATCGCGCTTGATGTCGTTGATACAGCGTATCTGGTCGTCTGTCTCTACGTAGCTGAAATGGTTCTCAAATTCCACCTGCTCCGTACTGTCGGGATCGAAAGCATAACCTTTCGATCTCATGCGTTTTGAGTACAGCTCGATGAACTCTGCCGCCATTTCTTTTGCAGCAGCTTTGGCTCTCGTTTTTGTTTTCTGCCATGTGTCGGAATTCATCTTCGAGAGCTTCACCGTACCCGGCTCCGCAGAGCCGATGTAGCGCGATATCAGGTCGAGCTGGGTAACGGGAACGTACAGTACGTCCGTACCCGCGTATTTTATCTTGATGTAGTCCTTGCTGATGTGGTCCTGAGTGAGCTTCTGAACGCCGTCGAACATACCGATGCCGTAGGTATCATGCACTACAAGGTCGCCCACCGATATGTCGCTCAGCGAGCTTATCATCTCTGCCTTGCTGCGTTTGTGCTTTGAGGGCTCCCGCGACTGCATGGTGACCGAGGTGTGCGAGATGCAGACGAGACGGGCTTCCGGGTAGCTGTAACCCGAGCTTAAAACTCCCGGGACGATGTATACCCGCTTTGAGTAGAGCTTTTTTGCGTCGTTGGAGAAATCTGCCGACATGCCGTCCGCACGGAGGTCTTCCGCAAGCACGCGTGCGGCCTTTTCGGTCCCCGCCATGACAATGACGCTGAAATTCTCGTTGAGGTAGTTTTTGAGCTCGTCCGCGAGAGTACGGTATTCGCCGCTCCATGGCGCGACCTGTCCTGCGGAGACGCTTACGAGCTTTGACAGTCTGATATCTCCTCCGCGCATGAAGTTGTCAAAGTACGCGCTTGTTCTTTTCTCCGCGGCATCGCGGAACTCACTGAACGTGAGCATATATCTGTCGAGTCCTTTACAGAGCACTCCGTCCTCGAACAGCAGTTTTATATCTTCCGTGTACTGTGAGAATGCAGCTCTGAAGGACTCATTGCATGCCGAATTTTCGCAGATGATGACGTTTTCTGCGTAGTCGAACAGTGTCTCCTCCTCGTCATAACACAGCGGCAGGTATCTGTCTGTGTTGGCGCAGCAGGCTCCCGCCCGGACATTTTCAATATCCGCGCGCACGTGCTCTTTGACCTCCGCCGCACGCTTGCCGCGTATTTTGGGCAGGAGCTCTTCGAGCTTTCCGCAGATCTGTTCTCCGTCGAGGAACAGTGTTTCGAGCGCGGGTGCCACATCTATCGAGTTTATTTTGTCAATGCGAAGCTGGGTGTCGATATCAAATACCGACACGGTGTCCACTTCGTCACCCCACAGCTCCACGCGCACCGGCATACCGAAGTTCACCGGGTAGATGTCAAGGATATCGCCGCGTATTGAGAACTGCGACACGCCTTCTATCTGGTCACAGCGCGAATAGCCCGCCTCGACCAGAGCCGCCGCCGTTTCGGGCAGCGAGATATGGTCACCGGGGGCTATCCTTATCGTTCGTTTTTTCAGTATGCGCCGCGGAATGGTTATCTGGGACGCTGCTTCGGGAGACGCGCAGACTATGGGCGCTTTCCCGTTCATCATGCGTGAGAGTATGCCGAGCCGTCTGTGCTCATACTCACGCGATACCGCGTCAACATCTCCGAGCACGATATCTTTTGCAGGGAAGCTGAACGCGGTCTCTTCGCCGGTCATGGTATTGATATCCGCGCAGAGCTTTGCGCCCTCGCCCTCGGTATCACATATTACGATGAGCGGCAGGTGATATCCCGGCTCCATTGAGAGTGCCGCAAGGAAGTGAGCCTTGTGTATATGTGAAAGCCCCGTCACCATGACCGGCAGACCGCTTGCGGCGGCTGCGGCGGTGCGGTATTCCGCAAGGCGGCTCGCGGTATTCAGAAAGTATTCCATTCGAGTTTTTCCTCACTTGCCGATAACGCGCAAAGGAGAGGAATGCCTTGGCAGCCCTCTCTTCGTCGTTTATTTGTCATGTACCTTCGTGTTGTGCCGGCGGTACACGGCGGGTATTCGTTTGTTTTGTTTCAGCGCTCCGCCATGGATTTCTTGACTATGCCGATGATAGTTACCGTAACGGTGCTGAGCGCGAGGTTTACCATGAGCTCAACGGGGAAGTTGAGTCCGATAAGACCGGTGAAGATGTATTCTCCGACGGGAGTACCCTGTCCGAGCGCCCATTCGCTGATAGTGTTGTAGAAGAAAACGTAAACTCCTACGAGGAACAGTCCGGTATTAACTACCGGAGCCGTGATACCGGCTGCGATGACCGCGCCGAAGCGGCTTTTCTTCTCCAGGAGCTTATAGACGAGGGAAGCAAGAATGCCTGCCACCGTACTCTTTAGCAGTACCGTTGCGATGGTACCGAAAACGTTTATGGTAAGGAAAGCTGCAGCATCGCCGGAAAGAAGTATCGTCATAGCCATAGCAAAACCGAGCCAGCCGCCCGCCCATATGCCGTAGACCGCGCCGCCTACGATGATGGCTGTGAGTGCAAGTGTGATGCTGAACGGTCCGAACTTTATAACGGACGAGAAGAGCTGAAGTATCACGACTATTGCAGTGAGCAGACCCACGCCGACGATCGTCGAGATATACTTCTTGTTTGCCGAATTGCTTACAGCGTTTGCCGTACCCGCCGTTGTGGTCTGGTCGGCTTTTTTGATCTCATTTGTTTCCATAATTATTCCTTTCTCTTTGTGCTCGGTTTTGCGAGTCACATGTGTATACCGTCTCTTACCGGATCGGCATCATCTTATAAACGCATACGGTACGCAGCCATTGTTGTCGTCGCATCTCTCCCGCACGAGCTGGCTGATGATCTTTCCGTTCTCCGTATCCGCGAGCACGACATTGTCCATGCCGCCGCACATAAGTGTGTACCTTACGATAGCTTCGGTGAAGTCGTCAAAAGCCTCGCTTTCGACCTTCACGTTTGACCCGTCATCGTATGTTTCGGTGTAGCAAAGGATATACTTCATAACACAGCCTCCGTTCCGGAAGTTTTTGTTCCGGGCATCAACACCCGTACCGTTTGGTTAGTAACTAATTATAACACATTTTTGGCATTTAGTAAATATCTATTTTCACACAAAATGAGGTAATTAACGCCTTTTTTAGTGCATTTTCACGAGTCTCGGTTCATTTTGCGCTCGTACCACTCCTGTTTGGTCATAATTACCTGACGCGGCTTGCTTCCTTCGAAGCCGCCCACTACGCCGAGCTGTTCCATGGTATCGATAAGCCTTGCGGCGCGTCCGTAACCGAGCTTGAGCCTTCTCTGGAGGTAGGATGTGCTTGCCTGTCCCGCTTCTATGACAGCTTCGATGGCTTCATCGAGCTTATCGTCGTCCACATCGACGCTGCCGCCTTCATCATCGTCACGGCTGCCCTTGCTGCCTTTTTCGGCTTTCTGTGCGGCGAGCTCCGCCTGACGGTCGATCTCTTCGATGACGCTCTGGTCATAGTCAAGCTCGAAGGAGCTCTTGATGAACTCCACTACGCGCTCGACCTCCTTGTCCGAGATCCAGCAGCCCTGCACGCGAAGCGGTTTTACCATGCCCACCGGCGCGTACAGCATATCGCCCTTGCCGAGGAGCTTCTCGGCTCCCGCACCGTCGATTATCGTACGGCTGTCCACCTGCGACGCCACCTTGAGCGCGATACGGCTCGGTATGTTAGCCTTTATGACACCGGTCACGACGTTGACAGACGGACGCTGGGTAGCGATAACAAGGTGCATTCCCGCGGCTCTCGCCATCTGTGCGAGCCTGCAGATGCTGTCTTCGACTTCGCCCGGAGATGCCATCATCAGGTCGGCGAGCTCATCTATGAATATCACTATCTGTGGCAGCACAGGCATGTTTGCGCTGAGCCTTGCCGCCTTGTTGTAGCCTTCGAGATCGCGCACGTTGTTGTCCGAGAACATCTTGTAACGGCTTAACATCTCTGTGACAGCCCATGCGAGCGCTCCCGAAGCCTTCCTCGGGTCGGTCACGACGGGTATCAGGAGGTGCGGTATGCCGTTGTATATCATGAATTCGACCGCCTTCGGGTCGATCATCAGGAAGCGTACCTCGTCAGGCGTCGAGCGGAACAGTATGCTCATGATTATCGAGTTCACGCACACCGATTTTCCCGAGCCGGTGGTTCCTGCTATCAGTATATGCGGCATCTTCGCGATATCGGCTATTACGATGTCGCCCGAAATGCTCTTGCCGAGCACAGCTCCGAGCTTGCTCTTCGTGTCGCGGAATGCTTTCGTGTCCACCATCTCACGGAACGGCACGCTTTCAACAGTCTTGTTCGGCACCTCAATGCCCACCGCCGCCTTGTTCGGTATCGGAGCTTCGATACGCACTCCCGCAGTGGCGAGGTTCAGCGCGATATCGTCCACAAGTCCGGTTATCTTTGATATCTTGACACCGGGTGCGGGCTGCAGCTCGTAACGGGTGACAGACGGACCGCGTGCGGCCTCAAGGAACTTCGTCTCCACACCGAAGCTTTTCAGCGCGTTTACGAGCGTTACCGCGTTATGCTGTATCTCTGCGTTTATGTCTTCGTCCGAGCGATCATGCACTACGTCATTGAGCAGTGTCAGCGGCGGCAGGGTGTACTGTTCGCTGTCTGCGATTATCTCGTTCACCCGGCGCTGACCGTCCTCGTCCTCACCTATCACGGTACCGAGTACGCGGACATTACCTTCCGCGGCAGCAGCGCGCTCCGCCTGTTCGCGGGTGAAGTCGCGTATCGCGTCGACGATATCACCTTCGGGCTTTTCTTCCTCCTTCTCCGGGACAGGAGCTTCGGTCGCCGGAGTCTCTGCTGCCGGAGCCGGCTCCGGGATATCGAACGGCGGTTCGTCATCGGAAGAGTCTGCTTCGGGAGCCGTGACATCTTCACTCTCCGTCGCAGGACGAATGTTGTCGGGGTTTATCAGGCTCTCATGCTTGAAGACGGGGTTCAGATGCTTCTCTGCGGGCAGCCCGTCCGAACCGTCCGCGTATTTAGGCTCGTCCGGTCTGTATGGTTCCGCGGGTGTATCATCGGTCGGGAAAGCCTTATTGGGCGAGAGCCCCTTGGTCTCAATCTTTATGTTGAGGTAATCGTTCAGGTCCTTCTGGAACTCTGCGCTGTCCTTTTTCTGCTCCTTTACGGGATCCTTGACCTCAAGCTCCTTCGCGGCGGCCTCCTTTTTATCCTCGGCAGAGACTTCCTGCTGGGCTCCTGTGGTCACGTTCGCAATGGAATCGAACTTGCGCCTGCGCTTTTCCTCGGCGGTCTGTTCGTGCTCCGCTTGTTTTGCCGCACGCTCGGCGGCACGGCGCTCCTTTTCTTCGGCGCGTTTTGCCATTTTCTCCGCTTCTATGCGGTCAAGCTCCGGCTTCAGGTATTCTCTTTCCTCGACCTTGCGGTCATGGTGCTCCTTTATCTTGCCGGCAGGCTTCTTCACCGCGTTGAACAGATCAAACAGCGACCGGTCGGTGATCAGCATCACCGCCACGAAAGTCACGAGTACCAGTATTATTATTGCGCCGACCTGCCCGAAAAGCAGCAGAGGTGCGCCGAGCACAAGTCCCGCGAGTCCGCCGCCTGACAGCAGCTTGCCCTTGTCATACACATATCCGAGGGTGTCGCCGATAGTCGGGTCTTCCGCAGCTGGGTCACCTATCGAGCCTACAAATATCACCTGCGCCGCCGCGCAGATCAGCAGTATCAGCAGTATCAGCTGTACCATGCGCTTGGCTACCGTTGCTTTGGTCATGTCAGCGGATATCATCACCGCTATGTACAGCAGCACCGGACCGGTAAGGAACGCGCCCGCTCCGAACATACCGAACAGGAAGCCGTGCAGCGAATCCCACGCCGTAGGCTTCTCCGCCGCCGCGTCGCCGATGCACGCCAGCGCCAGAAGCAGCAGTCCCGCCGCGAACATCACGATAGATATCGTGTGCCGCCGTTTCGCGTCCGCCTTCAGCAGTGCAGCTTTTTTCTGTTCGAGCTGTGCCGCCTGTTTCTTTTTGCTTTCCGCCATTTTTAACTTACCACCTGTTTTGAAAACGTATTACATTACGAGGAACAGCCGTGTTCCTGTCACGTTCTCGTAAATGCCGGCACCGATGCAGGCAATTCCGAGAATGAGAGTGTATATGCCGAATATCTTGAATTTGTCATGCTTTACGATGACTCTGACCAACGCTATCGCGATAAGTCCGATGACAGCCGCGGTAGCTGCGCCGACTGCGAACGGCACCCAATCCGCGTCGAATCCCGTGCCGAGGAGTTCCTTGCCCTCAAGCACCGCGCTTCCGAGTATCGCCGGTATGCCGAGTATGAAGGAGAACTCTGCCGCCGTCTCCCGCGTGAGCCCGCAGAACAGTCCCGAGGAGATCGTGCTTCCCGAGCGGCTCACGCCCGGAAACAGCGCCACGACCTGGAACAGTCCGACCGTCACGGTGTCCTTTATTTTCATGTCCTTGCCGGTCTTGTGCCCTTTTACGCATGCGTCCGAGAGTATCAGCACTATCGAGGTGTAGATGAACGCGCAGCCCTCGAAAATGATGTCGTTGTCCTCCTGCACAGCGGTGAACCAGTCCTTGACCAGCACGAAAGGTACGAGTATCAGTGTCGCGAGTATCACCATTACCATCATGCGCCTGTCGTCGTTCATCTCCGACCAGCGGAAGCGTCCGGTGAAAACATCGCGTATCGATAGGAAGAACTCCTTAATCATGCCGAAGATGCGCCCCGCGAAAGCTATGAACACTGCGAGCAGCGTACCGAGGTGAAGTACCACCGACATGAGCAGTCCCGAGTCTTCAACATTCATGAAATGTCTTGCCACGGACAGATGCCCCGAGCTTGACACGGGCAGGAACTCGGTAAATCCCTGTATCACGCCCTGTATTACCGCGCTTATAATATCGTCCATTATGTATATCTCCAGTTCCGCTGCTCGTTCGGAACGAGCAGCAACTTACATTCTGCGGCCTGTTTTGTATTCGGTCCCCGGCAGGAACTTACCGTCAAGGTACATCCTCGGATCCGTTGATATCAGCCGTCTGATGTGTCCGTTTTCGAGCTCAAGCAGCCCGCCCTCAACGCGTGCGAATGTGCTTAAAGCAACTGTGCCGCTATTAAAGAATATGTCAGACGGGCTCACGATAGAATGAAGTATCAGATCTCCCCGCCTCCCGCATTTTTCTCGTCTATAAGCGAGTACAGGCACTCTATCGCGTCCGACAGCCCGCCGAGACGGTCTATGAGACCCGATCGCACCGCAGTCTCACCGTCTACCACCGAGCCTACGTCCATGACGAGCTCGTCCTTCTTCATCATGAATTCCCTGAAGTGCTCCGCTGTGATGCGGCTGTTGCGGGTGACGAAGTTGGTGATGCGCTCCTGCATACGGTCAAAGTATGACAGCGTCTGCGGTATGCCGAGCACAGGCCCGTTCATGCGTACCGGGTGTATAGTCATGGTCGCCGTGGGTACGATGAAGCTTCTGTTGGCACAGACTGCGAGCGGCACTCCGATAGAGTGACCTCCGCCCACCACGAGAGAGACGGTGGGCGTTTTCATGCCCGCTATGAGCTCCGCGATAGCAAGTCCCGCCTCCACATCACCGCCCACGGTGTTGAGGATTATCAGCAGACCCTCGATGGTCCTGTCTTCCTCGATCGCGACGAGCGCGGGGATTATGTGCTCGTACTTTGTCGTCTTGTTCTGCGGCGGCAGGATATAATGACCTTCTATCTCGCCGATGACGGTGAGACAGTGTATGAGGTGTTCGGAGTTATGCGAGGCGGTGAGTCCGTTGTCCGACAGCACCGATCCCTCTGCGGGCTCCTTGTCTTTTTCGTCGTCCATTATTCACGCTCCTTCGGATAATGATATTGTTACGCTGTGTCACAACAAACGGCTGATTTCAGTTAACAGTTTACAGTTATGGTATCGCTTCGCGATATATTTTTAAAACTCGCCGCCGAAGGCGGCACCACAACTGTTAACTGTAACCTGTTCACTGTACACTGAAATAATCAACCAAATGTTGTGACAGAGCATATTGTTATTATCCGTTGACCGAACGCAAATATACAGTTTATTATATCATAAAACGCTGTAAAATGCAATATTTTTTGTAAGATAATCCGAAAATCAGAAAATATCATTGATTTTACGCGGTTTTTGTGGTATAATTTCCGTTAAGAATGATATAAAAAGGACAAAAGAGACCACAGGAGCTGATATAAATGCCGATAAATATACCGAGAAATCTGCCCGCGTACCGCACGCTGCAGGACGAGAACATCTTTGTCATGGCAAGCGAAAAGGCGCTCACGCAGGATATCCGTCCGCTTCGCGCCGCAATATTTAACCTTATGCCGAAGAAGATAGAGACCGAGACACAGCTTCTGCGTCTGATGAGCAATACGCCGCTCCAGGTCGACATAACGCTGCTGCGGACGGATACCCATACCTCGCGCCATACCGCAGCCGAGCACCTCGAAAACTTCTACAAGACCTTCGACGAGATAAAGGACGAGTACTTCGACGCGCTCATCATTACCGGAGCGCCTGTTGAAAAGTATGACTTCCACGAGGTCACATACTGGGACGAGCTCTGTATGATAATGGAGTGGTCGAAGTCCCACGCTTTCTCATGTATGCACATCTGCTGGGGCGCTTTCGCGGGGCTTTACTACCACTACGGCATAGAAAAGCGCAGCCTTCCGAGAAAGATGTTCGGAGTATTCCCGCATAAGATACTTGTTGAAAATCACCCGCTGTTCAAGGGATTTGACGATACGTTCTACGTTCCCCATTCGCGCCATTCGGAGGTGTTCGCGGATGACATACACGCCTGCCCGAAGCTCCAGCTGCTTGCGTATTCCGACCTCGCGGGAGTCTATGCCGTTTCCGATATCACCGGGCGGCAGATATTCCTCACCGGACACGGCGAGTACGAGCGCAACACGCTTAAAAACGAGTATGTGCGTGACATGGATAAAGGGCTCACCGATGTGGGACTGCCTTATGGCTACTTCCCGGACGACGACCCCTCAAAGACTCCCCCGTATATCTGGAGAACGTCCGCGAGCCTGCTGTACTCGAACTGGCTGAACTTCTGCGTATATCAGGAGACGCCGTACGACATTTCGAAGATACCTCCGCTCGTCATATAAACAGCAGCGCCCCCGCACTTCCGAAGATGCGGGGGCTGTTTTTTATTCTTTAATCACAGCGATCTTGATATCGCCGAACGAGAAGCTGAGCGTGACTGCGATACCGTTTTCCGGTATGTTCATCATAAGCTGCTCCTCTGATGTCTGGGGTGAGAGTTCAAGCTCCATGTTACCGGAGTTGGACATGTTCACTGCGAACAGTCCGTTCTGGAGGTTAAGCAGCTCACCTACGCACGCCTTTGTGTAATCGTCGGTCTCGGTGAGGTTCTCGCCGGCGTATCTTGCCGCGATACCGATGAAGCCGAGTTCAGTGCCTCCGAGCACTACCTTGGCATTCAGGGGACCGGATATGGTCTGACAGCACGCGTAGTTCATAGATATCGTGGTCATGCGTGCCACACCTGCGAATGAGAAGTCATCTCCGAGGAATCGTATAAGGTTGCGTATAAACAGGAGAATGTATTCTGCGAAGAACTCGCTGTCCTGCATGGTGTCGATACCGAGTATCTGCACCATTTCGTTCTCCATGCGTTCTTCCTCGCTCTCACCGTTTATCAGTGAGGCTTTGCGCTTGTAGTCGGTGAGTGCGTCCTCGAACTCCTTGTTACTTATGAAGCCGAAGTCAATAAGCGCCTGTCCGAGCACGAGGTTGGCGTTTTTCTGCTTTGTGAGCAGCATTCTCACCTGTTCCTCCGTGAGGTATCCCTTGCTTACCGCGATGTCGCCGAAGCGCTTATCTACAGTATGCTGAAGCTCATGTATCTCATCGACCTGTGCGGCAGTCATGTAACCTGCGTCTATCGCAGCTGCGCCGAGCTTTGCCTTTATACGCGTCATAGCGGTGAGTGCTGCATGGAGTTCGTCCGCGTCGATGATACCGTTATTGAGCATATAATGCCCGAAAAGCTGTGTATACATAAGCTCCCCCTTATTCCTTGAGCATACGGTTTATCACCTTGAGCACATCTTCTTCTTTAACGGGCTTCTGAAGGAACTCGAAGGCTCCTTCTTTGATAGCCGCGATAAGATTGCTCTGGGTACCGACCGTGGATGCCATGACGATCTTTGCCTCGCTGTCGGCGGCACGTATCTCACGGAGCGCGTCAATGCCGGTCTTTTTGGGCATAACGATATCCATGAACACAAGATCCGGCTTCTTTTCCTTGTACATATTGACAGCTTCCTCGCCGTCGGCAGCATTGATGACTGTATTGATGCCTACTTTTGAGAGTATCTCGGCAATTTTCTTTCTGACGAGGGGGGAATCGTCGCAGATCATAACAGTTATATCCGATATTTTCATTCCCATGCTCCTTTTTAATCTGCAATATAACCAAACTTTATAAGAACATTATACTATATTTTTCCGAAAATTACAATAGATAGTTTAGATTTTTTTGATTTTTTACATAATCAACAAATTTCGCTGATATTTTTCTCATAGCAGACTTTTTTGTTTGGCTCTGTCACAACATTTGGTTGATTATTTCATTGTACAGTGAACAGGTTACAGTTAACTGTTCACTGGAATCAGCCGGTTGTTGTGATACAGCGTTTTGTTTTGTGCTCGCAGGGAGCTACCGGAGAAAACAAAAGACCCGGGATACGTTTGTATCCCGGGTCGGTGTGTATAAGATCATTCCTCGTCGGAGCTCTCTTCGCTCTCGCCGCCTTCGAGCAGAGCCTTGATAGAAAGGCTTACTCTCGACTTCTCCTCATCGATCTCGGTGATCTTTGCCTCAACGACCTGACCTACCGAAAGGACCTTGGAAACGTCGGTAACTCTTTCGAGCGCGATCTGAGAGATATGGATAAGTCCGTCAACGCCGGGGATTATCTGTGCGAATGCGCCGAAAGGTGTGATCGAAACGACCTGTACCTTGACAACATCACCAAGCGCGAACTCGTTCATGAACTTTGTCCACGGGTTGTCTTCGGGCTTCTTTGCTGTGAGGGAAACTCTCTTCTTCTCGGGATCGAAGCTCTTGACTGTCACTTCGAGCTTATCGCCGACAGCGACAACTTCTTTCGGATGCTTTACTCTGTTCCATGTGAGCTCGGTGAGGTGAACCATTCCGTCAACTCCGCCGAGGTCTACGAACACGCCGTAGCTCTCCATGGACTTGACTTCACCGATGAACTTCTTGCCGACTTCAAGCTCTTCCCAGAATTTAGCCTTAACGGCATCGGACTCTTCTCTGGATGCAGCCTTGATAGAGCCGACAACTCTGCCTCTGCCCTCGTTGACTTCGATGACTTTGAAGCCTACCTCGGTCTTGAGCAGATCCTCAAGCTTACCGCTTCTCGGAACGCCTGTCTGCGAAGCGGGCACGAATACCTTTGCGCCGTCCTCGCTCATAACGATAACACCGCCCTTGACAACGGACGCAACGATACCGTTGATGGTGGAGTTTTCTTCTTTTGCCTTGAGTATCTTGTCAAAGCCTGCCTGTGCGTCGACCTGCTTCTTGGACAGATATACAACGCCGTCTGCGTCATTAACCTTGGTAACTATGCAGTCAATGACATCGCCTACCTTTACCACCTCTTCAGGGGTAAGGTTGGGATTTGCGGAGAGCTCTTCTGCGGGTATGTACCCGGAATGCTTGGTACCGATATCTACAACGGCCTCCGTCTTATTTACAGCAACAACGGTAGCCTTGACCCTGTTTCCTGCATACACCCTCACTCTGGGCATTTGATCGATGGCAGCCGCAAACTCTGCGTCAACTGCTTCATCTTTGATGATCTCGCTCATAATACTATGAACCTCCTTAATTATATATGCAGGGGTCGATGCTCCTGCTGTAATTCCTATTTTAACATCGTTTCCCGATGACAAAAGGCTTTTCAGTGTGTCCGTGTGCTCGGCTCCGAACCGTTCGGCATTCTCGGTGAACATCACGGTGCAGTGGGAAGCGCAGATATCCGCGAGTTTTCGCGAATTGCTGCTGTGTGCTCCGCCGATTATCACCATTGCGTCACACTCTTCCGACAATGCGGCAGCTTCTGTCTGCCTGTCAATAGTAGCTCTACATATTGTATCAAAAAAAACGGCTTTTGTATAGTAGTTTTTAATAATTTTTTGCAAATCCGTCCATTTGCACATATCGAATGTCGTCTGAACAACGATAATTGTTGAATTTGCACCAAACGATTTATCCGATTTAACAAGTTCTTCGAATTCCGCAGCCGAGGACACTGCTCTGACCTCTCCGTGAGCATGCCCCATGATACCTATGACCTCGGGGTGATGTCTGTCACCGACCACGAGAACATCGCTGCCGTCACGTGAGTGCTCATCGGCTATCTTATGTATGCGTGCGACGTATGGGCAGGTGGCGTCGATACATTCGAGTCCGAGCTCCGATATGCGGTCATACACGCTCCGGGCTACTCCGTGGCTTCGTATCACTATACATCCCTTCGCGTCCTCGGGAGTCTCAACAGGCTCCACGCCTATGCTGCGAAGGCGCTCGGTTTCGTCGTTGTTGTGTATCAGCTGCCCGAGGGTGTACACTTTGCCGTATCGTTCAGCCGCCTTTTCGGCAGTCTCTATGGCGCGGGTGACACCAAAGCAGAAGCCTGCTGTTTTTGCCGTGACAACGTGTATCACTCCTCGCTGTCCTCCGGCTTATTCTTCGCCGCTGTGGGTACAGGCTCTCCCGCCGCATCGTATATCTCCTTCTGCAGCGCGAGCAGCGAGTCGCCTATACGTTTTGCGGAGCGTCTCATGCTCCTGCGGTCTTCCTCGTCTATATGCACTTCCTCGGCCGGTATGAGCTTGCCGATGTTGATATCTACGTTATTTTTGCCGTAGTAGCGTATGCACACCGGCAGCACCGGAACGCCCGCCTGCGAAGCTATCAGCACTACTCCGGACTTCATGCGTCCGATGACTCCGTCCTTTGAGCGTGTTCCCTCGGGGAAGATAACAAGTATGCGACCCTTTTCCACAGCCTCGACCGACATACGTATAGGAGCGTCGTCACCCGCACCGCGAGCCACCGGGAACGCTCCGCATCGCCGTATCAGCCACGCGAAGAACACGTTCTTCTTGAACAGCTCCTCCTTCGCCATGAAGGAGAATTTGCCGCGTATCACCGCCGATACCATGGGCGGGTCAGCGTATTTCTGATGATTGCAGGCGATAATGTAGCCGCCCTTCATAGCGGGGATATTCTCCGCGTTCATCAGGTTGATCTTATATTTGATGTGAAAGAAGATCGAAAGCAGCTTTCTGAAAAATAGGTACATCTGTTGTATGTCTCCTGTATCAAAGCTTTCCGAGCCCGTTCACGAGCCCGATGACCTTTTCGACGGTCTGTGTGAAGTCGAGCTCCGATGTGTCGAGCAGCACCGCGTCAGGTGCCTGCATAAGCGGCGACTCCTTGCGGTGGGTATCGTTGTAGTCGCGCTTGTTCACATCTGCGAGCACCTCGTCGAACGTTATTTCCGAGCCCTTTGCCTTAAGCTCCTCATAGCGTCTGCGGGCGCGCACCTCGGGAGCCGCTGTGATGAATATCTTGAGGTCTGCGTCCGGCAGTATCACAGTCCCGATATCTCTGCCGTCCATTATTACGCTGTTCGATGCCGCGAGGTCGCGCTGACGGTCCAGCAGAAACTTCCTGACAGATGCGAGAGCCGATACTGCACTTGCTGCCATGCTCACGGAGTTTTCACGTATAGCCTCCGATACATCCTCGCCGTTCAAAATGACATGCTGGGTGCCGTCCACGAGTGTGATCTCAAGCTTCATACGTTCATTCAGCAGCTTCTCTATCTCCGCTTCATTCTCCGGTGATATCTCCACATTGCTGCGTATGCAGAACAGCGCGCATGAACGGTACATCGCGCCGGTGTCTACGTATATTATCCCAAGGCGCTTTGCGCACTCGCGTGCCACTGTGCTTTTTCCCGCGCCGACGGGTCCGTCGATAGCAATATTTATCATATTTACAGTCCTCTTTTCCGTCAAAACACGCTGTTATTATACCATATTTTTCCGAAAATATCAACAGTTTTCGCAGATTTTTCACATCATTCGCCGCAAAAAGCCCCTTCGCCGCGGGCAGCGGGAAGGGGCGGGGATATCAGACGGTTCCGGTCACGGTCACTTCAAGAGTGCCCGGGACAATGGCATACGCGCCGGTAGCCGGGTCCTGCGTGAATGTCGCGGCAGGCACGTTCAGCGCACCCTCGGTGGTAGCAAACAGACCTGTGAGCTCATCGTAGGTGTAGTCGATAGTCTGCGCCGCAGTGCCGTCGATGCCCACGGTGATACTCTTGAGCACAGGCGAGAACGTGTCTGTGATGACAGCAGTGTTCTCCGCGGTCCCGCCGGTATTGGTTATCGTGAACGTGTATGTGAGCTGACCGTTCGGACCCACCTCGGCAGGGGAGAGCGCCTTGCTTATCGCGAGCACTGCGCCGTCAGCCGCTGTGACTGTGGCGGAAGCCTTCACCTCGCTGCCGGCGCCGTTCGCGGTTGCCGTATTGGTGATCTCCGCGCCCGTGCCGAGCGGCGCGAACTCGTTGGCAGCCGCCTGATACACGACAGCCGCGTTGCCGTCGGCGGGAACGGTTATTCCGGTTATCACGAGCGTATTTCCCGCGGTGACTGTGGGAGCCGCCTGCGGAACTCCGTCCGCGAAGTACTGCACCGAGCCGTTAACGTAAGTGAGCGGCACGAGCGTCTGCGTTCCGAAGCTGTACGCTCCGAGATCGTCGGTTATCGTCACGCCTGTGAGCGGAGCCGTGTCGGAGTTCACCAGCGTTACCACGTAGGTGAGAGTATCTCCCGCGTCGTAGGTGTCAGTGACCGCGGTCTTGTATACCGTGAGCGCGTCGGTGAGCTCACCGGTAACGACGTTCGATGCCACGGTGATGTTGTTGTATGTCAGGGTAGCCTGATTGGTAAAAGAAGCCATAGCTTTTTCCTCCTTAAAGCAGATAAAGCGTGAGTAGATATACCCACGCTTCATTATATGCTTTAGAGGGGAATTTGCTATTGTTTAAAGTCCTCCGTGTACCATGTCACTTCCTCGTTCAGCGCTTTCTTCACCGCGTCATTATCCGCCCACTCTGCGTACGCCCAAACGTTCTGCCCGAAGTTGTCACGCGCACGCGGGTCTATGCCCGCCATGAGCAGCACCCGCACCGTTTCCGCGGAGCGCTCGCCTTTGAATGAGTCCGCCGCGTACATCAGTGCGTTCTTTCCGCTGTAGGTGACTGCGTTCACATCTGCGCCGTGCTTCAGCAGGAGCTTCACGGTCTCGACGCGTCCCGCGCTTGCCGCCGCCATGAGCGGGGTCATACCGCAGCGGTCGGTGCGCTGAAAGTATTGTTTCGGGCTTCCGCTGTGATCGGGGTAGCCCGGCTCGTGGGTATATACCCGCCATTCAATATCCGCGCCGTTGTCAAGCAGAAACTCTATCTTTTTCAGCAGCGCTTCGTCTTCCTCGTATACGTCACGCTGGCACATGCTGAACAGCACGGAATCATCACCGGGCTCCGCCGCGGCGTACATATCCGCGTCCGTGGTACTGCCGCCGTCGGGCGAGGCTCCCGCGTCTATGAGCTCCTGCGCGGCGGTAAGATCACCGTACAGCACGCACTCATACATGTTGCGGCTGTTCATGCTGTTCTGATAGCTTACCGAGCTGTATATCGACGCCGCCGAGACCAGCACGCCGAATAACGCCCACATTCCGATGCCTATACCCAGAACGATGTACGGAGCCTTCTTGTTCTTGTACGGCGGCACGGGAGCGGGCTGAGCCTGCGCCCACTCGGCGTACTTCTTTGCTTTCGAGGAATTGCGCAGAACTCCCACAAGCCCGATTATCAGAAGAACAAGCCCTATCAGCAGGTATATCACCACAGCTGCGATTATGATAACGAGGAAGATCCCCACAAACATCATGCCCATAAACGCCATAATATCACCTCTTGAAAAATCCCCCGCCGGTAGGCGGGGGATAAGGTATTATGCTTTATTTACGGAACCGAAGAGCTCCATCTTTTCCTTTACCTTTGCCTTGATAGCCTCGAAGCCGGGAGCGAGAAGCTTTCTGGGGTCGAATCCCTTACCCTGGAGGTCCTTGCCTTCTTCGATGTACTTTCTTGTAGCTTCCTGGAAGGAGAGCTGGCACTCGGTGTTAACGTTGATCTTTGCAACGCCGAGGGAGATAGCCTTCTTGATCTGGTCGTCCGGGATACCTGTACCGCCGTGGAGTACGAGCGGCATATCGCCGACTTTAGCCTTTACCTTTTCGAGAGTCTCGAAGCTGAGTCCCGGCCAGTTAGCGGGATATTTGCCGTGGATGTTGCCGATGCCTGCTGCGAGCATTGTAACGCCGAGGTCTGCGATCTTCTTGCACTCGTCGGGATCAGCGCACTCGCCGGAGCCGACAACGCCGTCCTCTTCGCCGCCGATAGCGCCGACTTCCGCTTCAAGGGAAAGTCCGAGCACATCACAGGTGTTTACGAGAGCGGTGGTCTTTGCAAGGTTCTCCTCGAAAGGCAGGTGAGAGCCGTCAAACATTATGGACGAGAAGCCTGCATTGATGCAAGCCTTTGCGCCCTCGAAGGTACCGTGGTCAAGGTGCAGAGCTACCGGCACGGTGATCTTGAGTGTCTCGAACATGCCCTTTGTCATGCCGACTACGGTGTTATAGCCGCACATATACTTTCCGGCACCCTCGGAAACGCCGAGGATAACGGGGGAATTGCACTCCTGTGCTGTGAGGAGTATAGCCTTTGTCCATTCGAGGTTGTTTATGTTGAACTGACCTACGGCGTACTTACCGTCGCGAGCCTTGTTCAGCATATCCTTTGCAGATACTAACATATTGGGTGTACTTCCTTTCAAAGTAAAAATTTGATAAATATATTCTACCACATTCCGGAAGAAAATGCAATAGATTATTCACATTTTTGCAAGCGCGGATTCATATCCCGTTCTTGCCCATCAGGTCGGTGATGCTGCGAAGCCCCTCTATCGTCGCGGTCTTGCGGTTCTGGGGACGCGGCGACGAGCCGAGAGTGGTTATGTTGTCCGCAAGTTGACGCAGCGTAGACGAGACTCGCTCATTCACCGGGTCAGCGCTTTTAGCGCGGATGTTCGCTGACTGGAGCAGCAGCAGCAGCCGGGTGTACTCCATACCGCAGAACTCTGTGTACTGTACCACATTCTCAGGGGATATCCTGTCGTCATGGTGCATGATCATGAACATCACGCGCTCCGCCACAGCCTCGTCCACCTCGTAGTCACGCTCGAACACATCGCGCACCAGCATGACACCGCGCTCGGAGTGCCCGTAGAAGGTCATGTGGTCACCCCTGTCGGCGGCGCAGTCGTACTTGCCTATCGAGTGCATCAGCAGCGCGAGCCGAACCGCGTAGTCAGGAAATGCGTATCCCACTGCCTTTGCGGTATGCTCGAACAGCGTATGATCCTGGTACTCGCTTTTCTGGTCAAAGCCGTCCTGAACTTTGAGAACAGGGAAGATCGCGAACACTACTTCTCTGAATTCCATCAGGGTCTGCGTGATATTGCGTCCGAGAAGAATACGTCGGAAGTATCTTGATATCTCGCTTGGCATCATCATTTCAAGAAGCTCCGCGTTGGCATTGATGTTTCGCAGTGTGTACTTGCTCATCTCCGCCTCACCGCGCGCGCATTTGAGCATAGCTATCAGTATCGTCTCTGGGTTGTCTCGAAGCGCCGGTATCACTATCTTTGCGGCATTGTCGCGCGCTTTGCGCTTGAGCTTTGCCTGTTCGAACTCAAGCTTTTCGTATATCTCCTCGTCGATAGCCTTGAGCACGGTCTTTTCCTCGGTAATGCAGGACAGCCCCTTGAACGGGTCGTATATGCCGGCGTAGGGGTTGTATGCCACCGTTTCCGAGGTGAAAGTACGCCTGTGCAAGTCCTCGTCTATTGTTTTGCAGTATATCGGTTTGCCGCTGCCGTCAATGCGTGAGCGGTAGGGTGCCACGGATATGCCCATAGCGCCGTTTATGATTATCAGCTCTCCGCGTGACAGAAGGTCGTCACGGGTCTTGAAGCGCTCCTCGAAGATCGCTGTTATGCGGTCGAGCGACGCGTTGCAGGCAATGTCGAAGTCCATGACTCTTTCGCCGAGGTACAGCAGGTTCACGCACTCGCCCACAAGGTAGCTGGTATAGGTATGCTCACGGAGAATGTCGATTATTTCCATGACCGGCAGCGGCACTTCGAGTGTCACTGAACCGTCACCCTTCGGAGGCTCCTTCGAGAACTCATGCTCCGGCATTGTCGGAGTCACGGTGGTGTCGGAGATCGTCTTCGCCGCCACAGCGTCCTTCGCGAGCGTATCCTGGGTCTTCGGTATAACGTCCGCCGCCGCCGACCCGATATCCTTCGGTAGCTCGGGAATGTCATCTATCAGCGGCTCATCGTCCGTAATATCTCCCATAACGTCGGGGATATCGTCAAGGTCCGGAAGCCCGTCCGTTTTATCGTCCCTGTCGCTGTATATGTCGTCACCGATGTATTCCTCATAATCCTCGTAACCGTACTCCTCCTCATCTTCGTCGAAGTCGTCCGAGAACAGGTCTTTGAGGTCTGCATTTTTTTTGATGTCGCCCAAAATAATTCCTCCATCGTTATTATGTATGCCAGCCGTCGATGTTTCCGCGTTCGAGAGCGCCGGAAAGGCGGTCCTTGAAGCCGCGGTCAGCCTTTTCGCGCTCCGCGAGCCACCGCTTCATATCCTCCCGCGCAGTATGCTTGTCGGCGGGACAGCGTGACTTCACAGGCTCGATGCCGATTCTGCGGCAGCAGGAGCGGATATCCTTCTCCGGTGCAAGCACAAGCGGCCGTATCAGTGTGAACTTCCTGTCGGGGTACTCCGTCACCGGCGAGAAGCAGCCGATGCGTCCCTCGTTGAACAGGTTCATCAAGAGAGTCTCCGCCGCGTCGTCGTTGTTATGCCCGAGTGCAAGCTTATTGCAGCCGAGTCTCTGCGCTTCTCCGAGCAGCGCCCCCCGTCTCATTCTGGCGCACAGCGAGCATGGGTTCGCCTCTTTGCGTACATCGAACACTACCTGTCCGATATCGGTCTGCAGCACGCTGTACTCTATACCGAGCCGTTCGCACATCTGCGCGATGTAAGAGCAGTCCGTGTCTGTGCCGCCGATGCGCATATCGACAGTTACAGCTTTCAGCGTGTATCGCTGCGGCGCGAAGCTTTGGTATGCCGCGAGCGCGTTCAGCAGCAAAAGGCTGTCTTTGCCGCCGGAAACACCGACGGCTATTATGTCGCCGTCAGCTATCATACCGTAGCGCTCGCAGGCTTTTCTTAAATATCCGAGAATTTTTTTCATTTTGTTATTGCGATTTTTTCGAAATATGTGTATAATAAATGTTTGACAGGAGTGATACCATGACCGAAACAGACAACATAAAGCAGCCCGTCAGGGCTATACTTGCCGCGCTTGACACGGGAGAATACGACGCGGAGAGCTCCATGGACGAGCTTGAGGAGCTCGCGAAGACTGCCGATGCCGACACGGTGGCGCGTGTGATACAGAAGCGCCCGTCCGCTGATGCAGCCACAGTGCTCGGCGAGGGCAAGATACAGGAGCTTGCCGAACTTGCCGGGAGCCTTGAAGCCGGACTGGTCATCTTTGACACCGAGCTTACGGCGAGTGAGATACGAAATATAGAGGACATCGTGAACGTTCGCGTCATCGACCGCACAATGCTGATCCTTGACATTTTCGCGGCGCGTGCCGTCTCGAACGAGGGCAAGCTTCAGGTGGAGCTTGCGCAGCTTCGTTACCGGCTGCCGCGGTTAATGGGGATCGGTCGTTCGCTTTCGAGGCTCGGCGGTGGTATAGGCACGCGAGGTCCCGGCGAGAAGCAGCTCGAAACGGACCGCCGTCACATACAGCGCCGCATCGAAAAGCTCGAAGCCGACCTGAAGGAGCTTGAAGCCCGCCGCGGATTATCCCGCAGCCGCCGCAAGAAAGACAATGTGCTGACCGCGGCGATAGTGGGGTACACCAACGCGGGAAAATCAACACTGTTGAACCGTCTTACGGACGCAGGAGTGCTTGCCGAGGACAAGCTGTTCGCGACCCTCGACCTGACATCACGCGCCATCGAGCTTCCTGACGGCAGGAGCGTCACGCTGATAGACACAGTCGGGCTGATACGCCGGCTTCCGCATCATCTGGTGGAAGCGTTCCGTTCGACGCTTGAAGAAGCTGCAAACGCAGACATAATACTGCACGTATCGGATATCTCCGATCCGGAGGCGAGGGAAAAGACGCTCACGACCGAGAAGCTTCTCGCGGAGCTGGGTTGTGGTGAGATACCGGTGGTACACGTGCTGAACAAGTGCGATGCGGTGGACTACAATATCCCCGAGGACGATACGACTGTCTGCATTTCCGCAAAGTCTGGGCAGGGGATAGACCGCATGCTTGAGCTTATCGTGAAGAATTTACCTGAAAGCGCACGGCGCATGAAGCTGCTGGTCCCGTATGCTGATGCGGGCTTCATAGCCGAGATACGGGCGCTCGGAAAGGTGCTTTCCGAGGAGTACACCGAGTCCGGCATCGCTGTGGACGCGCTTGTGGACGTGACGCTCGTAACGCGGGCGGAGAAATTACTCACCGAGTGAAGCGATATCCACCTCACAGCCGCCGATAGGACGTATTTTGAGCACATGACAGGAGCCGTTGCCGAACACCTTTTCAAGCTCCATCTTGAACAGCTTTATCAGCTCGATAGGCACGAATGCCTCGATACCGCCGGAGAAGCCGCCGCCGTGGACGCGGGAAGCTCCCTTGCGTTCGAGCGCGTACTCGGCTATGTTCAGTCCGATGCTGAGTCCCTGGTGCTTGACATCGCTGCAGGCGTATACGTTCTGCAGATACTTGTATGAGGAGTTTCCGCTCTCGTTCACGGAGTCGAGGAACGCCTGGAAATCATTGCGTTTGAGCGCGTTGACAAGCTTGTCGACGCGCTTGTTTTCTTCAAAGAAGTGTATCGCGCGCAGTACTGCTCTGTCACCGAATTTATCGCGCAGGACATTTATGTTGAGCACGATATCCTGCTTAACGAGCTGACGCAGATTGCTTACGGAGAAGTATTCCGCTATCTGGTGCATCTCTTCGACGATCGTGCGGTATTCGGCGTTGCGGTCACCGCTGTCGCCGTTGGTATCTATTATGCAGAGAGTGTGTCCGAAGCTTTCGAAATCCACATTGATATGCTCGATAATAGGGCTTTCCATGTCCTTGAAGTCGATCGTGACGAATCCGCCCACTGCTGCCGCGAGCTGATCCATGAGTCCGCCGTGCTTGCCGAAGTAGGTGTTTTCCGCATAGCGGCATATCTGCGCGAGCTTTATCGGGTCTACAGCGCCTTCATTGAACAGGTAGCTGAAAATGACAGCCACAGTTACCTCGAACGCTGCCGAGGACGACATTCCCGAGCCCTTGCCCACGTTTGACAGCGTGTATGCGCGGAATCCGCCTGTCCTGAAGCCGCGGTTCCTGAAGCCCGCAGCGATGCCGCGCATTATCGCGGGAGCTTTGAGTGTCTCCTCCTCGCGAACGTCGAGCTCGTTTATGTTGATCCGTGCTTCACGGTGCCCTTCGGATTTGATGATCGCCACAGGTTCATCGATAGGCTCGACTGCCGCGATGATATCGAGGTCGATGCACGCCGCGAGCACCTTACCGTTGTTGTGATCTGTGTGGTTGCCGCCTATCTCCGCACGCCCGGGTGACGAGAACACCCTGATGTCCTGCCCGTCCGAAGAGAAGTATTCCTTGTACGCGTCGATAAGCTTTCGATAGCGCTTTTTCTGGTAGTCGAGAGTGTCCGCTCTGTAAAGCTCTTCAAGGTCCGCTTTGATCGGTTTTACTGCCATTTCCGTTCCCTTTCCAGTATCAGTCGTATTTTTCCGTGTAGAACATGTGTTCCGCCTTGTGTCGGTGGTAGTAGACGCTCATTACGAGCCCTATCGACGCGTAAAGCGCTATCACCGATGTTCCGCCCGCACTTATCAGCGGGAGCGGTATACCTATGACCGGCAGGACACCGAGATCCATGCCGATGTTGATCACCGAGTGTGAGAAGAACAGCGCGAAAGCTCCCACGCATATCAGCCGCCCGAGTGTGTCTTTCGCAGCGGATGCCACCGAAAGTATCTTCAGGCATATCACCGCCAGCAGCAGGGCTGTAAGTATGCAGCCGATGAGCCCGAGCGTCATGCCGATGTATGAGAATATGAAGTCCGTGTCTATTTCGGGAACGTAGGTGTACTTGTCGCTCCCGAATATCCCGAGTCCGGTTATCCTGCCGGAGCCGAGTGCTTTCTTTCCGAGGTACTGCTGCATGTAGATGCCGAGTATCTCCTCCTGCTGGAGCTCGGTATCCCAGAGTATCTGGATACGCTTTATCTGATACGGCTGCATGAGCTGCGTCCACGCGAACCATACCACTGCCGGTACAGCTATCACAGCGGCGGCGATGTATTTCCATGAGATCCCGGCCGCAAACAGCATTATCACGAATATCGAGATAAATACGAGCGCCGAGCCGTCATCGCCCTGCTTCATTATGATGAATACGGGAAGCCCCGCATGCAGAAGCAGCAGCAGCACGTTCAGCGGCTCATTGAGCCTCGCACCCACCTTGCTCAGGTGCGTGGCGAACGTCATAATGAACGTTATTTTCAGCAGCTCCGATGGCTGGAACTGCACAAATCCGAGGTTGAGCCAGCCGATATCGTCCGCGCCGTACACTCCTCGTCCGAGCGACGTGAACAGCAGCAGCACGAGTATCAGTGATATCGGTGCGTACAGCCACCACAGCTTCGATATGAACTTGTAGTCGATCGCCGCGATGACCAGTGCGATGACAGCGCCGATCACAGCGGCGACGAGATTGATCTTCCATTGGCGCGAGCTTACCTGTGCGCTGATCCCGTTCCTGTCGAGCGTGTACAGCAGGAATACGCTGAACCCGCTCACAAAAAGGCAAAGGATTATCAGAGCCTTGTCAAGATTATGCCAATATTCGGATATAAGACTGAGTATTTTCTTCATCTTGACCTTTCTTGCCGGTTTATCTATTTGTTCCCCCACTTTTGGTGGGGGAACATGGCTTTTTTATTTACCTATAATGATATTATATACCAAACTATCCTCTTTTGCAAGTTTTTTAACAAAAATATTTACGCTGTGTCACAACAAACGGCTGATATCAGTTAACAGTTTACAGTTATGGTATCGCTTCGCGATATATTTTTAAAATTCGCCGCAGAAGGCGGCACCACAACTGTTAACTGCAACCTGTTCACTGTACACTGAAATAATCAACCAAATGTTGTGACAGAGCCATTATTGATTTCAGCATATAACATCGATGTCAGTAAAATGATAATATCCCGGAAGCATCTCCGCAAGCTCATCGGAGATGCGTTCGCCCGGCATCACCACAGGAACGCACGGCGGGCAGGGGGAGTGTACCCCCGCGCATATCAGCCCCGCGGAATGATCTGCGGGTACCGTCTTTTTACGGGACAGGAACGATTCACGCAGTGAGAGCACCTTCTCCGGCTTTACCTGCGGTATTTCGCGACACGAAAGCGCTGTTCTCCTCGGTATTCCGCGAAGCATCTCCCGCAGAGCACCGAAGTCGTGCTCCGGCTGCACCGTCGAGAACAGCAGCACCGCGTATCTGTCACCGCACATCTCTGGCTCTGCGCCGCGCTGCCGCAGCTCCCGTCCCAGTTCATACCCTGTGTACCCCATGCCGTATCCGTCCACAGTAATGCGCATGTCGTCACTCTGCTTCATGGGTATCCCGTCGTCGGCGAGGGCGAGTTTAAGTTCCCGTACGCGCTTTATGGTGCGCAGAGCGCTGTCACGCTGCTCCGCTATATACCGGCAGCACAGGTCAAGGCTGTCAAGTATCAGATATGACGGGCTGGAGCTGCCGAACAGTGCCATGCCGTTTTTCGCGTCAGTCAGGAAGCTGCTGTCGGCGAGTTGCAGATATGCTGCCCCCGTGAGTGCGGGGAGCGTCTTGTGAGCGCTGTCAGCGCACATATCCGCGCCCAGCGTTATCGGGTGATCGCCTGTGAATACCTTGTACGCGCCGTGAGCGTTGTCGATGAGCAGCATCACTCTGCGTTTCCTGCAGACCTCCGACAGCGTGCGTATGTCACATTCGCCGCCGAGGTAGTCCACCGAGTTCACGAAGACCGCCGCAGTGTCATCATCTATCGCCGCGTTTACAGCACAGGGTGACAGCTCACATCCGAGGAACTTGTCAGGGTATATCCATGTCACATCCAGCCCCAGCAGGATCGCAGTGTCTATCAGGCTTCTGTGGGAGTACCGTCCGGCGGCGATCTTCCGCTTTCCCGTGAGCTTGCAGGCTGCGTACAGCATCGCCTGTATCGCGAGCGTTGAGCCTCCGCAGGAATAGCATGTCTCCGCCGCACCGTAAAGTGCCGCAGTATTCCGCTCGCTCTCACGTATTATTCCGGAGCTTTCGTAAAGTACGTCCGCGCCGTTTATCTCGGTGATGTCAGACGGGTGCGTGACACCCTTGCCGCCCGGCATGTGCAGGCGCATCGTGCCGCTTTCCGCGTATCTTGTTAGAAAATCATGTATAGGTGTGTTCATGTACGTTTCCTCAAAAAAGGCTCCCGCGGGGGAGCCTTTCTCGTTTGTGTTATGCGTTCGCAGCCTCTTTGATCGTGTTGCGGTAGCCGTCGAAGACAGCCTCTACAACGTTGTAATACTCATCGAGCATCTGGTTGTACGATTCGGTTCCCTTTGCGGGGAAGTCAAAGATATCGATGATGTTCTGTCTCGTGTCAACACCGAAGCCGCGGTGGCAGTCGAACACGAAAGTGAACTTGGAGGGATCGACAAGGTCATCATACACCTGCATCTGCTGGTCTGTGTAGGTGAGCTTCCACTTTGCCTTTCTGGGAGTGTTGCACTCCGGGCATACAGCGTCAACGTCATCTCTTTCGCTCTCGAACTGATGCTTGCACTCGGGGCACTTGATGTAGAAGTAGCCGCCGTTGTACATCTTTTCCTCGCGTGTCTTTTCGATCACATCGGGATCGGTAGCGTACATTCTCGAAGCGAGCAGGAAGGATGCAGCGCCCTGCGGGTTGAGTGCACCTGCGGGAACGATGTAACCGGAAGTCGCACCGTACATGTAATATGTATCGGAGTTGGGGTCACGGGGCATCGGAACAGTTCTGATCTCACCCTCGAAATTGTTCTTGAACCAGATCTCCTGACCGCAGGGAAGCGCCCAGTCGAGCGGCATTACGAAGAACAGTGTGCCTGTCCACGAATCCAGAGAATCCGGACCGTGCCAGCCCTCCCATATAAGCTCCTCACGTGCAATTTTCTCTATGAAGTCCATAGCGCGCATAACGTTCTTGTCCTTCATGTTGTTGATGATCTCGTTGCCCTTGAACTCGATAGCGGGAACGCCCGTTGTAGCCGCAAGCTGGAGGCCGAGGCTCTCCGGCATCGAAAGCGGATACTTATCGGTGTTGAAGTTCTTCCACTTGAGCATCAGGTCTTCGAAAGCATCCCATGTCCATTCGCCGGAGAAGTAGAGATCCATGGGATCAGTGCCGCCAATGTTCTCGATCTCGGCAGTGCAGTATGTAACTCCGTATTCGGTGGCAGTCACAGCGTAAGGCCAGTAGTAATGCTTGCCGTTGTAGCTGTAACGTTCGATGATATCGGAGATTCCGGACCATACGGGAGACTCGATGTCGAGCCAGTCATCCATAGGCATGAAACGGTTGTTGATGAAGTAGCTCGGGAAGTAGTCGTCACCCGTTCTCATGATATCGGGGGACGCGCCGGACTGCATGAGCACGCCGAGTCTTTCAACGACCTCGGTGGAGCCTACGATCTCGGTCTCTACCGTGCCGCCGAAGCGTGTAGCGTAAAGCTCGGCGATATCCTTCTCCGGCTGTATCTGTGTGAAGTCGAACCAACTGAGCACATGGCATACGCCTGCGGTCTTTCCGGACTCGTAAAGCTTGCCTGCGCCCTCTTCGTTCTTTGTGTCTACCTCATCGATGTTGGCGAGCTCGTCATAGTTGACCTCGGTATCGATAGCCTTGTTGGGATCGACGGTGGTGGTTACGGCAGTTGTTTCCGCAGTTCCTCCGGGATTGTCATTTCCGCCGCCTGTAGCTGCGGGAGTTCTTCCGCCGCCTCCGCAGCCTGCAGCGCCGATCAGAAGAGCCGACGCGAGTAACGCGGAAACTGCTTTTGCAGATCTTTTCATTAAGTCAATACTCCTTTCGGGCATTCAGCCCGTGTTTTCGTTGCTGCCCGCACCGTCTGCGCGGACATTCTTTTCGTAGTAGCAGCACGGCGAGCTCACCGCATTCGTTATCACAGCTCTGCCCTCAAGGGTGCAGTAGCCGTCCTTCTGATAGCGGCAGTCGTCAGAGCATACTATCATATTCATACGATCACAGCCTTTCGGTAATATGATACCTTATCTTTGCCGAAATATCCGTGAAAGTGACCGTATCTTGGATCAGGAGAACGGATTTTCCGTTCTGTACAGCATTCCTTTAGGACGCGCGAAGCCGATATCCTGCACTCCGAGCAGTCTGAAGGTCTCGTAAAGGAGCTTTCCGTAGTGACCGAAAGCTACCGCGCCATGGTGCGGGAAGCGCTTCTCGATGAGCACGTGACGGTAGAAGCGGCCCATTTCCTTGATAGCGAAGATGCCTATGCCGCCGAAGGAGCGGGTCTTGACATCGAGTATCTCGCCTTCTGCGATGTAGGAGCGGAGCACGCCTTCGGAGTCGCACTGCAGACGGTAGAAGGTGATATCGCTCGCCGCGATGTCGCCCTCAAGGGTACCGCGTGTGAAGTCGGGGTCGCTGCCTGCGGGTTCGAGGAGCCTGTGCTGTATGAGCTGGTACTTGACAGCTCTGTCGGCGCACATCTTGCATTCGGGAGTGTTGCCGCAGTGGAAACCCATGAATGTATCTGTGAGCGTATAGTCGTACTTGCCCTTGATATCCTCGTCGTAGATATACTGCGGAACGGAGTTGTTGATATCAAGCAGGGTAACGGTGTCCGCGGAGATGCAGATGCCTATGTATTCGCTGAGAGCGCCGTAGATATCGACCTCGCAGGATACCGGTATCCCGCGGCTCGCGAGGCGGCTGTTGACGTAGCAGGGCTCAAAGCCGAACTGCGACGGGAAAGCCGGCCAGCACTTGTCGGCGAATGCCACATACTTGCGCGCACCCTTGTGCTTCTCTGCCCAGTCAAGCAGTGTGAGCTCGAACTGTGCCATTCTTGCGCTCATTTCTGGGTAGTACCTGCCCTCGCCCATTTCCTTCGCCATATCGGCGCAGACATCGGGGATACGGGGGTCGTTCTCGTGCTCCTTGAAGGATACGAGCAGGTCGAGCTCCGAGTTCTCCTCGATCTCGATGCCGAGCTCATACAGTCCCTTGATAGGCGCGTTGCAGGCAAAGAAGTCCTGCGGGCGCGGACCGAACGTGATTATCTTGAGGTTCTTTACACCGATGTATGCGCGTGCGATCGGTGCGAAATCCGCGATCATCTTCGCGATATCGTCAGCTGTGCCGACGGGGTAGGAGGGTATGTAGCCTTTGAGGTGTCTCATGCCGAGGTTGTAGGAGCAGTTGAGCATACCGCAGTACGCATCGCCGCGTCCGTCTATCATATCTCCGTCGCCCTCTGCGGCAGCCACGAACATGCACGGTCCGTCGAACTTTTCAGCGATAAGGGTCTCGGGAGTCTCAGGCCCGAAGTTGCCGAGGAATACCACAAGAGCGTTGCACTCCTGCTTGTTGACATCTTCAACAGCCTTGAGCATATCGAGCTCGTTCTCCACTGTCACGGGGCACTCGTACAGCTCACCTTTGTACGCAGCCTTGACAGCCGCGCGGCGCTTTTCGGAGAGCGCTATCGGGAAGCAGTCTCTCGACACTGCGATAAGTCCGATCTTTACGTTTGGAATGTTTGTTATCATTGGTAGTAACCACCCTTTCTGTATTTTATGCCTGACGCATTATCTGACATTCTATGAATTCCAGTACGGCTCACGCTCATGCCGCTGGGGGCGTGACATAAGGTCGCGGACACCGTCGGCGGGGGGCTTGTTCTCAAAGCACACCTTGTACAGCTCGTCGATTATCGGCGTGCGCACATTGTACTTCTGTGAGTAATCGTACGCGATGCGGCAGCAGTTATACCCTTCGACGGTCCCGACATTCGATACCGCGTCCGCGGCGTTAATGCCTTCGCCGATCAGTATACCCGCTCTGTGGTTGCGCGAATGCTTCGATGTGCAGGTGACGATAAGGTCTCCCACTCCCGCGAGCCCGGTAAAGGTTTCCCAGTGTGCGCCCATTGCGGCGCCGAGCCTTGTTATTTCAGCGAGACCACGTGTCATCAGCGAGGATATCGTATTGTCACCGAGCTGCATTCCCTCGATGATGCCACAGCTGAGGGCTATCGGGTTCTTGAGTGCAGCCGCGATCTCACAGCCTGCGGTGTCGCTGTTGCAGTAGATGCGAAAGCTCGAAGTCTGCAGTGCGTCCTGGAGCAGCTCCGCCGCGGACATATCCTCCGAGGACATGACTACCGTAGTCGGAACACCTCTGCTCACTTCTTCGGCGTGGCACGGTCCGGCCATGATCGCGAGCTTTCCTTCGGGTATCTCCTCCGAGATGACCTGCGACAGCCTCTTGAATGTGCCCTCCTCGAAGCCCTTACCCACGTTAAGTATCAGCGTGCCGGATCTTATGTACGGAGCCGCTTGGCGGGCGACCTCACGCACTCCGGGGGAGGGTATCGCGAACACCACGGCATCGGCATTTCCGACGCATCTTATATCCGATGTAAACGTTATCCTGTTAGACACCGGTACCCCCGGGAGCAGGCGTTTATGTTCGCCGCACCGGAGTATCTCACCGATCTCATTTTCATTTCTCGTCCACGCGGTGACTTCATGCCCCGCTTTGTTCCAGAGAACGGCGAGGGCGGTGCCGAAACCGCAGCCGAGTATAGTTATCTTCATTTTCCGTTGTTACTCCTGACAGGAGCTTACGCCCCGAAAATACAAGACGCAGCGCCACGCATCTTCGCGGTATAGTTAAAGATGCGCAGCGCTTAACCGCCGTTGCCCGGGTCTCAATTCTCCCAGCTGCAGAGCTCTTCGTAAAGACCGATGTAGAGCTTTGCCGACTGTGTCCAGCTGAAATCCTTCTTCATGCCGGTCTCAACGAGCTTCTTCCATTTTGCCTTGTCATCATAGACTTCCTTGGCTCTGTTGATAGCTCCCAGCATATCGAGCGCATTGTAGGACTGGAACGTGAAGCCCACGCCCTCGCCGCTCGGGTCGCCGTAATCGAGTATCGAATCCTTGAGACCGCCGGTAGCGCGCACTATCGGAACGGTACCGTAGCGAAGTGCTATCATCTGTGCGAGTCCGCAGGGCTCGCTCTTGCTCGGCATGAGGAACATATCCGCGCCTGCGTAGATACGCTTCGCGTAAGCGGGGATATAGCCGCACTTGAAGCTTACAGCCTCGGGATACTTGTTCTGCATATAGTAGAAGTAATCTTCGTACTGCTTCTCGCCGGAGCCGAGCACTACGACCTTTATGCCGGAGCATACAACGTCGTCGAGGACGCACTTGATAAGGTCGAAGCCCTTATGCTCAACGAGTCTTGAGATGATACCCATAACGGGCGCATCGCCGCCGGGAAGTCCTGCTTCCTCAAGAAGCTTTTCCTTACAGGTAGCTTTGCCTGCCATTTTGCCGACACTGAAGTTAGCGGGGATATCCTTGTCGGTCTTGCTGTTGTACATTTCGGTATCTATACCGTTGAGGAAGCCGCAGGTCTTGTACTGCTTCGAGCCGAGGCAGCGGTCGAGACCGTGCGAGAACCACGGGTTGAGTATTTCTTTTGCGTATGTCGGAGATACGGTGGTTATTTTGTCCGCCATTTCGAGCGCGCCCTTCATGAGGTTCGCGTCGCCGTCGTACTCGATGATCGAGCTTAAATGTCTCGGGAT
>CAMVDP010000004.1 GCA_947166275.1 uncultured Clostridia bacterium
TTTTTCGATTTTCCGTCGATGCCGACGCGTACAGCGCAGCCCGCAGCGATCATGAAGACCGATGTCAAGGAGACCGAGAGCGGTTATGAGCTTGAAGTCGATCTCCCGGGCATAAAGAAAGAGGACGTCAAGGTAAAGCTTGATGAGGGCTACCTCACCATTACAGCTTCCACAGCGGACAAGAAGGACGAAAAGGACAAGAAGGGCAACTATATCCGCCGCGAGCGTTTCAGCGGCTCGTACAGCAGGAGCTTCTACGTAGGTGACAATGTTACCGAAAATGACGTTAAGGCGAAGTTCGACAACGGCGTGCTCATGCTGGATATCCCGAAGCCCGAGAACCTGCCGAAGCAGGACAAGACAAGATATATTGCTATCCAGTGATATACCGCGAATACAGAAAGGAGCCCGGAAGGGCTCCTTTTCTTTTCCCATGATGACATGATACCACATTCTGCCCGGACATACAAGGACATGGTTTAATTATGACAAATCCTAAAAATGGTATTGAAATACAGAGCTTTTTGTGATATAATAATATAATAATGTATTTCGGAAGGGTATACAAACATGGCAAAAATAAGGATAGCCGTCCTTTTTGGCGGCGTGACAAAGGATCACAAAGTCTCGCTGATGTCGGCGTATTCGCTGCTGAACGGGCTTTCCCGCGACAAATATGACGTTACCCCCATCGGTATAACAAGAGTCGGGCGCTGGCTCTATTTCCCCGGAAGCTACGAGGAGATAAAGGCCGGCACGTGGGAGGAGTCGAGCGATTGCTGCTCCGCAATAATCAGCCCCGACAGGCTTCATGGCGGTATTATCACTATATTGTCCGACGGTTCGACAGCCTTCAAGCGCATCGATGTGGTGATATCCGCGCTGCACGGCAAGTACGGTGAGTGCGGACGTATCCAGGGGCTTCTGAAGCTTGCGAAGATACCGTATCTCGACTGTGACCCCGAGACTGCCGCAAATTGTATGGACAAGGCGATGACGCATCTTATACTTTCGTCCGTGGGAGTTGAGGTGCCGAAGTACGCGCTGCTCGAACGCGCAGACATGAACATCATTGACGAGAAGATAGCGGAGCTTGAAAAGAAGCTGAAATACCCGGTATATGTATCCGCATCGAGCTGTTCGTCCTCAATAGGCGCAAACATAGTGAGCAACTCCGCCGAGCTCAAGGCTGCGGCGAAGATAGCGTTCTCGCATCACCATACCGCGATAGTCGAGGAGGATCTCACCGGACGCACGATAGAGTGCGCGGTAATGGGCGGCTCATTCGATATAGAGACGACAGTCCTCGGCGAGGTGGTCAAGACCTTTGATATCAACTCCGCCGCGGCATACACCGCAAGCTTCACCATTGACCCGGAGCTCACGGACGAACAGCGTAATAAGATATATGAAACGGCAAAGAAGGTCTTCCGCACGCTCAGCTTCAAGGGCTGTGCGCGTATGTCTTTCAGACTTGCGGGCGAGAGGGTGATGCTGCGCCGCATATCGGCTATACCGGGATTTACGCCCGAGAGTGCGATGATGCTGCTCATGAAGGGGAGCGGATACGAGTATTCCGACGCGCTCGACAAGCTCGTAAGTTTAGCGATAGATGCCGATGTGTGAAAGGAGAACAATGTTACCTGCCGAGTTCTATATAACAAGCAAAGTGATAACCGACGGCGAGGAGGAGACAACGGAGTTCTTCACTGTCGGAGAGTACGGCAAGCGCAAGGGTGAGTTCATTCTCCGCTATGACGAGTCCGACGGTATCGGCTATGAAAACTGCACCGTTACGATAACCGTGAACGGAAACTGCATAACCATACGGAGAACGGGACCCGCCGCCTCGACGCTCACCGTTGAAAAGGGCGTGAAGCACCACTGCGTCTATGGTACGCCCTTCGGAGACTTCACCATGGGGATAAACACCTACGAGATAGAGAACACGCTCGGCGGAGACGATGACGAAAAGCGCCTGCGGTTCAAGTACAGCATAGATATCAACAACGACTTCGTGTCGGAGAACGAGATGCAGATACTCGTCCGCAGCTCGGAATGAATAATAGCAAAGGAACAGCATGATATGAACGTAAACATGACAGAACAAGCAAGAAATGAAGTGCGTGAGATAATAATGAAGGCGCTGGGGCAGCTCACCGCCGAGGGAAAGCTCCCTGCCGAGCCGCTGCCGCCGTTCACGGTGGAGCAGCCTGCCGACAGCTCCCACGGTGATTTCTCCTGCAACGCGGCACTCGCGTCCGCGAAGGTATTCCATAAGAACCCGAGGGAGACAGCTTCGATGATAGCCGAAGCGGCATTGCTCGACGGCACGCTTTTCAGCCGTGTGGAGACTGCGGGCCCGGGCTTTATCAATTTCTACCTTGATCCTCGCTGGTTCACGCAGACTGTATGTGAAGCTGTTAACGGCGGTTCAGAGTACGGAAAGACCGACCTCGGACATGGCAAAAAAGTGCTGGTCGAGTTCGTTTCCGCCAACCCTACCGGCCCCATGCACATCGGTAATGCCCGCGGCGGCGCGATAGGCGATTGCCTCGCGTCGGTGCTTGAGTGCGCGGGGTATTATGTTGAGCGCGAGTTCTATGTTAATGACGCCGGCAATCAGGTCGGAAAGTTCGGGTTGAGCCTCGATATCCGCTACAAGCAGATATTCGGCAGCGATGAAGAGATGCCCGAGGACAGCTATCACGGTCAGGATATCATCGACCACGCGAAGGCATTTGCTGAAAAGTACGGCGACAAGTACATGAATGTGTCCGAGGAGGAGCGCAGAAAGGCTCTCGTTGAGTATGCGCTCCCGATAAACATAAAGGGCCTTGAGGACGATCTGCTGAAATACCGCATCAGGTACGATACATGGTTCAGGGAGAGCAGCCTGCACGAAAGCGGCAAGGTCACGGAGATAGTACAGATGCTCAAGGACCGAGGAGTCACCTATGAACAGGACGGCGCGGTATGGTTCAAGGCTTCGGAGTTCGGAGACGACCAGGACAGGGTGCTGGTTCGTGCGAACGGCGTGCCGACTTACTTCGTGCCGGATATCGCGTACCACTACAACAAGCTCGTGACCCGCGGCTTTGACAAGGCGATCGACATTCTCGGTGCCGACCACCACGGCTACATCGCGAGAATGAAGGCGGCTCTGACCGCTCTCGGAGTTGACTCCGACAAGCTGGACATAGTTATAATGCAGATGGTGCGTCTGGTGCGCGGCGGCGAGACAGTCAAGCTCTCGAAGCGCTCCGGCAAGGCAATAACGCTCGCAACACTGCTTGATGAGATACCCATGGACGCGGCGAGATTTTTCTTCAACCTGCGTGACCCGGACACTCACCTTGAATTCGACCTTGACCTCGCTATCGAGGAAAGCTCGAAGAACCCCGTGTTCTATGTACAGTACGCTCATGCGCGAATCTGCCGTATGCTCGGAAAGTTCGCGGAGGAGGGCGTCACCGTGAGTGATATCACACCGGAAAAGCTCTCATATACCGACGAGGCGGAGCTTGCGGTGATACGCAAGATAGCGGCGCTTCCCGATACCGTGAATGACGCGGCGGCAAACTACAACCCGTCACGTATCACGAGATACGCGTATGAACTGGCGCAGCTGTTCCACAAGTTCTATGACAGCTGTAAGATAAAGGGCGAGAGCGACGAGGTGGTGAAGTCGAGACTTGCGCTGTGCTGTGCGGTGAAGACCGTAATAAAGAACCTGCTCGACATGCTCAAAGTCGACGCGCCCGAAAAGATGTAAGCTGAATGCGGAAAGGATATTAAATGACCGACGACTGTTGTTTGCAACCCGTTTCTGTAAACACCGACAGCTTCACGTTTGTGGAGCCGAGCGGAGAGATGACGATACCATACGGTGAGACTTCATTCACGGAGCTGAAAGCGATATACAAGGAAAGACTTGCGGCGATGAACGGCGACGGGAATACGGGATTCATGCTGTGCGGCATGACGATGCTCGCGGATATGCGTGCGGCGCTGCTTGAGTGCAGAAAACTCTCAAAGCCCGTGTACGTGCTGATAAACGTGGACGAGGAATTTCTCACCGAGAACGAGCTTCCCGCAGACGCGGCTCTCATAGTTATGCAGAGCCTCGGAGCTATCTGTTTCGGCATAACTGCGGACAGTACGGAGATAATGGAAGAATGCGTGAGGAAGATAAAGCCTTACGCGCAGATACCGATCGCGGTGCGCCCGAAGAGCGGCACTCTCACCGATGTTGAGCTGCGGGAACTGCTGGACGCGGGGACTGATGTGTTCATCGGACTTGATGACGACTGCACGACGCGGTTCCAGAATATAATATCTTCAGAGGATTTCAAAATGCCGGAGCATGAGTACATGGATCTGCTTATGCTTGCAAATGAGCGTTCGGCGTTCTTTCTCGAACATGACACCACCGAGATATCCGAGCCGATCGAGTGCAACGCGGGCATGGGTGAAGACCTTATCGCGGTGTGCGAACAGGGCGGACTCGATGTGCTGAAAATACAGATCAACACGCCCGACGATGTGCTGGATTTTGCGGACAATGCGCACATGGCGACGCTTCCCGTTATGTTCAGCGGCGATGACGAGATCGCGATGAAGCTCGCGCTGATGCTCTATCAGGGACGCGCTCTGATAGACAGTACGAGCCTTATTGACCCGGATGAGCTGAAAAAAGCCGCGCAGAAGTACGGTGCGGTGATATATTGACAGTCAGATGAGACGTTCTCCCCGCCGTAGGCGGGGAGAACGCTTGAAAACAAGAATTTCAAAAAGGAGCAGAATAATGGAGCTTACCGAAAAGCAGATAAACAGCGAGCTCGGCTATAAGGGCAGGGTCATTGACGTATACAGTGATACCGTGCTGCTTGAGAACGGCAAGGAGGCAAAGCGTGACGTAGTGCGGCATCCGGGCGGGGTGTGCGTGGTCGCTCTCACAGAGAACAACGAAGTCTATCTGGTGCGGCAGTTCCGCTATCCCCACGGCAAGGTGCTCACCGAGATTCCCGCCGGCAAGCTCGAATGGGGAGAGAACCACCTTGAGTGCGGCAAGCGTGAGCTTCACGAGGAGACCGGCAATACCGCCGACGAGTTCACTTACCTCGGCTGTCTGTACCCGACGCCCGCGTATGACAGCGAGGTCATCCATATGTATCTCGCCAAGGGTCTGCACAAGGATAAACAGAAGCTTGACGAGGACGAGTTCCTTGAAGCCTTCACCGTGCCGTTCGACAAGGCTGTCGAAATGGTGATGAACGGCGAGCTTGAGGACGCGAAGACCCAGCTTGCGCTGTTAAAGGCTGCGCGTATCCTGGGATGAAACATAGCTGTCGTAGGCGCTCAATATCCGCGCTTCTATCTCTCCGCGCGCCTCGGGGCTTATCGGATGGATGATATCGCGGAACATGCCCGATTCATCGCGGCGGCTCGGCATTGCGACGAAAACGCGCTCGTCCCCCTGCACTATCTTGATATCGTGCACGGCTATCGCGTTGTCCACCGTCATCGAGACCACCGCCTTCAGCCGTCCGTCCTGCAGTACTTTTCTTATTCTGATATCGCTTATATTCATAGGCGCGACCGTCCTTTCTGATTTGTCACCGTTATTGTAAGCATTTCGCGACAAAATATACGGAATAACCCGGCATGTACGGTGAATAATCTTTTATAAACAGAAGCTTTATAACAAGCGCGAGGAGACAAAATGGAGAATTTTCTCATCGGTAAGAAACACATACATTTCATCGGCATCGGCGGCAGTGGTATGTACCCGCTTGCACAGATACTTCATAAGCAGGGATATTACCTGACCGGCTCGGACAACAACGAGACCGAGACTCTGAAAGCAGTACGGAACATGGGTATACCGGTGTACATGGGTCAGCGTGCGGAGAATATCGAGGGCGCAGATCTCATAGTCCACACCGCCGCTATCATGGCGGACAACCCGGAGCTTATCGCTGCAAAGGCAAGCGGAGTATCGGTGATAGAGCGTTCGGTGCTGCTCGGACTGATAACGAGCATGTACGATAACGCGGTGTGCGTCTGCGGCACTCACGGCAAGACCACTGCTACGTCGATGCTCACGCACATCTTCATAGCCGACGGCAACGACCTTACCGCGGTGATTGGAGGCAAGCTCAAAGCCATAGGCGGAAGCGGCATCTGCGGCACGAGCGATACCATGGTGTGCGAGGCGTGCGAGTTCGTCGATACCTTCCTGAAGCTCTATCCGGACACGGCGGTAGTGCTGAACATCGACTGCGATCACCTTGACTACTTCAAGACCATGGAGAACATGAAGCGCTCGTTTACGAAGTTCTGTTCCATGACCACGAAGATCATTGTGTACAACGGGGACGACGCCAACACAGTGGAAGCCGTGAGCGCGGCGGATACCAAAGCGCGGCTCGTGACATTCGGGCGCAGCGGCAGGAACGACTACTACCCTGCAAATATAAATCATGTTTCCGGTTTTCATACCGAGTTTGACGTATACAGACAGGGCGCACTGCTCGGCAGAGCCGCGATAAACGTGCCGGGAGAGCATAACGTGCTTAACGCGGTTGCGGCGATCGCTGCGGCGGTCGAGAACGGCTGTAAATATGACAGCGCGGTAAAAGGGCTTGCAGAGTTCCACGGAGCAGTCCGCAGGTTTGAGAAGCTTGCGGAGATTAACGGCATAACCATTGTCGATGATTACGCGCATCATCCCACGGAGGTACGCTCGCTGCTCGAAACGGCAAAGGGCATGAACTTCGGGCGTGTGTGGGCGGTGCATCAGCCATTCACGTATTCCCGTACTGCGACGCTGCTGAACGAGTTTGCTGACGCGCTCGGGATAGCGGACAAGGTAGTGCTCACCGAGATAATGGGAAGCCGCGAAAAGAACACCTACAACATCTACTCAAAGGATCTTGCGGAGAAGATACCCGGCGCGGTGTGGTTTCCGACGTTCGAGGAGGTAGCAAAGTACGTTATCGACAATGCGCAGTCCGGCGATCTTATCATCACGCTCGGCTGCGGAGATGTATATAAGGTCGCATATATGATGATAGATATGCTGAAAGGAAAATAAAAAAGCGGGAGCTTTCGCTCAATGTCATTAAGATAAGGTCTTGACAAGATCCAAGTGACATTGACCTAAAGGCGAACCCGTTAAGTTAAGAAAAATATGATTATATCGCCGTTGAGAGGCACTTTGCCTACTCAATGGCGCTTATCATTATGCTGTTTTATTGTATCACAAAAAGACCGATTGTCACCAATCAATCTTAAAAAGGCATAGTCACGATATTAAAAATTGCATTTATGCGACACGATAAACGAACCGGATAGCAGATTTAGATTTTACAGACTTACGCTTATCAGCTCGTCCGATTCTCACAGGGCTTATATAGCTTACGATTTCGACGGCTATATCAGTAAGCGGAAGAAGATTATACTTCCTGATAATCATACAAGCCGTCTTGAAATCAACAGCATAAGGATATTTATGATTAGCCTGAGGTGCTTTTGTAGCATTGATATGTCTGCTCACAGCATTGAACATGATAAAATGGGCGTATAACTCCATTTCAATGAAATCATCTTTCTTTGAATGAAAGTTCATAGCGCCAAGAGCATATCCCGAAAACAGCTATTGTTGAGATGGCACTTGAGGAGTATTTTAAGAAAGTTATGCCTGAAGGCAAAGAAAATAAATCAGAAGACGAATAATAATCAGAAAGGATTATGATTATGGCATTCAAAGCAAATATGTTAACCAAAGATGGAAAGAAAATGATGTATTTGATATACATTGGTGTAAAAGAGAATTGTGAGAACTATACAGCTATATGGTCGGAATTAAAACGAAGAATGGCGACTGTAAGCACACCTATTATACCAGTAGATTGGACCTTATATGACGATGAAGGAAATTCGTATGATAAAGACCCTCATATGTTTTATGCCCAAACGTTTGAAACAGGTATGGGTTTTATCACGGGCATATTGAAAATACATGAAATACGAGCTAATTTAGATTTTTGTAAGTTTTATAACGGAGATGCCTTTAAAAACGATCCTAAGGAATATGAATATGAAGATACAATAGAAACAAAGCGAGAGTATCTTGCAGAGTATCATCCTGATGAAAAATGGTGATAAATATGGAATATTTTAAAAAAGTTATGCCTGAAGGCAAAGAAAACAAATCAGAAAACGAGTAAATTACATTATTGAAAGGAACAAATATCATGTCAGATTTTAAAGCAAATATGTTAACAAAAGACGGAAAGAAAATGATGTACTTGATTCATATTGGCGTCAAAAAGGATTGTGAAGATTATGACGCAATATGGTCAGAACTTAAAAGAAGAATGGCTGCTGTGAGCATACCTATTGTGCCGATAGACTGGACTGTATATGACGATAATGGAACAGCATATGGTAAAAATGATCATATGTTCTATGCGCAGACATTTGAATCAGGAATGGGGTTTATTATGGGTGTTTTGGATGTACACGAGCTGCGTTCAAATTTAGATTCTTGTAAATTTTACAATGGTGACGCATATAAAAACAATCCAAAAAAATATGATGCTGAAAACACTCTTGAAATTACAAAAAAATGGAATGAAAAATATCACCCCAATGAGATATGGTAAGAAAATGAGGCGATAATATGATTGAAGATTTAACAAATAATATATCAATTGAAGAAAAAAGCACCCCCTACCTGATTTTGAATAATCAAATAGGGGGATACTTATGGTTGTCAATAGCTTAACTTAATGACATTGAGCTTTCGCTCCCGCTTTTTGCGTATCGTATATTACTGCTTGTTCTTCTTTGCTTCTTCGATATCAGCGAGAGCAGCCTTTCTCGAAAGACCGATCTTGCCCTGGTTGTCGATCTTGATGATCTTCACGATGATCTGATCGCCGACGTTGCAAACGTCCTCGACCTTATCCACACGGCGGTTTTCAAGCTCGGAGATGTGTACCATGCCCTCTTTGCCGGGAGCGAACTCAACGAACGCGCCGAACTCCTTGACACGTACTACCTTGCCCTTGTAGATAGCGCCGATCTCGGGATCGGTAACTATGGACTTTATAGTGTCGATGCACGCGTTAGCCTTGTCAAGGTCGCTGCCGCAGATGAATACGTTGCCTTCCTCGTCGATGTCGATCTTTACTTCGAAGTCAGCACAGAGCTTCTGGATCACCTTTCCGCCTGTACCGATAACTTCTCTGATCTTGTCTACCGGCACCTTCATGCCCATCATCTTCGGAGCATACTTGTTGACTGTAGCTCTCGGAGCGGGGATAGCCTTCAGGATGATCTCGTCAAGGATATAGTCGCGTGCCTTGTGGGTCTTTGCGAACGCGTCCTTGATGATCTCGGGGGTAAGACCGTCGATCTTGAGGTCCATCTGGATAGCAGTGATACCCTTGTGAGTACCGCCTACCTTGAAGTCCATGTCGCCGTAGAAGTCCTCAAGACCCTGGATATCTACCATTGTCATCCAGCGGTCACCCTCGGTGATAAGTCCGCAGGAGATACCCGCTACGGGGGATTTTATCGGAACGCCTGCGTCCATGAGTGCGAGGGTCGAGCCGCAGATAGAAGCCTGCGAGGTCGAACCGTTCGAGGAAAGCACCTCGGACACAAGTCTGATAGCGTACGGGAACTCGTCAACGCTCGGGAGCACAGGCTCAAGAGCTCTCTGTGCGAGTGCGCCGTGACCGATCTCGCGTCTGCCGGGGCCGCGGCTCGCCTTTGTTTCGCCTACCGAGTAAGCGGGGAAGTTGTAGTGGTGCATATATCTCTTGGTATCTTCGTCATCGAGACCCTCAAGCTTCTGGGAATCGCTTACCGGACCGAGTGTAGCGACGGTGAGCACCTGAGTCTGACCGCGGGTGAAGAGACCTGAACCGTGAACGCGCGGGAGCAGGTTTACTTCAGCAGCGAGCGGACGCATCTGATCCATCTTTCTGCCGTCGACACGTTTCTGCTCGTCGAGCAGCCAGCGGCGAACGATGACCTTCTGGAGCTTGTATATAGCTTCGTCTATCATGGAAGCCTGATCGGGGTAAACGGGGTCGAATTCCTCGTGGATAGCGTCCTTGATCGGCTGGAGGCGAGCCTCGCGGATGTTCTTGTCGTCGGTGTCGAGCGCGAACTTCACCTTCTCGCCGTACTCTTCGAGGAGCTTGTCGAGGAAGTCATGGTCGATCTCCATGGACGGGAAGTCGAACTTCGGCTTGCCTATCTGTGCCTGGATGTCCTTGATGAACGGTATGAGGGACTTGTTTATCTCCTCATGGCCTGCCATGATAGCCTTGAGCATCGTGTCATCGTCAACTTCGTTAGCGCCGGCTTCGATCATGACTACCTTCTTTTCGCTGGAAGCCACGGTGAGCTGCAGGTCGGACTTTGCTCTCTGATCTGCGTCGGGCATGAGTACGATCTCGCCGTCAACGAGACCTACGGAGATGCCGCCTATCGGGCCGTTCCACGGGATATCGGAGATAGATACCGCGATGGACGCGCCTATCATCGAGAGTATCTCGGGCTGTGTATCGGGGTCTACCGCAAGCACGGTCATTGTGATCGCAACGTCATTTCTCATATCCTTGGGGAAGAGGGGACGCATCGGGCGGTCAACAACGCGCGATGTGAGTATCGCTTTCTCGCTGGGGCGTCCCTCTCTCTTGAGGTAGCCGCCGGGGATCTTGCCTACCGCGTAGAGCTTTTCCTCGTAGTCAACGGAGAGCGGGAAGAAGTCAACTCCCTCACGGGGCTTGGGGCTTGCCGCGACGTTTACCATTACGACTGTCTCGCCGTAGTGGATCCAGCAGGAGCCGTTCGCGAGTCCGCATACCTTGCCGGTCTCGACCATAAGCTCTCTGCCGGCAAATGTGGTCTTGAAAGTCTTGTAGTTTTCAAACATCTGTCTTTTTCCTCCTTTTTTTCTGGCTGTGCGTTCAAGAGGTACAGATTTAGCAATAAATTCAATCCGGGGCTCGTCCGGACTCAATTTAATGCTAAATCTTCTGCCGCCTCTTTGCCGCAGTTTTGTCCATATTTGCAAACGGGCAGAGCATAACTCTGCTCCGCCCATATCTGCCTTGCTTACTTACGTATGCCGAGCTTTGCTATTATAGCACGGTAACGCTCGATGTCCTTCTTCTGAAGGTAGTTGAGAAGGTTGCGCCTTCTTCCGACCATCTTGAAGAGACCACGTCTGGAATGGTGATCCTGCTTGTGGTTCTTGAGATGTTCGGTGAGGTCAGTTATTCTCTTGGTGAGGATAGCGATCTGGACCTCGGGAGAACCGGTATCATTCTCGCTGAGACGGTTTGCCTCGATGATAGCGGTCTTTTCCTCTTTGAGCATCATGGTTACATACACCCCTTTACATATTATTTTCCCGCGCGACACAGCAAAGGGCAGGCGTTATCTCCACAGGAGCTTGGACCGCAGAGCCGAGTCGGGCGCACTTGTCGTAAGTTATACAACAATGCAGTTATTATACCACAAATAGTGTGATTTGTAAATAGCTTTTGCAAAAAAAGTCATTAAATTTTCGAATAGGCGGTTTTGACGCTGACTCCGTCTATTCTGCCGAGCTTACCGCTCAAAGCGGCGATTGTATCCTGCGGCGCGTCAACGGCTATGCTTATGATGCTGATGCCTTTCTGGCGGTATGGGATGCCCATTCTGCCAATGATACCGGCGCTGAATTCATGCAGCACGGAGTTGACTTTCTCTGCGGATCCGGGGTTTTCGACGATGATGCCTATGACCGCAACGCGTGTTTCCATAGCTGTGCCTCCGTTAACCCATGTTGAGCTTTCTTATCTCGGTGCCTTCCGAGAATGTTATGGCGTTGTAAACGAACATGACGCTGTCATAATCCTTCACCTTGACATAGGACGAGTAGCCGTTGTTGATAAGGCGCAGGTCGAGCACATCGATGCGGCTGTAATGCGCGGTGAGGAACGGCAGGAGCGAGTGCGCGTAGCTGTCCTTGAACATCAGCAGCGTCGGTCCTTCGATGCCGGTGTCGATACGGAGATACGGCACGTTCGGTCCGAGTATCGAGCTGTACTTATCCTTGACATTGAGGTAATCGCGGAAATAAAGGCTGTCATAATACTTGACGCTCTTGCCGTCGTTCACGGTGAGCTTTATATCTCTGTCGCCGCGGAAGTGGTAGTAATCCATGATGTCGGGTGTAACGCTGTCATCGAGTGTCTTGGAGTACAGCGTACCGCGGAAGCTGTCGGAAGCGTGTTCGATGTCGAACTCTCCCAGCTCGCTCGGCTTGAAGCCCATTGCTTTTGCGGAGTCGTAGTATGCGAGGTATGCTCCGAAGCTCGTCCAGTGGTGGTCGGTGCGGTAGTAGATATAGTCGTCCTTATGCAGCTTCATGGTGGGTATGACGTTTATGGTCTGTATCGTGTCCAGACCCTCGCGGCAGTACTCCAGCAGGCCGCTCTGGCTGCCGATAGGCGCGCAGGCGGGGAACAGGTCGGAGTACACCTCCTGCGATGTCGGGGCGAGCAGCAGGTACATCTGCTTGTCCGGATATGCCGCCGAGAACTTGTTCAGAGCTTTGAGATGCTTGGAGATGAACTCATCGTTGTAACCGCTCCATATCTGCATCATGCGGTCGTTGTCGGTATATACGCCGTTGATGTCGACCTTGCCGATGAGGCGCTCGGTGCCGTTGCGGAGCTTTATCCACTGCTCGCGGCCGTAGAAGCGGTCGGAGAACCAACTTTCTATGCCTTTCATGAGCTTGCGGTTCTTGTAGGTGTCGGGCGAGACCTCGGGGAACACTGCGAGGTTGCGGTTCTCATTCTCGGAGAACGGCGCGGGCTCGTCAGGCAGGTTCACGAATGTCAGCACGGTGAATGATATCAGTGTGAGCGCGAACATCGCTATCGTTATTAACTTGTAAAGCTTGCCATTTATCTTCACTGTCCGTCACCGCCTCAAAAGTTAAAGTATAAGAACGGATTGTATGATGCGTCAACGAGATATGCCGTACACAACAGGAACACCGCTGTCTTGCATATCGGAATTGCCGCGTGAACTATTGTCGGGAAGCGCTTTTCCGCATGCTCGACGATTATCTTCCATGCGTCGGTGGCTGCGAAAATGCCGAATACGAGCACTACGCCGTAGTTCAGGAACAGGTACACCGAAGTGCTGTCGTACAGTACGCCGGATGAGCCGAACATGCTCGCGATATATGCGCCCGCGGAGCCGATGTCCGGAGATGCGAACAGCACCCAGCCAAACATCACGAGCAGCATGGTGTAAAGCCAGCTTACGGGGCTTGGCAGCTTCTCGAGCACCTTGCCGAGGAAAAGCCGTTCAAGTATGATGAACACACCGTACAGCACGCCCCACAGGATAAACGTCCAGTCCGCGCCATGCCATATACCGGTGAGCAGCCACACTATGCCGAGATTTATCAGTGTTCTCGCCATTCCCTTGCGGTTGCCGCCAAGCGGGATATACACATAGCTCCTGAACCACGCTCCGAGCGTCATGTGCCAGCGCCGCCAGAACTCCGATACGCTCTTTGAGAGGTACGGATAGTTGAAGTTTTCCGGGAACGTGAACCCAAGCATCTTGCCGAGTCCGATAGCCATGTCGGAGTAGCCCGAGAAATCGAAGTATATCTGCAGCGTGTATGCAAGTATGCCAAGCCACGCGGTCGCTGCGGAGACCGGAGTTCCGGCTCTGACATCCGCGAGAACCGTATCCCACAGGGCTCCGACACTGTTGGCTACAAGCACTTTTTTGCCCATGCCGGTGATAAAACGGACTATGCCCTCGTATATCTTGTCAATGTCAATGGTTCGGGAGTTGAGCTCCTTCGAGATGTCCGAATAGCGCACGATAGGTCCTGCCACGAGCTGCGGGAACAGCGTCACGAACGCGCCGAAGCTTATCGGGTTCTTCTGCACCTCTATTTCGCCGCGGTACATGTCTATCGTGTAGGACATGGACTGGAACGTGAAAAAGCTGATGCCGATGGGAAGAGTGTTTATCGGAAGACCTTCGATCCCGAGGAACTTTATCTTACTTACATCTATCTCCGTGCCGAACAGAGCGTTGATGTTCTCCGACGCGAAGCCGCTGTACTTGAATATTGCCAGCAGCAACAGGTTCATCACTATGGACACGATGAGCGCGGTGCGCCGGATGTGCCTGTTGGCGCCCCATTTCCATATCACAAGCCCCGCGCAGTAGTCTATGAGCGTGGAAATGATCATAACGACGATATAGAACGGCTCGCCCCAGGCGTAGAAAATAAGGCTGCTTAACAGCAGCACGGTGTTCTTGAGACATCTCGGCGCAATGTAGTATATGGTAAGCGCTCCGAGCAGGAACATAAAAAGAAATACAAGACTTGAAAAAACCATATTATCCTCGATAATTGCCGTAAAATGAACAGATACATTATATAACATCTGCTAAACTTTGTCAAGCGTAGGAAAGTTTTCTGAAAATAGGTTTGACTTATGTGACGAAATGTGATATAATAGTATGGATAATAAACGGAGAATGACGACCATGAGCAAAACCATATATCCGATAACCGCCGATGCGGAGAAACTCCCGCTGTGGCTTGACCACATAAGCATCTGTGAGGGGATGCGGGCGCTGAACTATACAAAAGGCGAGGCTTCTCACACCTTCCTGTTCACCCGCGGCGGCGAGGGAGCAATAACAGCAGGCGGCACAGAATACAGGCTCTCCCGCGGGATCTTCATCTTCATTCCGGCGGATACTCCGTATGTGCTCGCGCCGGAAGGCACCGACTGGGCAGCCGACATGATCGGTATAAGCGGCTGTGCTGCGGCAGGGATACTGGAGCGGCTCGGCTTCAGGAGCATACAGCTCACAGAAGGAGCGGATACGGAACAGTGCGATAACCTGTTTTCCCAGCTTATGGCGGCATCGGAGCGCACCATACCAGATACGAACATCGTGTCATCGCTCGTATACGCGTTCCTGCTTGCGGCTCACAGGGCTGTGGAGCTCAAGGGCGCGGCAGTCTACACCGGAAGTATCAACGGCTCCGTCGAGCACATGGACAGGCATTTCTCCGAGCCCATAACGCTCGAACGCCTTGCGGGGATATCGGGCGTATCGCTTCAGCATTTCTGCCGTGTGTTCCGCTCACAGCTCGGTATGAGACCGATGGAATACCTTGCGCGCCGCAGGGTGGCGGCTGCAAAGATACTGCTGGGCGAGACTGACGAGAAGATAGGCGACATCGCGAAAGCGGTGGGCTTTGAGGATCGGAATTATTTTGGCATAACATTCAGGAAATATGAGGGCGTTTCGCCCACTGAATACCGCCGGGAGCGCGGTATAAGCGAAAAGAACGACAGTTGAGAAGGGAGGACTCACGGTGAAGGTGAACGAGGATAAGCTCGCTGCCGCGATAAAGGCGGGTGACTTGAGCCGTGTGTACTTCATTTACGGCAAAGAGCCGTTTCTTATAAATATGTACGTTGACAGGATAATCGAGAAGGCGGTGGGGACTGAGGCAAACGACTTCAATCTTCGCAGGTTCGAGGGAAATCCCGATCCGGATATGCTGTCGGATGTGGTGGATACGCTGCCGGTGTTTTCGGAGTACAAGGTGGTCACAGTCAAGGATTTCAGCACAGAAACACGCATGACCTCCACCGACAAGCTGTATCTCGATATCGTGGCGAATGTTCCCGAGAGTGCTATACTCGTGTTTTATTGCATAGATATCGAGCCCGATGAGAAGAAGGCGCGGACCAAGCGCTTCATCGAGGCTGTCGGCAAGGCGGGTACCGTATGCTCGATAGATATAATGAAAGCTCCGAAGATCGCGTCGCTGTGCGTGAAGAAGGCCGCAAAAGAGGGCATCGTGATATCCGATGATGACGCGCTGTACCTTGTGGAGCGTGTCGGCGGCAGGATGCAGAACGCGTCCGATGAGACCGCGAAGCTTATGAGCTACATCGGCAGCGGCGGCAGGATAACTCGCGACACGATCGAGCTTCTTGTACCGAAGCGGCTTGAGGCTGAGGTGTTCGACCTCGCGGACGCAATAAACGCCGGCAGGCGCACCGACGCTTTTCGTATAGTCGACGAGCTTTTCCGCAAGCAGATAACCGCCGTGAACATAATGTCGGCGTTGTCAGGTGCGTTTTTCGATATGTATTGCGCCAATCTCGCAAAGAACAGCGGCGTGAGCGGCAGTGAAGCTGCGAAGCTGTTCGGACATTTCAGCGGAAAAGCGTGGATATTCACAAACAAGATATATCCGCCTGCGGCACGGCTCGATACAGCATATCTGCGCGAGACCGTGAGCATACTCTCGGAGACCGATATCGCGCTCAAATCCATACCCGTGGACGGCAGAGTGCAGGTGGAGCAGGCTGTGGCGAAGCTCTTCATGTGCCGCGAGGATCACAGACTGTGAGCGGGCGTGAACGGATAAAGCTCGATATGCCTGTCATAGTCGAGGGAAGATACGACAAGATAAAGCTTGAAAGCGTCATAGATGCGGTGATAATCACTACCGACGGCTTCGGGATATACAGAAATCGCGAAAAGCGCGCTCTGATACGGCGATATGCGGAGAAGACCGGCGTGATAATACTCACCGACAGCGACGGCGCGGGCTTTCAGATACGAAGCAGCCTGAAAGGCTGCATAGGCTCCGGGCGCGCGGTGAACATATACATACCCGATGTGTTCGGTAAAGAGCGCCGTAAGGCGAAGCCTTCAAAGGAGGGCAAGCTCGGGGTCGAGGGTATAGACACCGAGACGTTGAGAAGGGCGTTCGAGGAAGCGGGGGTCATAGGTGACAGTGCGCCCCGCCGCGAATGGATAGATAAGCAAAGGCTCGCCGAGGACGGACTTTCCGGCGGTGATAACAGCTCCGCACGAAGACAGGCGCTTTGCAGACAGCTGGGGCTTCCGGAGAGGATGTCGGCAAAGGCACTGCTCGAAGCGCTCAACACGCTGTATGGAGAGGAAGAGTATGCAAAGGCTCTGGAAATAATGCAGGAGGACTGACATGGTAGAGTCAAAGGCGTGGGATTGGAAGAATATAACGAGCGAAACATGGCTCAAGCCGTCGGAGGAGAGCTTTTACTATGCCGAGAAGTGGCGCAGCGAGGGCAGGAAGAGGCTGCTCGACCTGGGCTGCGGAATGGGAAGACACGCGATATTCTTTGATGCCCACGGGTTCACGGTCACGGCGATAGACCTGTCGGAATATGGCATCAACAGCCTTCGCGAGTGGCAGAAGAAGAACGACACCGATTTCCGCACTGTTGTGGGAGATATGACAGCTTTGCCGTTTGCGGACAACGCTTTCGACTGCATCTATTCCTACCATGTCGTGTCGCACACCGACACCGAAGGCATAAAGCGGATAATGAGCGAGATACGCCGAGTATTAAGACCCGGCGGTGAGATATATTTCGACCTGTGTTCGAAGGACGCGTGGCATTTCAGACAATGCGTCGGCGACCGTCTCGATGAGAACACGATACGTTTTGTGGGCGGCCCCGAAGACGGGATACCGCATTATTTCGCGGATGAGGCGAATGTGCGGGAGCTCCTGACCGGCTTCAACGTTAACGTGCTGCGTCATGTGCAAACGCTTGCAACGCCGCTGTACAACGCTACCGGCTCGCATTGGTTCGCGGAGGCGGATGTGGCGAAGGAAGACAAAAGACCCGACTTCTCGGATATCATAGGAAAAGCCGTCAGCGGCAGGATAGATCGTCCGAAAGGCTCGGCGCACCCGCGGATCCCGGATATGATATACCCCGTGAATTACGGGTATGTGGAAGGAGTGTTCGCACCCGACGGCGCGGAGCAGGATATCTATCTGCTCGGAGTCGATGAGCCGTGCGAAACATTCTCGGGAAAGGTCATCGCGGTATGGCACCGTTATAATGATGTCGAGGATAAGTGGATAGTCACCCCGGATGGCGCAGATCTCCCGGGTGATGATATCGTTAAAGCAATAGATTTCCAGGAAAAATATTTTGACGGGGAGTTATTCAGATGAAGAAAGTATTGATGATAACTACAGGCGGCACTGTCGCGGGAATGAATTCGGGGTTCGGACTTGTTCCGAGCATGGCGGGTGAAAAGCTCAAACCGAATATAGAGGGCATAGATGTCACAGTGCTTGACCTGTTCTCGATAGACAGCTGCGACATAATGCCGGTCCATTGGCGCAGGATGTACAATGCGATAAACGATAATCTTCCGGATTACGACGGCATTGTGATACTGCACGGAACAGATACCATGGCATACACGGGCGCGGTTCTCGCGTTTACGGTGGATACGGATAAGCCCGTCATACTTACAGGCTCCATGCTGCCTCCCGACGCTCCGGACAATGATGTTGCGCAGAACATAGAGCAGGCGACGCGCATAGCTGCGGGAGACGAATACAAGGGCGTTTACCTTGTGTTCGCCGGCCGCGTTATAAACGGCGGTGACATAGTCAAGATCAGCAGCTGTGAGAAGGATGCGTTCCGCAGCTATTCGGGGTTCGTACCGAAGAAAAAGTACAGCTTCCCGGCACGCAACGGACTGTTTCCGGCGGTGATACGTCTCACGCCGTTCACCTACGGACTTGATATAATGTCGATCGCGCAGGACAGAGCGGGTATCGTAATGGAGACCTACGGCGCGGGCGGTATCCCCGATAACGAGATAACGCTCGTTCTTGCCGAACTTTCAAAATCTATGCCGGTAGTCATAACAACATCCTGCTTCGGCGGTACTGACCTGTTCAGGTACGAGGTCGGCAGACGCGCTCTCGATGTGGGCGCGGTAGACGCCGACAAGCGCTCCACGGAATGTGCCGCGGTGGAGATGTGGCTCAGTGTTAATCAGAAATAAATGCAATTCTGACAGTTAATACTTGCAAAAAACGGGAAAAAGGCGTTGAAAAATGTGCCGTATCAATGTGAAAACTGACGATCTCGAGGCTGAAAAGTGACAGTTTGCACAAATCGGCATACGGTTTCGCGGGCGCTGTCGCGCCAAATGCCGATTTTCCCGTTATTTTGTTGACAAAGGCGCATAAGGGGAATATAATTGATTTATCACACTGAAACGGAGAGATATACCATGTCAGAAATAGCGCTCAGCGACAAGAGCAATCTGCTCGAACAGGATCCGTACAGATATGAGCTGCAGGATGTGCAGAAGCCGGAGCTGTTCAGAGAGATGTTCCCATATACCGAGGTGCCGAAGATAGCCTATAACTATCGCCGCGTGCCTATGAATATGCCCGAAAAGATATACATTACCGACACCACCTTCCGCGACGGTCAGCAGTCACGCGCACCGTATACGACGGAGCAGATGGTACATATCTACAAGCTCCTGCATAAGCTCGGCGGCGAGAAAGGCATTATCCGACAGACCGAGTTCTTCGTTTACTCCGAAAAGGACAGGAAAGCGCTTGAGATGTGCATGGAGCTCGGGTATGACTTTCCGGAGATAACCACATGGATACGCGCTACCAAGTCTGACTTCGCGCTCGTACGTGATATCGGCATCAAGGAGACCGGTATACTCGTGAGCTGCTCGGACTATCATATATTTAACAAAATGGGACTTACCCGTAAGCAGGCGCTCGACAAGTACATCGGTATAATCTCCGATGCCATCGAGGCGGGGCTTCGTCCGCGCTGCCACTTCGAGGACATAACCCGTGCGGACTTCTACGGCTTCGTAGTGCCGTTCGCGTCGGCGCTGATGCGCCTTTCGGAGCAGAGCGGTATCCCGATAAAGATACGTGCCTGCGACACCATGGGCTACGGTGTTCCGTATCCCGGAGTAGCGCTTCCGCGAAGCGTTTCGGGCATCATCTACGGTCTTCAGCACTATGCGGGCGTACCCTGCGAGATGCTTGAATGGCACGGTCACAACGATTTCTACAAGGGCGTTGTCAATGCGTCCACGGCATGGCTGTACGGCGCACAGGCTGTCAACTGCTCGCTGCTCGGCATAGGCGAGAGGACCGGTAACGTACCGCTCGAAGCCATGGTATTCGAGTACGCACAGCTCCGCGGCACGTTCGACGGCATGGAGCCGCGCGTCATCACCGAGATATCGGATTACATCGTGAAGGAGACCAATTATGATCTCCCGCCCATGACACCGTTCGTGGGCAGGAACTTCAACCTCACCCGTGCGGGAATACATGCCGACGGTCTTCTCAAAGACCCCGAGATATACAACATCTTTGATACCGAGACTATACTCGACCGCCCGCCGCTCGTTGCGGTGAGCAACGTTTCCGGGCTCGCGGGTATAGCGCTGTGGATAAACAACTACTACCGTCTCCCCGCGGATAAGGCAGTGAGCAAGAAGGAACCGTTCATCGCGGAGATCAAGGAATGGATCGATGCGCAGTATGATGCGGGCCGAGTTACCGTCATAAGCGACGAGGAAATGATAGAGCAGATAAAGATATACGGCGGCGATTTCCTGAACAGAATACTGGGATGAACGATTTCAGCTTTCCTGCAGCGCTTGACAATTCTGTGGTATCGTGATATAATATTATCCGGGGATCTGATCTGGACAGACAAGAAAGGACAGAATTATGAAAAAGTGTATCAACTGCGGAGCTGATAATAAAAACGAGAATACCTTCTGCAGCACCTGCGGAGGCAGCAATTTCGAGAGCCCTTACAGCACCGACGCGCCCGGCGTGCAGCCGCCATTGCCCGTACCGCCGCAGCCGCCGGTCTATGGTGAGCCGAGAAAGCCTTTTGGCATATTCGATGTGTTCACGATACTCGGTTTTGTATCATCGATCGTCGGACTCATGTGCATCTGGGTAGTGCTTGAACCGCTGGCTATGGTAAGCTCGATACTCGGTTTCTTCAAGGGCGGACGCTATAAAGGTCTTGCCGCGGCAGGCTTTGTCATCGCGCTCATCGCGTTTATAATACAGCTCTTCACAGCGCTGTACAACGGCAACGTTATCGGCAAGTGGGCGATAGAGGGCGTTCTTCACTGATAGAAGCGCTCAAACATAATTAATAACTACAGGACGTAGCAAAGAAGGTTTCCGGAAGCGCGTATGATGCGCGCGTAAAAGAAACCTTTGAAAAACGGGGTATCCTTTTCTGAAGGATACCCCGTTTTTTATGCAAAGTTCAGATCGCGGTCTGAAGTCAGATCTTTGCCTTGTGGAATACTTTCTTGCCCTTGCGGATGATGACCTGATCCTTTATCTCGATCTGCGCCGTCGGGTCGGTGATCTTAACATCGTCTATCAGCAGTCCGCCGCCGCTTATGATCTCTCTGCCCTCACGCTTCGACTGTACGAGCTTTGTGAGAGTGAGCAGGTCGAGCACGCCGATCTTGCCGTCGGTGAGCGCATCAGCGGGAACTATGGTGGTGGGCATGTTCTCCGCATCGCCCGAGCCGCCGCCGAACATGTTCTTCGCAGCCTGCAGAGCCTTGTTTGCTTCGTCCTCGCCGTGTATCATCTTGGTGAGCTCGAACGCGAGAAGCTCTTTTGCCTTGTTGAAGTCCGCGCCCTCCATGTGCTTCTCCATTTCCTCGATCTCCTCGATCGGCACGAATGTGAGCAGCTTCAGGCACTTGATGACATCAGCGTCCGCAACGTTGCGCCAGTATTGGAAGAACTCGTATGGGCTGGTCTTTTCCGCGTCGAGCCACACAGCACCCTTTTCGGTCTTGCCCATTTTCTTGCCCTCGGAGTTGAGCAGCAGGGTAATGGTCATAGCGTACGCGTCCTTGCCAAGCTTCTTTCTGATAAGCTCTGTACCGCCGAGCATATTGCTCCACTGGTCGTCGCCGCCGAACTGCATGTTGCAGCCGTATTTCTGGTAGAGCATGTAGAAGTCGTAGCTCTGCATTATCATGTAGTTGAATTCAAGGAAGGTAAGGCCGCGCTCCATACGCTGTTTGTAGCACTCCGCGCGGAGCATGTTATTTACCGAGAAGCACGCGCCTACCTCGCGCAGAAGCTCCATGTAGTTGAGCCCGAGTATCCAGTCGGCGTTGTTGACCATGAGAGCCTTGCCCTCGCCGAACTCGATGAAGCGGCTCATCTGCTTCTTGAAGCATTCGATGTTGTGGTCTATGTCCTCTTTTGTGAGCATCTTTCTCATATCGGTTTTACCGGACGGGTCTCCGATAAGACCTGTACCGCCTCCGAGCAGCGCGATAGGTCTGTTTCCCGCGAGCTGCATACGCTTCATGAGACACAGCGCCATGAAGTGACCTACGTGCAGGCTGTCCGCTGTGGGGTCGAAGCCGATGTAGAATACTGCCTTGCCGTTGTTGATAAGATCGGCGATCTCTTTCTCGTCCGTGAGCTGGGCAAGCAGCCCGCGGCGCTGTAATTCTTCATAAACTGTCATAATGTTGTTTCCTTTCCTTATATGCCCGGGGCGTGACTGTCCGCCGGGTCTTGTTATACTATGTACTGCATTTTATAGTTCTTCACGAACATCCCGTTCGCTTTGTAGAATTCCTGTGCGCCGGTATTCTGCGCGTTGACACCGAGTTCCACGAACTTTGCGTCCTGTTCCCTGGCGAAAGCCTTCACCCCGTCCAGCAGTGCCGAGCCGATGCCCTTATGCTGCGCGTTTTCCGCGACGCAAAGCTCATTCACTTCGATGAACGTGAACGGAAGTATCTCTCCCGCGCCCTTGCTCGTGTCGCATATCGAGAGCGCCGCGTACCCGTCGGTGATACCGTCATTCTCGGATATAAGGATCCGCTTGTCCGGCTGTGTGAGGTACACTGCCATAAGCTTGTCAAATACAGGCTGTTCTATGGGCGCGAAGATGTCGGGACGGTATCCGATATGCTGGATATGAAGCTGTTCATGCAGAACGTTTATCCCCGCGAGGTCGTTCATATCAGCAAATCTGATCATAAACGCTCCTCCCGGTATTCATAGGACATGGTATCGTCGGGCGATATCACTTCTATCACGACCTTTCAGTGTAAGAGTGTTATGTATTTCTTTTGTAGATTGCGAGCATGCCCTTGAGCAGCAGATCGGCATCGTATACCATTTTGCTGCTGCAGTAGGGCATAACGAGGGGAGAGTATCCTCCCGTAGCCACGACGGATCTGACAGAACCCATTTCCTTGCCGAAGCGAGCCACAAAGCCGTCGATCATGGCAGCCATGCCGATTATGACGCCGGCGCGCATACTGTCGGTGGTGTTGGTGCCTATGGTATGGTTCACCGTGCCGCCGCTTATGAGCGGCAGTGCTGCCGTGCCGGATGAGAGTGCCTTGAACGCCATTTCGACTCCGACGGAGATCACACCGCCGAGGAAATCGCCCTTCTCGCTTACCGCGAGCACCTTGCTTGCGGTGCCGAGGTCTACCACTATCGCGGGCAGAGTGTAGTATGACTTAGCCGCAACACCTGCGCAGCACATATCCGCGCCGAGGGTCGCGGGGTCGTCGATGCGTATGTTGAGTCCTGTCTTTACTCCGGGTCCCACCACCATGCAGTCTATCCCGAACAGTCTGCGCACGGAGGTCTTTATCTGCTCCGTCACGGGAGGCACCACAGACGAGACGATAGCCGCGGTGATCTCCTTTACCGGTATATCGTTGAGCCGCAGGTGTTCAAGTATGAGCACCGTGTACTCGTCAGCCATTCTTGAAGCTTTTGTCTCAATGCGCATACCGAAAACAAGGCTCTCGTTTTCATCGAACGCGCCGAGCACCGTGTTGGTGTTTCCGACATCAATTGTCATCAGCATAATTCAGTTTCCTCCGTTTCCGGTCATATCATCCACTCGCCGCCGCCGTCTTTCGGGCGGAATATGTCGAGCAGCTTGTTCTCATCGGCTTCTTCGCCGCTGTTGCTGTTTTCCTGATCGTTGCCTTGATCGCTGTTATCCCGCTTGTCGTCGCTGCCATCGGAGCTTGGCCTGTCGCTTTCGGCGGTGCCTGACATGAGTAGTTCATTTTCCTCGTTGAGTCCGTGCTGCAGAGCATCGGTCAGGCGCGCGCGGAAGTACTTGTTATAAATGAATATCATTATCCCGAAGAGCACGAGCCCCGAGAACGAAACGATCAGCGCAAGCGGATATCCGGCGGTGGTAAATCTGAATTCGATCGTATGCTGACCGGGTTCGAGCTCCACTGTGAGCAGCGAGTCAAGGCAGATCTGATACGAGGTCTTATTGCCGTCCACAAAGACCTCCCAGCCCTTTTCGTCGGGTATCGAAGTGAACAGTGCGCATTTCTCCGCGGTATTGACTGTGACCTTCATCTCCGTGGGTGTCGGGCGTTCGCAGACGGTCGCTGCGTTGCGGTCGATGAGCGTCTGAAGGTCTCTCTTGATGTCCTGCTCATTGATGTATACGAACTGGGCTTCTCTGAAATACAGCTCGTCACGGGTGAGCGTAAGACCTATAGTGACCTGTTCGCCCTGGGTGAAGTCACCGATCTTCATTATGCTGTTATTGTCGCCTTCGAAGTAGGTGCCGAGGAAGGTCTTGCGGTTCAGCCATACATTGACCGTGCGTTCGTACTTCGACGGCAGGTACATATACAGAGACGATGTCACCGGCATATTGAGGGTGTATACTATCTCCGCGTTCTTGCCTTTTTCCACGACCTTGAAGCTGTGGTGGCCGTCGGTGGTCTTTCCCTGCGTTACGTTGGTCTTTTCGAGGGTAACGGGAGTTTTTTCGCTGTTGGTTATGCGCTTGAAGTAGTTTGGAACATTATCCTTGCCTATCATCGCCGAGAGCAGCATGTTCTGGTTCTCGAAGGGATCGTCATCCTCAAGCTCAAGGTCAAGGTATTTGCTGTCGACGAGATAAGCCATTGGCAGTGCGGATTCGTTCCGCTTCACAGTTATGTCATCGGCGGATTTCAGCTTCGCCGTGCTGTTGTCGGGGCAGGAAAGCTCGTATTTCACGCCGAACAGGCTCTTGGTTATCTCGGTGTTGCCCGAATAGCGGGTGTAGTGGCTGCGGGCGCTGAATCCGAGCCTGCCGAGCAGCTGTATCGGTTTGGTGTTGAGTGTGCTGGAGCTGTGGGAAAGCCCGTACATATTGAGCGCCATGGGGTCGTTGACCGTGCGGAAGTAAGTCTTTTCTATGCGATAGAAGCCGGGGTCTTCTTTTTTTATCTTTTCCACGACGCTGCGTGAGGGCTGTATCACACTGTTGTATGACGGGCGGGTGGAGTAGACGATATCCTGATGCTGGCGGTATATTTGCGCTATCGTGTTGTAGAAGCACTCCGCGCCGAGGATCACGCAGAGCAGTACCGTCGCGCTCCTGCGCTTGCCGAGCTTGTCTTTGAGCTGTATCAGCGCCGCCGCCACGAGCAGCAGCACGAACATCGCGGGAAGTACTACCGTGAGCCCGTCCATTGTATCGCGTTTGATATCCTCAAGGTAGTTGTCGGTGTTCTCTATGATGAGCAGCACCACGAACCACGCGAGAGCAATGACTCCGAGCCGCTTTTTGGGTATGCTCTTCATTTCGTTGAACGCCTGCGCCGCGAATGTGGCGATAAGGAACGACAGCATGAAGCTGTACCGGTATGGGAGCCAGTTCGGGAGCTGGCCGCCGTGCCATATCATATCCACCTGCTTGATGTACATGGAAACGCAGAGGATCGAGATGATGACTGCCGCACCGATACGGTCGCGTCCGCGTATCTTCTTCATGAAGAAAAAGCACGGAAGCAGCATTATCACTATGGTACCGCAGTATATGAACGGCAGGCCGCTCATACGGCAGGTGTCGTATGTCGCCGGGAACAGCTTGTCGAGCATCTCTATAAAATGGAAGTTCGTGGTTATCGACTTCGACTCGGTGACGTTCGCGGAGAAATCGAACTTTCCGTATGAAAGCGAATTATACACCGGCAGCAGCATGAATGCCGACATCATCACCGAAACAACGGCGACTCCCGTGAACAGCAGCCCTCGCTGAATAAACACTTTGTACAGCTTCGGGCGGTGTGAAACGCAGGCATAGTACAGAAAATATATCGCGGAGAAGATGCCTATCATGTAGCCGATGTAGAAGCAGGTCACGAACGCGTACACAAGCGATATCGTGCACATGATGAACCTGCCGTCGTCGATCAGCTTCTCAATGCCGTAGACCACTATCGGCAGTATCATCACGCCGTCCAGCCACATCGGGTTCATGGTCTGTTCAAGCGTGTAGGCGCTCAACGCATAGCAGGTGGAGAATATCACCGTTGTTAGTCTTCCGAGTCCCTTGCCGCGGCTGAGATATATCGCCATACAGAGTCCTATGGCACCCACCTTGGTCACCATCATGGTGAGTAAACCTTCGGTTATACACTCCCGCGGCCAGATCCACACGAGAAGGTTGAAGGGGCTCGCGAGATAATAACCGACGATGCCCATGAATTCGCCGGAGAGATTTCTGCTCCAGGAGTAGAAAATACTTTCCTTGCCCGCGAAGACATCGTACATATAATCATAGTAGTAAACGTACTGCCCGTTCAGGTCAAGCGACAGCACCGAGCGCTCACCGAAAGGGAAAACTCCGAATATGAAGTAGGATATCAGCAGGATAAGGCATGGCGCGGCGAAGGATATCCAAAGCTGTTTGTCCGAGACAAAGAAGCGCTTTATGCCGTTTTTCGCGTATCCGACGTACTCGCTCACGAAGAACGAGAAGCTTCCGGAGTTAGCTGTTCTTTCCATTTGCCGAGTTTTGTTCCTTTCTCTCTTTGTCCTTTGTGTCCGCCGAGATTATATATCTCGGTCTGTATTTTATCTCTTCGTATATCTTTGACATATAGTAGCCGATGATACCGAGTCCTATCATAATTATCGACGCGGACAGAAGTATCAGCATATACGCGGTGGTGAAGCCTTCGAGCGACTGACCGCCGAAGTATTTCACAAGGCTCTGTATGCCTATGACTGCCGCGAATATCAGGAACAGCACGCCAAGAAACGTTATTATGTGCATGGGGAAGTTCGTGAAGCTCGTGATGTTGTTGAGCGCGAACTTCATTAGCTTGCGGAAGTTCCATTTTGTGGTGCCTGCCTGTCTCGGTGCGACCTCGAACTCTATCTTCGCGGTCCGGAACCCCACCCAGCTTGAAAGCGCCCGGAAGAAAGTGATCCGCTCCGGCAGGTCATTGAGCGCGTCTATCACCTTTCTGTCCATGAGCTTGAAGTCGCTTGCGCGGTCGAGGTCTACATCCGAGGAGCGCTTCATGATGCGGTAAAACCACTTCGCGAAGAGCTTGTGCGCGAGGCTTTCCTTGCCGCGGCTGGATTTCACCGCTTCGACCACTTCAAAGCCCTGCTCATCGTGCATTGCCAGCATCTGCGGTATCAGCTCCGGCGGATGCTGGAGATCGCAGTCCATGACCACTGCGCAGTCACCGATACAGCGCTTCAGCCCGGCGAATATCGCGCCTTCCTTGCCGAAGTTTCGCGAGAAGTGCAGTCCGCGTATGGAGCTGTTCTGCTCCGAGAGCTTTTGTATGAGCTGCCAAGTATTATCCTTCGAGCCATCGTCCACAAACATCAGCTCGTATTCTATGCCGTTGTCCCGCAATATCCCCGAGAGCACAGCGGCTGTGTTTTCAATGTTTTCCTGCTCGTTGAAAGCGGGAACTATCACCGATAGCATATCTTTACTTATCTCCGTTGTCTATGATCGTTCCGGGTGCGCCCGGTCAGTATATATACAGGCTTCCCGATGTAGTGTTTACTGTGAGCTTGTTGCGTCCTCCGCCGAGTATTGCGGCAGCGTCACCGAACTTTTCGTGATACACCTTGTCGAAGCGCTTTGAGGTAAAGCTGCCGCTCTCGGTAAGGAACTCAAGGTACATCGAAAGTTCATCCGGCATTATCAGTGTCACGTTCCCGGCGCCCGCGTTGATGGTCATGTTTCCCGAGAATGACGAGATATCCGCGTACACGCTGCCGCTCTCGGTGCGTATCGAGGCTCGTTCGTCGATCCCGGTCAGCTTGAGGTCGCCGCTTTTGGTGCTGAATTCGAGCGTGTCGGCGGAGAGGCTGTCCGAGGTAACGGAGCCGCTTGAGCTCGACAGGCTTATCAGCTCGTACACCTTATGCGGGAGCGTGACTGTAATGCCGTTTTCCTCCGATGACCCGGCGAACAGCGACATGGTGAACGAGTCATCCTGCGTTATACTTAACATGCCCTTTTTCTCCGTGAATATCAGCGGAAGGCTTGAGGTATATGATACTGTGACGGTCTCGGTATCGCCGTACCGTACAGTCACAGGCATCGATGTGGTTATGACGACAAGCTCCCGCGGGACGTCGAACTCTGTCGTTTCGGTGATGACGGCAGGGATGCCGCCGCCGCGTGAAGCTATCAGCTGGACAGCCCCGCCTGCGGCTGCGAGTGCCGCGCCGGCGGCTGTAAGCACCGCGGCAAGCGTTTTAAGAAGTCGTATCCTCTTCATCGTCTTCATCGTTGGTTCTTTCTCTGCGTATCTCCGCCGCTTTTGTTGAGCGGGAGTACACGCCGTAAGCCGACACACAGATCGGTATAAGTCCGAAACACATACCGAGCCCGGCCGTGAGCGCTCCCGAGGTAATCAGTAGCAGCGCGTCGGGTGTGAAGTCCGAGATCACGGTGAACGCGCCCGTTCTTCCGAGCAGCACGCACGGCAGCGACACTATCCCGAACGAGAACAGTCCGAGTGCCGCGAAAGCGAAGCACGCGACCAGCAGGAACAGCACTGTGAGCTTGGCATGCAGCACTATGTCGTGAAATATGTTGTGAGCGTTCTTCAAATCCCGTCCTCCGTACAGCGTCAGTCTTTTTCGGGCTTGATGTCCATCCTGTCCAGCATGGTGGTGCGTGAGCCCTCCGATACCGCGAAATAGCCGCCGTCGGCTTCGCCGTAGGGTATGTAGTACTCGCAGGGGTTTATGCTGTTTTCCAGCGTGTAGTTGAATATCGCCTGTATTTTTGCGTAGTCTTCAAAGGTTATATCGGTCTCGGTGGTCTTGATGATGTTCTCCGCGAGCCCCTGGAGCTGTGTGGTGGACATTCCGCGGTAGTTCTTGTTTATCATGTTCATGGCTGCCGAGCCCTGGAGAGCCAGCGCGTAGTCCACGCCGCGCTTCTGGTCGTATGTAAGGTAGCTGTAAAGCGTCTCGCCGTCCATATATGTCACGCCTTCGGGGAAGATGACGGTCTCGGTTGTCTCCTCTGCCTGACGGGTGACCTCCTGCTCGTCGCCGTTCTCGTCGGTGATCTTTTCCTTGCGAAGGACCGTATGGGTCTCGCGCTCGACTACATTCGAGGGGATATTGACGTACACCTTGCCGCTCATGTCGATGAAGTCGATGAAGGAGAGCCTGTCGAACTTGACGTAATGCTCGCACTTCACGCCGAGATATTCCCCGATGGCGGATGATACGCCGCCCGCTCCGTAGTTGTCATACATCTCGTAGAGACTTCCCGTGTTGCCTTTATAGGTCACGCGCATATTCTCGCGCAGGGGGATGAACACGATGACCTCGTTGCGCGGCTGATAGTTCATCAGCATGTAGTACATCGGTGTTGAAGCCTTCATGTCGGATAGCATGATAAGCGAGGTTATGTTGATATCTGCGCTCGGACGGTAATCCGAACGTGACAGGGTATAGCCCGTGCTTTCCGCGTCGGGGAACAGCGAGTCCCATATGCTGCTTACGAACAGACCGAGAAGCGCGAAAGATACCACCAGCGCGATAAGATATATATACCAGTTGCTTTTCCTTTTGACCGCCATGTCCTCACCTCTTTGCGGAGACTGTTTTTGCGTAAATTTTCAAAAAACAGTTGAAATTGTCGGATAAAAAGTATATAATATTAATGTGCGTCGGAATAATTTTTATCATAACTATATTATTTTATCACAAATCATCATAAAATACAATAGTATTTTTCAATCAGATATGACAAATTTCACGTGCGGAACCCGGAAATTTTTGCAGTTTCCGTTACAACGAAAGGTGCGGCAGCATATATGGATAAGCTTTTAAGGCGCGTCTGGGCGGAGATCGACCTCGATACCCTCGACCACAACGCACAGCTGATCAAACAGGCTTCGGGCGGGAGACCCGTCATGGCAGTGGTCAAAGCGGATGCCTATGGCCACAGCGCGGATATCATAGCGGCGGAGCTCTGGGAACAGGGCGTGTCAAGCTACGCGGTCTCAAACGTCCTTGAGGCGATAGACCTGCGCAAGACGCTCGATAAGGCGCAGATAGTGATATTCGGTTACTGCGACCCCGAATGGCAGGGGGAGATAATCGACGGCGGCTTTGAGCAGACCGTGGCGGGGCTCGGTCATGCACGAATGCTGTCGGATATCGCGGAGAAGCGCGGCGTTAAGCTCGGCGTACACATCAAGGTCAATACCGGCATGAACCGGGTAGGCATAGACACTGCCGATGAGCTGCATGAGATCCTCGCGATGCCCGGTCTCGATGTGCGCGGAGTGTATACGCATTTCGCCGTTGCCGACAGCTCCGAACAGTCGGATATCGACTATACACGCGAACAGCAGCATAAGCTCGACACGATAGCAGCCGAAGCACACGCGGCAGGGATACCCGTTTACTCACGCAACAGCGGAGGCATACTGTATCACGACGACCTCGGCGGTGACATGGTGCGAAGCGGCATCATAACCTACGGCTGTATGCCAAATATCGCGCTGCCTGTGCCGATAGATATAAAGCCGGTGATGCGGCTGCGGGCGGCGGTCTGCCAGCTCAAGACGGTACCCGCGGGTACGGCTGTAAGCTACGGCAGGACATACGTCACCGACAAGGAGACCACCCTCGCGGTCATTCCGGTGGGCTACGCGGACGGATATTCACGCGGACTTTCCAACCGCGGCGCTGTCTACATAAACGGAAAGCGTGCTCCGATAACCGGAAGGGTGTGCATGGATCAGATGATGGTCGATGTGACCGGGCTGGATGTGAAGGTCGGAGACATCGCTGAACTGTACTCCGACACGATAGATGAGATAAAGGTGGACAACATCGCGGATATGCTCGGAACGATAGGCTATGAGCTGCTGTGTCTTGTGAGCAAGCGCGTACCGCGTGCGGCAGTGAGAAACGGCGAGATCGTACGCGTCGTGAACTATATATGACAAAAGAAACGGACAAAAGAATATAATGAACATTTACGAAACACACTGCCACACCTCGGAATCGAGCGCCTGCGCTGCGGCTTCCGGTGAACAGCAGGCGGCATTCTACAAGGCACGCGGCTTTCGCGGTATCATTATCACCGACCACTTTCTGAATGCCAATACCACGGCCCCGTGGGATATGCCGTGGGAGAAGCGGGTGGACATCCAGTTCCTCGGATATGAGCACGCGAAGCGGGCAGGCGACAGGATCGGGCTCGATGTGTTTGTCGGCTGGGAGTACACGGTCGGCGGCTGTGATTTCCTTACCTACGGGCTGGACAAGCAGTGGCTGCTCAAGCACCCGGAGGTCATGGATATACATCCGAACGATTACTTCGATCTTGTACATAAGAGCGGCGGATTCATAAGTCACGCGCACCCGTTCCGTGAGGACTGGTATATAGACATGATACGGCTGTTCCCGCGCAAATGCGACGCGGTGGAGGTCATAAACTCCTGCCGCAAGCAGTTCGAGAACGACATGGCGAAGCAGTACGCGGACAACTACGGGCTGATATACACCGCGGGGAGCGATAATCACCGCGCCGAACAGCCGCGGCTGTCAGGGATTTGCACCAATGAGCCGCTGCGCGATATCGGACATTTCATAAATGTGCTGAAAAGCGGGAAATACACGATATTCGACCGGGTATATGAAACGCCCGAGAAGGAATGATATGGCAAAGCTTAAACGAAAGTTCATAAAGATGCGCGTTGAGGAGGAGAGCACCCTGTCCCGCGAAGAGCTCGCGGCAAAGCTCGACGGCATCATCGAAACGCAGTACCGCCGCAATCTGAACAAGCTCAAGGGCTCGCCGCTGTGTCTGTGGCAGCATGCCGGCGAGGACTGCTACAAGTTGAAATACTATCACTCGTACCGCGAGGATATGTGCGACACGATGATGACGATAGATGTCGAGAAGGGCATGGAGCGCTGCAGCGTACACGGCATGATACACAAGCCTGCCGGTATCTGGGCGTGCTTCTGGGGAGTCATCGGCTCGGTATTCATAGATTTCATGGTGCTGTCATGGCTGCTGCTGTTCACCGCGGATTTCGACCTTGGCGGCGGTCTGATGGTGTCGGGCGCGGTATGCCTTGTGAGAGTGTATATCTGCTTTGCGCTGCTGGAGCTTGACAGGAGCAAGGTCAAGCTGCTCCGTGAGGAGCTGTACCGCGTGATACGCGAAGGAAGGTCTCCGGATGGCATGGAGGAAGAAGACGATGATACGTGAAATAGATGTGAGTATAGTGGAGAATGAGGTCGCGCGGCTTTGCGAGGACGCGAACCTTCACCTGCCCTGCATGATGCGCGAGACGATAGAAGCGGCGGTGCCGCGCGAGGAAAGCCCCGTGTGCAAGGAGGTCCTCGGTGACATTGTACGCAATATCGACTGCGCGGCAGAACTGAACGTGCCGATATGCCAGGACACGGGCATGGCGGTCATCTTCCTTGAGATAGGGCAGGATGTACATTTCACCGGCGGCAGTCTGTACGAAGCGATAAACCGCGGAGTCGCGAGGGGCTACGTCGAGGGGAAGCTTCGCCTGTCGGTGGTGAAGGACCCCATACGCCGCGGCAATACGAACGATAATACGCCCGCTGTGATACATACGAGCGTCACCGACGGCGACAAGGTGAGGATAATGGTGGCTCCGAAAGGCTTCGGCAGCGAGAACATGAGCCGCATGAAGATGTTTACGCCTTCGGCGACGGTGGACGATATAGTCGGATTTGTCACCGAGACCGTGAATGTCGCGGGAAGCAATCCCTGTCCGCCGATAGTGCTCGGCGTAGGGATAGGCGGTGACTTCGAGCAGTGCGCGTTCCTTGCGAAGAAAGCGCTCTGCCGTGACCTGCGGCTGCGTAATACCGACCCGTATTATGCGGAGCTCGAACAGCGTATGCTGGACGAGGCGAACAAGACCGGCATAGGCTCACAGGGCTTCGGCGGCACGGTAACAGCGCTGTATGTCAACATCGAGACCGCTCCGACGCACATAGCGGGACTGCCGGTGGCGGTGAATGTGGGCTGCCATGTAACGCGCCACAAGGAGGCTGTGATATAGTCCGCAAAGCTAAAGTTTCCGCCATTTCTGACGATATAATATAAGAGGGAACAAGTCCTTTGTGTGTATTGTCAGGGAGGTGAATACTATGGCAGTTGACGGAATACAGAAGGTCGGAAGTATATCTCCGATAGGAAGCACGCTCAATGTAGGCTCCGAGCGCAAGCATAACGATCGCCCGGACATCGGCGAGGAACGTCGGAAGTTCAGCGATGAACAGAAGAAGGCTGCCGAGGATTATGAGCGTGAACAGCGCCGCAGGAAGCAGGAGCAGGAGCGCAGACAGAAGCAGGATGTTCTCGATATGCTCGATGACCAGTTCGTCGAGTCAAAGAAGAGCTCCGAGAATAAGGACTACGGCTTCGAGTCGTTCTCGAAGTGTTTAACGATAGCGTCGCGAATATCGAAAGGCGACATAGTTCCCGCGAAGGATATACAGTATCTCGCGGAGCATGAGCCTGATATGTACAGACAGGCGCTGCTCATGCGCGTGCCGAATCCGAAGCCGAAGAAGTACAAGAGCATTATCGACGAGGACGAGAACAGTGAGAGCTCCGGCGATATCAGGAGCGCCGGCAGTCACGGCGAAGCAAGCATTAAAGCGGCATTGAAGGCGTACGAGAACGACCCGGGAATGTCGTAAAAACAGAAAAACACGTTTTCCCCGTATATCTGCGGGGAAACGTTGTGTATACAGGAGTATGGAAATGAAGAATACGGGCAAGTACAGGCGCAGTTATTTCATGCCGCCGGAGCATGAGCACAGGTGGGCACAGCGCGAATATGTGGATAAAGCGCCGATATGGTGCAGTGTCGATCTGCGTGACGGTAATCAGGCGCTTGTCGTACCTATGAGCCTTGACGAGAAGCTTGAGTTCTTCTCGCTGCTCGTGAAGCTCGGCTTCAGGGAGATAGAGATAGGCTTCCCCGCCGCGAGCGAGACCGAGTACGAGTTCTGCCGAAGGCTGATAGAGGACGGGCTTATCCCTGATGATGTGAAGATACAGGTGCTCACACAGTCGCGCGAGCACATAATACGCAAGACCTTCGAGGCGCTCGAAGGCGCGAAGAATGCCATCGTTCACTTGTATAATTCGACCTCCGGGACACATCGTGAGCAGGTGTTCCATATGACAAAGGAGGAGGTCACCGAAATGGCAGTCTCCGGCGCGAAGCTTATCAGGGAGTTCGCGGAAAAAACTCCCGGAAGCTTCAGCTTCGAGTACTCGCCCGAAAACTTCACCAGCACAGAGCCGGAGTTCGCTCTGGATATATGCAACGCGGTGCTCAGAGAGTGGGAGCCTGCACCCGACAACAAGGTGATAATCAATCTTCCCGTGACGGTCGAGCTTTCAATGCCGCACGTTTATGCCGATCAGGTGGAGTATATGTGCAGCGGGCTTTACAAGCGGGAGAACGTGACAGTTTCACTTCACCCGCACAATGACCGTGGCTGCGCGGTGGCGGATACCGAGTTCGGACTTCTCGCGGGGGCGGAGCGCGTGGAAGGCACGCTGTTCGGCAACGGCGAGAGAACGGGCAACGTCGATATTGTGACGCTCGCGCTGAATATGTACAGCCACGGGGTGGATCCGGGACTTGATTTCTCGGATATGCCGTCGATAGTGAAGATATTTGAGAAGGTAACGTGCATGCACGTATACGAGCGTCAGCCGTACAGCGGCGCGCTGGTATTCGCGGCGTTCAGCGGTTCGCATCAGGACGCTATCGCCAAGAGCATGAAGCTCCGTACGAATGACAATGAGCGCTGGAATGTGCCGTACCTGCCGATAGACCCGAAGGACATCGGACGCGAGTACGACGGTGACATTATCCGCATCAACAGCCAGAGCGGCAAGGGCGGTATAGGCTTCCTGCTGGAGAAGAAGTATGGCATCGTGCTCCCGCCGAAGCTTCGCGAGGCGGTGGGATACGCGATCAAGGATATCTCCGACAAGGAGCACCGCGAGCTGTCTCCTGCCGATGTGTACGATGCTTTCAACGGCACTTTCGTGAATATCTTCTCGCCGCTTCGTGTGCTTGAGGTGCACTACAAGCAGGAGGAAGGCGCGATCACGGCGTCGGTTATCACGCTGTATCACGGCAGGAAGTCAGAGACCGAGGGTCACGGAAACGGTCGTCTCGACTCGGTATCTGATGCGCTTATGAAGCTGCTCGGCTTTGAGTTCACTATCATGGACTACTCCGAGCAGGCACTCGAACGCGGCTCGAAATCAAAGGCTATGTCGTATCTTGAGATAGGCATAAACGGCGAGGTATCATGGGGCGTGGGAGTTCATTCAGATATCGTCATGTCCTCGGTATACGCGCTCGTAAGCGCCGTCAACCGCGCGAACGCGTCCCGCAAAGCGTGACCCGCAGCAGACCAAATAGCATATAATCCCCCACCGACGGTGAGATCAAAGTCGGCGGGGGATTATTTTTTTCAAAAACTATTGACAAACCGACAATACCGTGCTATACTGTGTATAACGTATATACACGGTATAACAGAGGTGCATCTATGGACATAATTCTGAAAAACTCGTCTGACGAGCCTATCTATCAGCAGATAGTCTCGCAGGTCAAGGCGCAGATAATGAACGGTACGCTCGCAGCGGGGGACGCTCTGCCGTCGATGCGGAACCTCGCGGCGCAGCTGCGGATAAGCGTGATAACCACAAAGCGCGCGTACGAAGAGCTTGAGCGTGACGGCTACATTGAGAATTACGCCGGCAAGGGCTGTTTCGTGAAAACGCAGAATACCGATTTTCTGCGTGAGGAGACCGTCCGCCAGACCGAGGAGCTTCTCGCGAAGGCGTGCGAGCGCGCAAAACGCTGCGGACTCACCGTCAGTGACCTGAAGGACATGATAGAGCTTATGTATGAGGAGGAAGATGACAATGACTGATTACGAAAACGCGATAGAGATATCGGGGCTCACGAAAAAATATGATGGCTTCACGCTCGACAATGTGAGCTTCAGCGTACCGAAGGGCTCGATAATGGGCTTCATCGGGCAGAACGGCGCAGGTAAGACTACCACTATCCGTGCGCTTCTCAACATCATCAAAAATGACGGCGGCTCGATAAAGCTGCTGGGTCTCGACCACATCAGGGACGAGTACGACATAAAGGAGCGCATCGCGGTGGTGTTCGACGAGCTGCCGTTCCATGACAGCTTCACCGGAGCGGCACTGTCAAAGATGTTCGCGGGACTGTACGGCGCGTGGGACGAAAAGCGCTTCTTCGCGCTCTGCGACAGGTTCGGGCTCCCGACAAAGAAAAAGCTCGCGAAGTTCTCAAAGGGTATGAAAATGAAGATGCAGATAGCCACCGCGCTGTCGCACAACGCCGAGCTGCTGATAATGGACGAGGCTACGACGGGTCTTGACCCGGTGGTACGGAACGAGATACTCGATATGTTCCGCGAGTACCTCATGGCGGGGGATAAGTCGATCCTCATGTCCTCGCACATCACCAGTGACCTTGAAAAGATCGCGGACTGTGTGACCTTCATCGACAAGGGTAAGATACTTTTGACAGGCTACAAGGACGATGTGCTGGATTCCCACGCCATGATAAAATGCTCGAAGGTGGATATGAAGAACATAGCTCCCGAGGACTACGTAAGCGCGAGAATAAGCGACTTCGGCGCGGAGCTCCTGACCGCGGACAGAGCATCTGCGGAGAAGAAATACAGCGGCATCGCGATAGAAAAGACTACACTTGAGGAGATCATGCTGTTTTACGTGAACCGCGAAAAGAAGGAGTGGTCGTGATGAAGAAAGGAAGTTTCGCAGGACAACTCTACCGTGAGTTTTATCTTGCGCGTAAATCGTATATCACGGGGCTGATAATGTTTGCTGCGTGGGCTGTGTTCGGCTGGCTGACACTTGTCAGTTTCCGGTATGGAAATATCGGAAAGCTCGTTGATTATATCGCGGCAGGAAACGGCGGGAATGTAGCTCTCGATCCTGAAATATTCGACTATGAAGGCTTGCAGCAGAAAATAAAAAGTGTGTTGTTTCTTTATCTGAAAGGATTCCCGGCGCTTATGACATTGAGCTTCCTGTTTTCGGGAGCGGACATTGCCGGAAAAGACGAGCTCTCGACATGGCAGAGATACGCAAAATGCACACCCGTTACTCCCGCAAGGCGCGCGGCGATAAAAACCCTGATGAATTTTATCGCGGCGGCTGCTGCGTTCGTATTGTCGATAGGCTATATTTCATTCATTGACGTGCTTATCGGAGAAAGCATCACCTACAGAGAGATCACGGTGCTTGTGTCAGCTGTCTCGGCGGTCACGGTGCTTGCCGTCGTGGCTCAGGTGTATATCCGGTTTTTCCGCGGCATGGACAAAGGAATGCTTGCGCTTATAGTAACAGTCATTGCGGTAGAATTTGCTGCTTTTTCTTTGAACACACCGAAGCTCGGCGAAAATGTAGCCGATATTGACTTTATAGGGCTTTGCGAGGAGATCTTCCCGTTCACGCCGATAATATTCTTCGGCGCGCTTGCGGTCGACTTCGGGCTGATGTATGCGCTGTACAAAAGGAGGGAGAAGTAGTATGTCAGGACTTTTATACAAAAACTTCCGCCTCAATCTTGCATCGATGATCTTCTCACTCATAACAGCGGCTTTCTGCTGTCTGACTATGCTACTTGTATGTCTGTTCGCGTTCGTGCTTCCCGGTAAAACGCCGGAAGCCGATGATATGCAGTCTCTGACTTTCGGGTTTGCGGCGTGCTACTTTTTAGCGTTCTGGCTTCCGTCAATGGCGAGCAGCACACTGTTCCAGGTCGACGAGAGCAAGACATGCTGCGCGTTCGCGATGTCGCTCCCGCAGGGCGCAAAGGGGCATGTCGAAGCGAAGTATTACTATATACTTATTCTCAATCTTTCGATAATGTTCATCACATTTGTTTCAGACACAGTAACAGCCATGATGACCGGAGGCATGACGGACAACACCCTTGTTATAGTTCTTCTGTTTGCTTTGGTGCTGCTGCTTTCGGCGATAGAGATCCCGTTCATGATACGGTTCGGTTCACAGAGAGGTATGGCGATAAAGGGCGCGGTCGTAGGCGGTATAATCATATTTGCCTTACTGTACTTACTTTTCGGGGATATGTCGTGGCTTCTTGAAAGCGATAATGACCCGTTGACCGCACTGATGGAATGGCTGCAGAGCGGTGACATGGTATTCTGGCTGTCGCTGTTCCCGTATGTCTCTGTTATCGCGTATTACCTGTCCTGCAGGATATCCGTGAAGATATACAGAAAGGGGGCGGAGAACTATGAGCAGTAGTAAGAAGCTGACGCTTAAGCGCCTGTTGATATATCTCGTTCTCGCGTTCGTGCCTTTCTACATCATTATTCCCGCGATGTGGTCGTACTTCGGAGAGCCGGTGTTCATCTGCGAGGATGCGGTGGTCGCAGTGTACTGCTTCGGCGTGTTCGGCATGATGATACCGTCGTTTGCGCATCTCATCACCCGCCTTGTCACGAAGGAAGGCTTTAAGAACAGCTTTCTCGGCGCGTATTTCAAGGGGAAAATGGGGTACTGGACGGCATCGGTGATAGTTCCGATCGGGTATTCCGCGGTGATCGCGGTGCTTGTCTGGGAGTTATATATGGACGGCGTGAGCTTTTCGGATGCTTTTGGAAACATCGGATTGCAAAGCGCGGGCATACTGCTGATACAGATCGCGTACTCGGTCATCTGCTTTTTCCCGGCGTTCGGCGAAGAATGGGGCTGGCGTGGTTACATGATGCCGAAGCTTATGGAGCTCATGCCCAAGCCGCTGGCGGTGCTGGTCGGCGGAGTGCTTTGGGGACTTTGGCATGCGCCGCTGACTGTGGCGGGACACAATTTCGGGGTGGACTATCCCGGCTATCCGTTCGTCGGCATCGGGATGATGTGCCTTATGTGTACGGCGCTGAACGCGTTCCTGACACTTCTTACAGAGAGAACGAAGTCGGTATACCCGGCGGCGTTCACTCACGCGCTGAACAACAATATCAACATGACGATATGGTTCTTGCTGTTCGGCAGCGAGACAGCGGTGGAAAAGCTGAACGGTGTGACGAAATTCAGTCTGTTCCTGCCGATGATCTGCGTGACCGCTGTGGGCGGTATAATATGCTTCGCGCTTCTGATGAAGAAGGAAAAGCCGGAGTCGGCCGAACTTGACAAAGCGGCATAAAGATACCCCTCTGCAAACTGTGCAGAGGGGTAGTTCTTATTTCAGGAATTTGCTTTTCAGCAGTATGAACGTTGCCAGCACGGCAAGCACCACGGCAAGCACTATCGCTACCCACGTGTACGGCAGCGGCAGATCGGTGTTCATGCCGTAGTACGCGAAGATGATGTTCGGTATCTCAAGCACGATCGTGATTATCGTCAATGCCTTCATGACGCGGTTCATGTCGTTGGAAATGATATTCGAGTATGCGTCCATCGTATTCGACAGAATGTTCGAATAGATGTTCGACATCTCGATAGCCTGCTTGATCTCGACGAGAACGTCCTCAAGCAGCTCCTGATCCTCGTCATACAGCTTTATCACGCGTCCGCGCAGTATCTTCTCCAGTACGGTCTCCGTGGATTTCAGCGAGGTGGAGAAGTAAATGAGTGATTTCTGCAAGCCGAGCAGCTGGATAAGGTGCTCGTTCTTCATTGAGGTGTGGAGCTGTTTCTGAACATAGTTGAAGATCTTTTCGATCTGCTTCAGGTATTGCAGGTACTTCGCCGCGATACGCAGAAGGATGCAGAAAACGAACTGAGTCTTGAACTTTGTGTTCACGTTTTTAACGACGCCCTTTGAAAAATCATCGATTATCGAGTTGCGCGACAGGCTGACCGATATCACGTTGGAGTCGGTGAGTATCAGCCCCATAGGCAGTGTCGAGTATGAGAATGTTTCGTCGTCGTTTTTCTCCGCGACAGGGTAGTCAAGGACTATGAGGGTCTGTCCCTCGTCGTTCTCGATACGTGAGGACTCTTCCTCGTCGAGTGCGGAGCGGATGAAGTCCCGGTCCACGGAAAGCTCGGACTCAAGCTTCGATATTTCGGCTTCCGTAGGCGCGACAGCGGATATCCAGCAGCCGGGTTCGAGCTCCTCGACCTCGGTCATGCCGGCACCCGCAGAACGGTAGGTGTTTATCATTGCGGTCTCTCCTTATTGCGGGGAGACCGCACATGGCGCACCTCCCCTGCGGTATTCGTGTCTACTTCGCCCATGCGGGTCGGCTGCCATTTTTCTCACCTCACTCGTTGTGTGTTGTTTTATGCTTCCCTGCCGCTGGCGGGGAAAATTACCTAATATATTCTATCACAAATAGTCCGATAATGCAATATCTTTATAAAATTTTGTTATGCCGCAGCGGAAAGTTCATTTGCGCAGTACACATCTATGGTTTTCCCATCGGTGGTGAAGCTTATACTGCCGTCGGTGTCAGTGCGCAGTATCTGTGCTCCGGCGGCTTCATAGCGATCCACGATATTCGCGTGGGGATGACCGTAGTCGTTCTCCTGCATCACGCTGAACACGGCGTATTTCGGACTGACTGCCTGTACGAACGCACGTGAGCTGGAGCTGCCGCTGCCGTGATGCGGCACCTTCAGCACATCCGCGCTGATATCCGCGCCCGACGCGAGGATGTCGGCTTCGGCTTCCTTTTCGATGTCGCCGGTGAACAGGAAGCTCACCTCCCCGAAGGTGTACCGTGCAACTGCCGACACATCGTTGAGACCTTCGTAGTCCTTCACCGGAGCCACCAGAGTAAGCGTACCCGCGCCGCCGGTGTCTATGAGAATTCCAGGCTTTGCGGCGTTCAGCGGGATATTCTGACGTTCGAGCTCTTTCATCAGCCGCTCGTACGACCCGGTCTCGGGTATCATGCTTTCCGGCACCGATGGCATCACGAGCTCGCAGGCGCCGTATCTTGCTATGATACGGGACATACAGCCCATGTGGTCGGAGTGCGGGTGGGTCACTATCACCGTGTCCAGCCGCTCGATGCCGAGGTCGTCGAGATAACGTGCCACAGCGGGGTACGCGTCGTATTCTCCGCTGTCGATAAGTATATCGCGTCTTCCCGTGCGTATCAGAGCGCAGTCGCCCTGTCCGACATCGATGAAGTGTACGGAGACTGTGCCCTCGGACTGCGGACGGCTCGTGACCGTGCGAAGCCCGAATGCGCTGTACAGACTGTCACGGAGAGAGCTGCCGCCGATCAGCCAGACCGCTGCGCACAGCGCTGTGACTGCCGATATGATGCACAGCGCGAGCAGTCCCTTATTTACGCCCTTTTTTGGGAGGGGGCTTGGGCTTTCCTGCGTGCTTTCGGATATTTCCCGGCGTTCTGTGTCCTCCGACAACTCTCTCGCCTGCCTTTCCGGGTGTTTTACCGCTGCCCGCCGCTGCCGGTATCAGGCAGTCGGGACCGCTTCCGATGAGGTTCTTCCTTCCTGCCATGATGAGCGCCTTTTCAACGAGCTCACGGTTCTCTTTCTTGTAATACTGCAGCAGTGCGCGCTGGAGCTGCTTTTCCTCGTACTTTCTCGGCACGTACACAGATTCGAGGGTGTACGGGTCAAGTCCGGTATAAAACATCGCCGTGGATATCGTTCCGGGAGTGGGGTAGAAGTCCTGCACCTGTTCGGGGCGGATATTGTGTTTTTTGAGGAATACCGCGAGGTCTACCGCGTCGCCAAGCGTGCAGCCCGGGTGTGATGACATCAGATACGGTACGAGGTACTGCTCCTTTCCCATGCCCTTTGTGATATCGTAGAATTTCTTCTCGAAGCGTTCGTACACCTCGATATGCGGCTTGCCCATGTAGTCGAGCACCTTGTTGCTTGCGTGCTCCGGGGCGACCTTGAGCTGACCGCTGATGTGGTTGGCTATGAGTTCCTTCATGAACTCGTCGTTCTTATCCTCAATGAGGTAGTCGTAACGTATCCCGGAGCGTATGAATACCTTTCGCACGCCCTTTATCTCTCGCATCTTCCGGAGTATCGACAGGTACTCGGTGTGGTCGATCTTCAGATTGGGGCAGGGCTTTGGCGCGAGGCACTTCCTGCCTTTGCACAGCCCGCTTTTCAGCTGCTTGTCGCAGGACGGGTGGCGGAAGTCCGCGGTAGGTCCGCCTACATCATGTATGTATCCCTTGAAGCCCGGCATTGAGGTGAGCTCCCGCGCTTCGTTCAGCACCGACTCTGCGCTTCGTGTCTGGATCCGGCGTCCCTGGTGCAGAGCTATCGAGCAGAAGTTGCAGAACCCGTAGCAGCCGCGGTTGTGGGTGATCGAGAATTCGACCTCCTTTATCGACGGAACGCCGCCTGCCTTCTCGTACATGGGGTGATACGCACGCATGTACGGCAGCTCATAAGTGCGGTCAAACTCGGACTGCGTGAGGCTCCGCTGGGGCGGGTTCTGCACGAGCATCGTGTTCCCGTGGCGCTGAACTATCGTGCGGCCGTAGACCTCGTCCTGCTCGTCGTACTGCTTGCGGCAGGCTTTCGCGTATGATCTCTCGTTGTCGCGCACGAGCTCGAAGCTGTCGCACTGCACCGCGCCCATAGGCGTATTCACCGGCTCGGTGAGGTAGCAGGTGCCGCGGATATCGTGCATATCCCGGAGCTTGTCGCCTGCCTTGAAGCGGTTCCATATCTCTGTAACGGTGAGCTCTCCCATGCCGTACATAAGCAGCTCGGCACCGCTTGACACGAGGATCGAGGGCAGCACCGTGTCGTCCCAGTAGTCATAGTGAGCGAACCTGCGCAGTGAAGCTTCAAGTCCGCCGATAGCTATTTCCGCGGCGGGGTAAAGCCGTTTAAGAGCATGACAGTAAGTGTCCACGGCGCGGTCAGGCCGCCTGCCGCCTTTGCCGCCGGGGCTGTATGCGTCGTCGTTCCGCTTTTTGAGAGCCACTGTATAGTTCGATACCATGCTGTCGATGTTGCCGCCCGTCACCATGAAACAGTATTTCGGTTCGCCGAGCCGCGTGAAGTCAGCATCGCTCACAGGCTGGGCGATAATGCCGACAGTGCAGCCGAAGCTTTCCAACAGCCGTGAGATTATCGCTATGCCGAAGGACGGGTGATCGACGTAAGCGTCGCCCGTCACGCAGATGAAGTCGAACTGTTCTATCCCGCGCTTTTTCATGTCCTCGCGCGATACAGACAGGAACTCCATAGCTTCACCTCCCGTAATGTCATTCTATCGTTATTTCTTTCAGACCCATTCCGTCCGCGAGTATCACAGTTATCTCCGAGTTAAAGTCCGGTGTTTCGGAGAGAGGAATGTGAATGCTGCGAAAATGGTCGTAATTCTCGCGCAGCGGCACTTTCGCCTTGTATTCTTTGTCGTTTATTTTTACCGTCAGCTCGTCAAAGCCTATTACAGCGGAGGCTTTCAGTATGAGCTTCCTGGCTCCCGAAAGGTCTGCGTTTCGGTATGTAACACTGCCCCAGCCGCCGTAGGTATAAACATAGTCCTTGCAGATACGCACGTTCCCATAGTCGTCGAAGCTTATCGCGGGGATAGTTCCCCTGCGTACTGAAGGATGATGCCCATGCACTTTTATGACTGCGGACCGGGGCGTGTCGGCGCTTGAAAATCCAGCCAGCAGCTCGTATGCGCACTCTTCCATTACGCAGCGGCCGAGTACGGTATCATATACCATGAACGGAAGATCGCTTATCGATATCTTAACTTCTTCTTCCGCGCCTGCCGGCAGGAAAATGCGTTCGAAGCCGCAGAGTTTCTTGTCCGGACGGCTGTACGTGGAATCATACGCTCTGAAGTAGACCTGCACTACAGCGGTTCCGGCGGTATCCGAGACATTTCTGACCTTCACGGTCATAAACAGCAGCTCGTGGGTATCTTTTCCGCGGTAGTAGACCGAGCCCGGCTTCATGTCAGTTATAACGAATTCTGAGTATGAAAGTCCGTGCCCGAACGGGTACAGCGGCGTTCCCTTGAAATACATATACGTCATGCCGGTTTTCTCGATGTCGTAATCATGGATGTCCGGCAGGTCGTTGTCCGAGGCGTACCACGTCATCGCGAGATGCCCGGAGGGGTTGTTCTTCCCCGATATCGTCCGCGCCACGGCAGTCCCGAGATGCGCGCCGGCGTGGGTAGTGTACAGTATCGCGGGGAGCGTGTCGTTCTCGTTCACGATGCTGTAAGGATAGCTCGATATCAGCACCATAACGGTTTTGCTTTCCGCGCCTTCGACTGCCGGCGATGTGAACGGCGGGAGCGCGAGCGTCGTGCGGTCATAGCATTCTCTCGCTACCTGCATGGGATCGTTGCCAACGCACCATACGATAAGGTCCGCTGACTTCGCGAGCTTTTGCGCGCGCTCGGCGCCGGAGCTCTGCACCTCCGCCGTGAACAGCAGCTCCGGAGTGACGGCATGCTGTTTCACGAATGTTATCCTGCCGTCCTCGTCCACGGTCATGCGCATGCCGAGCCGATAGTCTTCTATGATGTCACCGCCGCGGTCAGGCTTTGCCAGGAACGTTTCGCCCGTGAACCAATCATATATCACATCTTTGTGTAGCTTCAGCCCGCCGTCCGTCATCCGCAGGAACTTCCGGTGCTTGACGGAGAACAGGTTGAACAGCTTTTCTCCGTTTGTGCCGTGCCATACCCGCAGCTCGAAACGCGCCGCGCCGTCGGGCTGTGCGTCTGCGTAGGCGCAGCCGTCCTTATGCACGGACAGGTATTTGTCATTGGGTGCCTTTATTATAACAGTGTCCCAGAGCCGGTCACAGGACACTTTTGAATCAGGGAATTCGCGCTTTACGCCCTCGTACACCGATACCGCGCCGGTGAAGTACCCGGTATACCAGTCGCGCAGGTTGCAGTCCGCGAGAGGTCCGACCACGGCAATCTTTTTCGGGGCGTTCTTAATCGGCAGTATACCGTCGTTTTTCAGCAGCACCACCTGTTCGAGCGCCGCCCGCAGGCACCACTCGTTTGCTTCCTCGCAGTTTATGGCGGCAGCGCTTGTATGGTTATAATAACAGTTTTTCATGCCGACCCCGAGGCGCAGTCTCGCGGCTATGACCTCGGCTGCCGACTGACGCAGCTCGTCCTCTGTTATCAGTCCGCGGCTGAGAGCGCGCTTCGCGGCGGTCTTCACGGCGGTCTCGCTGTCGGTCATGATGTTGCAGCCCGCTTTCAGCGACTCAGCATACGCTTTTGACATGCTCGGCGAGTAGCGGTGCGCGGTGACGTTCTGTGTGAAGTCTCCGCCGTCGCTCACCGCGAACCACAGCCCGTACTTCTTTTTCAGCACTTCGCCGATATCGGGGTTCATTATCGCGGGAACGCCGTTCACGGAATTGTACGCGGTCATAATGCTCTTTGCCTTTCCGAACATGATCGCGTAAATGAACGGAGCATAGTAATATTCGTGCTTCAGCCGCGGAGGCAGGAACGCGTCGCAGTTCACGCGGTCATTCTCGTTGTTGTTCGCGCAGAAGTGCTTCAACGTAGGTATCGTGAGGTAGTACCCGTTTCCGTCGGGGTCTGCCATGCCCCGGGTGTACGCGGCGGCCATCTTCCCTGTGAGATACGGGTCCTCACCGTAGGCTTCCTCGGTGCGTCCCCAACGCGGGTCGCGCTCCATATCTACGGTAGGTCCCCAGAGTATGATGCCGCCCTTGCCGTCGCGGTTGAAGTACGCGCGGGCTTCGGTTCCCGCGACCTTGCCGAGATCCTCCATGAGCTCGGTGTCAAACGTCCCCGCGAGTCCTATCGGCTGCGGGAATACGGTCGATATTTTGTCCGGCTCGCGTCCGACGTAGCCGCGCGCCACTTCGGTGCCTATGTAAAACTCGTCGAGACCGAAGCGCTTTATCTCATTCTGGTGCGTGGATGTGAGCCCGAGAAGCTCCTCCACGGTGAGCTGTTCCGCTATTTCCGATGCTTTCTTTTCAAATTTGTCCATGTCTGACCTCCGCGGCAGCGTGAAAACTCCATATATTATGATTATACCACAGTTTCGGGTAAATTTCAACATTTCTGCGGTGGCTTGCCGAAGAATAATTTTTCTCAGCTTATTGCAATTTACGAGGAAATCGGTTATAATTGTATTATTGAGTGATCACAGTAAAGGGGTGTTGGATTTGATCAGATTTTATGAAGATAACGGCGGACTTGTAATGAGACTGCGCAATGAAACGCTTCGCATAGACGGCTGGGGAAAGAACGGTCTCAGACTCAGGGCGACAAAGCTTGCCCGTATGCCGGAGCATGAGCACGCGCTCACCGAAAAGGTGCCGCATGATGCGAAAGTCAGCATCGACTCCGTGAATAAATGCGCCGAGATCGTAAACGGACGGCTCAAAGCCACAGTGAGCTTCGTGGGACTGGTGTGCTTTTACCGCGACGATAAACTGATATTACAGGAATACCACAGCTGCTATGGGGGCTCGATACGTAAGCACCCGATCTGTTATAAGATACTTCCGCGTGAGTACAAGGGCAATTCATCCGATGATTTTAAGCTTACGGTGCGCTTTGAGTCTGATCCTGACGAGAAGCTCTACGGTATGGGGCAGTATCAGATGCCGATACTCGATCTCAAGGGATGCGTGCTGCCGCTTGAACAGCGCAATTCCCAGGTGTCTGTGCCGTTCGTGATCTCTGACCGCGGCTATGGTATGCTCTGGAACAACCCTGCGACAGGCGAGGCTGCTTTCGGAAAGAACATAACCAAGTGGACCGCGGACGAGACCGACATGGTGGACTATTGGATCACCGCGGACGAGACTCCTGCAAAGATCGTCGAGAACTATACAGAATGTGTGGGTCGTGCGCCCGTAATGAGCAAAAACTACCTCGGACTCTGGCAGTGCAAGCTCCGCTACCGCACGCCCGAAGAGGTGCTCGAAGTATTCCGCAGGTATAAGGAGCTCGGCATTCATCTTGATGTCATCGTCATCGACTTCTTCCACTGGCCGTATCAGGGCGACTGGAAGTTCGACGAGAAATACTGGCCGCAGGATAAGGTGCGCGCAATGGCGGACGAGATACACGCCGAAGGTACGAAGATCATGGTATCGGTATGGCCGTCCGTTGACAAGCGCAGCGAGAACTACTATGCAATGGATCAGCACGGGCTGCTGAGCTCCACAGAAACCGGCTCGATACAGACCTACGATTATCAGGGCGACTGCGGCACCGTGGATTTCTTCAATCCCGAGGCGCGCAAGTTTGTCTGGGAAACGTGCAAGCGAAACTACCGTTCGCTCGGCATAGACCTGTTCTGGCTGGATAACTCCGAGCCCGACAGCACCACATACGATTTTGACAATTACCGCTATTACTCCGGACGCGGCTCAAAGGTCGGCTGTGAGTACCCGAAGATGTACCTCAAGGCGTTTTGCGACGGATTTACAGCCGACGGCAACGAGGATATCGTGAACCTCGTTCGCTCCGCGTGGGTGGGCAGCCAGAAGTACCGCGGCCTTGTATGGACAGGAGATGTGCAGTCCAATTTCGAGGCGTTCCGCGATCAGGTCATCGCCGGTCAGAGCATGGGACTCGCGGGTATTCCGTGGTGGACGACTGACATCGGCGGCTTCATGACCGACAGGCACGATGACCCCGATTTCATCGAGCTGCTTATCCGCTGGTATCAGTTCGGCGTATTCTGCCCCGTGTTCCGTATGCACGGTGACAGAGGCCCCAACTGGGAGATACCTGCGCTTGACGACCGCGATTTCGGCGGCGGATATCTGTACACCGGCTATCCGAACGAGATCTGGAGCTACGGCGACGAGTGCTTCACAATAATGAAGAAGTACCTCGGTGTCCGCGAATCGCTCAAAGACTATATTTCCGGTCTCATGAAGCAGGCATCGGAGACCGGCGCTCCGCTTATTCGCACCATGTTCTTCGAATTCCCGGAGGATAAGCGCTGCTGGGAGCTTCCCGATCAGTTCATGTTCGGCTCGGATTACCTTGTGGCACCGATACTTGAGCTCGGAGCGCGTGAGCGCACAGTCTATCTGCCTGCGGGCAAGTGGCAGTCGCTTGAGGACAAGCAGGTCATAGACGGCGGCGCTACCGTCACTGTCCCGGCTCCGCTCGATGTGATACCTGTATTCAAGAAAGTCTGACGTATATACATAGCGGGGAGCTCATGTAAATGAGCTCCCCGTTTTGTTTATGTGCGGAACGGTGCCAGCGGCAGACCTTCCTTGCTGTAAACCGGTATTTTGTCGGTATAGTTCGTCCACAGGTAACGTACGTGCTCGGGCTCGGGAACATCGGGGCTGAACACGCGTACAGTTCTGCCCGACACCTCGAAGTCGGCGGGATAGTACACCTCGTCGGCTCCCGCGATCTCAAAGCCGGACTTTTCGCCGCGTATCTCAAGCTCTGAAGCGGCGGTGGTGTGTATCATCATTATGCTGCCCTTGCGAATAGCTCCGGCGAATAACGGCGCGGTGCTGCCGCGGTCTGCTCCGGTATACCTGACGGTTATTGCCTGATGATACAGGCGCTCGGCAACGACTTCCTTGTCATGCGGATGTATCTCGTTGAACTCGCCGCAGTCTATCGCGACGGCAAGTCCGGTATTACGTATAGTTCTGTATGCCTTATCCTGCGCTTCGCGGATAAGACACCAGTTTTTCCTGTCCGTGTCGTCCTTGTATAAGTGCATCGGCAGCTGCACGATAAGGAACGGCAGCGAATCATCGCCCCAGTCCGTGCGCCAGAGGTCGATGAGCCCGCGCAGAAGCTTGTAGTAGTTCTGCGGGTTATCGTCGTCGCTCTCGCCCTGATAGTACAGGAACCCCGCGAGGGTGTACGGACAGACGACCTTTATCATGCTGCGGTAAAGCGCTGTCGGGCTGCACGGGTTCAGCGGCAGAGGAGGCCCCGGGTAGCGGCACTCGCCGCAGGCTTTCAGGCAGCCGTCCCAGGTCGGGTCGGGAGTGTTGCTGTAATACTCGGCACTTTTGCGGTTCCATTCGTTGTGGTATGTCTCGTACTCGCGGTACTCGCGGGTCATCTGCTCCTCGGTCTTGCCATCGGTCGCCGCCAGGTATTTGTCGTAGTCGAAGCGCATATCAGCGTCCTTTTCAAGACTTTCTGCGCTCATCCAGTGGCACGCCTTTGTGCCGCCCCAGTTGCACCCGATGATGCCTACCGTGCAGCCGAGAGTCTCGGAGAGCTTCTTTGCGAAGATATACCCTACCGCCGACCAGCATTTTGCGGTCTCGCTGTCAAAGAGCTGCCAGCCGTTGTTGGTGATCTTTTCCTCGTAATCCGGCTCGCCCTCGACGATCTTCCGCGTGTAGTAGAAGCGCACCTTCACGCCCGCGTCGTTTTTCAGGTGCTCGCTGCCGGTGGTGCAGTTCTGCAGCTCAAATTCCATGTTGGACTGCCCGCCCGCGAGCCATACCTCGCCTGCCGCGATATCGGTGAACGTCCTTGTGAAGCCCTCGGCGGATACGGTCATCTCAAAGCCCACGCCTGCTGAGAGCGGGGGGAGCTTCACGAGCCATTTCCCGTTCCTTACATGTTCGGAGGCGCTGCTGCTGCCGAGTGTGACGGTGACCTTTTCGCCGTCGCTTCCGGTGCCGAAAACGGAGATGTCCTTATCTCTCTGCAATACCATGTGGTCGCTGAACATCGGTGATATTCTTATCATGCTGTGCTCCTTTGTTTTTCGTTTTCTCCCGCAGTGCGGGAAAAGCTTTTATTAACTGATTATATCACATCCTCACAAAAATGTCACGCGTTTTTTTCATAATCTATTGCCATTTTGTATCGTTTGTGGTAAAATATTACTGCGGCAGATATTCGTTTATGGCTCTGATCTTTCTGTCAGGCGGATATGTGCCGCAGCAGCATGGCTTGTATTTTTACGGTGCGTGGGCTTGCTGCTGCGCGGTTTTGCTTTGCGCAAAATAATGAGCACCGTAGAAAGGAAGAAATAATGAAAAGAATGAGGAAATTCTTGTCGCTCCTGCTGGTCGGAGCGATAGCGGTAACGTCGCTGCTGTGCGGAAGCGTGACAGCAAGCGCGGCGAGCAGCAAGACGGCTCTGCTGTCAACGGCTCTGTCACAGGTCGACAGCAAGGCGGATAGTTCTTTAGGTCTCGGACAGGATATTCTGGCGCTATACAACAGCAGTGACGATTCCGGTTGCTTGGGTTTTTACCGTATAGGAAGCGAGGAGATAAAGGCGTGGAGAAGCTCGGGAAAGCTCAAAGCCACCAAGCTGACCGCCGATGACACATTGCTGAAAAGTTCGGGATGCATTAGCGATATGACGTTTGCTTACGGAAACTATGCTTTATTCTATTCAATTGCCGATGATGTTACGACATACCATGTCGTAAAATACAACAAATCAAAGAAAACGCTTACCACGATATATTCCACGAAAAACTTCATAGGCGTATCGGGAGACGGCTCCATGTCTGAGTTTATCTGGAACCAAGACACACGCAAGCTTCAGGTCAGAATACTCAATAACAAGGCAAAGCTCGTAAAGAAACTTACTTACGATTATTCCGCGGATGATAGTTATGGCTGCTGGAACGCCTTCAGATGCGGCAATGATAAGGCGTACGTCTCGTATTATCGTGAAAGTGAGCTCGATATTTCATCTGATGGGGATATAAGGGGCGGAAATATAATAGCCATCGATAAAAACGGGAAAACAAAGACCGTATCGGATTTTGTCAGCACGGAAGTTGTTGTCGGCGTCAACTATGTCGCTTTTGACCATCGCCCGATCGATGGGATCAGCTATGTGTGTCTCACCTCGAAGAACAAGGACTACGACACCTTCAATCTGAGATATTATACCGACGAAAAAAGCATGGATGAAGCAGACTTTTATACGATCTGTGACTTCGGGACAAAGATCTACGGCACAAAGGCGATAGCCGCATATAAAGGCGGAACGAACGAAGACCCCGTATACAAGTACGTTCTCGTAAACATCAGCAGCAACAAGCGTTTAAGCAAAGTTTATGATTACATGTTTACACGTAATGACGGTGAGATGTTCTGCGCGGTGAACTCAAAAGGTCAGAGAGGGTTCGTGGATTCGAAGGGTAAGGAACTCGCCATTTTCGATGCCGCGGACTGTTTCGCCGGAAACGGAAAGTACGCCCCCGTTATCAAGGACGGAAAGATATACCTTGTAGACAAGAATATGAAGCAGATATCAAAAACGATAAAGGCGGACGAGGATTCTGAAGTCTGGACTGTTGGAGACGAGCTGTTCTCATACCGGTACGGCAACAAGATCTATTATATGACAACAAAGAAATAATGAAAAACGCCCCGGCAGGTATCCTGTCGGGGCGTTTGAAGCTTACTTCATGTTGTACTTCTTCTTGAACTTGTCTACGCGTCCGCCCGCGTCAACGAGCTTCTGCTTACCGGTGAAGAAAGGGTGGCACTTGGAGCATATTTCTACCTTGATGTCCTTTTTAGTGGAACGTGTTTCAAAAGTAGCTCCGCACGCGCACTTTATTGTTGTAGCTTCATAGTTCGGATGAATTCCTTCTTTCATGCCGTCACCGCCTTTTCCTTGCAATATTTCATCATTGGGGAGCAACCCAATGACCGTTGTCGATTAAACATTATATCATATACACGGGGTTTTGTCAATAGTTTTGTGATATTATTTTGCGGCGCACGCCTTAAGCGTTCAGCAGCTCGGAGAACACATTGCCGTTGAATGTGCCATGGTGATCTTTGGTAGGCGGGTTCTGGGTGAAGTCCACTTCATACTCATAGAGTTTGCCGGATTTGCCGGTGGTGAGACTTGTTACTATTATAGAGTAGGTGTGTACGTCTGTACCGCTTACTTCCCACTCGATCTTTCGGGTAAGGCTCAATTCCTTGATCTCGGTCTTTTCTGGGATAAGCGTGCCGTCGCAGTAGTACTTGAGCTCGAACTCGCCCTCCGTCTTGTTGTTTATGGTGAGAGTGATAGTAGCGGTGCGCGACGCGGAGGCATTCTCGCCGGCTATAGTTATCTCGACGCGGGTGTTGGGCTCGACTACCCTGTCGGGATCGATGCCTTGCGAGATAACGGTTCCGGGTTCCTCGGACGAGGTGTCATCATATATTATAGAGAATGTAATGTTGTTATCGGTGGCGAGCTTGGTGGCATCTTCGATGGACATGCCTACGAAATCCGGCATGTGTATCTCCTGAACTGCCGAGCCGAGGCTCACGTAGCATATTACCGTTGAGCCCTTGTCTACCATGGTGCGCGCGGACGGGATCGTGCTGATGACGCAGTTACGCGTTACAGTCTCGCTGTCATTGTAGACCATTTCGGGGACAAGTCCCTGCTTCTCGATGAGCAGCTTCACATCGTCGTAGTTCCTGCCGGTGTAGTCATCGACCTCCACCTGCTTTCCGCCAAGGCTTATTTCGACGGTGATCTCCTCGGCCTTCTTTATCTTTGTGCCGGGAGCGGGGGACTGGGAGATGACCTCATCCTCTTCGGCACGGTCATCGTACTTCTCGTCGAAGACGATGTTGAGCTTCGGGTACTTCATCTCGATCTGTATGCGGGTAAGTCCCGAGAAATCGGGCACTTCCACGCTGTCCGGGTCGGCGGTGGTGGTGACTTGTGTGGTCTGTGACGGTTTGTTGCCGCCGTCGCATGCCGAAATGCACAATACCATTAATAAAGCAGTCAAAACCGCAAATAATTTTTTCATTACCTATCTGTTCCTTTCGTTCTAAACAGCTTTACGGTGAACATAAACGCTCACATCATAATATATCACATCTTTGCGGTTTTGTCAATCGGCATATATTGACTGCGGGCGGAGCTTTTTGTCGATATATGGTATTGCGCATCGCCGCATGGGTCAGCGTTTCATCGCTTAGGGGCATATTTCTGTTAAATTTTCAAAAAAGCCTTGACAAATACGATCAAATGTGATAAAATATGTTTACCTCAAAAAGGGGCTTATTTTTTTGTGCGGTTTTTATGGAAGCGCTCCGCACAGTGCTCCAAGGCGGTCAAAGGGACTGCTGCGCGGTAAAACGCCGCTTTGAGGGAGGCTTTATCCGTTCATGCGAACGGCAGTAAAATAGGAGGTGCCGAAATGAGAGTTAAGATCACACTCGCCTGCACAGAGTGCAAGCAGCGTAACTACAACACCAAGAAAAACAAGAAGAACGACCCCGACAGAATCGAAATGAACAAGTATTGCAGATTCTGCCGCAAGCACACTCTCCATAAGGAAACCAAGTAAGGAGGATCTAAATGGCGAAGGAAAAAGAGACATCGAATGTAAAAGCTGTCGCGGCGGCTGCGACCCCGAAACAGAAGCGTTCGATCGTCAAGTATTTCAAAGACGCAAGATCCGAATTCAAAAAGGTAGTGTGGCCGTCAAGGAAACAGGTATTCAACAACACGATCGTTGTCATTGTGTCTTTGGTGGTATCGGGCATTGCAATATGGGCGCTTGATACGGGCTTTGGCTCGCTTCTGCTGCTCATGCTTGGAAGAAAAGGCTGAAATCAAACGGTATAGGAGATTAGTCCATGTCAGAAGCTAAATGGTATGTCCTGCATACCTACTCGGGTTACGAGAATAAGGTCGCAAACGACATCAAAACGATAGCCGAAAACAGAAATCTTCAGTCACTCATCGAGGACGTTACGGTCCCGCTCGGACCTGCGACCGATGATTACGGGAAGCCCATTCTCGACAGAGAGGGCAACCAGAAGATAGATAAGCTGTTCCCGTGCTATGTTTATGTCAAGATGGTCATGACAGATGAAACATGGTATATATGCCGCAATACAAGAGGTGTCACAGGATTTGTAGGCCCCGGATCAAAGGCTATACCGCTTACGAACGAAGAGGCAGAGAACCTCGGCGTGGCGAAGAGAGCTTCCGCTCCGTCAGTCAAGGTCGGCGATCTCGTCAAGATAGTCTCGGGACTGAGCAACCTTATCGGATTTGAAGGCACCGTTCAGGAGGTCAACGAGGAAGAGGGCAAGGTCACTATCTCGCTCATGATGCTCGGAAGAGCAACAAATACGACCCTCGAGCTCTCCGCGGTGGAAAAGGTCAACGAATAACACGGCAGATGATCTCAGTCAGAAAACAGTTCTTTACATTTTTTTGGAGGTAAAACAAAATGGCTCAGAAGGTAGTCGGATTTATCAAATTACAGATCCCCGCGGGAAAAGCAACTCCCGCACCGCCGGTAGGACCCGCACTCGGTCAGCACGGCGTTAACATCATGGCGTTCACAAAGGAATTCAATGAGCGCACAAAGAATGACGCGGGTCTTATAATCCCGGTCGTTATCACAGTTTACGCAGACAGAAGCTTCACCTTTGTTACCAAGACTCCCCCCGCAGCAGTTCTTATCAAGAAGGCTTGCGGAATCGAGACTGCTTCGGGTACACCGAACAAGACCAAGGTAGCCAAGATCACAAAGGCTCAGGTAAAAGCTATCGCGGAGCAGAAGATGCCCGACCTCAATGCCGGATCGGTAGACGCGGCTATGTCTATGATCGCCGGCACCGCTCGTTCCATGGGTATCGAAGTGGTCGATTGATCAGGAGTTCAACAACATAATGTAAGTGGGAGGTCACAGACCGTTTGACCACAAGGAGGATAATAATTATGAAGCATGGTAAGAAATATAATGAAAGCGTAAAGCTCGTCGATTCGGCAAAGCTTTACGAAGTCGCAGAGGCTTGCGATCTCGTTTGCAAGACCGCTAAAGCTAAGTTTGACGAGACCGTCGAGCTTCACATCAGACTCGGTGTCGACTCCCGTCACGCTGACCAGCAGGTAAGAGGCGCCGTAGTTCTCCCCAACGGTACAGGTAAGACCGTAAGAACTCTCGTTTTCACAAAAGGCGAGAAGATCAAGGAAGCTGAAGAAGCAGGTGCGGATTTCATCGCTGATGACGATACAGTAAAGAAGATCCAGGACGGTTGGATGGATTTCGATGTTGTTATCGCTTCCCCCGACATGATGGGCGTTGTAGGTCGTCTTGGTAAGGTGCTCGGTCCGAGAGGCCTTATGCCGAACCCCAAGGCTGGTACGGTAACTCCCGAGATCGGCAAGGCTATCGCTGATGCTAAGGCAGGTAAGATCGAGTACAGACTCGACAAGACCAACATCATCCACTGCCCCATCGGTAAGGCATCCTTCGGTATGGATAAGCTCTCCGAGAACCTCGAGGCTCTTATGAGCGCTATCGTAAAGGCTAAGCCTGCCGCTGCAAAGGGTCAGTATATCAAGAGCTGCGTCGTAACGTCCACAATGGGCCCCGGCGTTAAGATCAACCCCGCTAAATACGGTGCGTAATCAGAACTCGCACGTTCAAGGCTCTCCCGTTCGGGGGAGCCTTTGTGTGTTTTTGACTGCTTTTCCCACGTGAGAAATAGTTTGCAAAAATATGTTGACAAATCCGATGATATGTAGTATAATATAAATATCCTAATACATACGTAAATAGTAGGATATAGAAAGGATGATAAGTATGAATGAAAATCTCAGAAAGATAGTAACATCGGCGGCGTTTGCGGCGCTGACTTGTGTGGCGACTATGCTGATACAGATCCCCACGCTCACCAAGGGCTACGTGAACCTCGGCGACTGCGTGGTACTTCTTGCGGGCTGGCTCTGCGGAGCAAAGTGGGGAGCCGCGGCGGCGGGTATAGGCTCGGCGCTTGCGGATATGATCTCCGGCTATGCGATATACGCTCCCGGAACATTCGCAATAAAGGCGCTCATGGCTGTTGTCGCGGCTGCTGTCGCTTACGGTCTGCGTGAGCGTTCCGTCGTGTCCCGCATCGCCAGCGGTGTGGCCGCGGAGCTCGTAATGGTGACCGGCTACTTCCTGTATGAATGGCTGTTCATCACCGGATCCGCTGCAACCGCAGCTATCGGCATACCCGAGAACCTGATACAGGGCGGTGTAGGCGTTATCGCAGCGACTGCCGTAATGGCCGCAAAGCCTGTTCACGCGCTGAAGTTCAGATAAGGTGCGCGTTTGACATTATATCCGTAATGTGATATAATAGCCGTAGGCTCCGCCGCGGCAGACAGCTTGATATCATTTATATCCCTCGCCGTGCGGGGGATATACTTTTTAGGAGGAAACGATAATGAGACCAAGCAAACTGATAAAAACAGGAATAGCCGCGCTTATTGTCGCGGCTGCAGCTTTTTCGGCACACGGAACGGGATATCTGCCGGAGTTTAATGTGCAGATATCCGCTGCCGCTAAACTCGACGCTCCGACAGGCGTGAAAGCGGTGACCGAAAACGAGTCGGTAACGCTGACATGGAATGCTGTGAGCGGCGCGGACGCATACCGGGTGTACATGTATGACAGCGAAAGCGGCAAGTTCAAGATCTACAAGAACGTGTTGAAGACAAAATGCGTGGTCGACGGCCTTAAGAAGAAGACTGTGTACAAATTCAGAATAGCCTCTCTGCTGAAGGGCGGAAGCAAGTACTATGAGCACAACAGCACCGATGTGATCAAAGTCAGGACCACCAATGTGAAGATCCCGTCGGCACCGTCAAAGGACTATACAGGCTTCGCGTCCAGCGGCGGCAGGAAGTATTACTTCGAGAACGGTACTGCGGTCACGGGCTGCACGAAGAAGATCGACGGCAAGCTGTACCTGTTCGGCAGCGACGGAGCTCTCACCGGAAAGGGAGTACACTCCGTGGGCGGAGCTGACTACTACACCGACAAAAACGGCGTAGTAAAGTGCAGTGAGTGGATATCGGAAGCCGACAACGTGTACTACTACGCAAATTCAAAAGGCAGACTCACGGAGTATAAGTTAAGCTCCGGCGGCAGGACGTCCGCGATGCTGTACATCAACGGTGCCACTGTGAAGCCCAAGGACCTCCCCACTTACGGCAAAACGAGCGTTCGCGGAGCGTATTTCCGCGTCGGCAACGACTACTACAGGCTGTATCTGCTCGCGACGGGCGTGTATGCCGCGACAGGCGAGAACGCGCTGTTCAGCAAGGCTCCCGCGTTCGATATCCGCACAGGCAAACAGGTGGCGACGCTTTGCGGCTACCCTGTGATCGATGAGACTTTCTATGTTGCAGGCGGATCTCAGGTGTACAATTCCTCCGACGGGACGATATGGTCGTTCAGCGGTAAGGATAAGGCTCCTGTGTCCTCAAAAGCGGGCGAGCTGGTCATCGTGCGCAAGGGTCTGTTTACCAACCATGACAAGAACATCGACCTTACGGTGGAGTACTACAACAACACCGGAAAGCCGATCAAGAGCGTGATATTTACGGTTTACGCGGTGGATGCGAAAGGAAACAAGATACGCTATGAAGCAAACACCGAGTACAACAAGTACCTTCAGGACAGCTCCGCGCTCGAAGACCGCAAGGGCGCGTCCAAGGAGTGGTGGTCGATATTCGACAGCAAGCTTGGTGTGAGCGACATCATAATAGCGGGTGCCGAGGTAACATTCAAGGACGGCTCCAAAAAGACGCTTTCTGCGGATAAGATATCACAGATATACTGAACAGGAAATATAAGCTCCCGCTCCGGATATGTTCCGGGGCGGGAGTTGTTTTAGTATGATACGATATCGCCGTCAGTCAGTCCGCTCAATATCACGGTAAGGCCGTTTACGGTCTTTCCCGTTTCTACCGGTACTCGCACGCGTTCGCCGTTCTCATCGAGATAGCAGTAGGTGCTTCCGGAGTAGTTGGTGACTGCCTTTTCCGGTACGCACAGGACATCGGAGCCGCTGTAATCGAGCACGGATACGCTCGCCCAGCCTGCCGAGGCTATGTTGCCCGCTTCGGCGTTGGCACGTTCGAGCTCGCCGTCGTCAAGCTTTATCAGCACGGAACTGTTGCTTCCGGTCTGCGGTTCGCTCACCACAGTGCCGGTGAAGGTGCCTTCTGTGCCGAACTTCATCGTGACCGCTCTGCCGAACGCGAACAGCTCCTTTTTGTCGCTCACCCTGATGAAGACTTCATCAGGCTTCGCAACGGTGCAGACGGGAGCTCCTTCCTCCACAGCCGTACCGGGAGAGAACGGTTCGGTCTTCCATACGATGCAGTCGTACGGAGCTTTGATCGTACACAGGTCGATCTTATATTGAATGAGCGCGAGCTCCGCTTTTTTCTGCTCCCAGTCAAGTCTGTCGAACTCACTGCCTGAGCTCTGCCAGCGTGTGTGCGCGTCATCGGCGGCTATCCGGCGGTTGCGAAGCTCATAATCGTACATCGACGCATCGAGTACCGCTATGACATCGCCCTCGTTCAGCTTGTCGCCCTTGCGCACCTTGTACTCCGAAACGTTTGCGGAGGACGGCGCGGTGAGCGTGTCGGCATAGACGTAATCCACTTTTCCGCCGACGGTGGTGAATTCATCAAGATCATATCTTTCCGCAGCGGCTGTGGTGAAGCTGCTGCCCGCGTTAAGAAGCGGAATTTTTATCTCTGCTTCGGCGGATGTTTTGGCGCAGCCTCCGAGCATTACTGCCGCGGCGAGCGCTGCCGCTTTGAATCTATGTTTCATGTTATCTGTGCCTTCCGCCGCCGCCGTGAGTACCGCCGCTGTGTGAATGGTGGGTGGAGCTGTGACTGCGACTGTGCGAGCCGCCTGAAGACGACGAGCTGCGCGGAGTATATATCGTATGTGTCACGTTGCCGACGAAGGTGTCATTGCAGCGCTCAAAGGCGAGGGAATTGTCGAGTATGTAGTTACGGGTGCCGGGCTTTTCAAGCTTGTAATTGCCTGACAAAGTCAGGTATGAGATAAGTCCTATGATACCGCCGATAAAGATCGGTACAGGTGCCGATGCGATGAAGTCGAAGAATGAAAATTCATCGGTCGCGACGGTAGGATCCTGGTTGTTTGCCTTGCCGCGGTCATAGTATTTCTCGACCTGTCCTACGAACGTGTACGCCGCGTCACCGAAATTGCCGTCAACGAGATCATCCCACACCGCGTCCATGACGCGCTGTATGCGGTAGTCACTGAAATAGTTTATACCTGAACCGCTGGTGGAGATATAGTCGTACTTGGTGTCGCAATTGATAAGGAACAATATGCCGTCGGTGTTTATGCCGCAGAGCTCCTCGTACTTGTCGTCGGCGTATTCGACTGTGCGCGCGTCTGTCTTGGGAGTGCCGATATCGTCCGCGGAGACAACGACTATGTTGAGTCCCGTTTTGGCTGCGACACGCTCGGCTTCTTCCTTTACGCGAGTCTCGTCGCTGTCGGAGATGACGTTCGCGTAGTCAAGCACGAAGACTCTGGGTGAAACGTCCGCGCCCGCGAAGAAGCAGAGTACGGTCAGGCTTACAGCGAGTGCCGCGATGACGGAAAAAACTCTTTTCTTCATATCACAGCCCTCCCAGTAACAAGAACGCCAGGTGTATCAGCAGAGCCGCGGCGATCGGTATGCCGAACGAGAACAGCGCGAGCTTTGGCTTGTTTATCGGCAGCGTGCCGCCGAACTTGCCGGTCTGTCCGTTCATTGCGAAGAAGTACATCTTCCCTTTGTATTTGTATGTCAGGAACCACATCGGAAGCATTGCCTGCTTATAGTTGATGTTGGTTATGTTGAAGCTGCTGCTGGTGACGGTCAGGGAGCTGTAGCCCGATATGCTTGAACGGAACGACTCCTGCGCGGTATCAGCTGCGCGTTTGCGGACACGCTCGAATATCTGTTCTTTGGTCACATCATAGCGCTGGGCATTGTGTCCCGAGAGGTAGGAAAGGTCGAACTGCTCAAGGTCGTTGTAGTTGAAGGGCTCGATGCTGTCCATAAGCGCATCGTCAGCGCGCGATGACGCGTCGGCAGGTATGCGCCTGAACACGAGGCTGCCCTCTCTTACTACGTTATATTTCGCCTGGGTGACATAGGTGTAATCGCCTTTGCGTATGGACGAGATCTTCTTGAAGGCGTCCGCGGTGAGCTTGCCCTCTACACAGCAGTCCGCGAGCCAGAACGGGATATAGATACCCTGTATTTTGTTGAGTGTCTCGGGGCTTCCGAAGCCTCTGGCGAGGAAGAACTTTTTCTTCTTTATCCACTCGTTGAACTGGGCGCGCGCATCGCTGTCAGTTTTCTTGAACGGGATTATAAGGTCAGGGCGGTACTCGCCGGAAAGTCTTCCCGAGAGCACCACGGGGCTGTGGCAGTAATAACACTCGGCAGACGCGGAGAGCTCCGAATCGGTGATGACCGAGGCTCCGCAGCCCGGGCAGGTGTACAGCTTGTTGGCTTCGCTGAATTCCTTCTGCTTTTCAGTGAGGTCGGGCTGTTCCTCGAACGCGGAGTATGTATTTCCCTCGATAGGCGTGTCAAGCTGCTCTTTGGAGAAGTGCGAGCCGCAGTATTCGCACTTGAAGTCAGATGTTTCCGCGGAATAGGGCAGGCTCGCGCCGCACGCAGGGCATTTGTAAGCTACTATACCGTTGTCCATTTTGTTGCTCCGTTCAGTCGATTATATTTCGTTTGGTTATTTCCTTGTAGAAGCTGAAGTTTACCTTTTTCAGCATATCTATCACCGCGTTTTCGATCTCGTGCTCAAGTCCGATGCTTTTTATTTTGCGGTCAATGATGTTCTCGTATGAAATACGGCGGTCAGGTACCTTTTTTGCGCGGAACGGGCGATACATCACCGCGGAATCGGTGTCGTATACCGCCATTGACTCCGATTCGGAGTCAAGCATTCTCGCGAGTCCGGTGGGTATTGCTCCGAATATGTCGGAGAATACGAAGCTCGCTATGCACATGGACTTGATGACATCCTTGGGCATCGGGTTGCGGCTCACCACGCAGCGGTTTATGACATATTGCTCAAGGGCGGTGAAATAGTAGCCTCTGCCGAATGACAGCGTGAGCATCCTGACTCCCGCTTCTTCGGCTGCGGCAGCGTCCGTCGTTCCGGTCAGCATAGAGTTGAGCGGGCAGATGTCCACAGGCAGGAATATGTTGTTCCTGCACCATTTCACAAGGCTTGCTATGCTGTCGCCGAACAATCCTGTGAGGCGTATCGCCGCTATACGTCTTACGAACGAGTATCTGTGCAGATAGAGCAGTATCGCCTGTGCGCTGTACTCGTCGGCGTGTATCTCGAATATCACGGGCTGGTCCTCGGGAAGCTTGTCGAGCAGCCTGATGTACGGCGATGATATCACAGCGTAAGCAAATCTGTTTGCTTCGCAGAACCCACAGTCATACGAGTTCGTTACTCGGAGTATATACTTTTCCTCGTAATCCGCAGGATCCAGCTTTGCTGCCGCCGCCGAAGTCACTTCTATATAGTCCGCGCCGCAGCCGAACACGGCTTTCGTGTATGCTGTGAGGGCTTCGTTGCCGGTGCGTTCCGTGTCAAATTTCATATATCCGAGTGTGCGGTCGGTCAATGCTGTTTTCAATGGGGCGATCTTCCTTTCATAGTAAATGCGCGGGTGGTTTATTCATACAGCGGTATCTCGAAGTCGCCGTGCTCTGTCCAGTAGAGCCCGTCATGCCGCGAGTCGCAGCTCTCCGGGATGTTGCTCTTACGGTAGTAGCCTACCATTGTGCCCGGACACTTTGATGTCGCGCGGAGTCCGGTCTCGGTGCAGTAATTGATCTCTATTGTTGAGCTGTCGGGCGTGAAGCTCCTCTCGACGTTGGTATCGACAAAGTTTACCATAACGTCATGCCATACCAGTGCCATGGTCCTCCAGCCGTCCTGTTTACCGATCTCGTGGTTGTCATCGTACGCTATACGGTAGCATGCCACATAATCGGGCGTGAGTCCGGCAAACAGCAGGTTCGACATATCGTTGGCGGTACCGGTCTTGCCAACTACCTCGCATGCGCCGAGCTTTGCGTTTTTACCTGTACCGTACTCGTCCTGTACGACCTTGAGCATCATACGGTTTGTTATCCACGAGCTGTCCTCCGAGAGGGCGCGCTTGCCGTTGAGATCCTGCTCAAGCACCACGACACCCTTGTTATCGTAGACGCGTGAATAGTAATACGGCTTGTAGTACATGCCGCCGTTGCCCATTACCTGATACGCGGCAGTGAGCTCGGTGAGCGTAGCGCCGTTAGTGAGAGCTCCCGTTGCGAGCGGAGCGTAAGCCACATCGTTCACGCTGTCAAGATGTTCAAAGCCGAGATTGTTCACAAGGTGGTTGTATGCGTTGACAAGTCCGACCTTCTGCATAACACGTGCCGCTATCGTGTTCATCGACTTCTGTACCGCATACCATGCGGGCCAGAAGGCTCCCGAACCGAAGCCTGACTCCTGATAGTTATGCGGCCAGCGAACGGTCTGGTCGGTAGCATCATATCCGCTTTCCGCTGCGTGCGAGCCGTCACCCGCAAACTCCGCGTGTATCTTACCCGAAAGGTCCTGCATCATAGTCGAGTAGGTTATCAGGTTGTTCTCAATGGCGACAGAGTAGTTGTCAAGAGGTTTTATCGTTGAACCGATAGCGCTTACCGCCTGGGTCGCGCGGTTGAAGCAGTTGTCGCCGGGCTTCTCGCCGATACCGCCGGCACAGGCGAGCACCTTGCCGCGGTAGTCCATGATGACGAACGCGCCCTGGATCAGCTTCTTGCTGTCCGCGGGCAGTGACGCGTCATACGAGCTCAGGCATGTGTACGGATCCTCGAACAGTTCTCCGAGCCTCTTCTGCATATCCATGTTCACGTTCAGGTACGCGGTATATCCTCCGCTCCTGAATTCGTCCCATGCTTCATTGTAGGAAATGCCAAGCTTCTTCGAGAGGTCGTTCACTATCTGGTCGATAGCCGCATCGACGTACCAGTCCTGTGATACTTCATACGAGCCGTTCCATTTATACGCGAGCGAGCTTTCCTCGCCGAGTATGTCCTCCCACGGTACGTTCTGGTAGTAAAGGTCGCCCTCGTTCTTGCTTTCTTCGGTTATGATGCCGTACCAGTCGTTGAAGCGCATATCTGTATAGCCGTAGTACGTACCCTTTACCGGGCGGCGGAATTTCACCTTCTCGGCGATAGCCGCTTCATACTCGTCGGTGGTGATGTAACCCTGCTCATACATGTGCTTCAGGGTATATTCCTGGCGGCGCTTGGACTTGTGAAGGCCGTCGTTGTCCACGTTGTAGGGGTTGTAGTTCGACGGTGAACGCACGACGCCGGCGAGCATGGCGCTCTCCGCGATAGTGAGGTCGCCAACTTTCTTTCCGAAATAGTACTGTGCTGCCGAGCCTATGCCGTAGGCAGGACCGCCAAAGCCTATGCGGTTTAGGTAGCTTTCGAGAATATCGTACTTCGTGTACTTGTTTTCGAGCGACAGTGCGCGGAATATTTCGCGGAGCTTTCGCCCTATGGTAGTTTCCTGGTCTTTTGTGATATCACGGACGAGCTGCTGGGTAATGGTGGAACCGCCCTGTGTACCGCTGCTTATGATAGCCTGCACGGTAACGGAAAGCGTTCTCTTCCAGTCAACACCGTTATGCTCGAAGAAACGCTCGTCCTCGGTAGCGACGAACGCGTCAAGAGTGTACTGAGGGATATCCTCGATATCCACCCAGATACGGCTGGTCTCGCCGCTTATCTGCTTGACGAGTACATCCTCGCCCTTGCTGTCGGTGGAGTAGATGAAGCTCGAATATGACAGCTCGACATTCGTGAGGTCTACGTCAAAGCTGCTCTCCGCGAACTGCATGATGTAGACGGTAAGTGCCGCGGCGACTATGCACACCGTGATTATCAGGATAAGGAGGATGCTTAAGAGCGTTGTTCCGAGAAATGACAGCACGCCCTGTATCTTCTGCCACGGGGTGAGCCGGTGTACGTGGTAGTAGCTCTCGGCAGATCTGCCTTCCTTTTCTTTTTTGCTCCGGGAGTCCGGCATATAGTCTTCGTCCCGTATTTTTACGTATTTTATCTTTTTTCCGCCCATAATTTTCCTTTTTCTGTAATTGCATGACAATAACATTTTCTGTGCGGAGCGCGTAAGTAAGCACCGTGCGCCCGCAGTGGGATATACGATATTATTATATCACCTTTTTGACGGTTTGTTAATACTTCATGCAAATATTTGTGCATAATAGCTAATTTGCGAGCCGAAAAACCGTCAATGTGCAGTACTTGTTCACTGCGGTATATATCTCGCAGGAGCGGTCAAAATAATGATTGACAAAGCTGCGGTTTTATTGTATAATTATGAAAACCAGCGCATAATATATCTCCTCGGGGGCGTAAAGGTTTCGACGGGGGTCATGAAGCCGGTTAAGCACGCGGAGTCTGCCTGAACTCCTTAATCCCGGGCAATTTAAATTTAAACGCAGATTACGATACTGCTCTCGCTGCCTAAGCGCAGCGCGTCCGCCCGTTGAGTGCTGCGGCTTCGGGTCGGGCGTAACACAGCAGCCAACGCTTCGGGTAAGAGCTCTGTAACCCGTCGCGCCCTCAAAGAGCTGCCCAATGCCTATCCTGTCGTCCGGAGAGGCTGCGGGGAGATCCAAAAGAACGACTAAGCGTGTAGAAAGACTTGTGGATAGGCTTTCGGACGCGAGTTCGACTCTCGCCGCCTCCACCAATCATAAAAGCCCGTCCGCCGCGCTTTATGGCGGGCGGGCTTTTATGATTGTTCACTTGGAGGCAGGTGAGAGTCGAACGGGACTCATCGCCGCCTCCACCAGCCCGCAGCGCGGGCACGCGATCCGTCTGTTACTTATCAGTAACGGGCGTTTTTTTCTGTCTCGCAGTCCGGAGTGCAGATATACTTTTTGTATCGCGATCACAGCCCGCAGCGCGGGCACGCGATCCGTCTGTTACTTATCAGTAACGGGCGTTTTTTTCTGTCTCGCAGTCCGGAGTGCAGATATACTTTTTGTATCGCGATCACAGCCCGCAGCGCGGGCACGCGATCCGTCTGTTACTTATCAGTAACGGGCGGTTTTCTCTGCCTCGCAGTCGGCAGTAATACCGGTATACCCTGCCACGCCATAAGGCGTACATTCGTTTTCCGCGAAAGCTCTGCGAGTAAACGTGCGAAGCGCTGTCCGCTTCGGCGCGTTCGTGTCGGTCCCTGTCCTGCGACTCAAAGGATATACTTGCATTTTCTCGTTATCTGTGATATAATCTAATCATCAATATCGCGGACATCGTGAAAGGAAGGCTATCATGAAAACTATCAGAAAACTTCTGTGCGGCATTCTTTCGGCAGCTGTCATGCTCACATCGGCAGTGACTGCTTCGGCGGCTGATACAAAAGACACGCGCATAATCGTATCGCTCGGAGATTCATACTCCGCGGGTGAGGGCATACCGCCGTTCGGAACGGCCAAGACTGCCAAAAAGAAGGTCAAGGATCCCGACTGGCTTGCGCACAGGTCGAACCTCGCATGGGGCGGGAAGCTGACACTTGGCGGCGTTGACGGTACCATGTCCGATCATCGCGGTACCAACTGGTTCTTTGTTGCCGCATCCGGCGCGGAGACTAAGCATATAAACTCGGAGTTCAAAAAAACATACGATTACAAGGGGCTTTCGGGTACGAAGGCGCTTGAGCCGCAGATCAATGTGTTCAAGCAGATAAAAGCAGGTGATGTGGACTATGTCACCCTGACTCTCGGAGGTAATGACATCGGTTTTGTCGAGATCATGCAGACTGCGTTGACCAAAGCGGCGACTCTTGACGAGAAGATCGCCTCCGTATGGGAAGCGTACAATGATCACATCAGAGACGATATCAAGCAGGCTTACAAGGACATCGAGAGCGCTGCGGGGAAGCAGGCTGCGATAATCGTTGCGGGATATCCGAGACTGTTCAACCCGGATGGCTTCACAATACCGTACGGCTACATAAAGCTGAATATCAAGGCAGAGACAGTGAAAAAGGTCAATGATGCCACCGACCTGTTCAACGCGGAGCTCAACAGCCTTGTGGATGAATGCCGCGCCGAGGGCATGAATGTATGGTTCGCGCCTGTTGCTGACGAGTTCAGCGGGCATGAAGCATATACCGACGACGCGTACATAAACGATATAATCATAGATACGCAGTCCGAGGACCTTACCGACGACAAGAACGGTATCAGCGCTTATTCGCTGCACCCGAACGAGGAGGGCGCCAAGGCTTATGCGAGAGCGGTGCAGAAGGTCATCGACAAGCTTGAGGCTGCATCGGCAGTTCCGCAGTTAAGCGCTGCCGCGAAGTCCGGCAAAATAACTCTGAAGTGGACAGCCGTGGCAGGCGCGACGAAGTACAGGGTGCTTGTATACAGCGGCGGTAAGTACAAGAAGGTGAAGAATGTCACCAAGACCTCTCTGTCCGTCAGCGGAGTAAAGAGCGGAACAAAGTATAAATACGCCGTGCAGGCTTATGTTAACGGTAAGTGGACTGACATAGTCAAGGCGGCAACTGTTACGGTAAAAGCAAAGTGAATACTGACAAAGGGCTCCCACGGGAGCCCTTTGTTGCGGTCATACCGTAGCCGGAGCGGCGGAATGATGAAAAACGACAATAATTGCTTGCATTATCTTTGTAAGTGTGCTATAATAAGAAAGTATATATAATAAACAGGTAACAGGAGGTAAGATATGGCTTCACACTACCCATTTTCGCAGGTCACACCGAAAATCGAGGAGCTTGCGGCGCTTTGCACCGGTAACGGCAATATCGCGCCCGAACTGTACCTTGAGCACAATGTTTATTGCGGGCTTCGTGACCTTGACGGCAAGGGCGTGCTTACGGGACTGACGGAGATATCCGAGATAGTTTCAAAGCGCGAAGAGAACGGTAAGCTCATATCGTGTGACGGAGAGCTGTATTATCGCGGTATCAACGTGAAGGATCTTATTGACGGATTTATCGCGGACGACCGCTTCGGTTTTGAGGAGATCACTTATTTGTTGTTGTTCGGCCGGCTTCCGGATAAGACGGAGCTCGACGATTTCATTAAGATGATAGGCGCGTTCAGGCGGCTGCCGTCATCGTTCGTGCGTGATATCGTGCTCAAGTCCCCGAGCAACGATCTTATGAACACGATTTCCCGGAGTGTGCTTTCGCTGTATGCTTATGACGACTATCCGAACGATCTGAACGTCCCGAACGTGCTGCGACAGTCGCTTGAGCTCATCGCGCTGTTTCCTATGCTGATAGTGTACAGCTACAACGCCAAGCGTTATTATATCGACGGAGACGGGCTCATTATCCACCGTCCGAAGAAGAATCTGTCCACAGCGGAGAACATACTGTACATGCTCCGCGATGACTGCAGATATACAAAGCTTGAGGCGAAGGTGCTCGATATGTCACTGGTGCTCCACGCAGAGCATGGCGGCGGTAACAACTCGACCTTCACGACCCACGTGGTCACATCCTCCGGCACCGACACATACTCGGCGATAACTGCGGCGCTGTGCTCTCTTAAGGGACCGAAGCACGGCGGTGCGAACCTTAAGGTCATGGGGATGTTCAACGAGCTCAAGCAAGAGGTGAAGGACTGGAACGATGACGACGAGATAACGGCGTACCTTGACAAGTTGCTGAACAAGGAAGCATTCGACAGGAGCGGACTTATATACGGAATGGGTCACGCGGTATACTCGATATCCGACCCGAGAGCGCAGATATTCAAGAACTACGTTGAAATGCTTGCCACTGAAAAGCAGATGGAGAAGGAATTCGGGCTTTACAACTCTGTGGAGCGGCTCGCGGCGGAGCTTATCGCCAAGAAACGCCGTATATACAAGGGCGTGAGCGCAAACATAGATTTTTACAGTGGTTTATGCTACTCTATGCTCGGACTTCCCCTCGAGCTTTACACTCCTCTTTTCGCTACAGCGAGGATATCCGGATGGTCGGCTCACCGCATCGAAGAGCTGGTGAACGGCAAGAAGATAATACGTCCGGCGTATCTTAACGTACAGCCGAGAATGAAGTATACACCGCTTTCCGAGCGGTAACATCACGCCTGCGGCGGAGGTGAGGGAATGGATAAGCTTACGGAGCATTTCTCCGATATAGCCGATTCAAAGAACTGGATAGACATTGTTCCGATAGAGGTCGGAATGTCCGGCGAGAACAAATATCATATAACGCGCAACAACGGCATCGAGCTCATAATGCGCACGTCGGGCATCGAGAACTACAAGCGGCACTGCGACAGCGCCATTTTTGCACAGTATCTGCATGAAAAACTCGGCATCAACATGAACCTGCCGATAGAAGTAGCGGCGTGCTGCGCGGATACGCTGGTGTACACTCTTTATACATGGGTGGACGGTATTGACGCAAATTCGAGGATACTCAATCTGCACACCCCCGAGCAGGCGCATTTTGGCGAGAAGGCGGGTGAGCTCCTGCATCGGATACATGGTGTGAAGGCTCCGAAGTCGGTCATGCCGTGGGATGAATTCTACGGTCACAAGCTTGATGAGATAGTCGGGAAGTTTCGCCTTATCCGTCAGGTCTTCGAGGGAAGCAGCAAGGCTCTCGATTTTATCGAGAACAGCCGTCCGCTGCTAAAAGACCGCCCTCAGACCGCGTTGCACGGAGACTTCCATTCCGGAAACCTTGTACTGACGAATTATGACGAGTACGGTGTCATCGACTTCGGACGCTGCTGCTGGGGAGACCCGTACATGGACTTCCAGTGCATACGACGCTCTTGCAGCGTTCCGTTCTCCCGCGGGCAGATAAACGGCTACTTCGGCGGAACGATACCGGGCGATTTCTTCGCGCTCATGGCGCTGTACACCGCCGCGGATATGCTGCGCAGGATATGCGACGCGTATACATACTGCCCGAGAAGCCTTACCGACGTTATCGCGGCTGCGGAAAAGACCGTGCGCGAGTACAACGGCTTTGACGGGCTTGTGCCTACATGGTACTGATAAGTAAAGGAAGACAGCATGAAAAACATTATTCTCACGGGAATGCCCGGCTGCGGAAAGAGCACGGTCGGCGTAGTGCTTGCGAAAACGCTTGGTATGCGGTTCATCGATACCGACCTGATAATACAGCAGGAGCAGCATGATGTGCTATGGCATCTGATAGAACGCTACGGCGTAAAGCGCTTCGAGGAAATGGAGGAGGAGGCACTCCTCTCGGTCATGGAAACGGAGGACACCGTCATAGCCACCGGTGGCAGCGCGGTGTTCTGCGAACGCGGGATGAACTTCCTCAAACAGGCAGGCGTATGCGTGTATCTTGAGGTGTCATGCGATGAGCTGAAGCGCCGATTAAGCAACATCAGAACGCGCGGTATAGCTGCCGCGAAAGGCATGACTATCGAGGATATCTTCAAAGAGCGCAGCCCGTACTACGAGAAATACGCGGATGTGCGCGTGGGTTGCACGGCGCTTGGCATCGAGGAAATAACCGAGATAATTGCGGACAGGGTAAAAAATGGATAGAATACAGTACCGCCATGAAATAAAATACCGCATAAACGGCGGCACGTACCATATACTGCGCGGGAGGTTCGGCGCTGTCATGAAGCATGACGAGCACGCTGAACAGGGATTGTACCGCGTGACGAGTCTGTACTTCGACGATGTGTACCGCTCGGCGTATAAAGACAAGTTGAACGGTGCGCTTAAGCGCAAGAAATACCGCGTGCGCGCGTACGGGCTCGATCCCGGGCTGATACGGCTCGAGGAGAAGGTGAAGCACAACAATGTGGGCTTCAAAAAAGCTACCACCCTTACCCGTGAGCAGTACGACAGGCTTCTCGCGTGCGATTTCAGCATCTTCGCGGGGGAGGAATACGCGGATACCGCGGGCGGCGATATGTTTGCGTCCGACTGTGCGGCACACCTTGCTCCCGCGGTCATCGTGGATTATCTGCGTGAGGCGTACACCTGCGAGGCAGGGAATGTGCGCGTGACGTTCGATATGAAAATAGCCGCCTGTACCAGCGGCTTCGATATGTTCCGGGGGGATAACGTTTACTGCGGCGTGATGCCGGACAATGACATCGTTCTTGAGATAAAGTATGATGATTTCATGCCCGACTATGTGCGTCAGCTCCTTACCGGAGTGTCCGCGATCCCGGAGTCGGTGTCAAAATATATACTCTGCAGCGACATGTTGCGGTTGAGCTATTGACAGTGTAAAAAAACAGTATTCAAAACGGAGAAAACTATGGAAACAAAAGCAATGAGCGTGGTAAGCGAGACGCTCAAATTGTTCGGTGACGACCTCAACTTCTCGACCCTTACTCCCGCAGCGATACTCGCGGCAATGGCAACATCGCTGCTATGCGGTATCATCGTGTACCTCGTGTACCGCTTCTGCTACCGCGGCGTGGTGTACAGCGACAACTTCAACATACTTCTCGTTATGATAACCTCGATAACCGGCTTTATAATCATGACTATAAGCTCGAACGTCGTGCTTTCGCTCGGTATGGTCGGTGCGCTCTCTATCGTTCGATTCCGCTCGGCTATCAAAGATCCGCTCGACATAGGGTTCCTGTTCTGGGCGATAGCCGCAGGTATAACCGCGGGCGCGGGACTGTACTTCGTGGCGATCATCGGTACAGTATCGATCGCTGTGATCTACATAGTGTTCTCGATGCTCAAGAAGAGCCGTCGGAACTACCTTCTCATCGTGCATTACACAGATGCTGCGGAGGATAATGTCAACGCCGTGCTCGGCGGTATGAAGTACAGGCTCAAGAACAAATCAAAGACCGGCGAGAACAACGAGATAACCATTGAGATCAAGGTGAAGAATAATGATACCTCGGGGCTCTCGCGGTTCAAGGGCATCGACGGCGTTACCGGAGTCACCCTGCTCGAATACAACGGCGAGTATATGAACTGATGCCGGAGTAAAAAAATAACAGCAGACTCGTTTGACGGGTCTGCTGTTTCTGTTTATCCGGCGGGGGTGAAGCGTACCCACTGATACTCGGCGGTAAGCGGAAGGTCGGAATCAACGAAGGCATTCAGCCAGCCGTCGACACCGGTACCGCACCATGCGTTCATCATGATCTTGCTCGGTGTGGAGGGGAGCTTCTTTGTTGCCTTATGCACTTCGACACCGTCGACATACCATGTGATGCTGTCTTCGAGCCACTCGAAAGCGTAGGTGTGGAAATCCTCGGTAGCGTCAAAGCCGAGCTCATAAATGTATTCGTGACCGCCCTTGCCGTCGGTGTAGTAGTTGAACTGAACTATAGTAGTGTCCTTACCGAGGAACTCAATATCTATCTCGTCCCAGGGGTTGTTGTCCGACGGGCCTGTATAGGTGAAGAAGGACGATACGACGCCGTCGTTCTTAATGGGCTTCATGCTGACTTCGTAAAGTCCGTAGCCGTAGAAATCCTTGCTTCTGAACTCACCGCCGGAGTATGGTATTTTGCTCTTGGGCTTGGGATCATTGTCGATGACAAGCTGCATTTTGCCGTCATCGAATGTCACGTTGGTGCCGCGCCATGTCACGTTGAACATGCTTCCGTTCGTCCAGCCGTCAGACGCTTCGAAGAATGACGGCATGCCCTCGGAAAGGTCTGCGTACATAGAGCCGTCATCTGCTTTCACGGATGCGAGCTCGGGGGCGGTGGTAACCTCGGGTGTGGTCTCGGCAGCAGTGGTCTCTGCGACTGTTGTGACTGCAGCGGCAGTAGTCTGTGCGGGCTGTTGTCCGCACCCGCCGAGAAGCGCTGCTATTATAATAGTAGATGTTATCGTTACGTATGCTTTTTTCATGGTAGAGTACCTCCTGTATGTTTTGCTTTAACTGTATTATACCACTATCCGGTCCTGTGCGATATCGGAATATTGCCTAATATATCATTTATTTGTCTGAAAATCGAATAAAAATTCGCGATAAACAGCAATTTTATGATATCTGTATCAGACAGCTTGTGGTATAATGATGACAATAAAACAGGAAAGGGTGATTCCGATGAAAGAACTTAAAGGCTTCAGAAAAGGTATAGACCTCGGCGGCTGGCTTTCGCAGTGCGATTACAGCAAAGAGCGTCTTGAAGGTTTCATTGTGGAGGATGATATAAAGACTGTAGCGGCATGGGGGGCTGACCACGTCCGACTGCCGATAGACTTCAACATTCTCGAGGACGGAAAAGGCGGATACAGCGAAACCGGGTTCGGATATGTGAAAAACGCGGTCGATATGTGCTTCAGACACGGTCTCAACATAGTGATCGACATACATAAGACTGCAGGCTTCTCATTTGACAAGGGTGAGAACGAAAGCGGATTTTTCGACAGCGAGGAGCTTCAGGAACGCTTCTACCGTCTGTGGGAGGAGATAGCACGCAGGTTCTCCTATGACAGCGAGCACATCGTTTTCGAGCTTCTCAACGAAGTCACCGACCAGGCGTTCTCGAAGACATGGAACCGTGTCACAAAGGAGTGCATAAAGCGCATACGCGCGATCGCTCCCGACACTGTGATCCTGGTGGGAAGCTACTGGAACAACAGCGTGAGCGCGGTCAAAGATCTTGATCCGCCGTACGATGACAGGATCGTGTACAACTTCCACTGCTACGATCCGCTCAAGTTCACACATCAGCACGCTCCGTGGGTCGACCCCGACTGGTGCGATGTAGACCACGACATGAGCTTCGCGGAAAGCGGTGTTACCGAGCAGTATTTTGAGGAGCTTTTCGCGGAAGCGATAGAAAAAGCCAAAGCCAACAATACCGTGCTGTACTGCGGCGAGTACGGCGTAATCGACAGAGCTGCTCCCGAGGACATACTCGCGTGGTACAAGGCGATAAACGCTGTGTTCGAGAAGCATAACATCTCCCGCTGCACATGGTCATACAAGGAAATGGACTTCGGTCTCTCCGACAAGAGACTTGACGGAGTCCGCGAAGAATTGCTGAAATATATATAAATAGTGTTTCCTCCAAGAAACATAATAACAGCTGCTCCCGTTTAGGGCGGGAACAGCGCGATAATAATGTATAATGACATATATAACAAAGCTCCCGCCTTCGGTCGGGAGCTTTGTCGTCTGCGCACGTGTGCGTGTTACAGCTCACGGGTGTGTTCGACAGCGTTCTCGCGGTAATCCGAAAACTGTACCTTCAATCCGTCAGATGAAAGTTCACATGGCAGTGAGCTTTCATCGAGGGTGACGGAATAGCTGCCAAGCTCCGACGTACCCGACAGCGCAGAATCTGCCGCGGCGTCATACGCGCATGCCAGCGCTCTCGCCATACTTACGATGCCGGTGCATACATCGGAGTCACTCTCAAGTCCGAGCATGGACAGCGAAGTCTTACCGTCGCTTATCTTCATGGTAAGTCCCTCCAGTGCGTAAGGCTCTGTGATGCGAAGCTCCCATTCTCCCGCTGCCGAGCGGGTCACCTTTGCGGCAAGCTCCAGCCCCTCATAGGATATTTCCGCATCTGCCGTGAACGCAGTGTCCGGCGCGGCAGACGGTGCCTGCACATCAGCCTGTGAGCAGCCTGCGAGCACCGCGGCTGCGGTAATGAGGAACCCTGCAAATAACGAACGTTTCATAAAAAACCACCTTTCTCTTCTTCGAAGGAAGAAAAAGGCGGTTATTTGTTTATTTAAGTATCTCGGGCAGTATCTTTGGTATATCGCGGGGCAGGACGCCTGCCATACCGTGCGTGCGTGCCACCAGACGATCCGCCGCCTGCCCGTGCAGATATGCTCCGAGTGCCGCCGCATACATAAGCTCTGTGCCCTGAGCCGCAAGCGAAGCTATGATACCGGCAAGCACATCACCGCTGCCGCCCTTGGCGAGACCCGCGTTGCCCGTGGTGTTTACGAACGTCTGACCGTCGGGAGCGGCGATCACAGTATTCACGCCTTTAAGAACGGTCACACAGCCGTATTCCTTCGCAAACTTCTTTGCTGACGCGATCCTGTCACGCTGGATATCAGCGGTGGGCTTACCCGTCATACGGGAGAACTCCCCGGGGTGAGGGGTCACGATAACCCCCTTTTTGCTTTCCTTCAATACATTTATATTCCCCGCCAGCGAATTAAGACCGTCCGCGTCGACAATTACCGGACAATCCGCGTTCCTTATGACGAGTTCTGTCAGATCTGTGGTGGTTTTGCGGCTTCCGAGCCCGCAGCCGATCAGTATGGCATCGTATTTTGTATTTTCAAGCTCCTTTTTTATCATGTCCACGGACTTGTCGTTGATGAAGCCGTCAAAATCCTGTTCAAGCGGCAGATACGTGGTCTCGGGGACAGCAGCGGCTATCGCGTTGATGACTCGGGTAGGTGTTGCGAGCGTGCAAAGCCCTACGCCCGTACGGAGTGCGCCGTCGGTGGACAGCAGAGCCGCACCGGTATAGAAAGCGCTGCCGCTGATGTTGAGCATCCTGCCGAACGTTCCCTTGTGCGACACAGAAGTACGTTTTGGCAGGAACTCAAGCAGCACATCATCGGTGAGCACAGCTTCACAGCTTCCGTAGCAATTCGACGGTATTCCGATATCCGCGATCATTATCCTTCCGCAGCTCTCAAACGCCGGGTGATTGTAAAGCCCGGTCTTCATGGCTGCGAGAACGATGGTGTAATCGGGTCTGAAAGCGCCCTCCGCGACCTCTCCGGTATCGCTGTTTATGCCGCTCGGAACATCCGCGGATATCTTGATCCCGGGGCAGCTCTCATTTATGTACATGAAAAGGTCTTTGAGGTTTTCCTCAAGCTCACCGTGAAACCCGGTGCCGAATACACAGTCGATTATGGCGTCACAGCTTCCGAGAGCGCGCTTCACCACATCCTTGCGATGAACGTAAAGCGTGGATTTGACTACTTTTTCATACATTGAGTAGCACTGCCGCGCTGTGTCGGACTTCGGCAGATCCTGCACGAACACGAGTATAACGCTCGCACGGGCTTCGGTGAGCGAATTGGCGATAACGATACCGTCGCCGCCGTTGTTTCCGCGCCCCGCAAGCACAACGAAGGTCTTGTCCTCTACGCCTCCGAGTATCTTCGAGATGCGCGCAAAGCACGCTTCGCCGGCATTGCGCATAAGCGCCATGTACGATATCCCGTTTTTGTCGGCAGCCGCCTCCGCAGCCTTCATCTGTTCGTTTGTTACGGTAAGCCGCATCTTGTGTACCTCCTGCCGCATATACCGCGGCGTGTGAACGGGGGAGGAGCTTTGACTCCTCCCCGGTAAAAGATCATTGCAGATCAGTCGAAATCGTGCCAGCCTCTCTTTAATGTGAAGCTCAATCCGTCTTCGTTGTCGTCATCGAACTTGACCACGCATTTTATAGTATCTGCCTGCGGGTCGTATGTGCAGTCGATGAACATGGACGAGTCGTACGCGATCTTGAAATTGGTCTGTTTCGGCTGCTTTGTTGTCAGTATCGACACGCTTTCGAGATCCGTCATATATACGGTGTATGCGCCGATATCGAAGTTCATGTACAGCTTATCCGCTTCGACATCATACGTCTCGCTGTACTCTTCCATAGATATGCCTTCATAGAGATCGACGGTCCACTCTCCGAAGTAGTCGAAATACGGAGCCTTCTCGACGTTTATGAGTTCCTGCGGATTTCCGTCCTGCGGCTCATAGTAGGTAATGGTGTTTTTCGAGCTGTCGTATGTGATCCTGCCGCAGTCTATATATTGGTTGTTCTCCACCTGATAGATATCGAAGCCGTCTTCAGACGGATTCATGTAGTAGCAGTTGTCGAACGATACATATCCGTTCTCCTCGTACAGGGAAAGAACATAGTCCGAGCTTATCGCAAGGTCTGTGTTGCCTGTTTCGGACTCAAGTCTCCATACGCCGGAAATGGTCCGGATATCTATGACGGACTCGGAAGGAATGATGGACGGGCCATCGCCTTCACCGCGCACGAAGTTGATGACAGTCTTATATTCCGTGCCGTCTTCCATAACGTCGGGCTCAATGATACAGCCGCTGGTCTCCGACTCAAACACGATATATCCATTGAACTTATTGCTGCTTGAGTAGTAGAGCTTCGCGGAGGGTTTGCCTTCGTAACGCTCTCCGTATATCAGATGATAATACATGTTTTCATTGGAGCTGGTCTCTAACGCGCAATTGAATCCGTCAATGACGATGCGCATACTCGTATATCCCAACGAGCCGTCGGAGATATCCTGACCGTTGATGTCGGTAACATTCCATACGCCGTCATACTTTCTTTCCGGCTCTGCGGAAGGAAGACCGAGCGCGCCGCGCTTTTCGATGCTGTATGTACCTACGGGTATAACGGAATCCTGATACTTGACCTTCACTCTGCCGACCTGGATCTCGCCGTCGTCATCACGATACCAGTTGTAGAAATAGCTTCTGGATATATCGCCTGCGGAGGGCAGAGCACGATCATTGAAGCTGAGCGCGCCGTATTTGTTCTCGAATACCGTTACGCCGAGCAGCTTGCTTTCGTTGAAGCTGAACGCTGCTTTTGCGGGACGATCGAATCCGAACGTGTTGCTCGCGGTCTCAAGGCATTTCAGAAGCTTATCCGGGAATTCCTTTGCGACTTCATCAGAGTTCAGGAAGAAGCTGTCATTGTCTTCATACCAGTCAGTGCCGTTATCGGTGCGATAACACAGCATAATTGCGTAGTCCAGACCGGGTTTGTTGAGATATTCGGAAATATCGTTCCGGACTCCGAAGGTGTCGAGTGCCACATCGGCGATCTCTTTTGCGAAGCTGTTGAGCATTTCGAGGTCGTCAGCCTTTGTGGTAAGCTCGGTAATTGACGGCTCACCGGTCATAAGATACGGCGATGTACCTACCACGAACTCGCCGATGTAGCCGTTCTTGTCGTCAGCCCACGGATAGCAGTAGTTGTAGTAGTTTATCTCGTTCGGGAGAGCATCGGGCAGATCTTTCGGGTCGTCGGTATATACCGATGTTACGCCGAAGACGGTCGGCTCGACGTTGTTGTTGAACACTATCTCCGAGTATACGGAATCCATGGGTACGTCGAGGTATCCGCTTGTGTAATCAATATCAGCAAGGCCGTCAACTCCCGCGCTGTCAATGATCTCGGGCTTGCCATCCTTGAAATAGAGCTTGATGACACCCTGTTTGTCCTTCATCTCGGTGATCTGTGTGTAAAGCGCGCTGGATATTGCGTACGATATCGAGCTTATGTTGTACTCCGACATATCATCGTATGCGCTGTAGTGGGCGCTGTACGGTGAAGTGCCGGCAGGCGTGGGTATGACACCGCCTGCGATGTTGCCCATAATCTTATTGATAAGCTCGTTGTTCAGACCGATAGATTCAATAAGATCATTCAGCCACTTGCCCGCGTCCTGGCCGAGCCGCTCTCCGAGCGTTTCATCGTTGATGCTCAGCGCACCTGCGGTATCGGGCATTACGATATCTTCCTTCTTTTCCTCAAGGTTTGAGTAGTATCCGATCGAGCCGATATCGCCGAGCGAAATATCGAATGATACGTCCATGACGCTGTTTTCAAGCTTGCTTTCTATTGTGAGCGTAAGCTTTTTGAGTTCCGTCAGCATGGCGTTGTCGCTGCCGAACAAGTTGCTGCTTTCAGTAACTGACATGGTATTGGCAACTATGTCATCATTGCCGTCATATACTATCTGACCGGGATCGGTGTTTATGTTTTCGAACGCGGAGAACAGCTTGTCGGGGTCGGAGGGTGTGATGACGTACTTGCCGACATTCACATCCTTGCCGCAGAACCGTTTTGTTTCAGCGCCGGTGAAGCTGCACTCGAACTTGAGATCATCTATTTCAAGCTTGGGAATGGAGCTCTTTATGCCGAATACCGCAAAACCGTCGACCGCGGTAGTCTTCTTGCAGCCGACGTTTATGTCGAGAGACTTGCCGTCCTTATCTCTGAAGGAGACCTCGGTAACGGAGCCCTTCTGATCCTTATCGCTGTTTGTTCCGGAAATGAACAGCGAGCCGCCGGATTCGTTGGAAAGCTCTATCGAGCTTGCGAGCACATTGTTATGTACGTCAACGATGTGATGTATGGTAACGCTGACGTTGGAGTTCTGCTTAATGCCGTCTGTATTGAACAGAGACTTGTACTGCTCTTCGGTAAGGTTGAAGTTATCCTTCGCGTAGCCTAAAAGGTATTCATCGTTGGCGAGAAGGTCATAGACAGCGACCACTACGCTTACAGTCTGATCCTTCGAGAGGACTATCGCAGCATCTGTGCCGGTAACGCTCGCGTTCACGGTATCTGCTCTTCCGCTGATCTCCTTCGTCCATGTGACATTCTTGGTATAGGTTATATCTGCGGTGTCCATGGCGTTCATGTAGATCTCGGTTATCTGCTTGCGAAGGCGCTTGAGCTCTTCGGGGGAGAGTCCCTCTGCGGTGTTGCTGCTCTCTGCCTTTGCCTTTGCCGCGTCTATCTCCGACTGGGGAATGAACACCTTTGTCTCGGAGATGCCGGGGAAGGTCACGAGGATACCGCTGTCGTTCATGTAGATATCAGCCGAGCCGGAATGACCGTTCTTTTCTGATATACCGATAGACGCCATTTTGGTCGAGCCGTTGGCTACCTTGCTTGTAACAGCAAAGCTGTTGATAGTGTCGAGGATCTTGCGGGTATCCTCGTTATCGAGCATCGCGAACACACTGCCGAGCTTGATCTGTATATTCTGGCGTGTTGTGAGGCTGGTGCCTTCAGGGAGCCCGATGAACTTCTCCGTGTCGAGAAAGCCTGAACCTACAAGCTGGTCAGTGAGTTCTGTCGTGGTATCGGTCGAGGCGCTGAGTTTGCCGGATACTTTGGAGAACGACTTGAATGCGTTTCCGGCGCTCTTTGAGGAAAGGCTTATGTAGTTATAGATGTCATCCTCTTTGATGCCGGAGCTCTTTACAATGTTTTTCTCAAGCATCTGGGCGTATTTAGAGTTGCCCATGACAAGCCTTGTGATATCGGCATGGAAGCAGAAATAACCAACTCCCGCGCCGCCGAGTACGACAGCTGCTGCAGTGATGCCGGCGATAAGACCTGCCTTGCTCTTTTTCTTCTTTACGGGAGCGGCAGGCTGCTCGAATGTGGGCGCAGCCGGCTGTGTGTACGGTATTGACTGTGTGTAGCCGGCAGGCGCTGCAGGCTGTTCAACAACAGGTGCCGCAGGTTGTTCAACAACAGGTGTCGCAGGCTGTTCAGCGACAGGTGCCGCAGGCTGTTCAAAAGCAGGTGCCGCGGGCTGTTCAGCGACAGGTGTCGCAGGCTGTTCAAAAGCAGGTGCCGCAGGCTGTTCAAAAGCAGGTGCCGCAGGCTGTTCAGCAACAGGTGCCGCAGGCTCCGCGGATATTACAGGCTCAACGGGAGCGGCTGAAGCTTCAGGAGCTTCGGGCTGCTCGATAGGAAAGCCGCATGAGGCGCAGAATTTTGCGCCGTCTTCGATCTTACTTCCACAATTTCCACAAAACATAGTGATCTGTCCTTTCGTGATTATTACAGGTCTCGTAAACGATTGTACCTTATATTATAACATTTGTAGTGCGCCGTGTCAAGTTTTTGATGATCATAGTATCGTTTCCATGCCTATCTTCTGCGGCTTCATTCCCATTGCCTCATAGAAACGCATAGCTGCTTCATTGCAGGTCCAGACATTGAGGGTAACATTGTAGCAGCCTATGCTTCGCGCAAACTCAAGCACATACTCGAAGATGGCTTTCCCGATATGCCTGCCGCGCTCGGTTTCATCGACGCACAGGTCGTCTATATACAGAGTATGGATATCGGTGAGGATATTGTCATCCGGATAGTACTTCAGCACACAGAACGCGTACCCGGTGAGCCTGTCGCCGTCAAAAGCCGCGAATATCGGGCGCTTGTCATCGGCGATGATCTCCGCGAGCTGTTCGTCGGTGTATTTCTTCACCCCGCCCTTGAACAGGTCGGGTCTGCCCTCGTGATGCACTTCAAGCACCTGACGCAGCAGTCTGTTTATTCCTTCCGTGTCGGACCGTACCGCACGCCTGATCTCCATAATGATCCCTCCTTAATGATACAAATATATTATACGACTCGGCACAGGATATGTCAAGTACACGTTTTTCGGCGGCTTCGCGCTATATCGACGGATATACTTTCCATCCGACACAATAGTATTTGACAAGAACGGATATTTGGTATATAATGATATGTACGAAATTACAGAAACAGTATTTGTCAGCAAGGAGTGCATAGTCCTGAAAAAGACAAGAAATATCATAGCTGCCGCATTGTGCGCAGTCATGTTTTCCGGCTGCTTCGGGTCCCCGGAGACTACGACAGTCGTATCACAGACAACATCACAGGCCGCCGTATCAGCTGCGTCGCAAAGCTCCGCAGTAAAAACGAAGGCATCGGAGACCACAGATGCGGATAATACCGTCATTTCCACGCAGACCGTGGCTCTCGCGGGCATAGGCGATACTCCCGCGGTTACGGACGGCGAGCGTCCGCTGGTCATCGCTGTTGACGGGCTCAATAAGAGCTGGTCGCCATTCGCGGCAGAGGAGACCGCAGCCGATGAGCTTATGCGCAAACTCACAGGCGTGACGCTTATCGGCCGCACCCGCTCCGGCGATCTTGTGAGATCCGGGCGCATAACCGATTCGGAGGAATACGAAGGCACGAAATACAGCTACCGCTGCATCTCCGACAGTGCGTCGGACTATGACAGCGTGAGCGATACGACCTCTTTCACCTTTGCGCTGCGAAATGACGTACACTTTGCGGACGGTGAGGAGCTGGACGCGGATGACGTTATCTTCACGATGTATCTGCACCTTGACCCGTCATACAACAGCTCGGTGCAGCTGCAGGACACAAACATCATCGGCGCGCTCAACTACCGCTTCGACAGCAGCACTGCCGGTAACATCACGCAGGAGCAGATAGACCGCGCCTTTGCTTCGGAAGATATCAAGCCGCTTATCAGGGAGCAGATAACTCTGCCGACGCTGCGTACGCAGTTCGCGAATGTCAAGTCGTTCTACGGTGACACCGCATACTCGGTGTACACAAACAAATACCCGAAAGCCACCGACCTTTTCACATTCTTTTACTCGATAGACAGCAACTACTCCTCAAAAGGCAAGGACGAACAGACTGTTATCAACGATATCGCGAATATGTACGGCAGCAACTATAAACTGCTCGCAAGCATGATATTCGGTGACGAGACTTTGTTTGACGAACAGGCTGTCAATATTGCTGTGGGGCTTATCTCCCGCACATCCTCCGGCAGCGAGGATCCCGACCATGTTGGTATGATCAGCGGTATCGTTAAGAATAACAAATACGCCGTGACTGTCACTGTCAAAGGCGACGGCGCAGCTCTCGAAAAAGCGCTTTCAAAGATGGTGATACTGCCGCTGCACTACTATGGCAGTGCGTCCATGTTCAGTTACGAGAATGACCGTTTCGGCTTTGCAAAGGGGCTCGCGTCACACATCACCGAATCAGACAAGCCTTTGCTCGGCGCAGGTCCGTATACGGTAGTCGGCACTGACACCGACGGCGTGCTGCTCAAAGCGAACGAGTACTACTATAAAGGCGCTCCGGCATCCCCCGCGGTGAAGATCATCAACGGCAGACCTGATGAAGCTGCATCACTGATAGCAGACGGCACGGCGGATATCTGCGTATCCGACAGCTCCGGCACGAGCTATGCTGCTGTGGGAGAAGCCAACCGTACCACCGAGACGATATATGCCGTCTCGAAGACAGTGGAGGGCTATGGTTATATCGGTATCAACGCTGGCACAGTGCGACTCGGTGACAACTTCTCCAACCGAAGCTACGCGCTGCGAAAGGCGCTTGCCACCGCGATAGCGTACTATAAGCCCGAATCGCTCGATACATACTTCGGCGGCTGCGGGATACCTACCGACTATCCTTATCTTGAGGGCGTTGACGTTACACAGGCTGCGGCAGACAGCGTGAAGCCGTACTCTGTAGATAATAACGGTGCGGCGCTGTTTGCGCCGGGAGCGGACGAGAATACACGCCGCGAGGCGGTAAAGTCCGCATGCCTCGGATTTCTGCGCGAAGCCGGCTATGCCGTGGCTGACGGTAAGGTAACTGCTGCGCCGAGCGACGGAAAGCTTGAATATACAGCTATGATAGCGGCGAACGGCACAGGTGATCACCCGTCGTATATCGCTCTCAAAAAGGCTTCTGAACTCCTCGGGGAGATAGGCATAACCCTCACCGTAAAGGACATCACAGATGCTTCCGAGCTCTACCGGAACCAGAAGGAAGGCACTGTCGAGATATGGGCAGGCGCATGGAACAGCGAAACACTGAGCGACGTATACATTGACTCATGCTACGGGCTTAACGGCTCCACAAAGCTCAAGTACCTGATAAGAGAAGCTGAGGCTACCGACCCGTCAGCCCGTCCGGAGGCATTTATGAAATGCTACGACAAGATCGTGAATGCCTACGCGGCAGAAATACCGATGTACCGCCGCATTAACAGCACACTGTTCAGCGCGCTGCGGCTCGATGTCACCACCATACCGCCCGACATGACAGACAGCTACGGTTGGGCGGACGAAGTATACTTGATTAAACAGCGTTGAGGTGAGGGCTCCGTGGATACAGTCGTTCTGATGCTCGCGGGAGGAAGCTCCCGCAGAATGGAAGGTATAAACAAGCTGCTAGCTCCCGCAGGCGGTATACCCGTGCTGGTGAGGAGTCTGCTGGCATTCGAGCGCTCACCGCTCGTTTCGGCGATAGTCACTGCCGTTCGTGAGAGCGATGCCGACACGGTACGCACACTGTGCGGGACATACGGCGTGAACAAACTGAAGCTGCTCGTGATCGGCGGCACCACCCGCACCGATTCCGCGCGGCTCGCGTTTGAAGCCGCGTGCTCGGCAGGGCTATTATCCGACGATGACATCGTAATGGTGCATGACGGTGCGCGTCCGTACGTGACCCCGGAGCTTATCGCGCGGGTCCACGCGGACTGTGTGCAATATGGCGCGGCAGTTCCTGCGGTGACGGTGAAAGATACGATAAAGACTGTGGACTCCGACGGCTGCGTTGCAAGTACTCCCGACCGCGAGACGCTCCGCGCGGCACAGACCCCCCAGGCGTTCATGGCGGCGCTTTACCGCAGAATGATGGCGCTCGGCGCAGATGCTACCGATGATGCGGGGCTGGCGGAGCTTGCCGGTGCGAAAGTGAAGCTCACCGATGGCGACCCGCAGAACATCAAGATAACCGTGCCGTCAGACCTGTCGGAAGTGCAGAGCTCATCGCAGCTTCGCATAGGTCATGGCTACGACGTTCACCGGCTTGTACCGGACAGGAAGCTGATACTCGGCGGGGCAGAGATACCCTGTGAGCTCGGGCTGCTCGGGCACTCGGACGCGGATGTGCTGGTGCATGCGATCATGGACGCGATGCTCGGCGCGCTGGCGCTCGGTGACATCGGTAAGCACTTTCCCGACAGCGACCCGCAGTACAAGGGCGCAGACAGTATAGAGCTGCTGAAGCGCGTAAACAGTATGATACGCGAGCGTGGGTACGAAGTGTCGAACCTCGACTGCACTATTAATGCCGAAAAACCGAAGCTTGCGCCCTACATACAGCAGATGCGCGTTAATATCGCTGCGGCGTGCGAAGCACCGACCGATGCCGTGAGCGTGAAGGCCACCACCGAGGAAGGTCTCGGGCTTGCCGGGAGCGGCATTGGCGCTGTGTGCGTGTGCCTGCTGACGCATAGATGAAACATGGGGGATGACCTTTTTAAAGGTCATCCCCCATAACAGTATTACAAACAATTTTATTTCGCGTATTCCACCGCACGGCTTTCGCGGATGAGATTTACCTTGATCTGACCCGGGTATTCCATTTCGGCTTCGATCTTTTTTGCGATCTCGCGCGCGAGGACTGTCATCTTGTCGTCGCCCATAGACTCGGGCTTTATCATTACGCGAACCTCACGACCTGCCTGGATAGCGTAGGTCTTCTCAACTCCGTTGTAGGACGAGCAGATCTCCTCGAGCTTCTGGAGACGTTTGATGTAGTTCTCGAAGTTCTCGCTTCTTGCTGCGGGTCTTGCTGCGCTGATAGCGTCAGCTGCCTTGACGAGGCAGGCGATGACTGTACGTGCTTCGACGTCGCCGTGATGAGCTTCGATAGCGTGGATGACATCCGGGCTTTCCTTATACTTGCGGCAGACATCTACGCCGATCTGTACATGGGAGCCTTCGATCTCTTCGCTGAGTGCCTTACCGACGTCATGCAGCAGACCTGCGCGGCGTGCGAGGGCTGCGTCCACTCCGAGCTCGTCTGCCATCATTCCGGCGAGGTGAGCTACCTCGATAGAGTGGTCGAGCACATTCTGGCTGTAGGACGAGCGGTAGTAGAGACGACCTACGAGCTTTACGAGCTCGGGGTTCATGTTGTTTACGTTGGTAGCAAGCAGAGCGCGTTCGCCCTCGTGCTTGATTTTCTGTTCGACTTCGCGGCGTGCGCGGTCGACGGTCTCTTCGATTCTTGTCGGGTGGATACGGCCGTCCTGGATAAGGCGCTCAAGCGATATACGCGCTATCTCGCGGCGAACCTTGTCATGGCTTGACAGGGTGATCGCTTCGGGAGTATCATCGATTATCAGGTCAACGCCGGTGAGCTGTTCGAGAGTGCGGATGTTACGTCCCTCGCGTCCGATTATGCGGCCTTTCATTTCGTCGTTGGGCAGTGAGACGACGGAGACTGTCATCTCCGAGACTGTCTCTGCTGCGAGACGGGAAATCGCGAGTGCTATGCAGTTTCTTGCCTTGTCATCGCACTCATCTTTGAGTGTCTGCTCGTAATTTGATATACGGACCGCCTTTTCGCGGTCGAGTTCTCCGTCGAGCATACGGAGCAGATGTTCTTTTGCCTGGTCGGTGGTGAAGCCCGATATCCTTTCGAGTATCCCCATCTGATCCGCCTTGAGCTTTTCGGCTTCGGCGAGCTTTTCTTCGGCCTTCTTGTTTTTTGCTGCGAGGCTTTCCTCAAGCTTTTCGATCTTGTCGTTCTTTTTGTCGAGATTTTCTTCTTTTTGCTGTAATCTTCTTTCGGCTCTGGAGACTTCTGCGCGGCGATCCTTCAGCTCATGCTCTGCCTCCGATTTCATTTTCTGGATCTCTTTTTCCGCCTGGCCCCTCAAACGGTAGATCTCGTCTTTAGCTTCGACAAGTTTTGTTTTCTTTGATGTCTCTGCTTTTTCACGAGCTTCCGCTACGATCCTTTCGGCTTCTTTTTCGGCGGATTCGATCTGTGCTTCTGCGTCTTTTTTACGCTGTTCCACGCCGCGGCTAAAGGCTGTCTTATAAACGAGGAGCCCTGATAAAACTGCTCCGAGAACGAGTGCGGCGGCTATAAGCACGATTGCGACCCACAGTTCCATGAAACCGTCCCTCCTTTTCGCATATTCCCGGCTTACACAGTACGCCATACAAATAATACGAAAACACGGAGATCCGCGGAACAATGGCGCTTCACGCCCATAACCGCCGTTTATCCGATATTGCCAATATATGTCTAACCGTGCGCAGAACGGCATTATGCCTCCGCAAACGGTACATCAATATAAGTCGATCAGATGTCGAACCTGCATTATCTGCTTTGTGTATAATATGTAAACCAAGTTTGGTAAAAATGATAAATAGCTGTATTACAGACTGCTTTTCGGCAGCTGCGTAAATGTATTTGCATACAGACTTATTCACAATATTAATTTTAATACATTTTTACTGAATTGTCAAGCGTTTTTTTGATATTTTTATAAAATTTTTTCACTTCACTTGACGAAAAGCGTATATTATGCTATACTATATAAGTTAAATAGCACTTGCCGGCGTGATGGAATTGGCAGACGTGCCGGACTCAAAATCCGGTGGTAGCGATACCGTGCGGGTTCGACCCCCGCCGCCGGCACCACGGGCGATCGCCCGTTTATCCGTATGGAACTTTCTGCAGTTGGGGGGTTATCTGCCTCGCCGTCCGGAGTTTTCTGCGGTTGATGGCTTATCCGCCTCGCCGTCCGGAGCTTTCGGGAACATCCTTTAGGAGCTCATAACCTGCGTAACATTCTTTCGCACAATCTTATCCGACATTTTCAAAGCAGGCTCATATATTTCAGAGGAAAAATGAAACGAGAATACATCATTGCGATATGCGACACTCAAAGATCTGACACCGAAGCCGTTGAAGCTGTGGTGGCATCATGGACAGACAGCGACGGCTCCGACCGCGTGACCGCCGATACTTTCCGTGATGCTGCGGCGCTTCGCAGCAAGCTTGCTGACGGCTACGGCGCGGATACATATATAATAACGCTTTCCGCTCACGGTACTTCAGGTGTTGATCTGGCACGGCAGATCCGTCTTCGTCAGCCGGGTGTACCTATTATATTTATAGCTACATCAAAAGCGTTTGCTTACGATGCCTATGAGCTTCATGTCATACGCTATCTGCTCGGCGCGGATAATGCAGAGGAGCTTAAGTCTGCGCTTGACTTTGCGTACCTTCTGTTCCGTGTGTCACCGGCGGACACCGTAATGGTGCGGCTCCCCGGCGAGACGAGAAGCGTCAATTCAGACGATGTCGTATATATAGAGAACAATGTTCGTGCCATGAGATATGTGCTGCGCGATGGCACATCGCTCAGCGGGACCCGCAGAAATGTGTCGTTTGAGGAGCATTTCTCATCGCTGCTTAACTCCGGACGCTTTGTTCAGCCGCATAAATCCTTCATTATAAATATACGCTACATACGCTCTGTGCGCAGCAACAGCGTCACAATGACCAACGGGGTGCAGATACCGATAAGCCGCCGTCATATTGCTGAAGTTCAGGAAGCGTACAGTAAATTTGCAAATTGATATAATTCGTGAAATGTGTACATATTATTCAACATCGGGTAGCAAATGCTAACAAAAAGAAGACGGCGCGGTTACACTTTGGGTTTCAATTCGCGATTATGTTTCCGAAACGGTTGCTTTTCGAAAATGAGGCAAATAGTATGTAACCGTTTACTCGCAAAATGCTGTAAAACATTTGAGGGGTTTTATTGAAACTGTATAAAAATACGGCTTTCGAGGGATTTTTTTTAAAAAAGTCTTGCAAATTTTTCCGGCTTGGTGTATACTGATAGTACGGAAAAAGATTTAGCCTCTTTATCCGTATCGTATATAATCCTGCGGGATTATAAATAAAAATTTTTTTCAAAAGGAGGAAAATACAATGATAAAGTATTTCCAGAAGCTCCAGGCTAAAAAGGGCTTTACACTCGTTGAGCTGATCGTTGTTATCGCTATCATCGGTGTACTTGCCGCAATCCTCATTCCGACAATGCTCGGATACGTTACAAGCTCCAGAGTTACATCCGCTAACTCCACAGCTGCTTCCCTGAAGAACAGCATCGATAACTTCCTTACCGACGCTGATACAGCAGGCTACGGCATGAAGCAGTCCAACGACGCTATGGCTGTTCTCAAGATCACAATCGACAGCAACGGTGTTTGGACAGTAGCAATGGGCAATGGTTGGAGTGTTGATGACGCTATGGGCACACATGCTCAGACTGGTGCAGCTGCGTTCAAGACAAAGACCAATATCGGTGCATGGAGCTCCGCAAGTGGTGTTGCAAGTGCTGATACAAAGAAAGAGAACCTTGGTTCCAATGCTTTAGGTTTCCTTGCTCTGCACCTCAGAAACCTCTTCCCGGATCTTAAGGGCGCTTCCGCTGCTGCTTATCTCCTCGGTGGTAAGACAATGTTCCTTGCTTACACAGCTGATTCTGATGACCTCAGTCAGGTTGATCTCCCGACTCTGTCTTCCTTCTCCACAAAGGCTTGCACATGGAACGGAACAACTGCTGGTGTTACATCCAACGGTCTTATCCTTGGTACAGCTCCGGCTCTCGTACTCGGCGGTACACAGGGTACACACACAACAGCAACCGGTAAGGTTTAATGAGTGATAAGGTAAATACTTTTCACAGCTAACTGAACACATGTTCCCTGACGGGAAGTTTCTCGTCAGGGAATTTGTTGTAAGTTACAGTACATAATTTCACTGAAACAAGAAAGATTATTCGTCATGGAAAAAAAGGATCTTAACCCCAAAGCAGTGGCTTTGGTATTTGCAATAGTTGCCGCACTAGGTATAGCGTATGCGGTTTTTTGTTTGAGTGGAATTGACAAAAAAAAATCCGGTTCAACAGAGGCTCTGCATACTGAGTTTTCAGCATCAGATTTCGGCTCCGCAAGAAGACTTGAAGGTAAAACGGCAATTGTAACTATATTTGCAAGTGACAAGACAGATAAATGGGATATGGAGTCGGAATACTTCTTCAATAGCAGAGCCAATACATTTAATTATCTGGAAGTCGCGGCAGATTGGATTACGGAACAGGGTAAGGCATACGGCAAAGAGCTTGAGTTTGTTTATCCAAAGGATGAGAAAGATAGTTTGCTGTATTATGAGGGAGAACTGAATGACACGGCCGCAGCCTGGAACAGTACCGCTTATCAACTTTATCACAGCGGCGGTGCGGTTTGGGAGTACATTGATCTAAACATTGACAGTAACAGGATAAAATCGGAAACCGACTGTGATAACATTGTGTATCTTGTATTCATGAAAACATTGGAAAAAACAAATTCATTCGCGTTTGGCGTATACGATCAGGACCTTGAGAAGCCTTACGAGTTTGCGATATGCTGCTTTCATGAGTCTGACAATTCTCTGGTGGCTCCGGCTGTTGTCGCGCATGAGATGCTGCATCTGTTTGGTGCTGCTGACCTTTACAAAGAGGATAATATGGGCGTTGGTTATCATGTAAGCAATGATATGGTAAAATACGTCGAAAAGAATTATCCTGAAGATATTATGTTCTCTACGCTGGATAGAGACGCGAAAATGAGAATGAAAAAGAGTATAACTCAGGAAATAACGCCGGTGACAGCGTATTATCTCGGTTGGGTAAGCGAGCCGCCATTTGATATCACTGCTTATGGCGCTGACCATAATCAATTTACGGCATGATAAAACAGTTAATACGGAGCAGCATTTTTCCGCCGAGGCGGAAGTCGGTAAATACCGATCAGAATTTTTCTTAAACACCGCTGCTCCTTATTATAAATTATTTTGATAAGGAGGAAATTTAATGATCTCCAAAATCGCCCGGCTCCGGGCAAAAAAAGGTTTTACGATCATAGAACTCATTGTAGTTATTGCCATTATCGGTATTCTTACTTCAATAGTAATAGCATCGATGGGTTATGACCGCAAGCCTGCATTGGGAAAGAGCATGGCAAAAGACATGTTCTACAAGGTACAGGACTGTCTTGCTACGGTTCGCGTTGGTTTCCCGAAAGCTTTTGACTCAACCATTGACGATATTGACGGTTTTTATGCTGAAATTGACGGCAATGGAGAGATAGAGGCCTGGGGGACTTTCGTAAAAGATCCGTCGGATGTCCTGCCTACATTCACAACTGCGCCGACACTCACGGATATTGATCATTCAGGTACTGCCGGGGCCGATCGCAACGCGCTTCTTGTACGTATACATGAAGCGTTGACAAAGTATCTTTCGCAGACAGATAATATGACAGGAACTCTGTATGTTATCATTGACGGCTTTAAAGTCAAGTCTGCATACTGGAGTGATTGCTCGTTCTCTGCGGTAGCCGGTACAACAGGACTTGTGGCAAACGATAACATTCTGGATAACGGTTATTATTACTGCGCTTATCCGATCTACAAATCGTTCGCCGGTGAACAGGCTTTTTCAGATGTAGCATGATCTGAAATCGTGGGAGATTTAGTCTCCTTTTATGGCGGTGTTAAGAAATGAAAAAAATAAAAAAGAAAAAAGGCTTTACGTTGATAGAGCTTATTGTTGTGGTCGCCATAATCGGCGTACTTGTAGCAATACTCATACCAACACTTCTGGGGTATGTCACCCGTTCACATGTCAATAACGCAAATGCGCTTGCCGGAAAGCTTCACGATAACATTTCCTACTTCCTTACACAGGCAGATGCCGAAGGATACGGAATGTTTACTTCGAGTTCGGCGATATGCGATATTGAGATAGTGATAAACAATGATGGCGACTGGAATATTACGACCACGAACCATTTGGCGTTTGTTTCGAATTACGCAACAACATGGTCGGGTACCGGTTCCGCACACTTTGACGATGGCAGTCTTTCCAGCTCAAATGCAGAAGACAGGCTTGCCGCGTATCTTGCCAACGCATTCAGGGACTTGAGATATGGCTACGTAAAGGCAAGACTTGTCGGTGGAGCGTGCATGGCAGTTTATGTGACACGCGATCAGGATTTCGATATCTCTAATTTTGCACTGTTTGGCTCGATCAACGGCTGGGATACCGAGACCTATACATGGGACGGCTCAAATCAGGGCATATCTGCTGACGGTGTTGTAGTCGGCACTTACCCGGTGCTCCCGCTTGGTAATTGATGCGGTCATTTAACCTGTGTAACAAAAGAAAACAATACCCGCTATACCTTATGGTACAGCGGGTATTTCTTTTCGTGACGACAGGTCATCATCAGTCTGCCGCCTGTACTATATTATTGTTCTTCTTTTTTCTGGATACGATTATCACGGCACCAACAGTTATAAACAAAGAAACCACTGTAACTGCAAATCCAAGCCCGGAATTGGGATAAGTGTACTCGATACGGATCTTATGTGAGCCGGCGGTGAGCGGTATACCGAGGAAGAGGTCGTTTGCCGCGTAAACCGGTGTTTCAGTGCCATCTACATACGCTTTCCAGCCCTGACTATACAGGATGTCTATAGAAAGCACTTTGTCGCTTGACACGGTTATATCTCCGCTTAATGTATTGGTGGATAGTTGGATATTATCGAGGGTCTCTTCAGTACATGCTTCGTAAGCCGCAATGAATTGCTCTCTTGGCACGGCTGTCACATAAACATCCTGGTAAGCGAACGGTGAGATAAAGGTGATTTTTTTGATGCCGTTCTCGTGGTATCCGATCGGGATGTTGTAACGATCATTAGTCAGTGACCATGGCCAGACGTTGTTCTCGTTCTCGCAGTTTCCGTAAGCAACATACTTGTCGTCGATGTTTAATTCGACTGACTGCATTGAGTACACTTCATTTGCGATAACGCTGACACCTTCAAATGTGACGTAAAGGAGACAGTCTGATACGTCCTCGTCTATTGTTATGGTGTTATTGAAGCACTCAATGCCGTAGCTTGTAGTTCCGCGGGATTCTTTTTCGTGTGTGATATTAACTCGGCGAGCGTATTTCTTTCCGCTTGGAGCAGCGTTCGCAGAGAGGGGGCTTCCGTTAAGATATACAGCCTCCATCATAGCATGAGGATACTCCGCAGTATTGAGTGAGTAGAATTCATCAGCGCTTATAACATTGGAATAAGTAACACCGGTGGGGTATGCGTATTTACTATAGTATACATACAGATCCTTGTCTGAAACGTGTATGACGTCATAGTTATCTTCACAGCCAAACACAGGCAGTTCTTCTTTATTATCGTAGCAGAACGCGGAAAGACCGAAAAGAGAGTACAGTGCGTAATTATCGGAAAATCCCGTGGTATCGACTTTTGATGTTGCCGATGCGGAGTCGACGCCGGCGCGCTTGAGCACACCGACAAGGCTCTTGTTGAGAATACTCTGGAAAACAAGTGAATCCGGGAAATTATATCGTAATCCGAGATTTGTCTGCGGGTCGCTCTCAAAAGCGTAGTACTGTGCTTTACCGCTTGCTGTGGTAGGTTCATCATTTTGCGAATCGCTCTTTGCCGCAGCTTCTGCGAGAGCTTTTTCTTTCTCTTTGAGCGCGATCTCATCAGATTCCTCGTCATTCATCTCATCGACAATACTAGCCAGAGGAGACGGAGATCTGTACAGCGATATACGTCGGAATGAGTCATCTTTAGTATGGCCTGCGACCATTGATTTCAGCTCGTTGAGTTCCGTTTTTATATCAGTAACGGGTACAGAAACATATACCTGATAACTTAAATAGAAATAGGTAGATACTGAAAGCGCAATTACCAGGCATAAGCTTGTAAGGCCTTTGAGACCGGTCTTGTAATAACACCATATAAATACTATCGCAGCAACGAATGATACAATTACCACTACTTCTGGCTGTAATCCGTTTGATGCGATGCTGAATAGTATCAGCATAAACAGTATAAATACAAGGAAGGGGATCGCGAGATGTGCGGCACGGTGTTGTTTGTAAAAAACTGTGAATTTATCCCAAAGCCCGGACAGGAAGCGCTTTAACGGTGTGATAAGGTTTATGATACACAGAACGACCATGAACAGAGCGGCAGCTTTGCGGTATTTCAGCAGGATAAGTCCGAAATAGACCAATCCAGCCACTGTGAACAGGATAGTATGCTTTTTGTCGGAGTTGATGAAGTCCTGTACAGTCGATACGCCGAGGTAACAGAGCAGAGCCGCGGGAATGAAGCCCCAGCGGCACAGTGTATACTGAAAGCCGTTAAGACCGTAGTAGATCAGGGGCAGGGACACAAGAACGCTCATAATGAACATATACAGCTTATGCTGTTGTGAACTCTTGTCGCTTATTGTGAAGAACAGGATAAACGGAAGTACCGAAGTTGCTACACCGACCTGACCGGGTATCCAGTTCACAAGCCAGTCGGAAAGATAGTCAAGGCTGGGTGTCAGAAGGGTTGATAAAGACAGACCGCCTGATACGACGGAACGGTTACTCGTCATAAAATCAATGAATCCCGGAACAAATATGATACCGGCTATACCGATACCGAGAATGAATGACGAGAAACCCTTGACGAAGCATATTCCGAGATTTTTGAAATAATGATCCTTATAGACATAGCGTACACGGATAATTGCGAAAAGAACGACAAACGGTATTGTATATACGATGTACGGGATACCGCTCATGGAAAGCCATGCTGTGGTGAGCACAAACATCATGAAGCCTTTTTTGGATATGATCTTGTCTATTCCGGCAATCAGAAGTGGGAATGCTATGTACATGCACATAAAATGCTGGTTGTACATAGAAGTGAAGAAGGTGTTGATGCAGAATACATAAAAGAAGGAGAAAAATCCGGCGATCATCGTATTCTTTTCAAAATACGAGCACATATAAATAAAGGATATGCCGGAGATATACAGCAGAAGTACTGTACCGAAGCCATAAAATGCAGCGACCCAGGATTCGGGAATGAGCGCTACAAAAACATAGTATGGCAAATATGGCAGAAAGTCACCCGGAGAAGGAAGCGGCGCAGCACCGTAGCTGTAATTGAAGTTGACAAACGGGAATGAGAACTCGCCTTTGGATAGATTGTCGAAGAAAGTCAACAGACTGTTTCGGAAATCCAGAAGGAACGGATAATACTGTGATATGCCGTCGGAAGCCATCAGAGAGCCTTGATCTATGATCGTAGGAAGAAGTGTAAGGAAAAACTCCCCGGCAAACATCAGAGTGTATATTACGATACCTGTAAAGAACGCTTTCTTTTTTGTTCTGGTGGCGAACCCATATAGTTTTACGATCCCGTCGTCCGCTTTCCTTAATACGTTAGTCATATTTTTCACCTTTTCCTGTAAAATTCGTGCACACATTCGATGACGTATGTCTGATCTTTTTCGGTAAGTCCGTAGTACATCGGGAGTCGTACCAGTCTTTCGCTCTCGGCGGTCGTATATCTGTCGGTACCGCTGAAGCGTCCGTATTTAAGTCCGGCCGGCGCGGAATGGAGGGGAACGTAGTGGAACACCGCGGATACGCCTTTCTCACGCAGATATGATATCAACGCCGTACGCTCGGTCAGATCCTTTGTCTTCAGGTAGAACAGATGTCCGTTGCAGGTGCAGTAGTCTGGAATATGCTGTAGTTCGACAATCCCCTGCTTCGCGAGGTCTGTGAACGCTTCGCGGTATTTTGCGGCGCATGCGGCTCTTGCCGAAGTGATCTCATCCGCGGCTTCAAGCTGGGCCCACAGATACGCACAGCACAGCTCTGACGGTAGATATGACGATCCGGCGTCCTGCCAGGTGTACTTGTCCACCTGACCGCGGAAGAACCTGCTGCGGTCGGTGCCTTTTTCGCGGATTATCTCGGCGGGCTCAAGGTCGTTTTTGTTGTTGATGAACAGCGCACCGCCTTCACCCATGGAGAAATTCTTGGTCTCGTGGAAGCTCATGCAGCCGAACCGTGCCAGCGTGCCGAGCGGCTTTCCCTTGTAGTATGACTGCGACGCCTGTGCGGCATCCTCGACAACACTCAACTTGTAGTGACTCGCGAGTTCATTTATCTCGTCCATTTCGCAGCCGACTCCGCCGTAATGCACCGGCACGATCACCCGCGTTTTATCGGTTATTGCTTGCTCGATGAGCTTTTCGTCGATATTCATAGTGTCCGGGCGGATATCCACGAACACAAGTGTTGCACCGCGCATGACGAACGCGTCGGCGGTGGAAGCGAATGTAAACGACGGAAGTATCACCTCGTCACCGGGCTTTATCCCGCAGAGTATCGCTGCCATTTCAAGCGCGTGGGTGCAGGATGTGGTCATGAGAACAGAAGAGCCTGTCCGTTCGGCAAACCATTTTGCGCACTGTTTCGTGAAGGCACCGTCGCCGCATATCTTATGTGCGTCAATCGCCTGTTTTATGTATTCCGTTTCCTTTCCCGTGAAGGGCGGAACGTTGAATGGTATCATTTTTTTGCCTCCATTATAAGAACGAGCTTACGAGTATCCCCGCGGCAATAAGCGCCATTCCGGCTATCTGTCGCAGAGTGAGCTTTTCTTTGAGGAAAATGTAGCTGAGCACCGCTACAAATATATATCCCGTGGCTTCAAGTGCCGGAGCCAGCGAAAGCGGCACTACCTTGAGCCCGTACATCGAGATGAATGTGCAGCCGAAGAAAAGGAAGTACGCAGTGATGACAAGCGGGTTCAGGTATTCGCGGATCTTCGACGGATATTCCTTCTGCGCGCTCTTTTTCAGCATTATCTGCGATACTGAGGATACGAACGCCCCGATTATCATTACCCCGGAGAATATCAGCATTTCACTCGTCATGCTTCTTCTCCTCTCCCGTTACCATAAGGATTATCCCGGTAAGCACCATGACAGCGCCTATTATGTTGCCTATGCTTATGGTCTCGCCAAAGACTGTAACGCCCCAGATCATGCTCCAGATAAGCGAAACGGACTTGTTTGCGTATGCCAGATTGAGCGGGAGCTTTCTGATGATCTGCTGCCACAGCAGCGCATAGACTGCAAGTATCAGCAGCACCAGTCCGTAGAAGAACATCCATTCAAATGACATGAACTCCTTTCTCGCAGCGGTCTTGGAGCATATCCCGCCGAGAGTGGACAGGAGAATTATCGAATGAAGGACAATATACGGCAGTATTTTTTTCATCGGGTAACAGTTTTTCACTTCCTCTGATCTGTCCGCGGTCTCAATCGTTGAGTGACAGTATGTATTTCCCGTATTCGGTATTTTTAAGCTCTTCACCAAGCTCCATCAGCCGGTCATGAGTTATCATGCCTCTGCGCCACGCGATCTCCTCGATGCAGGAGATATAGAAGCCCTGGATGTCCTGGACGGCTTTGATGAACTGTGCGGCTTTGAGCATGGATTCCGGAGTTCCGGTGTCGAGCCATGCCATGCCGCGTCCGAGCAATGTAACGTCAAGCTTTCCGAGCTCAAGGTAGCGGTTGTTGACCGCGGTTATCTCAAGCTCGCCGCGAGCTGACGGCTTTATGCTCTTTGCTATGTCGATCACGCTGTTATTGTAGAAGTACAATCCCGGGACCGCAAGATCGGACTTTGGCTGCTTCGGCTTCTCCTCAATGGATATCGCCTTTCTGTTCTCGTCGATCTCGACAACGCCGAATGATGTCGGGTCCTTTACGGGGTAGCCGAAGATCATAGCTCCGTTGAGATGCGTTATTGCCGATTCAAGAATGCTTGTCAGGGCGCGGCCGTAGAACACGTTGTCGCCGAGAATGAAGCAAACGCTGTCGGAGCCTATGAAATCCTCACCTATTATGAAAGCCTGGGCAAGTCCGTTGGGCTCGCTCTGGACCTTGTATTCTATATGAAGACCGATGCGGCTGCCGTCGCCGAGCAGCTCACGGTACTGCGGAAGGTCGTGGGGCGTCGATATCACGAGTATATCACGTATCTCCGCGAGCATCAGCACCGAGAGAGGATAGTAGATCAGCGGTTTGTCGTATATCGGAAGCAGCTGCTTTGACACTGCGCGTGTTGAAGGGTACAGTCTTGTCCCTTTGCCGCCTGCCATGATAATGCCTTTCATTGCTCCTCGCCCCCCGGTATGGTGATATAGATTATCCATATTATTATATCAAAAAACGAGGGCGTTGTCAACACTAAAGGAGAATATTTACTGCTGCAGCGCTCACTGCTGCGCAGGTCAGGTCGCCTATCAGGGCTGCCGCGAGTGCGTAGCGGGTCTTGCGTGCGCTGACTGCTGCAAAGTATACCGAGAGCGTGTAGAACGTGGTCTCGCTGCTGCCGAGGATAACTGAAGCTACACGCCCCGGGAAGCTGTCGGGACCGAAGTCTGTGAGTATGCGCTCGAACAGTGCTATTGAGCCGCTTCCCGAAAGCGGGCGCAGCAGCATCAGCTCTCCGCACTCCGGTGGAAATCCAACCGCTCCGAGTACCGGAGAAAGCACCGATGTTATCAGCTCCGCGCCGCCTGACGCACGGAAAACTCCCACCGTGATCACCAGGCAGAACAGCGACGGGAACACATCGTACACCGTGCGCAGCCCGTCCTTGACACCCTCGGTGAACTCCGCGAACACATCTGTTTTCACGCAGACACCGTAGATAAGCACGCCCGCAAATATCAGCGGCACTATGAGGTCGGAGAAGCTCACGGCAGCCTCCTTTTCCGCATACGTCTGAACACTGCTGCCGACATCAGAGCGGCACTCAGCGCGCTGACTGACGCTATCCATACGCAGGGAAGAATTTCCATCGGAGCAGCCGAGCCGTGTGCGAGCCTCATCGCCGCCGCCGTAGTCGGTATCAGCTGCAGGCTCGCTGTATTCATCACCGCAAGCGTTATCATACTGTCAGAGGCGTACTCCGGATGAGAGCTGCGCTCTTCACGCTCGATCCCGCGCATGGCGGCGATGCCGAAGGGTGTGGATGCGTTGCCGAGCCCGAGAATGTTGGCTGTGATGTTGAGCGTTATGTACTCCATGACGGTGCCGTCCTTGCGAAGCCCGGGAAACAGCTTCGAAAGCAGCGGAGCGGACAGCTTTGCGAGCTTTCCCGTGAGCCCGGAGCTCTGCGCTACCCGCATAAGCCCGCTCCACAGCGCTATGATGCCTGTCAGCGTTATAGCGAGTGTCACGGCGTTCCCGCATTCCGCGAGAAACGCCGATGACAGCTCCGCGGTCCTTCCGGTACAGACGGCGAAGACAAGCGAAAGCGCGATAATGACCGTCATGACCCATTTCATCATTGTTACCACCCCTATATATCAGTATTGTTCAAATATATGAAGCGGCGGGCGGCGTTCATACGTCTTTTTCGGTGAATACCGCGCTTTTTGCTCCGGCAAGCATCATGTCTGCCAGCGGCTCCTCAAGCTTACGAACGATCGTGCGGTACAGCTCGCGAGCGCCGTACATCTCGCTGCAGCCTTCGCGGGCAAGCTTTGATACCGCAGACTCCGTGACCGTCAGAGATACTCCGGCTGCTTCGGCACGCTCCGCAAGCTCCTTCACCATGTCCGTGCAGATCTGTTCAAGGTCACTCTCTGTCAGGCGTGAGAATACCGCGATGCAGTCCGCACGGTTGATGAATTCCGGTCGGAACGCCTTTGACAGCTCCGTGCGCACTGCGGATCCGATCCCGTCATTTTCCCCGGAAATAAAGCCGAGAGGACGGTTTTTATCGCTGTAAGCTGAAGAACCGACATTTGTCGTCATAATGATGATGCAGTGTTTAAGGCTTACCTTAACGCCGTCCGCGGAGGTAAGATGACCTTCGTCAAGCGCCTGGAGCAGCAGGTCGGGGATATCCGGGTGTGCCTTCTCGATCTCATCGAACAGCAGTACGCTGTACGGATGGCGCTTGACGGCTTCGATCAGTCTGCCGCCGTCATCATAGCCCACATATCCCGCAGGCGAACCGATAAGCCCGGAGACACTGTGCTTTTCCATGTATTCGGACATGTCGAATCTTATCAGAGCGTCATCTCTGCCGAATATTGCCCGGGAAAGCGCCTTTGACAGCTCGGTCTTGCCCACGCCCGTAGGTCCCGCGAAGATGAAGCTTCCTATCGGGCGGTCGGGACGGGAGATACCGGCGAAGCTGCGCTTTATCGCTGCTGATACGGCATCTATGGCGCGTTCCTGCCCTATGACATGCTTTTTCAGTTCGTCGGCGAGCCCGAGAGCTTTAGCGGCATCACTTCCGGTAAGCTCCGGAGCGGGAATGCCTGTCATGTCACTGACCGAGCGGGCGATATCTGTGGCAGTGACCGTATATCTCACGGCACAGTCGGAGCGTTCATCCAGCCCGTCGAGCTTCGACTGAACGGCTTTTTCCCGGTCACGTATCTCTGCGGCAAGCTCGAAGTCCTGTTTCAGCACTGCGCGTTCCTTCTCCCCGGTGAGTTCCCGGAGCCTGCAGAGAAGCGAGGACTTGCTGCCGTCATCGCTGTGAGCTGCTATGCGCGCGGCAGTACAGCTCTCGTCAAGCAGATCTATCGCTTTGTCGGGCAGCCGCCGGTCCTCGATGTACCTGACGGACATCCTTACCGCCGCGTCTATGGCTTCGTCAGTTATCGTGACGCTGTGATGCTCCTCCCAGCGGCTGCGAAGCCCGCGAAGCATACTGACAGCGGTGGTTTCGTCAGGCTCGGCAACATACACGGGTCGGAAGCGCCGGGAAAGCGCCGCGTCCTTTTCGATGTACCGCCTGTATTCGTCGGATGTGGTAGCGCCTATGATACGCAGCTCACCGCGCGCGAGGGCGGGTTTCAGGATATTTGCCGCGTCTATAGCTCCCTCGGCGGCTCCCGCACCGACTATGGTGTGAAGCTCGTCGATAAAAAGAACAGTGTTCTCGGCGTCCCTCACTTCATCCATGACAGCCTTTATGCGCTCTTCAAAGTCGCCGCGGTATTTTGCCCCTGCCACCATGGACGGTATATCGAGGCTGAATATCCGTACATCGCGAAGCTCCGGCGGAAGCTCCCCGGCAGCCGCGGCAAGCGCTATCCCTTCGACTATTGCAGTCTTTCCGACGCCGCTGTCGCCTATCAGACAGGGGTTGTTCTTGCGGCGGCGCAGAAGTATGCGCACGGCGGACGATATCTCTTCTTCACGCCCGGTGACCGGATCGAGCTTCCCGTTTTTTGCCAGTGCGGTAAGGTCGCGTCCGAAGCGGTCAAGCACTGTGGTGCGATACTCACGGTCCGGAGCTGAAGCGGTCTCGCAGTTTTTCGGCGCGTCTGCGCAGTCGCGGGCTATCTGCTTCATGTCCGCGCCGAGCTCTTTCAGGAACACTGCGGCACAGCACCCCTCATCGTTGATCACGGACATCAGTATGTGTTCGGTGCCTGAAAGCCGTCTGCCCGCGCTCTGTGACGTTCTTATTGCGTTGTCGAGTATGCGGCGGCTGCGTGGAGTGAAGTCTGCCGCCGTGAGCTTCGCGGACACGCCCTTGCCGATGACGAGCTCCATTTTGCGCATGATGTCTTCGTGACGGATGCCGTATTTCGTCAGCGCGGCGTAGGCTGTACCGCCTTCCTCACGGAGCAGCCCGTACAGTATGTGCTCACTTCCTATATAAGTATGCCCCATCTCGATCGCGGCATCAAGTCCCTTGTTAAGTGCACGGTTCGCTCGTTCCGTAAATCCTTTGAATTCCGTCATAGTATACCTCCGATAAGATTTTCGTGCGGACATGTCAATTTTTTCGCCGACAGGTAACATTTTTCGCACACCGTCATATATTGTAGTATGAAACGTTTCATAATACATTAATCAACGGAGGACAATATTATGTGCGGAAATAACAACTGTACGCTCATTATCATCATCCTGCTTATCCTTTGCTGCGGCTGCGGCAATAACGGGTTCCTTGGCAGCTGCGGAAACGGCTGTGGCTGCGACAACAACTGCGGCTGTGGAAACAACAACGGCTGCGGCTGCTGAGCGTAACGCGAACAGAAAAGGAGGCGTAACGCCTCCTTTTTTGTTGTGCGGTATAGACGATTGTTGACATTTTTCGGCATTTTTGTTATAATTAACATAGTATACGTGTCTGAAGAGCAGACGAGATCGGCGCAAAGGAGTACGAAAATGCTGGATTATGTCAACACCTTCAAAAAACAGGGGACCCGTTACCCTACATATCAGTTCCATGGTTTCATAAAATCGGAAGACCACAATGTGGACGAGGTGTTCCGGATGTGTGTCTACAAATTCATTTACTGGGTGAGATCAAGGCTGGTCAAGGCGGATATGGGAGATCAGATCTCGGAGTTCGTTGCCGATGTGCTGAAAGAGACAGGCTCGCTGGACAGCAAAGAAGCGGAGAACGAGGAGCCCGGAGAAGTTCACGGCAGGATGTTCCCCGAGGACAAGCTGTGCTCGTTCACGAATGAAAAGCCCGTAAGATTTGAATGTGTTTACATGAAAAGCGTCTGGAACGATAAAAACGAAAAGATCTCCGACAGCGTATGGTCGCTGAGACTCTCCGAGGATGATCCCGGCGAGACCGACAGAGACGGGAATGTTGTTCGCAGTCCGGACAGGCGCAGGACCTTCGATACCGAGATAGCCATAAGCAAGAAGGACGACTGTGTGGAATTCGGAACGAGAGTCATGGTAACGGACATGGACGATTACGATGCGCCGTGCAGCATATGGCGCACCGCGTATATGCGTATGCTCGAGGAAGACCCTTGTCTGAAGATAATAAAGGGCGGCTTCATTATAGGAAAGACCCCGTTTGAAGCAAATGACGAGATGAAGATCAGAAGGATAGACGCGGTACTCAAGGAGACAAACTTCGACATACCGATACTTATTGTGGCGGACAGCGGATACGAGTACAGGGAGATAAAACCGGAGCCCCGGGAAAGCAGCACGCCGGCAGCAGATAACGGTGAGTCGGTGGCGGCTGCGGCTGAAAAACCGAGTACGGTCAGGATAAATCTCTCGGAGCTCAAAGCGAAGAAGCAGTCCGGATTTGTGCCGGTGAGCAGGCGCGGCGGAGGAATGGCATTCCGTTCAAAAAGCAGCAGCATACGTTTTCGCGGCAGTGAAGACTTCGATGATATTTCGGGAAGAGCTGCCAGAAGAGCCAACAAGGCAGCTGCGGTCGAGCCCGCGGCAGTAAAAAGAGAACGCGTAAAGAGGGAAGTGTTCAATCTCGCGGGATTTATGGATCGACAGTTCACGTTCGCTCTGCCGATATTTGTGCCGGAGGATCAGATCGCGCTGTTCAATAAGATCACGGGGATCGGATTAGAAGCAGACCATATTGAGATATTCAGAAACTCTGACGAGAGAATGAGTTATAAATACAGCGGCGGTCACGATATACGGAAGAAGCTGTACAATGATATCGCGGAAATGCTGAAAACCATGGTCACCGAACCGCATACCTTCGGCAATGTGATGTTCTACAAGCGGGCGCTGCGCTGGGAGCTCAACACCAAGATACGCGATACGGGCGACATGGTGGAACGGATAAGTGATCTCGAAATGAAAAACCGTACATTGAAGAGCGAGCTTGATGAAAAGATAAACGAGAAAAACAGTCTGGAAAAGGCTGTCAAAGAAAAGACCAAAGAAATAAACAATCTCAAAAATAAGGCACCGGACGAGACCCCCGTCAAGAAAAAGAAGAGCAGCAAGTACGACTCTGAAAAAGAAAGAAACGAATATGAATTCATGAAAAAAAAGGCGGAGGCTTACGATCAGGCAGCGGAAAAGATCAGTTTCCTGGAAAAGTGCTATAAAAGCGCTGTCTTGTTCCCTACACGCGGTGAAGATATTTGTGACTGGGCTGAAGAGGCTTTCAAAGATACACTGGTATTCACTTCCGTATCGAGAGACACTGCAAAAAAATACAGCGGCGTAGTGAACATAGCTAAGATGCTCTGTCAATGGCTCAGTTATCTCGATGCAGACGCGCATTTCCGTGTCTGCGAAGACCCCGTACAAAAGGAAAAATACAAGGATGCAGCTCAATGGTACAAGAGCATGTGTACTTTTGAAAGAGGCGCTGTAGGAGGCTCGTCGGATGATCACAGGTACGAGGCGGATTATACCGTTAGTTATGAAGGCGCCCAGGTAAAGCTTACAGAGCATCTTATCAAGGGAAACAGCAGCGGTGCCCTTCTGCGTCTCTACTTCAAGTGGATGGAGGATACCGGCAAATACCTGATCGGAGGAATGACGGAACACGCGAGAACAAGTTCATATAGCTGAAAAAAGCTGTCACATTCAGGTGTGACAGCTTTTTTATTCAGTATATCTGCGCCATTCGCGTATCCGGGCTTTCATTCCCGCGATGTCGAGGACTCCGTAGGCGAAGCCCTTGCGCACAAGCTTCTCCGGCACGTATTCGTCGTACTTTTCAAACACCGGTACCTCGTCGGGGTAGACAAGCTCCATCGGGTCAAGCGGTCTGTCAGCTTCCTCGGTGAGCACTTTGTAGAACTCACGTTCGTCCGCGGTCATAGTGAATTGTATGAAATACGGGCGCGACGGGTCGAGAGATTTCAGTCCGAGCTGCGAAGCGCAGCGTATCTTGATAAATCGCTCAAGAGCAAGAAACGCGTACGTTCCGAGCCACGGGAACAGCGCCCACATCCGCCCGCCCAGGTTTATCAGCGGAAGCTCCGTTATCCCTGCCGCGCGAGCGGAATAACGCGCCTGTAAGAGCCGCTGTACCGCGTTCTTCATCAGATATGGATAGCCCATGTCCTCCCGCAGCGCTTCACGCATACGCAGCAGTATTTTCGTGTTGATATCGCCGGGGCAGTCTCCGAAATAAGCCGGCACCTTGCCCTTTACCTGCTCGCAGTACACAAGATGTCTCTTGTGGTCGAGCTCCGTGACTATCCACACATGACCCGCTATCGCTATCTTGTCGCCTACTGGCGGCGGGCTGACTATCGTGCCGAGCTCCTGCGATTCGCAGCGGACGGTGTATTCCTCGTTTTCCTGGAACACTGCGTAGAACTTGAAGGAGTTGACTATCCGCTCCCCCGCGAGCCCCACTATCAGCCCGCCCTCGTCGGTGCGCTGGATGTGGTCGATCGCTACAAGGTGCTGAAGCAGCAGCCGGTAATCGTCTATCGATATCATGTGAAAGTATTTAAGCGGCAGTACCCGTTCCGCGAGCTGTGCCGCGGTGAGTTCACCGCATGACGCGAGTGTGCTCATGGTCTGGTGGTACAGCAGGCTGTACGGGTATCTGTCCAGCCGCGGCGGTTCCACCCAGCGCTCCTCGACGTAGACCTGTACGAGCGCTATGCCCTGCAGGAGCTTCCACGGTACCGTCTCGGGCAGCATCGTCCGGGGTTCAGGCATTTCCTCGCGCATCACGAACCACATCTCCGGCGGGAGCTCGCGCCGGCCCGTTCTGCCCATGCGCTGCAAGAACGATGATACCGTGAACGGCGCGTCTATCTGGAACGCCCGTTCCAGCCGGCCTATATCGATGCCGAGCTCCAGTGTGGCGGTGGTCACTGTGGTCATGTATACATTCTCGTCCTTCATCGCTGCTTCGGCAGTCTCGCGGTAGGACGCGGACAGATTTCCGTGGTGTATCAGGAATCGGTCGGGTTCGTGCTTTGCTTCGCAGTACGAGCGAAGTGATGTTGTCACCGCTTCGCATTCCTCGCGGGAATTAACGAAAATCAGGCATTTTTTGCCTTTGGTATGCTCGAATATGTAGCCCATGCCCGGGTCAGCATGCTCGGGTGCGGTATCGGTCGCCTCTTCGAGCACGGGAAGTCCTGCCGCGTCCTTCTTCCCCTCGGCAGCCTGGACATCGGAGACGTAGAAGTGCTCCATTGACAGCCGCCACTTTGTGCCCTTCGACTCAATGCGGGGTATCACGGTTCGTCTGCCGGTGCCGGCGGACAGAAACTCCCCCGTTGCTTCGAGGTCGCCTATTGTCGCCGAAAGACCTATGCGCCGCGGATTAACTCCCGCAAGCTTTGACAGCCGCTCGATAAGGCATATCGTCTGGCCGCCGCGGTCTCCGCGCATCAGCGAGTGCACCTCGTCTATCACTATGAACCGCAGGTCTCCGAAAAGCTTCGGTATTGCGGAATGCTTGCGTATCAGCATGGCTTCCAGCGACTCGGGCGTTATCTGGAGTATCCCGGACGGGTGCTTCATCATCTTGTCCTTGTGCGATTGCGACACATCGCCGTGCCAGTGCCACACCGGGATGTCCGCTTCTGCGCACAGGTCGTTCAGGCGAATGAACTGATCGTTTATCAGCGCTTTCAGCGGTCCTATGTATATCGCGCCTACCGACCGCGGCGGATCTTCGGAGAACAGTGTGAGTATCGGGAAAAATGCAGCTTCGGTCTTTCCCGAAGCGGTGGACGCGGAAAGCAGCACATTCTCGTCCGTCCCGAATATAGCGTCGCCGGCGGCAGCCTGTATCGCGCGCAGCGACTCCCAGTTGTTACGGTATATGAAATCCTGCACGAACGGTGCATATCTGTCGAATACGTTCATATCTCAAACTCCGCAAAACTGCCGCTGTCGCTGTCGTCATCGTCGTCCTGCGGCTTTGAATATTTGATGCCGCCGGATGAGATGAATTCGGATATATTCAGCTCCGGGTTCTGCATGATGATATCCAGCAGCTCGATGAAGTCGCGTATCACCTCGCGAGGGGTGATGTGCGAGTCAGAGCCTATGCGGCTGAACTCGGTCTTTATGAATACTATCAGGTCGTCCTGTGTGATGCCGCGCTCATAGCCGAAGAGCTTCGCGTGTATATCCGCAAGCTTCTCCGTAAGCACCAGCATTTCCTCGTAGGTCAGCGGTGTCAGATGTATCACCGGCGCAAGCATGTCCTTGATGCCCTCGCGTCCGAATCGGCCCTCCGCGAGCCGCGAGCGCAGGGCTTCGTAGCTGTACACTCCGCGGCGGGTGTCCTCGATGCACTGGGGAGTGCCGCCCATGATGATGCCGAGGTGTTTTGCCTTGCCCTGGAGAGTGTCGTTATACATCGTGAGTATCTTTTCGTAGTTGTACTGACGTGTTATCGCGTTGGGTATCTTGTATATGTTCACGAGCTCGTCGATAAGCACGAGAAGTCCGCTGTAGCCTGCCATTTTCAGGAACGACGCGAACAGCTTGATGTACTCGTACCAGTCTTCGTCGGTGATGATGATACTCACGCCGAGCTCGTTTTTTGCCTCGGTCTTGGTCGGGTACTCGCCGCGGAACCACTTTGCGATCTTGGCTTTGCCCTCGTCATCGCCGTTTACGCAGGAATGGTAGTAGACCGTCAGCAGCTTCGCAAAGTCGAAACCGTGCACCATCTCGCTGAGTGACCCCATGACCTCGTATATCTTCGCTTCCACAGCCTTGTTGAACTCCGGGGTGTCAGGGGAGATGCCGGAAGCGGCAGTCTCGCTTCGCACGCCGCTTATCCAGCGGTCGAGTATCAGCGTGAGCGCGCCGCCGTCCGGACAGGTCTTTGTGGACATATTGCGTATAAGCTCCTTGTATGTCGCGAGACCCTGGCCTTTGTTGCCCTGGAGCCTGCGCTCGGGCGACAGGTCGGCATCGACTACCACAAACCCTCTGTCCATAACGTGGGAGCGTATCGTCTGGAGCAGGAAGCTCTTGCCGCTTCCGTACTTGCCGACTATAAAGCGGAAGGACGCGCCGCCGTCCGCTATTATCTCAACATCGTGCAGCAACGCGTCTATCTCCGTTTCACGCCCCACCGTGATATACGGCAGGCCTATTCGCGGCACCACTCCGCCTTTCAGCGAGTTTATCACCGCGGATGCTATACGCTTGGGTATCTTCATTCGGGTATCGTTCCTTTCAGTTCTTCCGCATAGTCTTCGATTATCAGCGGATCGCCGCCGTTCATGTCCAGGACCGTGTCATCGAATATATCGAACAGCTTCTCGTTTATAGCGTCCGCCAGCAGCGACGGCATTATCCCGGCAGGGGCTTCGCTTCCGTACAGCAGGTGACGCAGATAGCTTATCTCCTCCGCGGTCAGCGGCAGATCGGAGACCTGTCCGGACTCGGTCTTCTGTTCGGGCTCCGGTTCGGGCGCAGGCTCGGGAGCGGGGGTATCGGCTCCCGGCTCAGGCTCGTCCTCCACGATAAGCTTGTCGCGTGTGATGTCCGCTGCCTTACGTATGTCGCCAAGCTTTGTCACATCGATCTCTATCATTTCTGCCTGTGCGCGCTTTTTTGCTTCCGCGAGCTTTTCAAGCGTTTTGACAATTACAGCTGTTTCCGTCTTTGTGGCGGTGCTGCCGGTGAGCTTGTACTTTGCTCCGAGTTTTTCACGGATAATGCACTCCGCCGAGCGCAGCAGATCGCCGAGCATCTTGTTGGAGCCGCGGCTTGTGTGGTATGTATCGAGATACCACCTGCCAAAGCTGCACTCGTAGCGGCGAATGCTGTTTACGATGTACTCACGGTCGGGCTGTCTTTTCTGCTCGCAGAATATCAGGGCTCCGAACATATAGCAGCCGCATTTCACTCTGCGTCCCAGCAGCCGCGTGAAAAGCATCGTTTCGCCTTCGTGCTCTCTGTAGTGAGCGTCGAGAGCGCGCCAGACGGCGCAGATAGCCTCGGTGAAGTCCTCGGGACGCTCCCTGTAAAACGAAGATGAAGCGAGCTTGTACGACGAAAGCGCCGCGAGTGCGGTGAACAGGTCGCTGTCGGAGCTTTGGCTGCAGTTCATCAGCGTTTCCATAGCCTTGTCGCCCTGTATCTCCGGGTCGCTGTCCAGCAGCTCCGGCGGCAGTCCGTAATATACGACATGGTCGCGTATCCAGCTGTTGATGGTTTCCTGTGTTGAAGGCCTTTCCCAGTTATCGCGCAGACGCACGAGCTGTTCGTGCGCTTCGGCGGGTCCGGACACACCTATGTTGTTTATGAGCTCGGAAGCATACAGCCTGATGAAGGTCATGTGCGCCGGACGGATCTCGCCTTTCCGCGCATATTTTCTCCATGTGAAATAGCCGCGAAGCTGCTCGCCGGACAGTTCGGAGTAGCTCGGTTCGAACACGAGCAGTTTTCCGTCGTATTCATACTCATCCTCGTAGTTCTCCATGAGCTTCGCTTGACGGAGGAATATGCTTTCTACCGGTTCGAAGCGCATATCGGAGCGGTAGGGCAGCTCCCGCAGTTCGGTGAACTTGTCAGGCGTGTGTTCACGCGGCTTCGGCTGCGGGATCTCCGAGCCCCTGCGGAGTATCGGAACGTCGGTATATACCGTGTCGTCGAACGCGCCGTTTTTGCGCAGGTTTTCGCCTATCTTCTTGAGCAGCTCGCTTATATCCGCCACGTACCTACCTCCTGTTTATTGATCTGCGCTTTCAGTTTTCGACGTCTGTGAGCCAGCCGGGCCTGTAGATCCTGTTATCGAGCCCGAACGCTCTCTTGTCGGTCATTGTTCCTGGTGTGAGCGTGGAATAATTCTCCTCGCAGGCGTAGAGTTTCGCGTCAAGGTTATCTATGTAGTGCAGCGCGAACGCTTCCGCTGTCGCGGGGCATACTACGGCTCCCCATTCCTGCATTCCGTGGTGGGAAAGTATCATGTGCGATAGCATTTTCACCTTTTCGGGGTCGTAATTACCGGCAGCCGCGGTACTTCTTACGTACTCCGCGCCCATATACAGATGCCCGTACAGAGCGCCGCTCGGGGTCTCCGTTGCCTCGCCGAGCTCGTCGGTGCTGTATTCCCATATCTTTCCTATGTCATGCAGCGCCGTGCCGCACAGCATGAGCTCGCGGTCGAGTATCGTGTACACCGAGCACAGAGCGTCGGCGGACTTTACCATGCGGTATGAATGATAAAGAAGCCCGCCGCGCAGATTGTGGTGCATCGCGATCGCTGCCGATGAGGTCATGTACGCGTTCTTGTGCTTTTCGAGTATGGTCAGGGCGAGCTCGGATATGGGGGCGTGAACGCCATCGCTGAAAGCGCTGCCGCGCAGGAGCTCACATATCTCGCTGTACATCTTATCGCTGTTTACGGGCGGGTGTCTGATGAAATCTTCCGGTGCAAGCGTCTTGTCAGCGCACGGGCTTATGTCGAGCAGGTTCAGAAAATCACCGTTTTTCACAAGCTTCACATCTACGACTGTTCCGTTGGTTATGCCTTTTTCTTTGAGCGTCTCGCAGGTCTCATCGAAGCGGTTGACGACCTTCTTTGTGGTCCCGTCCATAAGTCCGAGTCTTACGAAGGGCTTTCCGTTTGACGCTGTGGCATCCTCCACGCTCATAATGAGCACCGGGCGGCTGAATTTCTCGCCGGGTGCGGCGGAGGCGAGCTTTGTGTAATTATTCAGGTCTGCCATATACTGTCTCCTGTACATTTTTTATCCATTATACCACGTTCGGGCGATGTTTTCAAGCCGGTAGCCTGACTTTTTTTCGACTTGTATCCCATGAAAAGCAATACAGGACAATTTTTTGAAAATATATTGATATTCGCGCGCAAATATGTTATAATAAACCGATAATACGTTTCGGGACATGATCATATAATTGGAGGAAAACATGGCAACTTGGGTCATAGTGGTTGATGACGATACCGCCAATCTGAAAATGGCGGGGCAGATCCTGAGCAGGAACAACATGAGGGTAACTGCGCTCAGATCCGGAAAGGCGCTGCTCGATTATGTCGAGAGCAAGGGACAGCCGGACATTGTGCTTCTTGATATAAAGATGCCGGAGATGGACGGCTTTGAAACGCTTGAGAAATTCAGGGAGTGGGAGCACGCGCGTGCGTTTGAGGAGGCTCCCGTGATATTCCTTACTGCCGACGAGGAAACAGAAACGGAGACACACAGCTTTGAGGCAGGTGTCTCGGATTACATACGAAAGCCGTTCAATCCCGATATCCTTCTGCGCCGTATCAACAATATCGTTGCGAAGCAGAGCCGGATAAACGACCTCAGGACTGAAGCTACCACCGATAAGCTCACGGGATTTCTCAACAAGTCCGCCGCGATAGATGAACTCGGACGGCTCTGTGAGACCCAGACCGGAAGCCTGCTGATGATCGACCTTGACTCGTTCAAGCTTGTAAATGACCTTCACGGTCACGATGTGGGCGACAAGGTGCTTATTACTTTCGCGTCCCTGATCTCGGAGATGGTGCCGGACGGAAGCCGCTGTGCAAGGCTTGGCGGCGATGAGTTCGCGGCGTTCTGTCCCGGGCTTGTCAAAGAAGAGAAGATGAAGGAGATCGCAAAGGCGCTGAATGAGAGGCTTTTGAGCGATACCGCGGAGTTTATCGGAGAGGGACACGGTATACCGCTCGGTACTTCGATCGGCATAGCACTTGTTCCCGCTCAAGGAACCGAATACGAGATGCTGATAAAGCTTGCCGACAAAGCGCTTTACCACGTAAAGCAGAACGGTAAGCATGGATGCGCCGTGTTCAGCGAGTCTATGAGCGGTATCACCTCCGTTGAGGCAGACCTTAAGACCCTTTCGGCGATAATCGGCGAGAGAAACATACCGAACTCCGCGTTAAGGCTTGAAAAAGACCTGTTCTCGTGCGTGTACCAGTACATAATGCGTTATATCATACGCAACCAGAAGAATGCCTGCAAGGTACTATTCACGCTCGGAAAGGGCACTGTGACTGACCCGGACGAATACGAGTCGCTTTGTGAGAAATTCGGTGACCATGTCAAGGATCGCCTGAGGAAGTCCGATATCCTGATGCGTAACCGTCAGAATCAGTATTTCGTGTTTCTCACCGATATCCGCGAGGCATCTATCGGTATGGTGGTCGGGAATATCATCAGATCCTGGCACGAAAAGTACGGGGAACTCGTCGTTATTACCAATGAGACGGAGTATGTCGGCGGTACCGCGAATTTCGTCAAGATGAGCGGCGCGGTGACGATAGCGGTCGTTGATGACGATAATGCCAATCTTATGGTGGCAAGCCGGGTGCTGCAGAAGGGCGGCTTCGATGTGGTGACGTATACCTCCGGTCAGGAGCTCCTTGACTATGCGGAAAAGACGATCCCGAGCCTTGTGCTGCTCGATATAAACATGCCGGGACTCAACGGTTTCCAGACGCTTGAGAAGCTTCGTACCATGAGCAAAGAAGCTGCGGATATCCCTGTCATATTCCTTACTGCTGATGAGAACGCCGACTCCGAGGGCAAGGGGCTTCAGCTCGGAGCAATGGACTTCATCAAAAAGCCTTTCGTTCCGGATGTGCTGCTCCTTCGCGTAAGGCATATCATAGAGCTTGTCACTCTTCAGCGCTCGCTGAGCAACGAGGTCGAGAGAAAATCCAGAGAGAACCGCAATCTTTTCATGCACGTCGTTCATTCGCTTGCGGACGCGATTGACGCTAAAGATACATACACCAATGGTCATTCCGGAAGAGTCGCGGATTACTCGCGTGAGATAGCGCGGCGTGTAGGCTATTCGGAAAAGGAACAGAATAATATATACATGATGGGGCTTCTGCATGACGTAGGTAAGATAGGCGTACCGGACGCGGTCATCAATAAGCCCGCAAAGCTTACGGACGAGGAGTTCGCGCTTATCAAGAACCACCCTGTTATGGGAGCACGTATCCTTGAGAACATCAAGGAGATGCCAAAGCTTGCGACGGGCGCGAGATATCACCACGAGCGGTTCGCCGGCGATGGATATCCGGACGGGCTGTCGGGAGACAATATACCGGAGGAGGCTCGCATAATCGCTGTTGCCGACGCTTATGACGCTATGACGAGCAGGCGAAGCTACCGCGATGTGCTTTCGCAGGAACGGGTGCGCTCCGAGATCGAGAAAGGCATCGGGACGCAGTTTGATCCGAGGTTCGCAAAGGTCATGCTTGAAATGATAGATGAGGACAAGGATTACAGAATGAGGGAGACCGAATGAATCAGAAAATTGAGAAGAACGAGCTGTTCCAGGCCTCGCATCTTACTATACTACTTTCGTTTACGATATTCTCAATGGTGCTTATTGGTGAATCTCTGCTTCTCGGGTGGGAGACATGGGCGCTGTTCCTGATAGCGGGAGCGGTCATATTCTGTTGGGTCCTGCATATTCAGAACCGCCTGTCAGACAGTACGAGGATCTGGATCTATTCGACCGCGATGATGTGCATTTTCTTTTTCTACGGGATACACATCACAAGTACGTTCGATATGGCGACCGTTATGATGGCAGTCATAATCCTCTTTACCATGACCGGCATAAAAGCGCTCGTAACGCTTTGTCAGGTCACCTTCTTCCTCACACTCGGGTACGATGTTGCGGTCCTTGTCGTTCTCGGCGAGTTGTTTGATGCGCTTGTCATAACGCGTATCATGCTGCACGTGGGCATGGTGATCATGGCAGGGTCGATAGCCAAAATAATCATAGATAAGTGGATGAAGGTGCTCGGCACCTCACGCAGAGAGATCGAGGAGCTTACCGATGCAACGGACAGGCTCAACGACTTTCTTGCCAATGTTTCTCACGAGATACGTACTCCTGTGAACGCTGTGATAGGACTTTCGGGTATCTGTGTGGATAAGGAGGACCGTGAGGAGCTTCGCACGGACATGATCGCTGTCAACGCCGCGGGAAGACGCGTCGCGGATCAGATAAGTGATATACTCGACTACTCGGAAATTGACCGTGGAAAGCTTGCGCGTAACGATGAGGAATATATGCTGTCGTCCGTGCTGAACGATCTCGTGAATGAGATCCGCCCGGTAAAGCCCGAAAACATAGAGCTCGTCATTGATATTGATCCTGCGATCCCGTCTGTTATGAACACTGATGTCAGCAAGCTCAAGAAGATACTCCGTCATCTTATCGTCAACGGACTGAAGTATACGCGTGAGGGCGGAGTGTATGTGCGTATCTTCGCAATAAAGCAGGAATACGGTGTAAATCTTTGCATAGAGGTCGCGGATACGGGTATAGGAATGTCCGCGGAGGAAGTCGAGCGTGTATCCGAGCGCTTCTATCAGGCAAATTCCGGACGCACACGCTCCAGCAGCGGTCTCGGTCTCGGCATGGCTATCGTGACGGGTTTTGTGGCTTCGCTCGGCGGTTTCATGAAGCTTGAGAGTAAGCTCGGCTCAGGCACTACCGTACATGTGAGCATACCGCAGAGGGTCGAGGACGATACGAGCTGTATGTCCGTTCTGGACAGAGAAAAGCTCTGCCTCGGCGCGTTCCTTCATTTTGACAAGTTCCCTCATCCCCAGGTGCGTGAATACTACAACATCATGGTCCGCAATATCGTAAGAGGTCTCGGAGTGCAGATGCACAGAGTGGATAACGCGGTCAACCTTAAAAAACTGCTCTCAACGGTGCGGCTGACCCACCTTTTTGTAGGTGAGGAGGAGTACGAGACCGATGTGGCGTTTATGGAGGAGCTGGCGAAGAAGATGAAGGTCGTCATCGTCGCCGATCGCAGCTTCACACTTCCTGTCGGCTCACGGGCTCGTATCATGCCGAAGCCGTTTTATTGCTTCCCTGTGGCAGCTGTGCTCAACGAGGGCATGGGTGTTGACGATATGAATACCGGTCTTATGCGCTGTGACGGCGTTCAGGCGCTTGTCGTGGACGATGAGCCCATGAACCTCACGGTCGCTAAGAGCGTGTTCGGCAGATACGGCATGGTAGTTTCGACTGCCGCTTCCGGACAGGAGGCTATCGATATGTGCGCCGAGAAGGGGTACGATATCGTGTTCATGGATCACATGATGCCCGGTATGGACGGCGTTGAAGCTATGAAGCGCATCCGCTCCGACCCGCACAGAGCAAGGAGCGACCTGCCTATCGTTGCGCTTACCGCGAACGCTGTCAGCACTGCGCGTGAGATGTTCATGCGCGAGGGCTTCGACGGCTTTGTGAGCAAGCCGATCGAACTGGTTGAGCTGGAACGTGTGCTGAAGAAGGTGCTGCCGAAATCGCAGATAACCTATATAGATCCGCCCGCGGACAGCGGCACTGTCAGCACTCCCGCAGTCGCCCCTGTTTCTGCTTCCGCCACCGCTCCCGTTACTGCAGCGGCTCCCGCGGTTACACCGGAGCCAGAGCCGGATGATATGTTCGGCAAGCTGGAAAAGCTGGGGATCGATACGAAGACCGGATTTGAATACTGCATGAAGGACGAGGAGTTCTACATGCAGCTGCTGAAGCAGTTCACGGACGAAGCTGACGGAAAGCGCGCAAAAATGGAGAAGTACTTCGCGGAAAAGAACTGCAAGGATTACGAGATATTTGTCCATGCGCTCAAAAGCACATCGAAGATGATCGGCTGCATGGAGCTCTCTGAAATGGCAAAGGCTCTTGAGCTCGCGGCAAAGAGCAATGATACGGGTTACATAGAGGCAAACCACGCAGAGACTATGGCGCGGTATGTAAGACTCACGGAAGGTATCCGTGGCGCGATCGGCTTTGCGGCTCCCGCTCCGTCTGCGCCGGATGGCGGCGAAGGCGAAGAAGTGCTGGAGTTTGACCCTGTGAGTGATGACGGCGGCAGTGATGATGACGAGGTGCTGGAATTCTTCCCCGAGGACGGGAATTGATACGAAACGGAGACGCAGATGAAAAGCTGGGATAAAATCAAAAAAATGATCGACGATCCGTCCAGAGATTTCCAGGAACGCATCTTCATGGTCCTGACTTTGATAGCGGAGTTTGCCGTATTGGTGGTGTTCATTGCTGATGTGTTTCTCGGTGAAAATATCGTAGAGATACTTGCGCTTGGGCTGATGCTCATTTTTTCGCCGATAGTGTCGGTGTACAGCGTCAGAAAGCACCAGTCGTATATTGCGAGCCGGTTCATATCTGTCATGGTCGTTTTCATGGTGCTGCCGGTAGTATTTTTCTTCGGCGGCGGTATGTACGGCGGAGCGGTGATATGGTTCTCATTCTCGTATCTGTACATAGGGCTGCTCCTCACGGGTGCGTTGAGGACGGTCATGCTGATACTGCTCTCGCTGCTCGCGTGCTTTGAGTATTACGTGGGGTATTTCCATGCCGAGCTTATCGTCACCCACAACTCACAGATGTTCTATCTTGACTCGCTTGTGTCGGTGGTGCTTGTCGGCATAGTAATATATGTTCTTGTATGGTTCCAGAACAGGCTGTTCATTTCGGAGAACAACCGGGCAAAGAAGGAAGCCGAGAAGGTCGAGGAACTGAGCAAGGCACAGAACCGCTTCTTCTCGAACATGAGCCATGAGATACGCACGCCTATAAACACTATCATCGGGCTCAACGAGATGATCCTGCGCGAGGATATCTCGGACGAGGTCGCGGAGGATGCGGCGAATGTCCGCTCGGCAAGTAAGATGCTGCTGCACCTGATAAACGACATTCTCGATATGTCGAAGCTCGGGTCGGGGCAGATGCAGCTCGCGCCGGTGAATTATAAGCCGGGAGATATGCTGTCGGAACTTGTTGGAATGCTCTGGATTAGGGCGAAGGAGAAAAATCTTGAATTCAAGGTCAATGTTTCCCCCGAACTGCCGTCAGAGCTGATATGCGATGAGGTCAGGATAAAGCAGATACTTATAAATGTCGTGAACAACGCGATAAAATATACCAAGGAAGGTACAGTCTCGCTCTCTATCGAGTGCGGACAGAAAAACGGCAGCGAGCTTAACGTGATATATTCCGTGAGCGATACAGGCATGGGCATAAAGAAAGAGGATATACCGTACCTGTTCACTGCGTTCAAGCGAGTTGACGAGACGGAGAACCGTCACATTGAGGGCACGGGTCTCGGGCTTTCCATCGTGAAGCAGCTCGTCGATCTTATGGGCGGCAATATCACCGTGAACAGTGTGTACACAAAGGGTACAACATTTATCATCGAAATACCGCAGCAGGTCGTGGACGACAGAAGCATAGGCGAGATCAATATAGAAGACCGCCACGCACTTGCGCAGAAAGCTCACTACAAGCAGAAGTTTGAGGCTCCCGACGCGAAGATACTTGTGGTGGACGATAATGAGTCCAACCTTCTTGTAATACGCAAGCTGTTAAGAGACACGAAGGTACACGTTGACACCGTCACGAGCGGTGCCGAGGCGCTTCGTAAGACGCTCAACAACTACTACCATGTCATCTTCATGGATCATCTGATGCCCGAGATGGACGGTCTTGAATGTCACAAGCTCATCGGGTCGCAGGTCGGTGGTCAGTGCCGTGAGTCGAAGATCGTGGCGCTAACCGCGAATGTGGGCGGCGAGAGCCGTGCGCTGTACGAGCGTGAGGGCTTCGACGGATATCTTACCAAGCCGATAAGCGGTGATGACCTCGAAAAGGAGCTGTGCAGGCTGCTTCCGAAGGACATCGTATATATGTTCGGAAACGACGAAGAGATATTCGAGGAGACCATACTCTGGATGCGCTCGGATCAGAAAAAGCGCAACATAGTCATCACCACCGAAAGCGTGGCGGATCTCCCGCATGAGCTGACCGACAAGTACGGTATTGTCGTTATACCTCACATGGTCAGGACGGAGGATGGTCTGTTCAAGGACGGACTTGAGATAGAGACCGACGGACTTCTCGCGTACATGACGAATGAGTCTCACAAGGTCTCAACAAAGGCACCGAGCGTTAAGGAATACGAGGAATTCTTCGCAAAACAGCTCGCTTACGCGAATAATGTCATCCATATCTCGATATCAAGCGCTGTCACGGGAAGCGGGTGTATCCCGGCGACCGAGGCTGCCAAAGCTTTCGATAATGTTACGGTTATCGACACCGGGCATCTTTCGAGCGGACAGGGTCTTATCGCGCTGGAGGCGTGCAGGCTCGTATCCGAGGGCAAGCCGCCAAAGGATATAATCCGCAGGATACAGCAATTTACTTCGAGAGTCAACACAAGCTTCATTGTCGACAATCTGGACTTCCTTGCAAGGTCGGAGCAGGTGAGCCAGCGTGTTGCCGCGTTTACAAAGTCCATAATGGCGCGTCCGGTGCTTATGCTGAAGGACGGAAATATGGGTGTCGGCAGGATATTCTTCGGAACAAGGGAGCGCGCGTGGAAGCGCTATATCGACACGACTCTCGTACACCCCGAAAGGATAGACGAGGATATCCTGTTCATCACGTACGTCGGGCTCAGCCGGCGTGATCTCGAACGTGTCAGGGAGCTTACGGAGAGCCGTATGAAGTTCAGAAACGTGTATTTCCAGAAGGCTGCGCCGGGTATCGCGGTAAACTGTGGTGCGGGCACCTTCGGACTATTGTTCAGGTATAAGGATCAGCAATAAACAATAACGGGGAAGCAGAGGCTTCCCCGTTATTTATTTCTTTCCGCCGGATACCAGCGGGAGCGTTATTATTATCTCTGTGCCTTCGCCCTGGATGCTCCTGACATCTATGCTTCCGTCGTGTATGCGGACTATTTCGTCCGCCACAGCAAGACCGATGCCCGATCCTCGCACGGTGTTGTTGGCTTTGTAGAACTTTTCCTTCACGTGAGGGAGGTCATTCTCCGCGATGCCCACGCCGTCATCTTTGAAGGAGATCTGTATCTTCCCGCCGTTGACCGATGCGCTCACTTCGGTATGACCGCCCTTTCTGCCGTACTTTATCGAGTTGTCGATGATGTTGATGAACACCTGTCGCAGGCGGTTCTTATCGCCGTACACGACCGCGATATCCTCGCAGTCGGTGAGTGTGAGTGTTATGCCTTCAGATTTTGCGCGCTCCTCATACATCATTACCGCGTCGGCAAGCTCGGCGATAATGTCGAGGTTGGACTGCTGGAGCGAGAGATGCCCGTTCTGTATGCGCGAGAAGTCGAGAAGCTCCTCTACCATGCCGGAGAGACGGTCGGTCTCTTTGTTTATGATCTGCATACCCTTTTTGCGCGTGTCGGTATCATCTATCTCCTCAAGAGTTTCGCTCCAGCCCTTGATAGCCGTGAGCGGTGTGCGCAGCTCGTGTGATACTGACGATATAAACTCGTTCTTGATGTTCTCCGAGTGCTCAAGCTCGTCCGCCATGTAGTTGAAGATGTCGCAGAGCTGACCGATCTCGTCGGAACTCTCGTTATCTATACGCACCGAGAAATCGCCCGCCGCGAGCTTTCGCGCGGTCACGCCGACACGCTGTATCGGGCGCACGATGCTTCGGATGAAGTAGATACCGAGCACGAACAGCAGCAGCAGTATCCCCGCGCTGAGTGCCATAACGCCGAGTACGAGCGAGTATATGCGTTCGTCTATCTTGGTGAGCGAGGTCACTATGCGCGTTGCGCCGCCGGACAGCGAGTTCATGACAGTGTATGCCATGTAATGCTCGCCGCTGCTGAACCTTCCGATGTAGTAGCCGTTGTGGCTGTCCGATGCCGCGGCGTCATAATAATCAGGCATATCATAGCTTTCTGCGGGCGTGAAGCCGCTGCTCGAAAGGTATACCTTGCCGTCGCGGTTTATCGCCATGAGCTCGGCGTAGTTCTTCTTTTCGAACTGCTCGATCGAGTTTATGACCTCATCGGAGTAGTCGGAGCCCGATTCTTCGAACAGTCTGTTTACTACGCCGGCGGTGATGTTTGCCTGGGTCTCGATGTATTGCCTTACTGCACCGTAGAAATACGAGCGTATCAGGAAAAATCCCGTGATATCAAGGATTATCAGCAGTACCGCCACTATTCCGAAGCTTCCGAGAAACCAGCGTGCGGCAATGCTTCTGCGCCGGATCTTCATGCTTCGCGGCCGAGTGCGAACGCTTTCTTGTTTATCTCCATTGCCTTCTTCGGAACGCACGCGTCAAGCGCAGCCTGCCATGCTTCCTCGGGGAAGCCCGCTGTTTTTGATATCAGACCCATCAGCACCACGTTGACTGCGCGGGAGCTTCCTGCCTGTTCAGCCAGCGAGAGCGCATCGATAGCGGTGATGTCAACGCCTTTGGCTCTTATCTTTTCGGTGAGGTTTTCAGGGTACTCCTGTGCGCCCATAATGACGGGCATCGGGTTTATCTGCTGCGAGTTTGTGATGATCTTGCCGCCCTTTTTGAGATACGGCAGCCAACGCGCCGCTTCAAGCTCCTCGAACGAGATGATGATGTCCGCTTCGCCCTTTTCGATGACCGGCGAGAAGATCTTGTCGCCGTATTTGATATATGTTACGACCGAGCCTCCGCGCTGTGACATTCCGTGAACTTCGCTCACCTTTACGTCATAGCCTGCCGAGAGCAGAACGTTTCCGAGTATACGGCTCGCGAGGAGCGTTCCCTGTCCGCCCACTCCGACCAGCATTATTGCCTTTGTTTCATTCATTTCAAGCCGCCTCCCTTATTCTTCTATCGCGCTGAACTTGCACATCTGTGTGCAGAGTCCGCAGCCTACGCACAGGGTGTTGTCTATCTGCGCCTTGCCGTCTGTTATTGAGATAGCCGGGCAGCCTATTCTCATGCACGCCTTGCAAGTCTTGCATTTGTCTGCGTTTACTCTGAACGGCGGCTTGTGCTTCACCGTCTTGAGCAGTGCGCAGGGTCTGCGGCAGATCACCACAGCAGGCTCGTCCGCTGCAAGTGCTGCCTTGACCGCGTTCTCTGTCGCCGCGAGGTCGCCGGGATCTACCACAGTAACATTGTTGATGCCTATAGCTTTACACAGAGCTTCAAGGTCAACTGCCGCCGCCGGGTCGCCGTAGATGTTCTTGCCGTTGGCAGGATTGTTCTGGTGACCGGTCATACCGGTGATGCTGTTGTCAAGTATCAGCACCGTGGAATTCGTGCGGTTGTACGCGATGTTTATGAGTCCGGTGATGCCGGAGTGGATGAATGTCGAGTCGCCGATGACGGCTACAGCCTTGCCCTCATACTCTCCGCGCATTGCCTTGTTGAAGCCGTGCAGGCCGCTTACCGATGCGCCCATGCAGACAGTAGTGTCCATGGCGTCCAGCGGAGCTGAGGAACCGAGTGTGTAGCACCCGATATCGCCGCTCACGAATACTCCGAGTTTCTTCAGCGTGTAGAATACGCCTCTGTGCGGACAGCCGGCGCACATGACCGGCGGACGTATCGGGATAACATCGTCGAGCTGTACGAATTCAGCCTTCTCGCCGAGTATCTTTTCGCGCAGATATGTCTGTGAATACTCGCCGATGAAAGTGAACAGATCCTTGCCTATCGGGTCGAGCCCTATCTTGCGGCAGTGTGTCTCAATGATATCGTCGAGCTCCTCGACTACGTAGAGCTTATTCACCTTTGCCGCGAAGTCCTTGATGAGCCTCACGGGCAGGGGATTGACCATACCGAGCTTTAAGTAGCTTGCCTTTTCGCCGAGAGCTTCACGCGCATACTGGTATGCCGCTCCATTTGCGATAATGCCTATTTCGTCCGAGAACATCTCAACGCGGTTGAGCGGGGAAGTTTCAGCGTACTCGCGGAGCTTCTTCGTGCGCTCCTCGACCACGATGTGCTTCGGCTTCGCGTTCGCGGGTGTCATTATGTTCTTGCGGGGATTTTTGGTGTATTCGTGGCGCACGGTCTTTCTGTCCTCAAGCTCAACAACGCTCTGGGAGTGTGCTACTCTTGTGGACAGGCGCAGTATAACGGGAGTGTCGAACTGTTCCGAGATCTCGTATGCGAGCTTGGTGAACTCCTTGCACTCGCCGGAGTCCGACGGTTCGAGCATCGGTACCTTCGCGCCTATCGCGTGGTTGCGGGAATCCTGCTCGTTCTGTGAGGAGTGCATTCCCTGGTCGTCCGCTACTGCGAGCACGAATCCACCGTTCACGCCGGTGTAGGATGCGGTATAGAGCGGGTCAGCCGCAACGTTGAGACCGACATGCTTCATCGCGCAGAAGGAGCGCCTTCCCGCGATAGCCGCTCCGATAGCGGCTTCACAGGCTACCTTCTCGTTGGGAGCCCATTCGCTGTACATTTCTTCTTTGTCGTAGGTGGAAGCAAATTCCGTTATCTCGGTGCTGGGGGTGCCGGGGTAGCTTGAAACGAACTCAACGCCCGCCTCGTACAGTCCTCTTGCCACAGCCTGATTTCCGAGCATAAGACCTGCCATAAAAATCATTCCTTTCATGCTGACATATTTAATGATATTATAACACATTTATGCGGATTTTGCAATAGCCAAAATCTTCTTTGCCTACGCTCCGTTGACAAAAAGGTTCAGCTGTGGTATAATCGAAGCTGCTGAAAGGGAGGTGCTGCTGATGAAGGAACTGGCTGCGGGGGAAGTATATAAACTCGAAGAGTGTCTCACAGAGCTTGCTGCGCACCATAATGAGGTCTCGAGGAATTTCAGGGGACAATATCCGAAGAAGCCTATTGGGGAAACATTGATGTCCTTCGAAAAAGACGTTGAAGGCGGAGGGTCAAGGATCGCGGTCACAGAGCATGACGGCAGCATTTCGGGATTCTGCAAGATCGATATAGACGGCGCGGATGGGAAGATAGATTACCTGATCGTTCTGAAAAGCGTTCGCGGCACCGGGGCTGGGAAGCTTCTCGTTGACTGGGCGCTGGACGTTTTAGGTCAAAACGGAGTCGAGCGTGTGGAAGTGAGGGTCGTTGACGGGAATGAAGCCATCCATTTCTATGAAAAATACGGGTTCAGAGTAAATTCGCACATACTTCGGCTGGATATGTAGAGACGCAGAAAACTAAATGCCCCGGAACAGGAATGTCAGCTGTTCCGGGGCTGTATGTGTATTCTGCACTCACTCGCGAGGAGGGCCGCCTGCGCCGTGCGGCGGACCAAGTTTCTTCAGCAGCATTTTCAGATAAAGCGGCTGGACTATGAAAATGATCACAAAGCCTGAAGGGTAGCAGCATAGCAGCGAGACGAGTATCGCCATGCCAATGTTCGGCTTTGAGGCAGCCATGCCGTCTCTTTGAGCTGTCAGAGACTGCGATTTTCCGTTCAGTTCGCCGAGTCTTGCCTGAAGCTCGCCTGTCTTAACAGGGTCGCTGTCGCCGATGTCGGCGATCTCCGCCTGAACAGATGCTATTTCCTGTGACGCGCCTGCAAGCTCGTTGTTTATCGCGGATATTCCCTTGTCGATCCCTGCGTTCGCGGAGCCGACCATGATAAGTACCATCACGACCGACAGGATCGGAGTGTATATCGTGTTCGATATAAGTGCGGATATCAGATTTGCCGGAACAGTGCCCGGGCGGAGTTTAAGCTTTTTGCAGGCTGCCGCTTCGAGCTTTGGCATCGGTACTATCAGTCCTATCACAAGGCTGATGGCGAAGCTTATCCCGAAGCTTAACAGCCACGATGACACCGTGAAATGTCCCGATGTGAGCGTGCCTATCAGCGACATGAAAAAGCTCAATGTGACCGCCATCAACAGTCCCATTAGCAGACCTATCTTCTTCATAACAAACAACTCCAATCACTGTACATCGCGTCGGTGTGCTGTGTTTCAGCGTTTTCAACTTGCATTAATTATAACATTTGGGTGAAGTTTTGTCAATAAAAAAGCAGCGCGAAAAAAATATCATCTTTTTTTAAAAAATATGTTGACAAGTGAGACTTTGTGTGATATAATATCATATATCCACTATTCGGCGGCATAGCTCAGTTGGTTAGAGCACTTGGTTCATACCCAGGGTGTCGGTGGTTCGAGTCCACTTGCCGCTACCATTATGGCCCGTTGGTCAAGAGGTTAAGACATCGCCCTTTCACGGCGGAATCATGGGTTCAATTCCCGTACGGGTCACCAGACTTAAACATAGACGAACACTCACTACAATGGTGGGTGTTCTCTTCATTTATGGCTTTTCCCACATCCTCGAGCATAATAGCCCGTTCCCCGTCCTTGTAATTGAACATGACCACGATTTTATCATCGTAAACATAGACGCAGTTAACGAATATGTCTATAAGCCGCTGCTTCTGTTCCTGGTTTTTAATGTTAGACTTTGCAAAAGCCATGATCCACGCTTCGATATACTCGCGAGAAATGATCGGACGGGCTATCTGCTCCTTGGTGATCTCTGTCTCGATACGCTGTTGTTCTTCCTCGAGGCGTTCAAGCTCGGCTTTGGTTGACTTTGTGACCAGTCCGGCTTTAACAGCTTTCATAATGTTGGCTATTTCCCGCTTATTCTGGCTCAACTGCTTTCTTAAAGCCGGGAGTTCTGTGCTTTCCGTGCTCTGTAAAGCATAACAGGTATCACAGATACGCTTGACCAGCGACTTGTTTTTAAATAACTGCATTATCAGCTGTATTACGCTGTCTTCGAGCAAATCCTTTTTTATCAGCTTTTTTGGCATTTTTTTGTCTTTGATGTCATGCACTGATAGTAACGGTAACGGCTGTTGTCTTTGCCTGTTCCGCTAATACCTGACATTGTATCACCACAGCACCCACAAAACGCCTTACGTGTCAACAGATATTTTTCATCAAATTTTCGGAAAGAGGCAGATTTATGCTTATTATCCGATAATCTTTTCTGGCATTTTTCAAAGATCTCCTCTGTTACAAGTGGCGGTATGGCTTCGGTGTTGATCACTTCACGAAAAGTGTACTCTCCAAGATAACGGCGATTTTTAAGCAACCAGTTGATAAAATGGTATGTAATCTTTCTGCCGTTGTTAGTTTTTATCCCTTTGCTGTTAAGCTCATCAACTATGCTGCGGATAGGCTCGCCCTCAGCATAACGTACAAAAATATCTGTTACAACAGGAGCTGTGGCGGGGTCCTTACGAAAATGCTTATCCTTGTCGATAATGTAACCGTAAGTTATGGTACCGCCGTTAAAAGTTCCTTTTAAAGCGTTTTCTGTCATACCGCGCCCAGTCTTTTGCGCCAGATCCCTAATATAGTACTCTGAGAAACCCTCGAAGATTGATTCCATAAGTTTGCCCTTTGGGGTATCATCAATAGGCTCGGTTGCCGATATTACAGAGACACCGTTTTTGCGAAGTTTAGTTTTATATACCACGCTATCATACTTGTCACGGCTGAAACGATCTATCTTCCAGACGATAATAACGTCAAATTCTCCGCTTGCGCTGTCAGCTATCATCTGCTGAAATTCCGGACGATTTTCGGCTTTCTTGCCGGATATTGCTCTGTCTGCATAGGTTTTGATGACTGTGTACCCTTTGCGATCTGCGAACGCAAGGCACTCGCGGAGCTGTCCTTCGATTGATTCCTCGCGCTGGTTATCGCAAGAATATCTTGCATATATTACTGCTTTCATATTATCACTTCCTGTCTCTTTTTTAATGCGACTTCGTCCTGACCGTTGATATATGCGGATAACAGTAACAGTAGGAGCAAATGTTATGCTGAATTTGATACATAGATAAGGTTATGAGGATATTATATTATTAGCAGTACACTATATGTATGAACAGTATGTGAGGTACAGTTTATGTCTACAATTATAGGTTCACTGAACCATTTGCTTGCCACATCAAACAAAGTACATATCATATGGTGTCTGATGCTTCTGATCATTATGTTAACGCTTGCTGTTCTTCATCACTTCTGGAAGAACGACAGCAAGAAGCTGATGATATGGAGATTTCTTTGCCTGACTCCGATACTTATCTGCGGAGTTCATGCTGTCATATATGTTGTCGGTGTTCCGATGTTTTTCGAAGAATTCATTCTGATGTATATTATCGCACTGCTTGCGCTTATACCTATGCTGTTTGCAAAGCGGAAGACGGGCTACAGGATATCTGCTGTGCTGACAGCGGTAGCTTCTTGTTTCTGCGGGTTTTATTTCTGCTTAAGTTCGCCTAATATTTTTAATCACACGAGAGAAAGCTATACCGAATCATTTCATTCGCTCGTAATGGAGATGGACGAGCATTACGTCCTGAAAGAATGGAAGAAAGTTGATTTTTCCGCGCTTGAAGCAAAGTATATGCCCGCGGTTCGTGAAGCAGAGCAGGAACAGGACCCAATGAAATTCTTTAAGACGGTTGATATGTTCTGCAACGAACTGCACGACGGTCATGTCGGAAGCTGGGTCGGGTTTGATTTCAGTCAATATCAGACCGGACCGTTGATACACGATTACGGCTTTGCAATGATACGGCTTGACAACGATGACATCATAGCGGTATGCACGTCTGCAGAGGCGAACGCTGTCGGGATCGAGGACGGGACTGTTATCACAAAATGGAACGGCAAGCACATTTTGCAGGCTGCCACAGAGGATGCACCCGATATAGGATATTCGGTAAAAACCAATGCAGATCGTCTTGCTGCTTTGGATCTTTTGCGCGTCGGCGGTGAGACTGTCGAGGTATCATTTATCAACAAGTCCGGCGAGGAGCAGACAGTCACACTTAAAGAGCTGGAAAAAATGCAATCATTCCGAGATGCTCGTATCGCCTTCTCACATTCATTGGAAGAAGGCGAGGATGTTAATTTCAGCACAAGAATGCTCAATGACAAGTGCGGATATCTGAGACTTAACGCCGAGGGAACAGACAATGAACTGCGGGACACTCTTGCCTATATTACCGGCGAACACAAATGGGCCAAGGAGATGTTCCGTGAAAAACTGCGCGGTCTGAAGTCGCAGGGCATGGAATATCTGGTCATTGATCTGCGAAACAACAGCGGCGGTTTGGATGTTATCGGATATATGCTGTGCGATCTGCTGACCGATAAGGAATGGTACTGTCAGGGACTAGGTTCCCGCAGAGACGGAAAGTATATCAGCCAGTGCGATCAGTATATCCACGGTGACGGGGAATTTGCGGGCCTTAAGGTCGTTGCACTTACAAATTATAAGTGTGCAAGCGCCGGTGACGGTACGTCTCTGCTTCTTTCAAAGCTGCCGAATGTCACGCTTGCCGGTATCACCGACCCCAGCGGCTGTGATCAGGAAACAGGAGGAACAGTCGTTCTCGCGGACGGTCTGGTATATGTTGGTTTTCCTACGGGACTTGTTCTGGATGAAAACGGCGAGCCGAATGTTGATACGGCTGCCGATCGTATCAGCCGTGACCCTGTCGAAGTACGTATCCCTCTCGACTACGATGCGGCGATGAAGATATTCCGTGATAAGCAGGATTATGAGCTGGACTGGGCTGTAAAGTTTCTGGAGAATCAGGCAAATAGCTGAACTCAGCGATGGTATTTGTTTACATTTATAAAGGAGCTGACAACAAATGACTGATAGAGTTTTCTATCGGCTATTTGAAATTGTTGGGTAGGAGAAAAATGAAAGACATAATGGTAGAAACCGAGCGCTTGATGATCCATGTTGCTTCTCAGGACGAAATGGAACAATTCATAAAATCACAAACTGTTGATATACTTAAGC
>CAMVDP010000005.1 GCA_947166275.1 uncultured Clostridia bacterium
TTGGGTTAGAATGTTGATTCCGCTTCCCCGATCGTCGGGGAATGTAGATTGATATACATACCTATATAATAGGTATGTATATATACGTGTATTATAGCATATAAAATTTGAAAATGCAATAGTTTTTAAAAATTTCGTCTGTTTGTCACATAAACGGACATAAATAGGTTTATTGTTTGTATCTCCCCGCCAACGGGCAGGGAGATACAAACGGCAACATCAGTACTGTGGGAAGGAGCTGTCAACTTCGCGGGACCACGCGTTGGTGCCGCCGGCGAGGTTGAAGGCTGCGCCTTTATAACCCGCCTCGTGCAGGGTGCGGACTGCGAGGATGCTGCGCTTGCCTTCTTTGCAGACGAACACTGTGTCAACAGTAGGGTCGAGCTCGTCCTGACGGCGGTCGAGCTGTCCTATCGGGATAACTATCGCGTCGGGGAATTTGGCGATCGCGCGTTCGTGGGGCTCGCGGACATCGACGATCGTTATCTTCTCGCCCGCGTCGATACGGCGTTTGAGCTCCTTCGGCTCGATACCCTCGACCTCCTCTTCTTCCTCTGCCTGTGCTTTTATGCCGCAGAAATCCTCGTAGTCGTACTCGTCGAGCTCTGTGATAGTTCGGTTCCTGCCGCATATCGGGCAGTTTTCGTCTTTGCGTATCTTCAGCTCGCGCCATTTCATACGCCATGCGTCGAACGTCACAAGTCTTCCGACCAGCGGCTTTCCTCCGCCGACTATCAGCTTGATGACCTCGTTAGCCTGCACCGTTCCGATGATGCCGGGCAGCACTCCGACAACGCCGCCCATTGCGCAGGACGGAACGAGTCCTGCCGGAGGGGGAGCGGGGTACATGCAGCGGTAGCACGGGCCTCTGTCAGCGTAGTAAACTGCCGCCTGACCCTCGAACTGGTACATCGCGCCGAACACGTCGGGCTTTCCGAGCAGCACGCACGCGTCGTTGACGAGATAGCGCGTCTGGTAATTATCCGAAGCATCCGCTACAACATCGTACTGTGAAATAAGGTCGATCGCATTCTCTTTTGTGAGCCGCTCATTGTAAGTCTCGACTTTTACGAGCGGGTTGATCTGCTTTATGCTGTCCTTCGCGCTTGCAACTTTCGGCCTTCCTATGTCGCGGGAGCCGTGGATGACCTGTCTCTGGAGGTTGCTTTCTTCGACCTCGTCAAAGTCGATGAGACCGAGAGTTCCCACGCCTGCCGCCGCGAGATACTGAGCGAGGGGAGTTCCGAGACCGCCCATGCCGACGATAAGGACTTTAGCGGCTTTGAGACGGCGCTGACCCTTGACTCCGACTTCCTTTAATAATAAGTGGCGTGAATAGCGCTTTATCTCGTCGTTCGTGAGCTTGTCGCCGATGCGGTCACCGAGTACGGAATCGTTGGGCTCCTCTACGGTATCGCCGCTGCCGCCTGCGATAGCGGGTATAAGCATGACTTCGTCGTCGTCACGAACGGGAGTATCGTAGCCCTGCAGGTCACGGATATTGTCAGCACCCACAAAGACGTTGATGAATTCGCGGAGCTTACCATCCTCGCCGAAGAGCACTTTTTTTGTCTCGGGGTACTCGTCCGCGAGCGCAGTTATCACCTCGCCAACGGTACTGCCGTTGAGTTCGAGCTCTGAATTATGACCTGTAAACATACGGAGCGTTGTCGGAATTATTACTGTTGCTGGCATTTCCTGTATCTCCTTTTTGCATATCATATAATACATATCGATTTAATATGCTTACATTATAGCACGTTATTCCGAGCTTGTCAATAGGTTTTTGGAAAATCTTTTTCAAAAAAAGCGCTGCGTTATTTTCGGGCATATAATTATGAGATCTTCTATATCGTAAATGCGAACAGTGTTTTTGGTGTGCTCATTATGTATATACAGAAAAAGAAGCGGTATCGGTAATTCGATACCACTTCGTTACCCGCTGTTTGCCTTAACCATAGTGTTTGTAAAAACTTCTATAGTAGTATTACCCTTTGAATTTTAACCATTTGTTTTTGCACAATACACCGTTTTTATAGTATCTCCTGCCTTTGCTCGTTTTTGCCCAGCCGGAATACTTTCCGATCTGTTCGCCGCTGTCGGAATATTTGTATGTAACTCCGTCTACGGTTTTCAGCTTGTCCGCAAACGCTGTCGCACTTGTGCAGGACATAGCCGCAATAGCAGAAAGCGCTGCTGCCGTAAGTCTGATTGATCTTTTCATTGTAATTTACTTCCTTTCCTAATAGATCATCGTTTTATATTTTTGTCGGTTCAATCCGACATTGTTTCCGGAGTATCTGCGTTTATATCAAACTCGCCGCAGACATCTATCTGCCTTGCGTCGCCGTCAACATCCTCCCGGAAGGTCTTCACCATTCGATAGTGACCGTCGGTGAGCTTACCGTAAAAATACGCCCAGCTCACCTCCTCGGTCTGCCCGATATAACCGGCTCCGGTATGCAGTCCGATATGGAAAACACGGATGTCGGTACTGCCGTCCGTATGCAGTTTTTCTATATCCTTCCATTTTCCGCTTCCGGTCTGCTTCTGGATACGGAAGGCATTCGTATATGTTGCAAGACCGTCTATGCTGCCGCTTACGGATTCAATTGCAAATTTTCCGCCTGTGCGTGAAATTTCCAGAGCCCGTATAGCTATGCCGAACTCGTTTGTCATCCCCGCTTCAACAGTAAACTCGCAGTATCGGGTCTCCGTTATATCGCCGCACGAGAATGTCATTCCGAGGCGGTAATCTCCCACGGGCAGGCTTCCCGCCGCTTCGCTCCAGTCAAGCTTATATTCGGTCACACCGGAATTCTTTACTTTCAGTCCCAGATCCGGTGTGGGAACACCTGCCTGCGGCGCGTAATACGACTGCCATATACCGTCTGTCTTACGCTCGATGGTATATCTGTATGGATCTGTTCCAATTTTCTCATACCCCGTATCGCCGGTCTGAACTATCTGCAGGGTCATAGTCCGTGCGTTGTACTTAAGTGCGCGAAGTGCGATACCAAGCTTGCTTGCCATATCGTCCGTTATTTTGAACGGTACATAAAATGTCTGCTTGTCATAGTCACCGGAACCGCGGAAATCCATGAACTCCTTTGCTATACGGTACGTCCCCGCGGGCAGAGTGCCGTACAGCCACTTCCAGTCAAGCTTTATCTCCTTGTCCGTATTCGGCTCAACGAAATATGCAAGATCGTGCCAGACCGCGCCGTCAAAATACTCCAAAGGCTCCCACTTTTCGCCGTTCTTACGTTCTATGCTGTAAGGCTCACCGTATTCGAGTTCGCCGGTATAGCTGCCGCCACGCTGTGAGATCACGAGCGTAAGGCCCTCGGCGGTAACCCCTTCATTGATCGAAAGCGTTATGCCCCAGTTCTTCTCGCCGTCGGTTATCTCAAATTCGCAGAAATATGTGCTCCTGTTTATAACAGACAACTCGCCGTTGCCGGAATAAACGTAGTTCACAAACCTCTGCGATATGCGGTATGTCCCGTTCGGGAGAGTTCCGTACTCATGAGCGAACTTGACTGTAATTTCGGTCGTTCCGTTCTCGTTTAACGGCATTATATCGGGATCCCATGTTACGGGATTACTATCAAGTTTTTCCCACTCGCCAGTACTGGTCTTGCGCTGTATATAATAAGGGTACTCATAGCCGAGATTACGCTTGACGTGGAAATTCGCGCCGCTCTGCTGTACAACGAGTTTAACGCTTTCGAGGCTCGTGTCATTCGCGGTCATTGTGATACCGAAAATGTTCGGAGTGCGTTCGTCTATCGTGAATTCAGCATACGCGGTGAGTTGTCCGAGGAACGCGCCCGTTATCTCACTTTTGACACCAACAGTTTTAGCGATACGATAATGTCCGTTCGGTATCTCGCTTTCGTACATATTACTTCCGTAAAACAGGATGAGATCGTCCTCTTCATCTCCGTATTCTTCGCCGCCGATCCCGAGAAGGCTGTCAAACCACATTTCTTCATCATTCCAGCGTTGTAGGTTAACGGGGTCGTATGTCTGCCATGTACCGCCTTTCTGAACCTGTATCTCGTAGCGATCGCTTATACCGTAAGCGAGCATTTCTGCGTACCTTACACTCCTGTCTCTTACATAATGCATATTCAGGCTTGCTCGCGTGAGTTTGTTTACCGTTATTTTCAGTCCGCAATCCTCCGCGCCCTGTTCGACAAGTGCTTTGAGCTCATCGTCGGACGGCTGTTCTTCTGCGGGAGCGGTTGTATCGGCTGTTTCATCGGTCGGCACGACAGTAGTTTCGGATGTTGTAATTTCATGATTTTCAGACGACGTTGTAACGGGTCGTTCTTTGTTTTCATTCACATACGTTGTTGTTTCCGAATGCTGTATATCCCGCATCTTCTCAACCTCGAGAAGCTCCTCATGCTCCAGATCGGAAAGCTCCCGCTTCAGGCTGTCTATATGCTCTTCATAATTGGAGATCTCCTTATCGTATGCCGCTTTAAGCTCGGAATAATATTCGATCTCCGCTTCTGCTGCCGAAATTTCCTGTATAGTTTCGGAAGTCTCATCAAGCGCACGCAGCTCCTCAAGCTTTTCTGTAAGAGCGGTCAGACGGCCGCCTGCATCATCCGCCTTCTGTACATACGCATTTTTTGCGGATTCCGCGTTTTCGATCTCACGCTTCTTTTCCCCTATCCTTTTCCTGAGCTCGTTTATTTTATCACTGTCGGCAGTATTATTATCTGACTTTGTTGGCTCGGTTAAGGAAGTCGCAGTAACTGCCGAGGATGTGCCAACTGTCGTCACGACCCCGGGTCTGTCGGGCTCACTCACCGCTATCTTATCCCAGTTCATTATCAGGAGCACTGCCGCGCCGACAATAAGCACAGCCGCCGCTGCCATACCGAGAGTGCGGGTTATCCAGTATATTCGCATATCTTTCTTGCTCACTTCGGGGCTAACCTCAACAGGCTTGATCTCTATGACATTTCCGGTATCGCCGACAGTGCTGTGATCGCAAGAACGCGGCATTGCCATTGAAACATACTTCTCGTCAAGCCCGCCGAGAATATCCATAAACAATTCTTCGCGTCTCATATCGCGATACCCTCCTTTTCAAGATGTTCGCGCAGCTTCTCACGCATACGCACAAGAGTCTTACGTACTCTGTCTTCCGAGGTATTGAGGTCTCCCGCGATCTCGGCATAGGTGCTGCAATAAAAGTACCGCCGGATAAACATGATCTGCTTGTCGCGCGGCTGCTTTGACAGAAATTTCTCGACTGCGTTCAGCACGGCTTTCCTGTCAACTTCACTCTCAACGCTTTCCTTCGTCGGCAAACAGAGCGCTATTTCATCAAAATCCACGGACTTATACCCGCGACCGTACTTTATCCGATTCGCGGCTTTATACATATCAAGCGCCATATTACGCGCGATAGTAACAACAAAAGCACCGAGCTTTGCCGGTTTCTTCGGCGGGATCGCGTCCCACACCTTCATATAAGTATCGTTCGTACATTCCTCGCTGTCCTCATGGCTTCCGAGAATGTTGTACGCAACGCTTCTGCACGCGCCGCCGTACTTTTTGTCGGTCTCCGTGATAGCATCCTCGGAGCGGTCAAAGTACAGCTTTATAATACTGTCGTCGTTCATTTCTTCCTCCCGCTTTTTGATCTCTATATATAAAGACGATTTTTTTCACGCAAAGCGGACACTTATTTAAAAATTTTTCAGAAATATTATAACGCAATTTTCTGAAAAACGCAACAAACGCACAAGCCGAAGCCTGTGCGTTTTACTGCACATTTTTCCAGTCCTTCGGAACATCAAGCCAAAAAGCAGGAGTAAAGCAAGGTCGGTAATCCGGAGATGCTTTCCAACCGTGTTCAAGGTATTCAAGCATCTCTGAATTATCAGAAAATTCCTTTACATTGCCCATTTCGATCTCGCTGTACCAGCCGTCATCATACCGGCTTTTCGGCCCGCCTATTCCGCAGGGCTCATGATTATCTGTCACATGACACCACCACGTAAAGCCAGATATCCTAACAGAACGTTTTGTAAGCTCCCGGATAAAAGCCGGAGCGTTTTCCATTGGACAGATACAGTCTATATATCCATAACCGACTGGCTGAACATGGAATATTTCAAGGAGCATATCAAGTTCTTGTTTTGATATCATTATCGTTCCTTCCTTAACACATCAATATCGAGATCACAAACTTACATGAAAAGAATATAGAAACTCCAAAAAACAATATAGAAAAAATGATATCCGGAAGTATTGACCTACAACCGATAGTTGTCATTTTCCCGTATTGTCGGACTTTTACCTCGTCATTCCTGTTTCCAAATAATGAAATATTGAAAATCTTCTTATGTTCAAATGACATTTCATCAGTCCAATAAACTGTTTTTTGAAACGAACCAGGTCCGTTGAACACTTTATCGAGAATATATTCTTTTCCTTTTATCAGAGCCAACTTCTGTCGTATCGCTCTGACAAGAAATGCTATCCCACAAGGTGTAGAAATGATATTACAGAATATCAACGCGATTATAATTGCTTTTACTCTGTCATCCATATTATCAAATAAACCCTATTCAAAATCATATTTATCGGTATTTGCGCAGATATGAAACGTTCCCGCTTGTATTACAAAATAATCTCCCTTGTAATCAGCACTTGGGTGACAATCTGTAATGTAAACCTCAATATCGCCTATCTTTGTTTCAATAAATCCGGTGCTGTCTCCGGCGATAAGGTACTGTACACCGTAATAATCCATATATCCGCCAGCCGGTTCAGAAGGAAGAAACACCTCGAACGGCTTTTCTATATCTACCCCTAAAGTCATCAGACAGTCTGATACTTCGGGATATGCGGTCTTTATCTCGTCCGCAAGATTCTGACAATATACACATTGACACAGATCCTCACGTTTGATATTGTCGTAATACTTTTTGGTTTCTTCGATATTCATTATCTGCTCCTGTCAAGATCTTATCTGCTCCAGTATGGACGGATCCTTTATCTTCCCGTCCTCCGCGAGAAACAGTATCTTCGTGATTATCTCTGCGGTCTTCGGGTCATCGTCCGCGAACGGCAGGAACAGCTTTCCCCTGTGCTGCGAATGGACAGGCAGTATGTTTATCATTGATCCACCGAGCTTATGCACTACACCGCTGCCGAGATGTACGGAATAATCCCCGTATTTGCCCTTGATATGAGCGTGGGACTTCTCTATCATCACATTTTTCAGCTTGAACAGCGGCAGCGTGAACTGCACCAGCGCCGCGCGCATCTCGATAGTAGAATGGCTTGTTTCGGGGTCAACTCCACCCGCGTGAGCAACGCTTACAGCGAGATCGACATCCCGCATGACCTCGGAGAAGATGATATCGGGAATGTCCTTTATCTTCATGGGCTTGCCGGTCTTGCGGTCATAGAACGCCACCACTCCAGCGTCGGAGCCTCGATATCCGCGGGCGTGAACCAGTCTGCCATTGCGTATATCGTCGCCACGATGTTTTCCTTGTAATAGACTTTCTGCAAGCCGTTCTCGATGTCGGCTACCCAGCGGCGCGTTTTCAGGCACGCAACAGTCTTTGTGGGCTGTATCTGATTGCCGGAATACCGACGGGTATCGCACATTTCAAGTTCTTCATCAGTCTTGACATAAAGCTCTCTGAACACCTGTTTAAACGGCTGCACCAATCCCTTGTCGAACAGATAACGCTGATACCACTCCCAATGCCCGTCAAAATACATATCATACGGGTGCGCGACTGTCACGAGACGAGTTTTCTTCATTTCTTCAGCACATGAACCACAGCTCATAAAACCGTTATCCTTATTGATAAACCCGAGCGTGCCTCCGTCCTGCTCCTTGAACACAAGGTCGCGTATGATAGGCTCGACCACCGGATTTTTCCGCAGCTCGTGAAGCTCCCCGACCGTGAACTCCGTGCAGTCCTCCATAGCCTGCTCAAACATCAGGCGCGTGCGGCGGTACTGCTCGGTAAGCTTCTTTTTCGTCTCCGTCAGGCGAATTATATGCTCGTTCTTTTTCAGCTTCGCGGGTATGGATTTGAGTGCCTTTCCGTCCTTTGTTACTGCTATTTCGGTCTTTCCGTGTTCATCGACCACAAGCTTCACCGTCACGCCTTCGATAGTCTTGTCCTTGAACAGGTCGCGGCTGTCGTCAATGAGCTTTGTCTCCATTCGCAGGGTCAGCCGCGTTACGTCAGCGTAACCCGCGTTAGTTGCGAGATTCTGCATAGCGATACCCACGGCGGCTTTCTCGCTTGCGCTGCGCTGTGAGCCGAACTTTTTGCTTTCCTTTAGGAATTGCTGCAAATATAGGTAACGACGGCATATATCGTCCTCGCCTTTAAGCGGTATCAGCGCATACGCCATGAGCAGGTCTTTATTGCGCTTGTCGGCAACGGTCTTTTCGGTTTCATCGACGGTGAACTTGCCGAGAACGGCGTCTGCGTACTTACGGGCGCGGGAATGCTTTGTGCCGTCGGTGATATACTTCGCGGCATCGTAAATAGCATCGAACCTCTTGCTTCCGAGCGTGTCATAGGCGCTTCTGAACCATTCCACATCGAACGCGCCGAGCTGCAAGTCCTCCGGTGTGATAGGAGTATATTTCGCAATGACAGCCTTGCGCTTGTCGTCGAAATACTCGTTCATGTGCGCCATGAAGTAGTAGCAGCCGGACACATAGCCGTCCCAGCCGAGATACTGCGCGACAATGTCGATCCACTCCGGAGCATACAGCGAAGCTTCGATAAGGCGCTTTTCAGTGATATCCGTGCCTTTCAGAAGCTTGCGGAGCTTGTCTGTGTTATCACCCTCGTTCGGAACGCAGACACAGAGCAAGCGGGATAACGCGCTCTTCTTGCTTTCCGTCGAGCGGTAATACGCAGTGTTACGTTCGAGAGTCTCTTTTCCGAGAGCGGAAAGTATGGCGACGAAATTATCCACTCCGTAAATGCGGTTCACAGAACTGATGTACTGCGAATACTTAGTCTTACTGTCGCCGCGTTTCAGCTCGACACTCAATACTTCGCCTATAATACTATCATACACATCGGAAATTAACTGTAGAAAACTCTCGTCTGTCTCTTTCTCCAGTTCTCTCAGAATATTGCTGTGCCGCCAGTTGTAACGTTCACGCGATGAAACAGCCGTATCCTTTTCACGAACAGCCGAGATAGCCGAGGTAACAAACATCAAGGTGTCTGACAAATTATCCCATCTTAACATCAAACAATACATCTGTTCATACGTAATGATACCGCGGTAAGCCGCAAGCATCGTGTATTTTGCGGACGGCAGGACATTGTGACAATGATTCCGTACATAGGAAAAACCGCTGTCCTTGCTTCTCTCTATATCTGCCCGTACGAATTTAAGATAAAGCCCATAAATAAGGGGAAATGTAACAGACATGGTATTTTCGTCACTTCTGTCGAGATGAAAGATAAAATTCCTTATGGCTACATCTTCCGTAAGTGTAGTGGTCTCCTCATAATTGTAGCCTTTATACCTGAAGATCAGCTTGTCAGCAGGAACAAATAAAGTAATATACAAATAAATCGATATTGCCATTTCCTGAAGTTCCTGCTTACGCAGATATTCGTTAAGCAGCATATACAGGATGATATGAGCGTGATTTATGTACTCAAAGCCCGGTTGTTCGCAAATACCGTTTCCGAACAGTTCAATGAGTGTGCTGCCCGCATATTTTAAATAATCATCGGAGCGGCGGTTTCTTTCGGACTTTATATACATTCGCAGAAGCCGTTCCGGTTCGGGTATGTTTTCGTCTATCCAAGCTTTCCAAAGGTCACGCAGTGGTAATACTCTGCGGTTATCCTCTACGGAATTAAACTCGCCACATTCACACCCGACGATGTTAGTTTCGCCTCTGCTGTCAATAAACTCGTCCTTTTCATGCAGCTTTATAAAATCACAGAGCGCTTTCAGGTCTTTCTCCGTCTGCTTGCATGAATTGCAAGCTCCCGGTTTCAGCTTGCTAAATAATCCTTTCCGATAATTATCGGGGTACACCTTCGCGCCGACTTCCGACTCCGGGAAATACCGCATGAACGTATCAACACATTCACGGGTAAGCTCGTTATCCGGTATCTCAGGGATATACTCGTCCTCGTCGGTGTAGAGCGGCTTCGCGGGCGCGTCAGACTTCACGCTGTCGGAGGGTGAAATACTGTCGAGCAGTATCTTCTCCTTTGTGGTCGGTGAGGTCATGGACTTGGTGAGTTCTCTGCACCGTGCGAACAGTTCGCTGCGTTTTTCGTCCTTCGACAGGTTCATTATCATATCGAGGGCGGCGGTGCGCTTTTCCTCCTTTTTGTCGGAGATAAGCCGGGAAACGCTTCCGTACAGCGCGTTGTCGTCCTGCTTCATCAGCAGCTTTATCAGGTTTTCACGCGCATCGGCAGCCTTGTATTTCAGAAGTTCTTCCATTTGCAGATAGTTTTCCGGCGGAAGCTTGCATGACTGCACGATCTCACAGGCTTGCTCTCGGGTGTATTCAGCCTTGTCACACAATGCGGAGACAAGCGTGCGGCGCTGAACGTCCGTTTCCGGCTGTATCAAAAGCAGCTTTATAAGCCTGCTCCTTTCATATGGGTCGGCATCTGTGAGCATTTCACATACCTCGTCAATAAGCTCGTTCGAGTGCAGTGCGCTTGCGATGAATCCCATTCTTACAACTGCATACCCGCGCTCGACAAAGTTTGAGAACCATGGAAACACAAACGGCGAGAACTCCTGCTTTCTGCCCTTAATATTGCCGCAGATAGTTTTCAGAATATCATAGTATTTCCGTGCTTCCGCTTCGTCCTTGAAATACGTTTCAAGCTTGCAGTAATGGCGTTTTGTGTAGTCGGACTGACGGGTCTGCGGGTTAAGTCCGGACTGGCGATAGTCTCCGAGAACACTTACGATCTCGTTGCTGACATTATTCATGAAAAAGCGCAGATACCCCGCCATAAGTTCGATATCATCGTAATGCTCCGCAACGACCTGCGCCCCGACCTCGTGGGAGAGAGCGCTGTTGTTGAGCAAATTTACCGAGTAAGACGCGGTGAGAAGCTGATGCCGCGTACCGTTTTTTGAGATCTCGCGTATCTTCACCACAAGGTCGCGGCTCTCGTAAAATCCCAGTGACCACAGCCCGATGTGAATTTTCATCGAGTCCTCGGAGTTCAGATATTCTTCCCGCTTTGCCGGGTCAGTAAGACAATCGGTTATCAGAGCTATCGACTTGTCGCTTATACGTTCGAGCTTTACGGTCTCCTCCTCCGCAAATCCGAGCCATGTGCCTACCGCGCGCTTGACCGATGAAAAGCGGATAAAGTTGTTCTCATTGATAACGCCGAGCAGATACAGGAACGCTTCGGGAGTACCCTCGTCCATTGTCTCGCATATTGACTGGCGCAGTCCCTCCTGCAAACGTGCGGCACACAGCAGTCGTCCGAGAAGCTCGTGCAGAGCGTGGTTGTGGCTCTTGACAATTGCGCGGAACATCAGACGATCAATTGCTATATCGTTTTCGCCGTTAATGATGTCGGTGAGCAGGGTTATCAGACGCTCATTCCCGAAGTCTATCTCGGCGGCGGCAAGATCGTCAAAGCAGTAAGGAAGGCTTGACACGCCGAGCTTATATCCGAGCTCCTCTTCGGTCAGCTTGTCTTCAAGATAATCACAGATATCGTCGGGTACGGAGTCCCATTCCTTAAAGTCATGGATAGCATTGATAACACAGTTTGCGACGATCATCGGATCGCGGGAACGCAGAGAACGCCGCTGCCAACCGGTCGCGTAAATACGCTCGTGAACGTGGTCTATCGTGTATAAGAAATGCTTCTTGTGATTCGGGTTTATGTATCCGTTGAACAGCTCCGGAGCATGCTTTTCGATAAACTCCGAGGGCAGGTTCTTGTCGTTTTCCGCAAGATAAGCGATCATCTTTTTGCAAAGTGCGCCGCCTACCCGGAATTCATAGAAATAGTTGCAGTGATCTCCGATCAGCTTCTTTACATCATCGGGGAGCATTTTGAAACATTCCTGATGATACGCGGTACGCTTTTCTCTGTACACATCTCCGAGTTTCTTTAACCTTGCCTTTTCCTCTGCCGAATACTGCTTCATTGCTGTCCTCCTTACCACATTCTTCCCGCGAGCATAACGAGCCGTATGAACGTAACCTCGCTGCCCTCGCTTATGCTCACCGTGCTGTCGATCTCTCCCGCTTCATCTTCACCTATGAATACCCGGAACAAGCCGTCCTCATACGCCTGATATGCGTCCGCGACCGCCTTTTCCTCATCAGGAAGCTTTTCGCCGTAGTTTATGCCGAAAGCTATCTTGCCTATCTCGCTCATATCGGCTATTTGCTCCGATGTTAGCGGGTCCGGCGTATCGCTTTTTTCAGCCCGTTCAACGTACCGGGAAACGCAGGTGCGAACACATTCGCGTATCAGCTCGCGCACGGTTTTGGGACTGCACGACAACGGAAAATCAACTCCCGTGATCTTGTTTTTCTTTTTGCCGAGCTGCTTGATGTTTACTTTGATGTTCATTTGTTGTCCTCCCGAAGAAGCAGATAAAGATCATCGGCGTAATAAATATCGTTATCATCCATAAAAATCCCGAAGTAATACACATCGCCGGGAATTACCTCAACCTTATCACCTATGATGAACTGCGTCACATTCTTGTCCTTGTTCTCAACGACACCTGTTTTACCGTCCTTTTCGAGCGCAACATGAAGCCATGTCTGTTGTTCATCTCCGTCCTCGTCGGTGTATATGACATCTATTCCCGCTCTCATTCCGCAGTCGTGCGTTTTGAAGTATTCCAGCGCGTACGGGAAAAGGCTGCGGCTCCTTATACGCTCCAGATCCATTGATTTATAGTTCTGTCGCGGGGTCAGTTTATCCATGTCCTCGTCGGAAATCTTGTTTATCGCAATTCCTTCACTGTTCTTTGTCAGATAAATGACCGGCTCGGCAAATATCCTGTCACTGTCGGAGAATTTTCTCTGCTTCCATGTGAACCGCATATACCCTTGATCGTCATACAGTATCCCACTGTTCATGGACGTGCCCTCGTCGGGCAGCGGCGAGAACGATAACGCTTCGACCAGCTTTCTGAGCAGCCATATCGTCTTTGAGTATTCCTCTCTTGTGACACCTATGACGGCAAGCTCACGGGAGCCGAAAAGGCTGAGTCCCAACGACAGTACATCGACCGTTCCGGGTACCGCTTCGGAATTAAAAGTCCTGAGATCCAGACATTCCACGGCAACAGGCGGTGCACCGCTTATCACGACATATTTCAGCCATTCTGCCGGATATAAGACGCTGCCGATGATATTGCATAAAACGGGGCAGCCGTCGGTATTCATAGCGTCCGCGAGCACAGTCATTCTGCGGATATCCTCGTACCTGTCGGTATGTATATTGTCGGATATCAGTACAAGCATTTTTGTATAGTCGCCGATATTGTCAAGCGTATGCTCCGGCAGATCGTAATAACAGTGGTATTCGGAAATGTCGGGTGCATCGGTACAGACCGCGCCGTACATAAGTCGCGTGCCGTCCTTGTCGGTTGCGGGAATATACGCGCTGTTTCCGCTCTCATCGGCATTCGCGCTGACATTATCAAACCCAAGCTTTTCCGTCAATACTTTCGCGATTTCATCAAACGCGGGAAGCTCATTTCTGAACAGAACGCCGATAGAAAATCGTTCCGGCGTTACCGTTCCGTGCAGCGGAAGTTCCAGCTTGCTTTCCGGCGCGTCGGGAAATTCAAAGCTCAGGATATCCGAAAACATCGTGTTGACGTTGCGCTTGTCGAACTTTCTTGCGAGATCGTCGGCAGCCTTGTAAAAATGCTCTTTCAGCTTCGCGGTTTCGTAATTTCTGTCAGGGTTATAAAGCTCGAAATCCGATGAAAGCTTTGAGTGCATCTCATTCACTCCCTGCTTTTCGAGAGCGCACATAAGCCTGTACGCCGCCGCCGCGAACCAGAATTTTCCCGCGGGGTTTTTCGCTGTGCTGTACATTCCCGCAGCCTCGCAGAATATGTCATAAGCGCGGTGAATGTCGGTCAGTGTCTTGACGAAGAGCACCCTTCCGAGCCGCAGCAAACACGCCGTCCATTCTTCCTTGTCGGTGAACCTTAGCATCATGTCGGCGTAGTAATCAGCTTCTTCATAATATCCGTTGACCGCAAGAAAATATGCGATATCCGCGAACAGTTCATTCGGAAATTCGCTGATATCATGCGTTTGCAGCAGCTTGTTGAGCCGGTCGAGTCCGGCCTTGATCTGCCCCGTGTACATATCCCTGTGTATGCGCGAGCTTTCTGCGTTGATGTCGTCCTCTGTTTTTACGGTTTCGTAAAGCTTCTCGAAATCAAGCATATACTCGGCTTCTTTTGCAGTTTCGATGAACTCATAGGCTACCGACTTGCGCAGGTGATACTGCGTCATATCATAGCCGTACTTTTTCAGAAATTCCCCGAAACGTTCGATATAGCTGTCTATCTGTTCGCGCGTTACCTGCCAGTATTTCGAGCAGTCCTCGATCATCCACTCGAACGGATATAAAGCGCAGTCGGGATCGACAACGTCCGGGTTTTCCTCATACAGCTTCAAAAACTCCGGGAACATCAGTATCATCTGATATTTGTCGCCATAAAATGTCGATTCCTGCATATAGTCGTGCCGCAGTGTGAGCATTTCACGGATGTTCTTTTCATTGTCCGCTTCGGCGATGCACTTTTTCAGATAAGCAAGCCTTTCCTCGCCGCGCGCAAGTGTGCAAAGATAATTATAGTCAAACATTTTTGTTTACCTCTCAGAATAAAGTCCAAAGATCGTCAGCTTCGTATTTTTCCCCGTTTTCTTCTATGCAGAACCAATAAACATCATCGGGCTCGATGTAAACAACATCACCGTCTTTCGGAGAAGCGTAGTGCGAATCTGTAACTATACCCGTTTCTCCGCCGTTCTGAACGTTCAGATCGACATATATCTGTATCCCGCTGCTGTCGATATATTTCACGGCGGCAGTAAGCTTACAGCCGTGCGTTTTGAAATATTCCAGCGCATACGGATAAAGGTTCTTTGCGCGCCGATCGGCAAATTCCGCCGCTCGTCTGTGCATTCTCGGAACAGCGTTCTCTTTCAGCTCATCCGCAAGCTCGGTCACGGTCTTTCCTTTTTTGTGACGTGATGTAAGCAGCAGAAGCGGCTCCGCATAGACCGTACCGTCGTCTGTCGTGACCGATCTCCATGTAAGGCGGATAAACGAATCGTTCTTATAGACTATCCCGCTGTTCATGGTAACGCCCTCGTCCGGAAGTGACGAGAACGACACAGCTTCAGCAAGCTTAAGCATAAAGCTCCAATAAAACCATTTTTCATCATCATCGGGAACATCGCGTATGATAAGCTCGCGCGAGCCGAAGTATGACAGCCCGTCGGTTATGATATCCGTGCTGTCGGGAGCGGTGAGTCCGTGGACAAACGAGCATTTTATCATATTCTCTGACTGAGGCGGCGTGTCGCTCAGAGCACAGTATTTCAGCCAGTCCGACCAATGCCATTTGTTGTTCGGTAAGCTGAAAAAGATCCTTGCATCGTCGGTATTCAGCGCGTCCGCGGTACGAAAAAGCAGCCGCATATCCTCAAATCTGTCGAGGTGAGTGTTGTCGGATATGACTATCAGCAGTGTCTTATACTCGTCGATATTCCCGAACATACCGCGCGCGTATTGGTTGGGGTGGGTCTCGCGCATATCGGGAGCGGCAGTAAACACGGCGCGGAATTTGTACTTCCTGTTTCTGTCGTCGTACATGGTCATATACGCCATTCCGTTTTCGTCAAGGTCGCAGTTCACGTCCATGCAGTTTGCGATATTTTTGATAATACCGGATATTTCATCGAGCGAGGGCGCCGCTTCACGCGAACGGAAAAGCACGCCTACCCCGCCCGGCTCGGGTGTATGGCTGCCATGAACGGGAAGCTCAATATCCGCGCTTTCGGCAGGCTCGGGAAACTCAAACGCGAGCTCATCGGAAAACATATTGTTACCGTTTCTGTCATCGAATTTTTTAGCTATGTCCTTGGCAGTATTGTAAAAATGCTCTTTGAGCGCAGAAACACTATACTTTCTGTCCGCGCTGAAAAGCTCGAAATCCGGTGACAGCTTCGGCTGCACTTCATCTATCCCGTGCTTTTCAAAAGCGGCAAACAAGCGATACGCGGCAGCGGCAAACCCGAATCTGAGCGACGGGGTCTTCAGCGTGCTGTATCTTCCCGCGTTCTCACAGAACAGGTCAAACGCGCAGTTCGGAGCGGTAACGGTCTTGACGTTTATGACATACGCTATCTCGCGCATGAACGCGACTTCGTTCCCCTTTATCATAGGCAGCATAAGGTCGGCGTAGTGGTCGGCTTCATTGTACATTCCGCGTTTTGCGAACTCATACGCGAACGCGCCGTATGTCACCTGCGGCACCTCGGTGCAGGTCATTTCCTTTGCCTGCATCTCGTTGAGCAGCTTTACGGCAGTTGCCGCCGAGCCGTACCGCATCTGCATTATCGCGCGCTGGCTCGCTTCACACGCGGCGCAGTCGCTCAGATCGGACCGCTTGTACCTGTCGAACCGTTCATAAGCATCTATGGCGGTCTTCCGGTCTATATACCGGTACACCAAAGTTTTTTTCAGATAGTAGGTGCGCATGGTATATCCGTACTTCCCGATATACTTCTCAAACCGCTCGAAGTAGCGCTCTATCTGCTCCCGAGACACCTGATAATAGTCAACGCACTCCTCGATAATCCACTTGAACGCGATCATGAAATCCGACGGGCTGATAACATCCGGATTGTCCTCGAACAGCTTCATAAACTCGGGAAATATGACCATTGCCTTGAACGGATCGTCGTAGAATGTTGCCTGTGCGATGTACTCGCCGCGCAGTTCCAGCATATCCTTTATGTTCTTTTCGTTGTCCGCTTCGGCAATGCACTTTTTCAGATATATAAGGCTTTCCTCGCCGTCGGAAAGTGTACGGTAATATTCTTTGTCAAACATTTCAGATCCCCCATTCTATCAGCTTTATCAGATTTTCGTTCATTATGTTCATCTCGCGCGAATATACGGGATATCCGCCCGCGATAAGTGACTGTACATAAAGGATAAGCGCAAAGGTGCGGAGCTTTTCATCGTCGTTTACCTCGGAAAGCCTGTTTATCAGGTCGTTGGAGCAGTTCAGATACAGCACTGTCTTCGCATCCTCCGAGATCTCCTCGCCGAAAGCTTCGAGCATATCCGCGAACATAGCGTCGCTGTGTTCCTTTGAGCGCTCGATGTCGCGTTTGAGCTGCGCGTCGGCGTTTGAGCTGTACAGACACGCAAGCTGTTCCGCAAAGCTTTTCATCACTATACGGCAGTCATACTTTTCAAGCGATTTTGAAAACATCTTCATTAGCTTCGTGTAGCGTTCCTCGTGAAAGCACTCGTCAAGGCTGTCCTCGATGATGTTCTCGCGAAGTGGCTGAGCGTCGATGATATCACGTTTTGACGCGAACAACAGCAGATTCTTGATATGCACATAGCCTGCGTTCACGAGCAATATATCCTGCTCCGCGAATATCGGGCGTATCTGTCGGAAAATATCGATGTCGGGGGTATAAAAAACGGTCTTGTCATAATCGATAAGCTGTTCTCCCGTCAATACACCGAGACTTGTTTCAAACTCGAAATACGGCATGAATATGTCGAATATCCGCTCGTTCTCGCAGGCTATGGATTTGAGCGCCGTGCCGTGCAGCTCACCTATCTTTTCGAGCAGCCCCCTGTCTCTGAATGACAGCCGTTCGAGGTACTCCGCGATGCAGTCGGATATCTCCTCCTTCGCGTCCTCAAGAAGCTTGTCCTTGTAGAAATCCTCGCGTGAGGCAGTCGGGCGAAGCTTGTTCGTATTTATTATGCAGCGCACGAAAAACGCCCACTCCGGGAGCAGTGCAGAACCGTTCTCCGTGAGCAGCAGATTTTTGAGATATATCCGATGCCGTTTATCTCCGCCCGCTGCCGAGACCGTGTACGGCAATATGTACGCTGCGCCGCTGAAAAGCCCGGTCGGGGATTCGAGCGGTATGTAGTCTATGAAATCGGAATCCGCGCCGAATACCGCCCTGCCTGCTTCGAGCATAGCTTTGCGGGTGTTATCGCCGCCTATCGACCTGAATATGACATTTGCCTGCACACGCTCTTTACCTTCTTCCGAAACATATATCGGATACGGCAGAGGAAGCGCGTAGTACCTTGCCTTGTCGGCGAGAAAGTCCGCGTCAAAGTATTTCTCATACCCGGGTTTGCAGCTGAATGCTATCTGCGTTCCGACCGGAATATCGGCATCAGTGCTCATTACCGAATATCTTCCGTCCGCGAAGCCGTGCCACTCAACAGCATATTTCGGTGCTTTCAGAGACCTTGAGCGCAGTATTATCTCGTCGGTTACTATAAAGCAGGATAACAGACCTATGCCGAAACGCCCGATATAGCTCGTGTCACCGCGTTTTGAGGACTGTCCTATGACAGACACGAACTTATGTATCTCTTCCTCGGTCAGCCCGATTCCGTTGTCGATGAAGGTTATGGTCTTGTTCTTCTTCACGGTCACAGATATCTCGCCTTTTGTTCCGTTTTCCTTCTCCGCCCTCATGCTTATTGCGTCCGCGCCGTTCTGGATAAGCTCACGCAGGAATACATCGGGACTGCTGTATAAATGCTCGGACAGTATCGAGATCATTCCGCCGAGATCAACGCTGAATTGATAATCGTTCATCTGATTTCCTTTCGGGTTATCATATTTGTGGATAAAGCGCCCACAAATCCTATTATATCACATATTTCCCGTATTTACAACACCGTTCGTCCGTAATATATAGTACAAGCTTCGTACTGGGCAGAACGCAGCACGAAGCTTCATTATATCAACATTTTTACAAATCTTCGTCTTCACGCGCCTTCACTTTTCAATATCTCATCAAGCTCATTTATAAGTCCCGGTTCAAGCCTGTTCTCGGTCTCATACGCAATTCTTCTTGCCTTGTCGAGATAGTATCTGGCTTTATTAACATCGTGCAGCACAGCATAGGAATAATACGCGAGAGCACGCTTTGACCCCGCACCTGTATCGGTCGCAAGCGCAGTTCCCGCCTTATCGTAAAACTTCCGGGCATATTCCTCGTCAGTCTCAAGCCATGAATAATAGTAGATAAGCAAGCCGTAGGAGTTTATACAGTTCGCCAAAAAGTCCTCGGAACGAAGCATATCGGTCATTTTATGCATCGGCTCGGAAAGCTTTTGCTCATCGCCGCGCATTATCAGAGACACGCTGTAATAATACAAGTAAGCGAGAGTATCGACCGCGGAAGGCTCGTCCGGAAACTCAAGCTCGTTTAGCGGCGGAAGATTCATGCTTGTGATATCTGCGCCGTTTTTCACAGCAGTCTTTATCTTCTGAACATACCCACCGAGCGTATCCTTCGGGCTTCCGGCATGGGATATGAGGGCTATCACATCTCCTATAACCGCAGACCACGAGATAATGCAGAAGAAAACCACGAAGATAGCCCAGTCGGTGTCCGGATTAAAGGAAAGCTCATCCGGCGGCGCATCGGATAATGCCGCAGACCACGCAGGCAGCGACAGTATTGTCACAATCGCCGACAAAACCGCTTTCGCTATCAATCTGCAAATAATAAAATGCGTATGCGACGCTGTAACGTCCGTGCTTCCTTTCTCCGTGACCGTGTATCTCACAAACGGCGTGTACGGTTGGTCGCCTTTTTGCCAGCGCCCGTTTACACGCTTGAATGAAAAGAATTTTACCGTGATCTTATCACATTCCAGCCCGAACCTCGGCAGCACAAACAGTAGAAACAATATGTGCAGCCCCTCAAATACTATGACCCCCAGCAGAACGCCGAGAAGAAGATAAGGGAATTTCCCGTTTATTATTGAATATATCAGACCTCTTGCGCCTCTGTAGCTCATAATTTCCCCCTTAACATCCCTCGTTTTTAAGTATCTCGTCAAGCTCGCTGACAAGCCTGCGTTCAAGCTCTCTTTCCATTCCCGGGATACTGAAAACATCTACTAACGACTTAGCCTGATCCGTAAAGAATCGGGCTTTCTCTCTGTCACCCTCGACGAAGTACGCATAATAAGCGAGAACTCGTTTTGCGTTCGCGTCGGGATCGTCCGCAAGCACCGACCGCATCCTGTTCATAAAATGGACGGCGAGCTCGCGGTTGGGTTCTATTCTCGAATAGAAGTAGATAAGATCGTAGTAGTTCCCTGTATCCGACATAATATAGGATTTATACTTCAGAGAAGATGTCATATCATAAGCCGGCTCTCTGAGATCGTTGTATCTCCCGACCCAAAGCAGGTACATAAAGTACCATCTGTAATAGCGAAGCTTTGCTGCCGAGTCATAATGCTTGTACGGAAGCTGATTTAAAGGCAGCATCATTGTATCGTCAAGGGGCTGACCGCTCCGCATACGTTTTTGCAGATATGTACAGTACCCCAGAAGGCTTTTCCGCGAGATTATATGAATGTACAGGAATGCCAGCAGGGAGCCTGCGCTGTACAGGATATTGACTATAAACACATCCTCCGCGACCCTGTTCCAGCGTACAGTTCCGGGGATATACCCGCTTACGGGTATACTCCTAGAAACAAAGAAGATAATGACCGTAAGGGCTATCTGCACAAGAACGAGTATCAGGTCTATGAGAATTGATCTGACGTCCGCGTTCTCGGGTATCGGCCGCGTGGTATCAACCACACGACTCGACTGACAGATTATCGAGAACTTACTTTTTGTTTTTCTCCATTTTCCGTTCTCCTTGATGAACGTCAGCCCGAAAAACGAGATACGGTCACATACCAGACCGAACAAAGGTGTTATTATGAGCGCAGCCAGAATCTGTGTCGCCATGAACAGGACATAAGCTATCCATATTGCAAAAAAGCAAACGATCGTTGTAAGCATGTTTCCCTCCGAGTTTATGATCCTCTGTTACATAAATCGCTACCAAGCAAGAAATATTACATGGTTTTGAAGCCAAAGAAGAAATTCGTATAAATGCACAAAAGCCTTTGTACATATTTACCGATGCGTTGCTTCGGCATTTCTTTCAGAACCGTAAATATGACATTTCGATAGGTTGCATTGTCCTACTATATATAACGAATGAAACGACATAATGTGACGTTGTGTTCTGAACATTTTCAAATTTTGTTAAAGCGGTACAAGCCACCGAGCGTTCTATAGTGCAACATGCACAAAAGAACGCCTCTTGATATTATTGTATCATATATTTTCGTTCTTTTCAATTATAATCACACTGATAGAACAATCTGTGGTAATAAAAAAAATGGCGACAGATTTCTGCCGCCAGCCGACTGCTGTTATTTAGTCTAACAAGATATATATTCAGACATACTTCTTCCATATTTCCGGAAATTTTCCAAAAGCGGTTTTCCAGCGTGTTCGGTTTTGTGCGATTTAAACGAAGGGCTTCGAACATTCAGTGCATAAACCTGTGCAACCCTGCTAAATCGGACGTACTAATCACAGTTGGGGTTTCCGCGAACTGCAAAAATGGAGTACGAATATAGATTGAACAAGCAACTAATATTCAGACTAATGCAATCTACTCCGTAAACACTTCCGCGATATAGAAGAACCCGTTTTGTGCCACGATTGAGATGCCTACATTGGCTTTGCTGCCGTCCATACGCACATTTCTGCTGCTTTCGGCGGTCTGGAGCCTTGTATTGATCTCGTCTGCGGACTTCTCGCCGCATCTCCAGACATTGATAGATACAGCCTTTTCGACACCGTAGCGCTTGGCAAGCTCTTCCACCGTGCCATACAGCGGGGATTCGATGTCGCCGTAGTTATACTTTGCCATATCAGCCGCGAATATTGTCGAAAGCCTGCCTGCATCGCTGTCATAGGTCATTGTCAAGGGTGCCAGTCCGAGCCCGGCTCTGTCCGCGTTCAGCCCCACAAGGACCGATGCAGCTATATCCCGCCTGTATTCGAGCCCGTTGGAGACTCTGATCACCTCTGCCTGGATGTTTGTCTCTATCGCGGCAGCGTCACGGCTTAGATCGGTCTGCTGCTCAAAGACCTGTACTCGTTCGATCTCGTTCGGTCCGTCCTTGTGGGTGGCGTACAGGGTGCCGTCCGCGTTATAGATATATGTATATATCGTTTCGTAAGTGACTTTCCAGCCGCCGGTAGTCTTGCTTTCGGTAAAGGTATCGGTCGTGTATGTCTGACCGGAAAGCAGCTCTATCCCTCCAGGAAGCTCTGTTTTACAGGTCGCAACAGGTTCAGCGGTCGTTGTTTGGGTCGTATCGGGGGAGAGGTGGGTATCTACCCGCTCGGAATAAGGTACCGTCGCTCCCGAACCGGCTATCTGGTACGGACGGTGTATCTCCTGCCAGTAAACAGCGCCGAGATCATTGATATTGCGCTCCCAGAGCTTGATTATCACGCCGTGGTCATCAAGTGAAGCATAGATGTTATCCTCCACAAGGACGAAGTTCTCCGGCAGACTGTCACCCTGCGGAACAGCATATCCCACATCAGCCCCTGTCTCGTCAACGGGAACAAAGGCATAAGAATCGTCTGCGTTGCGGACATAGCGGTAGTATTCCTCCTCACCGCTGCTTCCGATGAAGGTGAAAACATCGTCGTCAATAGGGCTTGGAACGAATGATACAGGCATATCGTCCTCGATAATATCGCTCCATACCCAGTTTCCAGCTTCATCCTTGACTCGTTTTCGGTAGCGATTGACCGTTCCATCCTCGTTCAGCACCATATAGGTCTCATCCATACCGATGACATGCACATAGTTCACGGGGATCTCCGGGTCAAGTATCCAGTTCGAATCGGTCTTCACATTCGCCCAGAGGGTCGTGTCCCACCAAACGCCCGCACCTTTATTATATGTGACGCTGTCATTGCGTTCGGCGGGGACGGTTGACTTGAAATACCATACCGATCCAAGTATGACTACAGACATGGCAAATATAAATATGTGTTTCTTCATTTAATCAGCCTCCTTCTGTAATTATTATGATTACGCGAAACGCCTTTACAGGTTTGCGCCCAAAAACAACATAATAACAGCTTATTCGACTTTATTCGATAATAATGTTACCCGATTGGGCTGTTTTAGTCGTTTTTGACTCTGTTTTTTCCTCCAAAGGTTATTAGCGTAATCATAATATATGTAGGAGGTGATAAATATGTTTGAAAATTATCCTGATGTAGTAAGTGTAGCACAGTTATGTGAAATGCTGAAAATAGGAAAAGACAAGGCTTATGAGCTTTTGCGCGACGGAATCATAAAATCCGTCAAAATCGGTAAAAAGTTCATAATACCCAAAAAGTCCGTAGTAGAATTTTTGAGCATTTAGCACTATTGAGGAATACTAATATCTGTGCTATAATAAAATCAGCAAGATATATATTCGGAAAGGAGGAATAATGACTGTACATATTCAAGTAAAAGACGGTATAATGTATGTTGTACTTACATACTACACCCAAAACGGAAGAAAGCGCAAGTGGATCTCGACCGGTCTGAAAGAGAAGGGCAACAAAATGCTCGTAAAAAAAGAACTCGACAAATACATTGACGAGTACTCTTATCTTGAAACTGGGCAGAATCCCAATGAGGTGATCTACAGCGAGTATCTTACGAGCTGGCATGAAAAGCGCAAGGATCAGATCGAGCTTAGCAGCTGGCAGGCATACAGCGCGGTCATCTACACCCATATCAAGCCTTACTTTGAAGAGAGAAAGTTCACATTCAACGATATGACTCCTAAAACCATATTTGAGTTCTACGAGTATCTCAGCAAGCACGGGAACAAGCGCACAGGAGAAGGACTGGCTACAGCAACTATTAAAAAGATAGCATCTGTTATAAAGCTCAGTCTGGCAGATGCGAGAGTTGTCGGACTTGTCGAGACCAATCCGGCAACAGATATTAAGATCCCGAGGGTCAAGGGTCAGAAGCAGGTCAAGAAGATATATATGAATAAGACCGAGGCACAGAAGGTCCTTGATGCCTTCAAAGATGATCCGATACAGCCGATGGTCTATATGGCACTGTTCTACGGACTCAGAAAATCCGAGGTTCTCGGTTTGAAGTGGGAAAACGTTGACTTTAACGAAAATACCTTTGAGATCAAGAGCACGCTTGTAAAAAACGCTACGATCATAGAAAAGGACAATACCAAGACAGAAGAGAGCAATGCCGTGTTTGAAATGCTCCCTCAGGTTCGTAAGATCCTATTAAAGGAACGTGAGAAGCAGGACGCACAGCGCGAACTTTTCGGCTCGACATATCTGGAAATGGGTTATGTGTTCACAATGCCGAATGGAAGATACTATCGACCGGACGGATTTACAAGAATGTTTCAAAAAAGACTTGAAAAGGCTGGCCTTCCGTCAATGAGATTTCATGATCTTCGCCATTCAGCCGCGAGCGTTTTGTTCGACCTTGGCTGGGATATTGAAAAGATCAAGAATTGGTTACGCCACCGCGATATCGAGACGACATCAAACATATATACGCACATAAGCAAAGAGCGTAAAAAATTGATGGCTGAGGAGCTCGAAGATCTGTATAAAATTTGAAAAAAATCAAGTAGTTTTTTCTGGGACAAAAAATAAAGTGGAAGAAAAGTGGAAGAAGTCGGGCAAAAAGAATGTAGAGCCACTAACAGGCAATGCCCGCAAATGGCTCTACAATCGCATTTCTATGGTCTGAGTGACGGGACTTGAACCCACGGCCTCTACCACCCCAAGGTAGCGCGCTACCAACTGCGCCACACCCAGACACGGGCAGTCAACTTCAGACTGCTATAGTATTATACTACATTATACCGGATTTGTCAAGTAGTTTTAAAAAAAATCTGATATTTCGTATAAAAAGCGTACCGCTCCCCGAAAAAACGTGGGAGCGATGCGCTTTTGGCTATGAAGAAACGGTTTAAGAAATGTTCTTATTCCTTTACCGAACCTGTCACAAGGTTCGAATAAATAAACTTCTGCAGCGAAATAAATATTATCAGTGACGGGATGATACAGATGATAATACCCGCAAAGATTATCTCCCACTTCGCGCCATAAGGTCCTATAAAGCGGTACAGCGCCGTAGAAACAACGCCGAGTTCTTTGGACGGCATGTAAAGATTCGCGGTATAGAAGTCATTATAGATACCAACGAACTTGATGACGAGCACGGTAGCGATCGCGGGACGCAGCATGGGAAGAATAATGCTCCAGTATATACGAAAGTAATTAGCCCCGTCGAGAAAGGCGCTCTCATCGAGCGAAACCGAGATATTATCGAGAAACTGCATGAATATGTAGATCGAGATGATATCAGTACCGATATATAAGATACACGGAGCCCAGATCGAGTTATACAGACCAAGTGAATTAATGACCTGGAACACAGTGACCTGCATTGAAATATTCGGCAGCAGTGCCGCTATCAGAAACACTGTCTTGACCGCACGGGTGAATAGCGAGTTGAAGCGCTGTAATACAAACGCTGTCATTGTACCGGTTATGATAGTTCCCGCACAGGAGATGAGCAGTATTATCGCAGTGTTGAGAAGTCCACGCATCACATCGCCGTCAATGAATGCGGTCACAAAGTTTTCCCACTGCGGGTCAGCCGGAAGCGCAAACACGTTGGTAGTGATATACTCCTCATGCGTCTTAAACGCGCCGAGCAGCACTACCAACAGCGGCAGTATGACCAACATACATCCAAGCACGAGCACGAGGTACTTCAGGATAATGAAGATAATGCGAACGATCTTCGGAGTCTCTCTGAACTTGTAGATCTCATGATTCTGACGGAACTCGGCAAGAGCATCAGTCCCTTCGCCAGTCTCCTCAACGATATCGGGAGCCTTGTTTTCATCCATGTCACTTACCCTCCTTGAATATCGCCTTTTGTATTCCCGTGACTATCAGTATTATCGCAAGCAGCACGACTGCCATTGCCGACGCAAGTCCGACATGCTGATACGTGAACGCGGTATCGATGGTGCGTATTACGAACGTACTGGTACCGAAGCGTCCGCCGGTGATGATGTATGGTATCTCGAATACGGAGATCGAACCCTTTATCGCAAGTATGAGCTGAAGCGCGATGATAGGACGGATACCCGGGAAGATGATGTAGCGGAAACGCTGCCATGAATTTGCTCCGTCGAGATCGGCAGCCTCGTAGATATCCGGGGAGATAGACTGGATAGCGCCTATGTACATTATGATATCGAAGCCAATGTAGCGCCACACCGACGCAAACACAAGGCACCAGTTCACTATGTCAGTATTGGAAAGCCACTTGACCGGGTCAGCGCCGAAAAGCATGAGAATACTGTTGAGCGTACCCTCGGTATTGGTTATACCGTCTCCCTTCTGGAAAAAGCGACGGAAGATGAGCGAAACCGCAACGCCGTTCATCATATATGGGAAGAAGATTATTCCCTTGAAAAGGTTAGCGAATTTTATCTTCGTACAGAGTATGGTTGCCACGAGAAGTGCCACAGCCTGCTGTACAAACGAACCCGCAAAGTAATACAGCGAGTTTATGAAGGTCTCGAAGTAGCTCGAATCGGAGAACAGCGTCTTATAATTGTCAAACCCTACCCACTTCACGCTCGCACCGAACTGGTCACGCTCCTGGAAGCTGAAAATGCCCATGTTCACAGCGGGTATCACGGTAAACAAGATCATAAGAACTATCGGGATAAACAGGAATATGATAGTTGTCATGTACTTTTGCCCCGTATAGCCTCGGAGCCATTCGGAAACGCTTCGTTTCTTCGTGTTCGCCTTTGTAGCAGCAGCCATAATTCGTACCCTTTCTGTCATCATTAACGTCCGCAGGACATTCCGAGGAAGCGGCATCTACCGCTTCTTCGGAATATCCGCGGAGGGGAGAAGACCTCTCCCCTTCGCGGTAAAATACGTTATCAGCCAGCAAGATAAGCTGCGAGATCAGCATTAGCGTCTCTTGTTTCTGCCCATCTCTTGTTGTTGTCAGCATAGATAGCTTCAACAGCGCTGAAGTCCTTACCGGAGATAGCAGCTTCAGCGATCTGGATCTTGAAGTTAGCAGCGTCGCCTGCCCATGTACCAACCTGGGAGTCAGAGTTGATAGCGTCGAATACGCCTACGAGACCCTCGGGAGCGGGATCAGCAACGAACAGTTCGCAGTTCTGGAAAGCCTCAAGGTAATCAGGCATCTTGCTGCCCTTGAGAGTACCGATGCTGCCTTCAGCTTCTGCGTCGCCGGACTCTTCGATGTACCATGTGATGTACTTCTTGCCAAGTTCCTTAACAGCGTCGGAGCTGTTCTTGTTGATACCGAAGCAGTAGTCAGGTGCGGACTGTGCGTACTGCTTGCCATTTATGGAGAACGGAGCGGGCATATATCCGATATCATCGGGGTTCGGACCTGCTTCAGCGAACTGGGAAACAGCCCACGAGCCCATTACCATTGTACCGATCTTACCTGCGTTGATAGCACCCTTACAGCCTTCCCAGTCTGTTGTTGCGGGGTCTTCCTCGATGAGGGTGGGATCGCTGAATACATCATACATGAGCTTGTAAACATTGTAGTAAGCGCCGCCGGGAGCGAAGATGTCTTCCTTGTTTACAAGAAGGTCATTTTCATAGGACGGAGAACCGGAAGCGGAGAGTACCAGAGCAGCCCACTGAACGAGTGTCCAGTCAGCAGCCGCAAAGTTTGTGTAGTAAGGGATAGCGTCTGTGTTGTCACGGATAAGCTTGAGGTCCTCAATGAACTCCTCGGGAGTTGTCGGGAGAGTGGTCACGCCTGCATCTGCCCATACCTTCTTGTTGTAGCAGATACCGCCGGAAACGTTACCGCGGTGAGCTATACCGTAAACTGTACCGTCGTACATTTTAGCGTCTGCCCAGTTGTACTTGTCCTTGTAATCGTCATAAGAACCGAGGGGCTCGAAGAAGCTTGCAAGGTCTGAAAGCTTTACTGTATCCGGGATAAAGAGAACATCGCCGTAATCGGTGGTATTCATCATTGTGGAAACATCGCTTACATAATCGGTGTAACCCTGATACTTGACTGTGCAGTTGTTAGCGTCCTCAAATGCCTTTGTGATCTCTGCAAGGTGACCGTCCTGGACGCGGTCGGTACGGCAGGTAAGTACTGTGAGTGTGAGCTTCTCGCCGCTGTCAGCAGAGGGAGTTGCCTCCTGTGTTGCAGCTTCTGTCTTTTCGGTTTCAGCAGCAGCAGCGGTAGTAGTTTCAGCATTGGGAGCCTCTGTCTTTGCAGCAGTTGTGGTCTGCGCAGCGTTTCCACAGCCGGCGATCGAAAGCACAAGTGCCGATGTTACTGCAGCGGATAAGATCTTCTTCAGTTTCATGGTGTTTTCCTTTCGTTGAATGTTATCGTTTTCATTTTGCGGATAATTTTAAGCAAAACCTCCTCGGTTTTACTTAAATACATTATATTGTGTTTTAGTATAAATGTCAATATATCCTTGAAAAAAATCAACACTCCACCGAAATATTTGTGCATCTTGCAAAAATCAGCCGCCTGCATTTGTCACAAGCGGCTTACATTATAAAGTAATTAATCGTATTAGTTAGTTTAATTTAAGCGCAGACATGGAACAATATCCATGCCCGCACTGTTTATTCCATTCTTCCTTTATAGTCAGAATACCACTGAAAAGAGCTGTGCTTATCCACGTAGTAATTAAAATCACATATAAAGTACTCACTGCCGTCCGAAGCCCTGAAATAATAGAACGTCACAGGGGACTCGGCACTCGTCGGATAATCTGAGCCAAGAGTACATACCACCTTTTCGATGTCAGCGCCTGTCTCGGAAAACTTACCGTCGCGCTTCCGCAGGAATACAGCGTCCTTGTCCGTATGCTGTCTTGCTATCTCCGTGAAATACATTATATCCTCGTCTTCGGACGTAAGCCACGTAACATCGGGCAGCTTCACGCTGCCGAGATGACGGCTTCCCTCGATACCGCCGTCAGGTTCCGTATCTACATATATCATCATACCGTCGAGCCTGTTGTTACGGTTCTGCTCCTGCAGAGCCTTCGCGCATCCGAGTGCCGCTTCCCTGCCCCGCTCTTCGTTTGCGGTGTACATTCTCAGCAGCAGTTCCGAATTCCTGTCCGCAAACACCTCATATCTAACATCATCGCCGCACGCGGCTTCGAGTGCGACCTTCGCGTTCTCCGCGACCGCTTTCTTAAGCTCTGACACGAACGTATCGCCTGATGAGGGATAGCTTCCGAAGCTCGACCCGTCAATAAGCAGCTCGCTCATATAGCTCGTGACTTCGTATTCAAAGCCCTGCAGCGAATCGCGCAGCACCACTTTGGTGCGGTCCTCCGCTTCGGACTGCGACACAACCGTACAGTCACCGTGCTGTCTCGAAGCTTCACCGATGAGAGCCGAAGCGTTCTTTACACTGCCGCAGCCAGAAAGCATCAGCGCAGCTGCCGACACGAGCAGAACAGCTATCTTTCGTTTTCCGTTCATACAGCTCACCTCACTGTACATCGATGCGTGTAAATCTCTTCACGCTGCCATCACCTGCCGACTCATTCCACATTTCAGCAGGTCTCACCCACACTCCGCCGTCTCCATACAGCGCACGATACACCACCATCGGTTCGAGCGTCTCCGAATGGCGCGCGATGCCTGTCACTTCATACTCATTTCCCTTGAAATGGCGGTATTTCCCCACAGGTATCGCCACCAGCGCTTCCTCATACGTCATGGTATCTCTCCTTTCAGCAAAAAAAGAAAACCCCATTCCTCTCGCATCGCAAGGAATGGGGAAAGCTGACGTTTATTCGATGTTCAGCAGATCAACGAAACCAGTCACTTCAAAGATCTCCATGATAGCTTCATTAACTCCCTTAACAACCATATTTCCCTGCTTATTCATTACCTTCTGTGCAGAGAGCAATACGCGAAGTCCTGCCGAAGATATGTACTCAAGACCGGATATATCGATAACAAGATCCGAAACCCCGTCGAGAGACTGCTTGAACTCTGTCTCAAGCTGTGGCGCAGTAGTAGTATCGAGTCTTCCGTCAACAGCTATTTCAAGCTTATCTCCGTTTTTATTCTTGTTGATATTCATAACAATTCATCCTTTCTTTAAGACCAGATTGTGTATGATTTAATTATATAGCATTATACACTTAAAGTCAATAGAAATATCAAAAATAATCAGAAAACCCGGTCAAAAAAGCTTTGCACGCATCTGTGCAGCAACGAACGCACCCTCACGCGCCTGACCGTTCTCCTTCGGGTGAAGCCCGTCACGCAGATATCTGCCTTCATCGCCAATGACTTCAAACTTCTCGCATATCCCACAGCCATGGAAGCAATCGATCAGCTGCACGCTCATACCGCCTGTTATCTTCGCAAAAACCTCGGATATCTTTCTTTCATTCTTTGCGTTGTGCTCCGGGTCAGCAGCCTGTATCGGCGTAAGCACGAATATCCGAGCCTCGGGGAAGTTCTCCGCTATCGTCTGTATGCACCAGCGCATAGCACCCGCTTCAGTGAAAAGATCGACGGCCGGGTTATCAGTGAGCGACTTGCCGCACAGGGCCTTTTCGGGTATCCCGAGACACGCCGTGTCATCATTCGTACCCATTGCGAAAGCAAATACATCCGGCACAGGTGCCTTCCCGGACTTTACATCAGCGAGAAAGCGCTGAACATGGACGACTGCGCAGTTGTTCGCACGCTTCTGGAGCTCTTCCGCATCATCAGTCTCCAGCCATCCATCGCTTATCCCCGCAAAGTCAGGGGAATCATAATCCTGCGTTGTCACGCTGCCGCTTTTGACAGCTATCGTGCGCTTGTACCACACCGATGAGCCTACCGCCACATTATAGTGCGACGCGAAGCCAAGTGTTTCGAATACGTGATGCGACCACTGTGCGCCTGCGGTGATGCTGTCACCATCCACCGCAAAATTCATCTTATTCACTTCCATTTTTATTCTCCTTCGTAAAAAGTTGATTGCTGTCAAGAATTATAGTGAACGGACCGTCATTCACAAGCGAGACCGTCATTTCCGCTCCGAAAATGCCTGTCTGCACCGGGAACTGTTTTGCGCACTCCCCGGTAATATAGTCGTAGAGCGCCTCTGCATGGTCGGGAGCCCCCGCCTTGACGAACGAAGGACGGTTCCCGTGCTTACAGTCGGCATACAGCGTGAACTGTGATATGATCAGCAGCTCTCCGCCCACATCAGAAAGCGCAAGATTCGTCTTGCCGTTCTCGTCATCGAATATGCGCAGCGCAAGCATCTTCTTTATCATCTTGTCTGCGATCTCACGCGTATCGTCCGCGCCTATCCCTACCAGTACCACAAAGCCGCCGTTTATCGCTCCGACGGTCTTTCCGTCCACGACTACCGATGCCTTTGTCGTGCGCTGGATAACAAATTTCATAGTATCCCCCCATGTATACAGCAATATACTGCCCTCCCGCTGACGAAAGGGCAGTATCATTATATGTCAGACTATTCTGAAATGACGAAGCTGGTTATCGAGCACCTGTGCCTGGCTTGCGAGTTCTTCCGAGCTTGCCGCGGACTCCTCCGCGGTAGCTGCGTTGCTCTGAACGACGCTGGTTATGCTTGTAAGTCCGTTGTTTACCGTGTTGATGTCACGAGCCTGCTGGTTGGACGAATCTGCAACCCTGCCAACAAGAACGCTGAACTCCTGCACCGACTTGCTCACTTCAGCAAGCGACTCACTCGCGGAACGGTTGAGCTGTACGCCCTGATCAACAGCTGTCACGCAGCGTCCGATGACCTTGACAGCATCTTTTGCGGCTTCGGCGGACTTGCTCGCGAGATTGCGCACTTCATCCGCAACAACAGCGAATCCCTTGCCCGCGTCTCCGGCACGTGCAGCTTCCACAGCAGCGTTAAGCGCGAGGATATTCGTCTGGAACGCGATATCATCTATCAGCTTCGCGATCGTCTGTATTTCCTCGGATGCCTTACGGATATCCTCGATCGCGCTGCTTAAATTCTGCATATTGCGGTTGCCGATCTCGACATTCTGTACGGTCTGTTCGGACAGCCCTCTCATACGGTCTGTCATTTCTGCGTTAGCGGCGACGTTATCATTAAGACTCTGAACAAGATCATCTATCTCCTTGAGAGTGCTTGCTTCAGTGGTCGAGTTATCCGCAAGACTCTGCGCTCCGCTTGCAAGCGAACCTACACCGCTGTTGACCTGTGACCCCGCTTCTCTTATCGCTTCTATGGTATTTCTCAACGACAAGGATATGTTATCGAGCGAAGACTTGATGTGGTTGAAATCGCCCTCATACTCACAGCTGCTCTGTACCGCGAGGTTGCCCTGCGCCATTTCCGAAAGCATAAAGTCGATATCCTTTATGTATGCGCCGAGATTATGTATGGTCTTTTCCATTGCTTCTGAAAGCTGCTGGGTCTCATCGCCGCGGTCATTTGCGGTATACGTGCTGTCGATCTCACCGCGTGCGAACTTCTCAAGACAATCCGCTGTGGGAACGATAGAAGCCGCTATCTTCTTCGCAACACCGATGGAAACAATTACCGCGATGACGGTAAGTATTCCGGCCCACACAAGCATAGCTACCATCGCAGTCTTTCCGCCGCCGTAAATATCCGAAGCATCGGACACGAAGATAACGCCGAACTCCTTGTTATCGGTAAGCGGAGCAGCATAGACTATGTATTTCGACATCGACCCGCCTTCATGTACAGACTTACCGCTCTTCAGCTGCGAGATCACATTCGTATAAAGCGAGTTCCCGGAAAGCGAGCTGCCGCATTCGTTCTTATTGGTGGAGATCATGACCTTTCCGGTCTCGATATTTATCAGATATCCATAGCTCGAACCGGACTTCATAATATCGGTAGCATAATCGAAATATCCTGATTCGAGCGTTCCGACTATGACATCGCTTCCACGACCGAGCGCTACTATATTCTTATCCGATCCGGGAAGATACGCGATATTCACATTTCCATTTCCAAGCGATCTGCTGTCGCTTAAAAAAGAGCTGTAATCGAAACCCGCATCATCTCCGAGCGTGAACACCTCATCAAAAATATCATTATCTTCACCGGGCTCGGCATCCTTGAGTCCGCCGGGAAGATATACGCACTCTTCCTGCAGCGAGTTTACGACACTTCCTACGACCGTATTGCCGAATCTGTCAGCAAACTTTGCCTCAACGATGTTTATACCAACAGATGCCGCCAGAGCGACCGCATAACTTCCGATACCTGCACAGAGTATTCCGAGCCTTAACAGTCTTTTTTTGATAGATGTTTTCATATCCGATTATTCCCTTCATGTCTTATTACGATAACAGCATCCTGCTCTTAATATACGCATGGATATTATACTATAAAATATAAAATAAATCAATATACTTTTTTCAAAATTACTATAAAATCGACAATTTTGTAGGATATGATAAATAACAGCACCTGGTTTTGTGCGCAATAATACCCCTGCCGCGGAGTGCAGGGGTATTTTTTTATATAGCCTGTCTGATATCGTCCTGAATCGTTCTCTTCACGATATCCGCGCCCATAGCGCGAAGCTTTCCGTCCATATTGTCATATCCACGCTCGATGTGATATATATCATCGATCTCCGTTACGCCGTTCGTACTGAGTGCAGCGATTATGAGAGCAGCACCCGCACGCAGGTCGGTAGCCTTTACGGGAGCACCGGTGAGGTGATCCACGCCCTCGATGACAGCAACTTTACCGTCAACCGATATATCGGCACCCATGCGGCGAAGCTCGTCCGCGTATCTGAAACGGTTATCCCAAATGTTTTCTGTAATTATGCTTGTACCTTTTGCAAGCGTAAGCAGCGCTGTGAGCTGCGGCTGCATATCTGTCGGAAATCCCGGATGAGGCATGGTCTTGACCTTGACTCTCTCGTATGTTCCCTGTCCTATTACTCGGACGCTTTCGTCATATTCCATGATCACGACACCGACTTTGCGGAGTACAGATGTTATAGGCTCAAGGTGCTTCGGGATAACGTTCTTTATAAGTGCGTCGCCCTTTGTGGCAGCGACTGCGATCATGAATGTTCCTGCCTCGATCTGATCGGGTATAATAGTATACTCTGTACCGTGAAGCTTGCTAACGCCTCTGATCTTGATCGTATCGGTACCGGCGCCCATTATATCTGCGCCCATAGAGTTCAGGAAATTCGCGAGATCAACTATATGAGGTTCCTTTGCGGCGTTCTCAAGAATAGTCTGACCCTCTGCCTTTACCGACGCAAGCATTGCGTTGATAGTTGCGCCGACGGACACCTTATCGAAGTATATCTGTGTACCGAACAGCCTGTCCGATCTGATATCATACATGCCATGTACGATAGAATGTTTTGCGCCAAGAGAACGGAAGCACTTGAGATGCTGATCCATAGGTCTGTCACCGAGGTCACAACCGCCGGGCATTGGCACCTGGGCATGTCCGAATCTGCTTAAAAGAGTACCAAGGAAGTAATAGGAAGCTCTCATAGACCTTGCGAGCTCATACGGTACCGGAAGATCACGTACAGGACGCGGATCTATCATTATGGTATTGCGATCCATCATTCTGACTTCCGCGCCGAGCTGACGCAGAATATGAAGATCGATAGCAACGTCGTTGATAGCAGGTACATTTTCAAGCACGCACGGACTGTCAGCTAAGATCACGGCAGGTAGTATCGCCACGGCAGCATTTTTCGCTCCGCTGATCTCTACCTCTCCGGTAAGCCTGTTACCGCCGTTTATTATAAAATTATCTTTCTCCAAAACAATAACCTCTTGATCGGTTTATTAGGCATGAAGCCTTGGTGCCCTCACGCTTCCTTTGGGATGGGCTTTGGGGAAGAATATCGGTTCAAATCCATTCGAGCGTCAATTCCATGCCATCGTGATACCGGGCTCCTTCCACAGACCCGCATACCCCTCAATGGTATTTATCAGTATATCACATTTTTTACCAAAAAGAAAGTACTTTTAAACAAAATCTACGTTTTCAACATATATTTTTAACAGAAAACTGCCGTTTATACACGTATAATACAGGAAAAACGCGTACACAAAAGCCTTTTGTGACAAGAAGCCGATCCTGTGAACAAAGAACGTTTTGTGCTTGTTTTTGTCTAATGTGCACAACTGTATTTTTTGCTCGCCGAGCCTTATTCCTCGATCACTATAACTTCATCGTCATCTGAAGCCGAACTCTCGGTAATATGAACTGTTTCTTCTTCCGAAGTTACGGATATATCTTCAGCTGTGATGCCATCTGAATCCGGTACAGTCGTAGTATCACTGCTGTCATCCGCCTGGACGGTTTCAGCAGACGTTTCTCCACTCGATGCTTCAGTCGGCAGTGTCTCAGCGTTTACTTCCTCCGAAGTTTTCTTGGGCTTGCTCGACTTCTTGGTGGTGGTCTCTTCCGATGTGGACTCAACTGGCTCGATGCGAACTATTTCGATATGGTCGATAATTATTGAGTCGATAGGCTTGGAAGGCATTCCCGCCTTATCGTCAGACCGATTTCCGGTAACGACCTCGACCTCGGAGATCGCTCTCATAACATCGAAGCCGTCTATCACCTGACCCATGACCGTGCTTGTCCCGTCAAGGTCGTACAGTCCGCCGACACGCTTATACTTTGCTTTTGCCTCCTCCGGGATAGCCTTGAGCTTGTCCAGGTAGTCCTGATACTTCTTCTTATCCTCGTCAAGAAGTCTGCTTGTGAACGCTTCATCTCCAAGCTGTTCCGAAAGCTTTTTGATGACTGCATCTATATCCTGCGGGACATGGTTGTTAACAATATAGAACTGGGAGTAACAGCCCTTCTTCGATGCCGCAAGACACAGTGCGCCATAGAAGTTGTATGTCACCGGTGAAGTCTCCACGGGTATGTAAAGCGAATCGGGAACATTCCCGTCACCACCGTCGCCGTTGAGTGAACCGCCCTGTATCACGTAATCAGAGATGACTCTGTGTATCGTCTTGCCGTCATAGTATCCGAGCTCCGCATTCTCCGTGAAACGCTTAACAGCTTCCGGAGCCGCACCCGGGAACAGCTTCGCTGTGATATCCCCGTAATCTCTCACCTTGATCACAGCATAGATCTCATTGGCATTTTCTTCCTTACGTACCTCACCGAGATTGCCCGTTACAGGCTCCTCGCCGCATCCTGACACACTTATCATCATTACCGCCGCAAGTACTGCCGCAGCTGTTTTCTTCAAATTCCTCAACATTTTTTCCACCGTCCCTTGAAGTTTATGTGTACCTCCTGTACACATTCTCATGCTCTGTGATATTCCGTTATAGTCACATTATTGATGTAGATCGGCTCCACCGGCTCTGACAGCTCGCCGCTCACCGGTACGGAGCATATCTTCTCAATAACATCGATGCCCTCCACTGTCTGCGCGAACACCGTATATGCTCCTGTGAAATCGATCACCACGCCTTTTGCTGCGAATGCGTCAATAAGCTCATCCGGGAGAAGCTTCTCCTCGCTCTTGTTTTTTAGCTCTCGCAGAGTGTTCATATCATCTTCGGAGAGAGCGCGTTCATTGAGCACCATGAACCTGCTGTCGCCGTACCCGGTATGGCCGTTGTATGAACAGAATGCGCCCTTGAACGGCCAAAGATTTACAGAGTACTCGTTCGCTATGAGCTGCCCGTCTTCCGTAAGCCCCGTATTGCGGTGTTCATCTGCCGCGCCAGTCATGAATATTGACTTGTCAAGCACGCAGTAAATGTCCTTACCGTTATAGAAGCCGTCTTTCGCGCGGTTCACGAAATTGCTCACCGTGTTCGGCGCGTATTCGGGATAAAGCACCGCCTTTATCGTGCCGACAGTTGTATCTATCACAGCGAGCGGAGCGCCTTCCGCAGGCTCGGAGAGCTGCACAAGCTCCATGGTGCTGTAATCATACGAGTATATCGGGTTCGGAGTCAGCCCTTCGGTGCTACCGAAGCCCATACATGCTGATGACACCAGCACTGCCGCAGCAAGCAGAGCCGCCGCTGTTCTTCTTAATGCTTTCATGCCTTTCGGATCACCGTTCCCTGTCTTGTTTCCTCGACAATGTAGCCCATGTCGGTTATCTGCTTCCGGAGCTCGTCAGCAAGCGCGAAATCCTTTGCCTTTCGTGCAGCTGCACGCTTTTCTGCAAGTGCCGCCACTTCCGCGGGAAGCTCTGCAGGAGCCTCATTTTTTTCAGCGAGCTTTTCTGCCGCACTTACAAGCCCGATCGAAAGTACGCTGTCAATACGCTCGACAGCGGCCAGCTTGCTTGCCATGTCAGCATCGGACTTGAGCACATCATATACAGCAGTAACAGCCTGCGCTGTGTTGAGATCGCCATCCAGCGCGTCTGTAAAGCCCTTCAGGAGGTTCGAGACCTTTACCTCATCGGCTGCCGCGCCTTTGGAGCCAAGCAGCGGTACGATACGTGCCGCAAGCTTTTCGTATGCGTCCTTCGCGTTATCAAGGTTCTCCCATGAGAACACGAGGTTTTTGCGGTAATGCGACTGCAGGCAGAAGAAGCGGTACACAAGCGGGTCATAGCCCTTTTCCTCCAGCAGCGACACGGTAAGGAATTCGCCCTTGGACTTGCTCATTTTGCCGTCGCCGGTGTTCAGGTGGTGAACGTGGAACCAGTACTTGCACCACGGGTGACCGAGGTATGCTTCACTCTGCGCTATCTCGTTGGTATGGTGGGGAAACTGGTTGTCAATGCCGCCGCAGTGCAGATCGAGGTACTCTCCGAGGTGCTTCATGCTGATACATGAACATTCGATGTGCCAGCCGGGGTAGCCTATGCCCCACGGGCTGTCCCATTTGAGCTCCTGATCCTCGAACTTCGATTTCGTGAACCACAGCACAAAATCCGCCTTATTGCGCTTGTTGTCATCGGCTTCAACGCCGTCGCGCACACCTACCGCAAGATCATCCTCCTCAAAATCGTTGAAAATATAGTATTTATCGAGCTTTGAAGTATCGAAGTAGATATTCCCTCCCGCTTCGTAGGCGTAACCCTTCTCAAGAAGCGAGGTAATAACGCGGATAAACTCGTCAATGCAGTGAGTGGCAGGCTCAACGACATCGGGAGTCTTGATGTTCAGCTTTTTGCAATCTGTGAAAAACGCGTCAGTGTAGAACTTCGCGATCTCCATTACAGTCTTGTGCTCACGCTTCGCGCCTTTGAGCATCTTGTCGTCGCCGGTATCTCCGTCACTCGTGAGATGCCCCACATCTGTGATATTCATTACACGCTTTACGTCAAGTCCGGTGAAACGCAGGTACTTCTCCAGTACGTCCTCCATGATGTAGGTGCGCAGATTGCCGATATGCGCGAAATGGTACACAGTGGGACCGCAGGTGTACATAGTCACCTTTCCCTCGTTGTACGGAATGAACTCTTCCTTTTTCCTCGACGCGCTGTTATAGATATACATTATAAACTATCCCCTTGATTATTATTTTAAGCAGTAATAGCAGAATACCATCAACCCTATGGAAACGAGCATGATTATCCAGTTCGTTACCATTCTCTGCTTCAGCTTTTTCTTCGTTTCTTCGTGATCGTACTTTTTCTTATACATGAGTATTTCTCCTGTACGCCAGATAGCTTTCAAGAATTATCGCAGCAGCAGCCGAGTCAATGACTGCCTTACGCTTCTTCCCGCGCTTGTTGAGCTCGTTCATTATCTCATGCGCAGAGACTGTTGTGCTTCTCTCGTCCCACATCTCGACTGGTATATCAAGTCTCGCTCTGAGCAGCTCCGCGAATTCGCGGCATTTCTCGCTGCGCGGCCCCCGCGTGCCGTTCATATTTACCGGGTCGCCCACCACAGCAAGCTCCGCTCCAAGCTCGGTTATCTTCACCGCGACTTTGTCCGCGCAGACATCGAATCGTCTCTCATCTATGATACAGACCGGTGTAGCTATCATTTCGAGCTTGTCACACTCTGCAATACCGGTGTGACTGTCGCCGAAATCGACCGATACTATCTTCATTCCTTCCATGCCTCCGCGACAGCCTTCGCCACGTGATCCGCAACGCGTTTATCAAGCGGGCTCGGTATTATATACTCGGGAGCAAGCTCCTCATCGGTAATGATAGAAGCTATAGCGTAAGCCGCCGCACGCTTCATATCTTCGGTAATGCGCTTTGCCTGTGCCGACAGTGCGCCCTTGAACAGTCCCGGGAATACGAGCACGTTGTTTATCTGGTTCTTGAAGTCGCTTCTGCCGGAGCCGACTATGAACGCACCGGCTGCCTTTGCCTTGTCGGGCATTATTTCAGGGACAGGGTTCGCCATTGCGAAAACTATCGCCTTTTCAGCCATGCTCTTCACCATATCCTCGCTTACAAGGTTCGGTCCCGAAACTCCGATGAACGCGTCAGCGCCCTTCATTGCATCGGCAAGCTTACCCTTCACAACATTTCTGTTCGTGCGGGTCTTCATTTCCTCGTGAGCGGGGTTTTCATATGTATCGTCACGATTGATGATACCTGTTTTGTCTACCATTATCAGATCGCCGATACCGAGACTTAACAGGAACTTTCCTATCGCTGTACCTGCAGCACCCGCGCCGTTTATCACGACCGTCATATCGCCGAGCTTCTTGCCCGCGCACTTTGCTGCGTTTATAAGAGCCGCGCCGACTACGACTGCGGTACCGTGCTGGTCATCATGGAATACCGGGATATCAAGCTGATCCTGAAGCTTGCGCTCTATCTCAAAACAACGGGGAGCCGCAATATCTTCAAGGTTGATGCCGCCGAAGCTGTCGGACAGCAGCGCTATCGTGTGAACTATCTCATCCACATCCTTGCTCTTCACACAGAGCGGGAACGCGTCAACGCCCGCAAACTCCTTGAACAGGCAGCATTTGCCCTCCATTACTGGCATTCCGGCAAGTCCGCCGATATCGCCGAGCCCGAGCACAGCTGTTCCGTCGGTTATGACTGCCACAAGGTTCCTGCGTCGTGTCAGCTTGTATGAAAGCGACGGATCCTTCCGGATCTCAAGGCATGCCTGCGCGACACCGGGAGTGTAGGCGAGCGAGAGGTCTTCGGCTGTGTTGATAGGAGCACGGGAGATGACCTCGATCTTCCCCTGCCATTCGTAATGTTTCTCAAGTGCGTTCTTCGATAAATCCGTCATTTTTGTTTATCTCCTGTTTTTGTTTATCTCCTGTGCCGGTCATTCTACTTTCTGTGTTTCCGGCCGGATCTCCTTATTGACAGGCTTTTACACAGTGCTGTTCATATCACTTTTGTTTATGCACACCGCTTGCTTCTGTCACGCATGAACATGCTCTCCGCGGGTGATTATCGCCTTTACAGACTCCTCCGGAGTGAACTTGTATCCGAGCGAGATAGCGTAATGGTTATAGAACCCGTGGAAGTCAGAACCGCCCGTAGGCAGGAGCCCGTACTGCTGACACAGATCAAGAAGCTGCTCTTCCTCTGTTTCATCAGCACTTTCATGGTAGACCTCGATACCCTCTATCTTGCCCTGTGAAGCGAGCTCCTCGATAAGCTCGAAGCTGTTGTATACCTTCGGATGAGCTATGACAGCCGTACCGCCTGCGGAGTGGATAAGCTCAAGCGCGAACCGCACATCAGGGTTGTGCTCAGTCTCCATGCGCACCTGCTCAGCGCACAGTCCGTCTTCCGCGTTGAACAGCTTGTTGTACACATCACCGTACAGTTCAGTGGTATAGCCGTAGTCCATAAGCGCGTGCATTATGTGGCATTTGTAGATAGTCTTACCGCCTGCCGCATAGCGCAGTATGTTCTCGAAAGCTATGGGGTACTGTTCAATGACCTTGAGCGCCATTTCCTTACCGCGCTTTTTTCGTGCCTCACTTGTACGCAGACAAAGACCCTCAAGTCTGTCGGGCTTCTTTGGCATATAGCAAAGTATGTGGACTTTTCTGCCTCTTGTTCCGTCCACTGCCGAGATCTCGACTGCGGGCAGGACTCTGATGCCGTATCGCTGACCAAGTATCACGGCTCTCGATGTCGACGCAAGATTGTCATGGTCGGTTATCGAAAGAACATCGATATTGTTGCGCTTTGCCTGGGCGATGACCTCCTCGATACCGAGCGAACCGTCCGATAATGTAGTGTGGCAATGTAAATCTGCTCTCATGGTATACTCTCCTGTTTCAACTTCTTCTTTCACGCCGCCCCGCGATGCAGATCGGAGACAGTAACGGCGATACGTTATATCAGCGTTGTGAGACGCTACTACCTTATTTTATGACCTTACCCTTGGTCTTGACCTTTACGGAGCTGTCAGCTCTGCGGGTCTTCTGCTCCTTCGGGATCTCCGTGGGAGCCTCTTTTCCGCCCATATCCACGAACACGGTCTCTTCCTCATTCGTCTCATAGCGGGTATATTCCGGGTTTTTCTCCCCGCGTGCCGCGTAAAACGGGTCAATGATGAATTTCTGTATCACAGGATATGCACAGAATGTCGCGGTGTAGTTCATCCACGCAAATGGTATGAACGGCAATGTGAGCACCGAATACGGAAAGCTCAGGAACATCAGCACTATTATCGCGAACCATACAAAGAATGCGGCGAAGCTTCTCTTGAACCCGACTACCATAAGTATGAACGAGTTCTTGAATATCTGCGGGAGCTTAAGATCGAGAGCGACTACCTGCGGGTAGATGTAGAAGTGCATCATCACCACGAAAAATCCCATAGCTACCGAGAGCGCGAGTATGATCTTCGTTGATGTTTCCGACGCATTCTCAAGCGCCGCAGTATAGAAATTCAAATTGTACACAAGAATAAATATCAGGAACAGGTCTATCAATCCGACGATGAACGCCTGTTTGAAGTTCTTTTTGAACGCCTCAAGGAATTCATGGAATACGAATATGGGCTCACCTATCACGAACTTTCGCATAAGCTGTGTCATAGCCGCAGTAGCGGGTCCGAACGTAACTATAGGTATGCAGAACAGCACATATATCAGATTTATCTGAAAGAACTTCCAGAACTTCGCTCCGAATATTTCCCAGTAAAGGAAGAACGCCTTCTTTTTTGGAGCGCCTTTCTCTACGCCGCTTCCCGTTTTTCTGTAATTATATATCCCGAATGCCATAAAATTCCCTTCGTAAGTGCGGTTTCCCGCAAAAATAATATACCAATCATATTATACTACATTTCTTTCTTTTTTGCAAGCACTTTTTTAAATTATTTAAACATATGCTTTCAGCTGTATTCTTTGCCTGTCTGCTGCAAACTTGACAATTCATCCATTTTGTGATATAGTGTATATGTATAGGTATGTGCAAGTTAAAAGCGTGGTGTAGAAAATGTTTGAACGTCTCGAATATTTAAGAGAAAAATCGAACAAGCTCCCCATGCGCCCCGGCGTTTATCAGATGAAGGACAAGACGGGAAAGATAATCTACATCGGCAAGGCGAAGCTGCTCAAAAACCGAGTGACATCGTACTTTCACGCCATTGAAAATCACAACGCCAAGACCTACAAGCTCGTATCGGTGATACATGACTTCGATTTCATCGTGTGCGACACCGAGCTGGACGCACTTGTGCTTGAAGCGAGCCTTATCAAGCTGCATACCCCTAAATACAATATCCTGCTGAAGGACGATAAGGGCTTCAGCTATTTCCGCGTTACCGGCGGAGACTACCCACGCATACGTCACGCGTTCAGAAACGATGACCCCGCGTCAACATACATCGGACCGTACATGAGCGCATTCACGGTAAAGCAGGCTGTCGAGGAGTGCGAACGCATCTTCATGCTCCCCACCTGCAATAAAGAGTTCCCACGCGATTTCGGGAAGGACAGACCTTGCCTCAACTACCATATCAAGCGCTGCATGGGAGTGTGCCGGGGCTGCATATCCAAAGAAGAATACGCCGATATCATAGCCCAGGCGCTGGATTACATCAAAAACGGAAGCAAGCAGAGCGTCGAACTGCTCACAAAAGAAATGAACGATGCCGCGGAAGCTCTCGAATTCGAGAAGGCTGCCAAACTTCGCGACCGCATCGCGGCTATCGAACGCGCCGCCAAGGTGCAGTCTATACGCTCGGAACGTGACATCAGCTGCGACGTGTTCGCATTATCCAATAATTCCGGTATGACCGCGGCAGCAGTTGTAAAATACCGCGGCGGACAGCTTATAGACAAGGAAAATGTGTTCATCGGCGACGAGGGCGACAATGCCTCTATCCTCGCTGAATTCATGATGCGCTACTATGAGAACGGGCGCGAGATACCGAAGCTTATCCTCGCAAATACAGATACCGAGGACAATGAGCTGCTTGAAGAGTACTTCGGCGGGCTTGCGGGACACAAGGTCTCGATAACCGTGCCGAAGCGCGGCGAAAATCTGGTACTGACCACCCTCGCAAAGAGCAACGCGGATGAGTACCTCGCTCTGCGGGTAGGAAGGACGAGCCGTGAGATAACGGCACTTCAGGATCTTCAGAAGCTTCTGGGACTCGCAAAAGTTCCGGTGCTGATAGAGAGTTACGATATATCCAACATGGGTGAACAGACCCGCGTGGCCGGCATGATAACCTACAAGAACGGGAGACCGTACAAAGCGGGCTACCGCAAATTCAATATCAAGGATGTGGTAGGCATCGACGACTACGCCTGTATGCAGGAGGTACTCGAACGGCGCTTCAGGCGGCTGCTCGACGGCGATGAAGGTTTCGCCGAAAAGCCTGACCTTATCCTGCTTGACGGCGGTCAGGGGCATGTGGCGGCAGTGCGCGAGGTCTTCGACCGTATGGGTATAGATGTTCCCCTTTTCGGACTGGTCAAGGACGACAAGCACCGCACCCGCGCGATAGCCGCGGACGGCGGCGAGATACAGGTGAATTCCAACAAAAACCTGTTTAAGCTGCTGACAGAGATACAGGACGAGGTGCACCGCTACTCGATAAACTACCAGCGTAAAAAGCACAAAATGACACAGTACGAGCTTGACCTCACAAAAGTCGAAGGCATCGGAGAAAAGAAGGCGCTCGCGCTGCTCAAAGAGTTCAAAACAAAGCAAGGCATAAAAGCTGCTACAACAGAGCAGCTCATGGCATGTGCTAAAATAAACAGAGAAACAGCGGAACGCCTGTACCTGTTCGTTCAGGACGCGTTCTGAGCCATAGGAAGGATAAGCTATGAGAGTTATTACGGGAAAAGCGAGGGGTATGAAGCTGATCTCCCTCGAAGGCACCGATGTGATCCGCCCTACCGCCGACGCGGTGAAAGAGTCAATGTTCAGCATCGTGCAGTTTGACATCGAAGATGCGGTGGTACTCGATCTGTTCGCGGGCTCCGGTCAGCTCGGTATAGAAGCTCTGTCACGCGGAGCTCGCAAAGCGTACTTCGTTGACAGCTCGAAAGCATCGATCGACGTAGTCAGACAAAATCTTGAGCATACAAAGCTAACTGACAGTGCAGTGGTGATAAATATGCCGAACTCCGCATTTTTACGCACCGCGAAGGAAAAGATAGATATAGCGTTCCTCGACCCGCCCTACGGTAAGGACCTGATAAACCGCTCTCTGCCGGCGCTCACGGCTATCATGAACCCCGGCGGCATCATCGTGTGCGAACACGAGGCGGATTGCAGGCTCCCGCAGACTGTAGGTGATTTCGGGATCTCGAGAACTTATAAATACGGAAAGATCGCCCTCACGGTGTATCGTGACGATACCGGAGAAGAGAGCGAGGAAACGGAGATAACATGAAAAAAGCCATATATCCGGGAAGCTTCGACCCCGTCACCAACGGACATTTAGAGATCATCAAGCGCGCTTCCGGGCTGTTCGACCAGCTCGTGGTGCTGATATCGGTAAACCCGTCCAAGACTTCAAGCTTTACCGCTGACGAGCGTGCAGATCTGCTTCGCAGAGTATGCTATGACATTCCCAACGTGAAGATAGACAGCTGCAGCGGGCTTATAGTGGACTACTTCAGAGAGAATGACTGCGATATCATAGTCAAGGGACTTCGCGCTATGTCGGATTTCGAAAACGAGTTCCAGATGGCGCACGTGAACAAGCATCTCTGCCCCCGTGCCGAGACAGTGTTCCTCTGCGCGGACAGCCAGAGCACATATCTGTCATCAAGCATGGTGAAGCAGATAGCTACCTTCGGCGGTGACATATCGCCTTTCGTACCCGAGACAATAAAAAAAGATATTATGGACAGACTTGATACAACAGGCAAAACAGGAGGACAACTATGAGTATCGATGAAATTTTAGAGCTGATGGACGATATGCTCGACAAAGCGGTCAATGTACCATTCTCAAACAAGAAATCACTGATAGACGTTGAAAAGATGCGTGAACTCGTTGACGAGATCAGACTCAATATGCCGCGGGAAATAAAGCTTGCGCATGACCTTGTGAACGAGCGCCGCACAGTGATGAACAACGCGAAGAATGAAGCAGCGGCTATAGTACAGCGTGCCGAACAGCGCGCCGCAGCCCTCGTATCGCAGCAGGAGATAGTCCGCCAGGCTACACAGAAAGCTAACGAGATCAACGCCGCGGCACAGGAGCAGACAAAGGAACTCCGCGACATGACGAATAAGTATGTGGACAATATGCTGACGAAGGTCGAGGAGCTGCTTTCCAACGATATCATCGATGTCAAGAAAGCACGAAGCGCGCTGAAAAACACAATAAGATAACAAAAAAGGGAGCCTCACGGCTCCCTTATTTATTATCCGTTATTTGAGCATTTCGAGCAGAGCTGCGAAATCATCGCTGTAGCCGATGGTTGCAAGCTCCTTCTCCGTGAGCTTTTCAAATCTCTTCTTTGCGTTCTCTATGGATACGCTGCCGTAGCTCTCCTCGTTGCGAAGCGCCATTGCAGTCTCTGCAACGCAGGAAGCAAATCTGAATCTTATACCTGTCTTCGAGTATTTGAGGTACGCGCTCGCCTTGATCTTGACGCCGACCTTGGTGGACTTCTTCGCACCGGGCTCCTTGTACGCTATGCGCAACGAGCAGATGTCAGTCTTGTTGCCGTTGGAGGTCTGGTATGTGAGCGAGCTGCTGCTTCCGGACTTTGCGGGGATTATCTCGTACATTACGGTAATGCTCTGTCCCGCGCCCATGTCAGCCGCGTCCTTCTTGTCATTGTCGAAGTCTTCATTGTTGAGCTTGCGTCCGTCGTAGCCTATGAGCTTGTAGCTGTCAACAAGTGTCGGGTTGAACTCTACCTGGATCTTCACATCATCAGCTATAGTAACGAGGGTCTTCTTGCGCTCGTCAACAAGCACCTTTGTAGCTTCAGCTGCACAGTCAATGTAATGATAGTTGCCGTTGCCGTCCTTCGCGAGAGCTTCCATTTTGTCATCCTTGAGGTTGCCGGTGCCGAAGCCGAGTATCGTGAGATAAACGCCCGAGTCACGCTTCTCCGCGATGAACATTGAAAGCTTGTCCTTGTCGCTTATACCTACATTGAGGTCACCGTCAGTCGCCATGATGACACGGTTGCTGCCGTCCTTGATATAGTTCTGCTTCGCGATATCGTAAGCCATGTTGATGCCTGCCTCACCATTGGTACAGCCGTCCGCTTCAAGACTGTCCGCAAGGTCGGATATGCAGTTCACCATGTTGCCGTACGCACCGGAAACGAGCACCTGCTCATGACCTGAATAAGTCACTATGGATATGCGGTCATTCTTTGTCATCTCACGGGAGAGCTTCTTGAGGGCTTCCTTGACCAGCGGGAGCTTATCCTTGGAATACATAGAACCGCTCACATCGATAAGGAATACGAGGTTGGAATTGGGCTCCTTTTCAAGCTCTTTAGCCTGAATACCCATAAACAGGAGCTTCGCTTCATCGTTCCACGGGCAGTCAGTGTACTCGTAGTGAACGTTGAACTTGCTCTTGGAAGGCTTCTTGTAGTTGTAGTCGAAGTAGTTGAGCATTTCCTCTATGCGCACTGCGTCAGCTGGGATATTGTACCCGTCATTCGCAAGTCTGCGCACGTTCGCGTAGGAAGCAGTATCTACATCAGCGGAGAAAGTCGAAAGCGGAGTCTGCGATGCCTTCTTGAAGCCGTCGATATCATAATGCGAGTAATCCTCATTATCGAGTTCAGGAAGGCTATCTTCTTTATAAACCGAGTCCACTGCGCCACCATCGTAGTCACCCTCGTCATAGTATCCGTCATCGTCAACAGCATCAGTATCGTAGGTAGCACCCGCCACGCTGTTCACTGAAGCTTCCTCGACCTCGTAATCATCGTACCACCATCCGCTATCTTCGGGAACGACCTCGATCTTATCGGAACGCTTGCTCATGACACGCTTGTCATTGTAATTATACGTCACCGCACGTATGTAATAAGTGCCGCCGTCTCCAACTTCGACACGATTGTCGGCAGTCTTGGCAAACAGCTTGTACGACTTGCCTTCGAGTTTATAAACATAGTATAAGAGCGCGTCCTTGACCGGAGACCAGACGATCTCTGTCCCATACCAGCTGCCTGATGTCTTTAGATTAGTTGGCTTCGCAGCAACGAACGCTTTGTATCTTGCGGACGTAGTGCTTGTGGTCATAGGAGTGGTGTAGCTGTTCTGTGTCTTCTGCGGAGTCTCGTTGCCTGCACCGAAGATCAGATCGTTCAGAGCATTGAGTATCGAAACATTCTCCGCATAGCTCACAGAAGTGAGCATAGATGCTGCCGCTGTAAATGCTGCTATTGCGGAAATAAGTCTTCTTCTTTTCATGATATTGACCTCCCTGATTGTTTTCTTTAAGACCGGTGTTTTTGGCCTTCTGTATTATAAAACTCCGCAGACTGCCAAAAGGTGACAGAAAATACGGCGTTTTTTTCAGATTTTATCAGAATTTGTAGCATGTGACAGTTTTGCGAAATTTATAGCCTCTGCTTTGTGCATTTTGCTAATTTTTGCATTGTTTTCCTTTTCCCGGCTAAATTTTTCCGGTCGGACTGACGATATAATATAAAAGACATGGTACTATGTCTGAAAACACCTTTATTTCAGAGGGATAAAAAATGAGAATGTACAGCGTTCACCGCTCGTCGGTAAGCAAATTCATGAGCGGCAGATCTGCAAGCTTAAGACGAAGCTCGTCAAGCTATAACAGCTACAAGCTCGGCGGAAATACTACATTTCAGCAGTATCTGCAGGAAGCAAAACGACTGACAAGCGACATTGAGGAGTCCGAAAACACCGCTCCTGCCGAAAATGAGTCCGCCAAAAAAACAACGACTCTTTCTAAATACGCACGTACCCAGGAAAGCACTTACAGCAAAAACTCATCAAGCAAATTCAACACCGGCACAGATATCATGAGCGAATCGTCGGACGAGCTCACAAAGCTTCTCGCCAAGGAGTCTCCCGATATGGAGAAGGCTTACAGCGAAGCGGCTAAATTCATCGAGGGCTACAACGAAATGACAGCCTCGGTCAGAAGCTCGTCCAACGGCTCTGTAGCGCGCAAATCCGACTTTATCAACAGCATCACGAAGGTATATGCCCGTTCGCTGGAAAAAGTCGGAGTCAAGGCTGACACCAAAGGCGTGCTCACCATTGACAAAGAGAAGTTCATGAACGCGTCGATGAAGGATATCGGGAACATCTTTTCAAGCAAAGGCTCGTTCGCGTCTCATATCGCAGAACAGACCGACAGCATAAAGAAGCTCTCGCAGTTCAGCGCTTCCACCTATTCCGACAGCTCCTCAAGGTTGTCTTACACATCGTCCATGAGCGGCTCAAAGTTCAACTGGAAGCTTTGACACAATTATTTACAAAAGCGGCAGATACAGAGTGTGTCTGCCGTTTTTTATGCCTGTCCGGTGACCTTGTAATCAAGCGCCTCGACAGCATTTTTCAGCGTATCGAACGACGTATCCGCGTTAAGCGTCACTACCGCTTCTCCGCGCTCGTGGCTCACCTGCGCTCCGCTTACCGTCGGCAGCGCTTCAAGCGCCTTCTTCACCGCAGCCTCGCAGTGCGGGCACATCATGCCTTCTATCTTCAATGTTATATCCATTCTTATTTTCCTCTTTTATACTTCTGCCGCACCTTCGCGACTATCATCATTATCAGAGCCACCGCGCACACAAAGCCGATCATTATTAACCGATCCGCCATAGTCGTCTGCGCATTGATATTTCCCATATCATTGACTTCCCATTTATTACCCGACATATTGCGTGCGACGATATCGCTCGAAGCGATGTACATCGACTTGATGTACGCTGTGTCGTTCTTCGCGCTCACCGTCAATGTCGCGCGCTTTATGTTATCGGTCAGCCCCGCATACATAGCGTCGGTACCGATGCTCCAGCGGTGAAAGGCTCCGTCGGCCGGGATAAAAATGAGCGGATCCGCATGCAGTACAACAACGACATCACCGTTTTCATCGAAAAATGTCAGCTTCACGGTACACACGCAGTTTATGCCGTTGTCGGTGACTCCGTTTGCGGGACTGCGATAGCCGCCCGCCGTGACATATACATATATCCCGTCGTGAACGGGTATATCGGCAGAAATGCTGTCAGAGCGGGTGAAGTGATATATCCCCTGCTCCGGCATATATTCGAGAGCTTCGAACTGCTTCGCGGTCTCTGGGGTAAGCTCGAACGACGCTTCCTGCGCCGATGACACTATACCGAGCACAAACGCGCAAAGTACAACGCACACAGCCGCAAAAAACCGTTTCACCTGTTCTGCTCCTTCATTGTGCGGTCAATGGTGCGCTTCGCATCGCGCTCTGCCATTGAAGCACGCTTATCATAGAGCTTCTTTCCCTTGCATAAGCCTACCTGCATCTTTACGCGGCTGCCCTTGAAGTACAGCGACACTGGTATCAGGGTGAGCCCGTTCTGCTTCACCTGACCAAAAAGCCGCATTATCTCGCGCTTGTGCATGAGCAGCCGACGTTCGCGCAGCGGGTCGCGGTTGAATATGTTACCCTTCTCATAGGGGGAGATGTGCATCTGCTTGACATAAGCTTCTCCGCCGGAGATCTCTATCCACGAATCGCGCAGGTTCACTCCGCCGGCGCGTATGGACTTGACCTCGGTGCCGGTGAGCTCGATGCCCGCCTCAATGCTTTCGAGAATGAAGTATTCATGCCGCACCGAACGGTTGTCGGCAATGGTTTTTATGCTTTCGGACATACTTTATCACCTCAACCGAGCCACTGTGTGAACGCGGTCAGACCTTCCTTGTTATAGCCGAGTCTCTCGTAGAACTTATGTGTGGACTGGAGCCTCGATGATGTGGAAAGAGTGATCTTGAAGCAGCCCGCATCCTCGGCGATCTTTTTTGCCTCCTGAAGACACGCGGTAGCAAGACCCTGGGCGCGGAAATCTCCATGCGTCACTATGTTGTCTATTATAGCGTACGGACGATGCTCAAAGGTAAGATTGCGGACGATGACCACCACACAGGTGGATACTATCTTATCATCCTCCTCCGCAACTATGATATGGTAGAACGGGTCGGCAAGCATTTGCTTCCATGTTGTCATGGTGCCGGAATCCTTCTTCAGCACAGTCTTTCCGTACAATACGGAATAAAGGTGCAGCAGATCGTCAAGATCGCCCGTTTCTGCTTCTCTTATCCTTATCATATCATCACATCCTCATAAGTATTTGTTTTTCATTTCTCCGCACATCTGCTGCACGGGTATATATTTACGATAAAACAGTTGATATCCTGTATATTATATCATATTTTCAGTATTATTTCAATACTATTCTCCGATTTTCCGCGGCTTTTTATGTATATTTTACACGATAAAAGCTACCAGTTGAGCTCCTCTTTTTTCTTTTCTATCATAAACATATTCCTGTACACGATGACTCCGACTGTGGTATTGATACCGTACGGTTGTTCTGTCGAGCCGAGCTGGTACATGATAAAACGCTTTCCCACCGGCGACTCAACGAGAAGCTTAACTACCTGCGCAGGTCTGCCGTTCATCAGCACATTGTCGTCGGCGTAGCCGTAAACAACAGCCTCGATGCGTTTGCCGTGCCGATTCAGCTTTATGTACCTGATGATCGGACGTATCGCGATAACGAATGCCCCTATGCTTATCGCAAGGAACGGCAGAGCAAACAGGATAAACAGCCCGTTCTGCGACGGGTCCTCCGCCGTGCCCGTTAGCACGATCACTATCGGAAGTATGCCTCCGAAACCGAACCCAAAGCCGAAGATAAGCGGAAACACTATGGTCCAGAATCCTATATTGGCTTCCTTGCACTCAAGCGTAGGATATTCCATATTTGCCTGATTTGTATCGAGCCCCGTGGGGCTGCCGCAGTACGGACATATCTCTGATCTTATCGGTGCTCCGCAGTTTTTGCAGGTCATGCCGCCATCTATATTTTTCACGTTCTTTCCTCCCATAAACTATTGACTTTTTTATTATAGCATAATGTGTGTATTTTTTCAACAGTCTGTCATCATTTTTATAAAAAACATCAAATTCGGTATTGAATAATATGACAAAATATGCTATAATATAATCGGCAAAACAGCCTGATGAAATATACAAACAGAGGAAAATACAATGAACAGACAGATGACAGAAGCCGAACTGCTTGCGGGCTTTGACAAAGCTCTAAATGAAGGACATATTTTTGTATGCTATCAGCCGAAAATGAACCATACCACAGGAAGAATGATAGGCGCAGAAGCGCTCATGCGCTGGAACGACCCCGAATTCGGGCTGCAGTTCCCGTCCGACTTCATTCCCGTACTCGAAAAAAACGATCTGATATACCTTGCCGATCTTCATGTTTTCGAGGACGTATGTAAATTCCAGAAAAAGGTGCTTTCCGACGACATATCTTCGGTGCCGATATCTTTCAATATGTCGCGCCATGACATCGTTCACGATGACTACATCGATCGTCTTGAGGAAATACGCAGTAAATACGATATCCCCGTAAAGCTGCTTCATGTGGAGATCACGGAGTCATCCGCGATAGGCGGTATGGATCTCGTGACGAAGGTGCTTGACAAACTGCATGTTCTCGGCTACAAAGTAGAAATGGACGATTTCGGCAGCGGCTACTCCTCGCTCAACGTCCTGAAAGACCTCGATGTTGATGTCATCAAGCTCGATATGCGCTTTTTAAGCGGCGACATCGGCGGCAGAGGCGGCACCATAATAAGCTCGATAGTTCAGATGACAAAGTGGCTCAACACTCCGGTGGTCGCCGAGGGCGTGGAGACTATCGAACAGGCGGACTATATGAAAAGCATCGGCTGCAGCTACATACAGGGATATCTGTACTCAAAGCCCATCAGCAGCGACGAGTTCATCGAAAAGCTCCGTCTTATCGACCATGAACCCGCGGCTCCCGCTATGGATCTCATCGCCACTATGGACGCAGGGCTCTTCTGGGATCCCAACTCCCTCGAAACTCTGATCTTCAACAACTATGTCGGCGGCGCGGCGATATTCCGCTATCAGAACGGCAAGATAGATATACTGCGTATCAATCAGAAGTACATGAAAGAGATCGGCATGAATATGACCGAGAAAGAGGTACTCTGCTCCGACCCGATGTCAACGCTTGACGAAGACAACCGCAAAGTATTCGAGGATACGCTCGAACGCGCCATAGACACCTGTGACGAGCAGACCTGCGAAACATGGAGAAACGTGTGCTCGAAGATATGCGGCGAAGATCGTATATGCGTGAGAAGCGATATCCGCATGATAGGAAAAGCGGATAACGAGTATATCTTCTACACAATGGTGCGCAACATCACCACAGAGAAAAAGCGCTTCGCCCTTGTAGAGGACAGTGAGCGCAAGTTCCGCATGGCAAGTGAGCAGGCAAACGTATACGCATGGGAGTACATATTCGCCACCAAACAGATGAGACCGTGCTTCCGCTGTATGCGTGACCTCGGAGTTCCGCCTGTGGTGTTCAACTACCCGAAGCCGATGTTCGAGAACGGCATCTTCCCTCTCGACTATGAGGAGATGTATTATGACATGCTGAAGCAGCTTGAGAACGGCAAGGAGAGCGCAGAAGCGATAATCCCGCTCACGGTGGGAAGGATCCCATTCCACGTGCGCTACACCACCGAGTTCGATGAAAACGGCAAGCCGCTCAAAGCGTACGGTTCCGCGACACTTGTGGTGGATAACGAGAAAACCGAATAACAGGATCCGCATATCGGAATATTACTTCCGATATGCGGATCTCTTTTTATACGATTATCTCTGCGCGGCTTGTGCCAGTAGCAGTATCCTTGGTCACCACTATCTGCTTGTCTATCTTCTCTTTCAGCACACCCACGTGAGATATGATGCCAACGAGCTTCTGCCCCTGCGACAGTCCGGCAAGCGCCTTCATTACCTGCAGGAGCGTCTTGTCCTCGTCAAGTGATCCGAAACCCTCGTCCACAAACATGGTGTCGAGCTGTACACCGCCTGCCGAGCACTTTATCTCATCGGACAGCCCCAGCGCAAGCGACAGCGATGCGAGAAATGACTCCCCGCCCGACAGCGAGCGTACATCTCTGCTGCTGCCGTTGCAATGGTCTATTATACCGAGGTCAAGCCCGCTGTGCTTCGCGCGGTTATCCGTGCTGCGACGTATAAGCTCATACTGCCCGCCGCTCATTATCATCATACGCTTGTTCGCACGAGCAAGTATCCGGTCAAAAAAGCTCATCTGAATGTACGTCTCAAACGCGATCTTCTCCTGCTGCGTGAGCGACCCGTTAGCGGTATCGGACACAGCTTTGGCTATGGTGAGCTTTTTGAGCAGCTTCTCGGATTCCTTCTGCTTTTCCTCGATCTTATTTTTGGCATTGCTGTTTATTTTCAGATCCGCGGAAACATTGTTTATATGAGCGAGCAGCTTTTTTTTCCTGTCTTCGTACGTTATCTTCATACGTGCTGCCCCGTCCTCATCAACATCGCTCTTGTCCTTGAGCAGCTCCTCAGCCGTCTTTTTCGCGGTCTCAAGTTCGGATATCCTCATCCCGCAGTCATCGCACGCTTTCTTCGCTTCCTCATGTGCACGGATGATATCCGCAGCTTTGGCTTCAAGTGCTCTGATCTGCTTTTCAAGCTCTTCCCTGCTGTCATATTTCAACTCGCTGCGCAGCGCAACTATGCTTGTCTTCAGGTCATCGAGACGCGCCGTTTTTTCGGCAGTCTGCTTTTCGGTATCATGTATCGTTTTTTCGACCTCGTCATATTCTGCGCGCTTCTTCGGAAGCTCTTCCTCGATCTGCTTTTTTCGCCGTATGTTGTTTTCAGCATCCGCAAGGCTGCTGTTACATTCGCTCAAACGCTTGCTTAACGCTGCGGCGAGCGCTGCCGTTTCATCGGTGATATACATGATATCTCCGTTTATCGAAAGCTCCGCAGCCTTCTGCGTGATCTCGGTCTGCCTGTCATTCTGCCGCGAGGTCAACGTCCCGACTTCACGGCTTGCCTCCGCAGCCTCATTTCGTGCTTTCTCACTCGCATCTCTCGCGAAATCCAGCTCATCGGAAGAAGGTGCATTATCGGATTTGCAGGCTTTCCTCGGATGCACCGTCGAACCGCACACCGGACATGCGCCGCCGTCTTCAAGCGATTCCGCGATGATACCTGCCTGTTCGTCGAGATACAGCCTGAACTTTTCGTTGTAGTCCGCAGTTAGCCTGTCGCACTCCGTCATTTTCGCGGAATACGATTTCCGCTCATCGGCAAGAAGCCTGTCATTTTCCGCGTACTGTGCGCACAGCTGCGCAAGCGCGGCCGCCTTCGTGATATCAGCTTCGATGTCTCTCTTCTCCAGCAGAAGCGACTTCTCCCGTTCAGGCTCATCCTTTAATGACTCGCCCTCTTTCATCAGCTCACCGATGCTGTCAGAAAGAGCGTTCTTGTTCTTCTTCCCCGCTTCGGCTGCCTGCTTCAGCTGTGTAAGTTCAGCTTCAAGCTGTACAGCGCTCTTTTTTCTCATATCGAGATATTCGTATTTTTCCGATGTGCTTTCAAGCAGAGTTATCTCCCGCGATATCCCGTCAAGCTCGCCGAGCCGTTCTTCCTGTGCGGCAAGCGCGCTGTCGAGATCCTGTTTCTTCGGTGTGAGCACTGCGATCTCATTCACCGCATCATCGATCACCTTGCGGGCATTTCTTCGATTCTCGGCGATCGTAAGAAGCTCCGTGATCTTCTCGAGCTCGCCCTCGACCTCCTTCAGGTCATCGTAAGCATCCTGCTTTTCCTTCGTTTCCGCGGCTGTGAGCAGTGAAAGCAGCTCACACACCTGCGGTACAGTAAGCTCGCCGTTCTTCGCTTTTTCCGTATCCTCATAAAGCGGGGTGTCTGACGCACACGCTATATCGCTTATGTACTGCTTTATGCTGTCATCGACGGACTTACTTTCTTTCTGCAGCATTTTGTAATTTTCCAGCAGCGCTGTCTGAAACCTCTCATAACGCTCTGTGCGGAATACACTGCGGAATATCTCCTTGCGCTCGTCCGTTGAAGCGTACAGGAGCTTGCGGAAATCGCCCTGGGCGATCATAGCTATCTGTGAGAACTGATCTCTGTCGATGCCGATAATATCGCGTACAGTGTCGGAGACCTTGTCATCCTTTCGTTTTTTGCTGCTCTTATCGGAGAGCACTATGCCTGTCTCCGCGTCACGCAGCTCGCTGAACGATGTGTCGGAGGAACCGGAAGCATCCTTGTTTTTCGGGCTTCGAGTTATTATATATTTTTTGCCGCCGCACTCAAATTCCAGCTCCACCTCTGTCCGTGTATCATCGGCAGCGTATTTTGAGCGGAACATATCGGTGCGCCTTACACTTCCGCTGGAATCGCCGTAAAGCGCATAGGTTATGGCATCGAATATCGTCGTCTTTCCCGCACCGGTATCGCCGGTTATAAGGTAAAGCCCGTTCTCACCCAGCTTGTCAAGTTCAAGCACCGTCTTTTCGGCATAAGGACCGAAAGCGGTCATGGTCAGTTTAGTCGGCCGCATCGTCCTTTTCCTCCTTTTCGCCGTCCCATATCTTTCCGATGAATCCCTTTACGTAATCCGTCTGTTCTTCGGTCATATCTCTTCCATTACGGAGCCTGAAAAACTCCGCGAACATGGACAGCGGATCCTTGAGATGCGCTTCCGGATCCGGCAAAGTATCCGCTGTCGTCATGCGCGTTCTTGTGTTATCATAATCTATCTTCATTATTCTGCGATAGACCACGCGGAGACTTGACTCGGCATCAGGTACATCGTTCTCGTCGGTCAGCACGATGTGCGTATAGTCGCTGCGATATGTGGTATCGCTGTAGAACGACTTGTCCATCAGCTGCTCAAAGCTTCCCCTTACTTCAACAATGTTATGGAGCGCCACGAGCGGTATCTCGCGGATCTCAAGGCTGCCCTTCTCTCCGAGTTCAGCAACTGTCACGGATTTCAAGTCGTTCATCTCCGAGAACGAGTACTTGAGCGGGGTACCGCAGTACCGTATCCTGTCATCACCGACCCGCTGCGGTCTGTGAAGATGTCCGAGCGCGACATAGTCAAAATCCGCGAACACCGACGCGTCCACGTTGTCCATGCCGCCGACAGATATTTCCTCCGATTCCGAGCGCTTGCCGCCCGTTACGAACTGGTGTGCAACAAGCACATTTCTTCTGCTCTTATCCACATTCATCTGCTTCACTGCCGCCCTTACGGCATCGGTATACGACCCGATCGCATCATCGACATAAGGACGCACCGTTGACGGCTTTACGAACGGCAGCAGATAAACAGCGGTTTCGCCGTGTGCGTCATTCATTATATATGGCTCCACGCGTCCCTTGTACACCGGCGAGATATGTATACCGCTCTTGTCCATGAAGCTCCTGCCGAACGCTATTCGCTCCGCGGAATCATGGTTGCCGCTTATCACAAAAATATCGTTCACAAGCCCGGATATCCGCACGAGGAAGTCATCGAAAAGCTCCACTGCTTCCGCGGGCGGTACAGTCTTGTCATACACATCCCCCGCGATGATGACGCAGTCGGGAGACTCTTCTCCGATGACAGCAGCTATACGTTCGAGTATGAACCGCTGGTCTTCGATCATGGAGTATTCATACACTCGTTTCCCGATATGAAGGTCTGACAGATGTATTATTTTCACAGTTATCACTCCCGTCTTCAAACACACTTAACGGAAAAATTATATCATATTTCCCGCCAAAATGCAACAGTATACGCCTCGCCGTTGACAGTTCATACCAAATATGATATAATTATACAGTATTATTGCTCTGGCATCATATCGCCCAAAAACCAAATAAACGGAGGGAACTATGTCCGGACTTACACTGAAAATAACGCCTTCACATTTCGAGTCTCTTTTCACATTCTCGTCATGCTCGCGCGCTTTCGCCAACAAATGTATACAGTTCACAGATTCAGACACCTGCTGCGGCTTCATCAAAGACACATCAAAACAGACAGCTCTTGAGAAAGCCGGAATTGACTGGGAAAAGGTCATCTGTGACCGTCTCGGGCATGATCTCGTTTTCAGAAAAAGCAAATCAGGAAAGTATATCAATTACGAACCTACGGAGCTCAGAAAGACTCTTTCCTCTCCCGAAACTATGTTCAGCAATGAACAGGAAAGAGTGTACATATATCAGGGAGGCCTGCCGCTCGAAAGCAGCTTCTTTGAAAGGATACTCGGAGAAAAGTACGCTGCTCCCGTCGAAGGCGCTGACGGCGTGTCGATCAGGGATGCTATTGAGGGAAGGATCGACGGGTTATCGTTCATAACCAATGACCTGAACGGGAACAACATCTCTTTTCCCGACCTTATACGCGTCAATAAGATGCCGGACGGGAAATACACGCTCTCGATCGTAGACATTAAGCTCGCAAGGAAGCAAAAAACAGAGCACAAGATGCAGCTCACCATATACACGATCCTGCTTGATCTGTTTATCCATGCGGAAGAGCTCAACAACATATATGACGTTAACACCACGGAAGCTTACCTGTACAACTACGGTCAGGAGAAAGAGCTTCCTTTCAGCACCAGGCGGGTTCTGCCGCACCTGGAGAAGCATCTGTATACCGCTATGTGCGATATAATACGCGCTGTTGTAAAAGGCACACGCACAGGCGGCGAAAAATGCTTTGACCTGCCGTATTTCACAAGCTGCGGCTGCACGTACTGCACTATGTACGAAAAATGCTCGGAGTATTGCAGACAGCACGAGCCAGTGATGCTCCTGCCGAACATCTCTGTCCCGGCGCAGAAGTATATACGCCGGACAAGCGAAAAGTACGGCTTTGCGCTGACTGCGCCCGACCTGAAACAATTCATCGGAAAAGGCGGTTCGGAGATACTTGCGGGCAGTTATTTCTGGAACCGGTTTCTTCCGGAGTACAAACCGCGTCTTGATATGCTGAAAGCACGCACCGATCACAGATATGGATTCAGCCGTCTCAACAAAAAAACATCTGAAATACCGCTGAAAGAAAATGTCAAGCTGGTACTGACCGCACAGGCTGACACTGTCGCGGGCGGTTATATCTGGGGACTTCGTCTCGATGTAAATAACGACCGCAATTTCAGATGGTTCTCCGATTTTCCGCCGACACCCATGACTCTCATCGACACCGTCAGATCATTTACAGAGGAACGGATCTCACGTAACGATGATAACAGTTTCAATGCCGAGCTTCGAGCCGACTCGCCTGACAGCGGCTCGAACGGTGTGAGCCTTGTCGTGTATGCCTTAAGCCCCGACCATGAGGCAAGGAAAAAAGCTGCCGTTTTCTTTGTACGTATATGGAAAAATATACTGACAGCTGTCAATAACTTCAATAAGCATAACAGTATACTGCGCCTGCAGCAGTACACAGCAAACAACTACGAACTCAAAATACTGACAGAGTCGCTCCTCGGACTTCTGGATGAACAGCAGGACGGCGAAGATACGCCCATTGTCCGCACAATACGCACAGTACTCCTGACTATACAGGGCAAAGAACTCGTTGAGACTTCAAAGCTCCGCTCGCGCCCGGTGACTGTCAACAATTCTTCGACCGCCATCATTTCCAAAGCAGTCTCAACTCTGTACGCTATCTCCGCAGATATCTCTGTGAATCTCACGGATATGTGCCGCGCTTTCGGGGTAGATGTGTCAGAGATCGAAAACACACGTTTCACGAATCACTTTTCAGACATCATCAAAAGCGACACTATAAACAATTACTGGAACGGTCAGGGCAGTACGGAAGAACTCGGAGCGCTTGCTAAATATGTGTCAGACTGTCTGAAAGCAGAATCTCAGCTTATCGAAAAAATACGTGACGATAACAATACAAACAAAACAAATGCCATCATACATACGATACCTCCGTTCAGGATACCGAATCTGCTGGCCGTCGACGAAAACAATGCAGATGCGCGCTCAAACATAAACAAGCTGTACTTTGAAAAGATCTACGAGCTCGAACTTGAGACCGAGAGAGTTGTCGAAGCGCGTCACATGAGCATTAAAGATGCGATAAGAGACAGCCGTATATGGAAAGTCACGTTTGTTCCGCCGGACGCTGCAAGCTTTGATCCGTCGATGCCCATCAATTTCATCAATGGCGTGAAAATGCGGATAGACCTTACCGGCTCAACATCGGGCTTCTTCAAGGAATCGATGTTCACCGGAGTACTCTGCCATACGTCCAATGCCGAACTGATCCCGAGCTATAAAGACGATATGGAGTTCAAGGACAGCGATCAGGTAAAAGATAATAATGGTGACCCTGCATTCTTCACCTGCTCCTATGACGAGGATTGTATCGATCTCGCCACGAACACGGTAACAGTACGTTTAAACTTCGTTGAAAACACCGTTTACGCTGATAACATCGCAGATTTTCTCGGAGGTGAGTTCTATCTTTTCGAAACATCATACAGCGTCACCACAGACAGAAGCAGAAAAGCGTTTGGCGCCATCCCGAGGAACGATGATAACTGGCTCGACCCCACCGCCGTCTATGCCGAAGAGCCCTTACCGGCGCCTCCGCCGGCGGACGCTTCACTCACCCTTCGGTACAAGCGTGATCTGACCGACTCACAGAGCAAGGCTTTCAGGCAGTTCGTGAACAAGCGTATCACTCTCCTGATCGGTCCTCCCGGGACCGGTAAAACTTTCTTTGCAGCGTACTCCCTCATCGCTATCTGCAGATACTACAAGACAACGGGAAAGAATCTTCGTATCGCAGTGACCTCACTTTCACGGAACGCTATCAGGAATGTACTTACCAAAGTCACGGAGATACTTGCTGACATAGAAGAAGCATACCACATACCAAAGAACGACATACGACACCTTATGCTTGACTCGAAACGGGTCACAGATAAGGAAATGGCCGGCTTCAACGAGCTCAAAAAAGCCGAAAAACCGACTATATACGGTGCAACGGTATGGCAGCTCGCGCTGTTCAACACATCCAAAACAAATGATGACAGAGATGCACCGTTCGATATCATAGTCATAGACGAAGCATCACAGTTAAGTCTCATGGACGCTGTGATCGCGCTGCGGTGCGGATCGCGCAGATGCCGCTATCTTATAGTGGGAGACGAGGATCAGCTTTCACCGATAATCAAGGAGAAATACGCTGCGACTCCCGACGAGCCGTATATCTATGGTTCGGTGTTCCATTATTTCAGCACATGCCGCGATTCGGGAGTATTCACCGCGATGCTTACGGAGAATTTCCGCATGAACCAAGCGATATCGGATTACTCCGCCGTAAGCATCTACGACCCCAAGATCGACGAGATCAACAAATACCGTCCGGAAGCTGAAAAGCTGTCACACTTTATACCTTTTGATGACAGCATCGGAAAACATACGCTGAAAAACGACAGCGGCAGGACAACAGCGGAGCTTATCGGAAACCTGTACGGAAGTGATGACACGCTGCTCGCGCAGATGCTTGACCCGGACTATCCGCTTGTGCTGTGCTGCATAAAGGACGGCACTCCCGATACCATGAAATATCGCGAGACCGAGCTTGCCGCAAAGCTTATACGTACCATGCAGCTCCTGCAGTACAAACATGACCCCGAACTGACTCCGGAGGTTTTCTGGAGCGAGGAAAAGAAGTATTGCGGCATCGTATCTCCGCACCACGAGCACATACAGCGTCTCAAGAAGATGCTGCAGCGCTCCGATTCACCGTGCAACCCGAACACGATAGCAGATCCCGCCTCAAGGGCCGCACTCGGTGAATTCCTTGCCGACGAGGATGCCAGTGACATCTTCATCGGCACCGTCGACAAGCTCCAGGGGCAGGAGCGCGAGGTCATCATAGTAAGCTATGGCATAACCGACTCCGAACAGGCAGTCTCGGAGAACGAGTTCATATACAGCCTCAACCGTCTCAATGTCGCGATCACCCGAGCAAAAGCAAAGTGTATACTGTTCCTCAATGAAGCGCTGCTGACTTATCCGCTCGAAGCGCTCGCTTACGATGACCGCGAGCTTCTCGACGGTGTGGAGTATGTCTGCGGATTCAAGGAATATATGGAGAAAAAAGGCGAGATCACAGAGTATGAGGGCCTTGACCTTTACCGCTGCAAAACACCTGACGAAGAATAAAAAACGTCCCCTGCCGCACCCTGCAGCAGGGACGTTTTCTATCCGGAATACAGCGTACACGAAGTCACTGTTTCTTTATCATCAGCAGCAATCTGAACCGCAGCCTGCTTTTTTTGACGAGCTTACGAAGCGCATGACACATGCTCTCCGCCGCTTCCACTTCTTCGACAGTAACTTCTCCGTCGGAATACAGCATCGTTTCATATACCGGAATGAACCCGAGATTACCGGTAATATCCTGTCTGTCCGAACACATGATCCTTTCGGAAAACTCTGCAAGTGTCTCACCGTCATAAATGCTGAAGCCGAGAAAGCCGAGAAGTCTGATACTCTGCTGTGTAAGATACCTGTATTTGTCGGAATTGCTCATTCGCCGGTATTTCCGCCGGGATACCGAACGTCCTGCAATATAGAACACAAGCAAAAAGCTGATGACCGCAAGTGATGGGATAATGAATATCAACGGGTCTACAACTGCCGCTCCATTTTCGTCAGTCCTGTTCTCACCGCTGTCCTCATCGCTTCCGTCTTCATTCTCCGCATCTTCGTCATTCTGTTTCTCTTCGTTTGTATCATTCATTTTTGAGCCCCAGCCAACAGGAACATAGTAGCCGGGTGTAGGCTCAAAGGCTACCCAGCCCACATTGTCAAAATAAGCCTCCGGCCAGGCGTGTGCGTTGCTTTGTCTGACCGTCATATTGCCGGTCACGTCTCTCCTGACGATATAGCCCTGAACATATCGACAGGGGATCCCCATTTCGTTAGCCATAAGTACAAACGCAGTGGCAAAGTGCATACAATACCCCTTCCGCGATGAAAGAAGGAAATTATCGAGAAAGCTTCTCCGATCCGTGACCGAGTCGGGCAGAGCGCCGCAATCCGTAGTATACTCAAATCCCCGGAGATACGATTCGAGCTTTTTCAGCGTTTCGTATCTTCCGCCGGAGCCGCTCTGTATATTGTCAAGAATAGTTCTGACCTCTTCCGACATGCCTGCGGATTCGCAGTAATTCTCGTAAACATCACTGCGGTATTTCTGGTAGTCGCGGTAAGAATAACCGTCCGTATCCAGAACGTTCTCGGCTTTTGCTGTCTGCTGCCAATCGGCTTCATCGATCGGCTCCGCGTTATCGAGCAGCACCGGCAGATCCGGATTTCCGTAATTCATAACATAGCATGAAATAAGGTAATTGTCCTTATAGCTGAACCGCTGTGAAGAGACTATGCTTCCGTTGATCTCGCTTATACCGGCGGTCTTTTCTTTTGTGGCTTCAAGCCTTATCTTTGAGGGAGAAAAAATATAGCGTGTATTGTAAAACAGCGTCTCAAAGTACATATTCGTTTTCTGCAGGTATTCAGACTGGAGCGTGCCTGCATATTTTCTTACCGCACAGGAGGTCTCGATCGCATCCGTCATTCTCGAAACGCCGCCGCTGTCAAATACCCATTCTCTCCCGCGAAAATCACCGCTTATACAACCGACGAGTCGGATATCCTTTATCGCCGTGTTTCCCACAGTGACCGTCAGGACTTCTTCGTCATTATCACCGAGTCCCGGAAGAAAGCTTGCACTGTCGGAGAAGCCTATCTTCCCGTAGTCCTCGGAGCCGTGTGTGATATAGCCGTAGACTCTGGTGATAAGGTCTGCCGTATCATACCAGATGTCCTTTGCGAACTTCCAGTCAAAAGCCTCGTCCGGCGCAGGTATCAGGTATACCGCAAGACACGCGGCAAGCAGAATCGGCGCTGTTCTCGTGATATGCTCACGGATATCGGGGCAGCCGCTTTTGGTCCAGCGGCGCTGTATCTCCTCCGCAATTCGCACAAGCATAATGAAGCAGACGAGTGCGAAGGCTTCCTTGCTTATATCACGGTCGAGCACTGTCTCCGCTGTGCAGTAAACAAGCAGTGCCGCTGTAACAGCCCGCTTCACCCAGATGCTCTTATCCATAAGAATACCTGCTGCCAGCGCGGCAGCGGAAATACAGACGATACGGATCAGCCAGCAATACTCCTCAAAGAAAACCAGTCTGCTTTCTTCGCCCGCTGTGATCAGCAGACCGATAACAAATACCGAAACTATACCTATGCTGCGAAGTCTGTTTTTGCGTTTCATGCTGCGGAGCAGTATTATCCACAGAGAGAAAGCAAGACACACCGCGTATCCGGTTATGCTTCCTTCCGGCATCCCGGTGAAGACTCCGAAAAACATGACTGCAAGCAGCGAAAGCGGCAGAATGTTTATGATGTCATACAAAGCTGTCATTTTCCCGCCTCCTTCGCAAGCTCCGCGTAAGGCGAAATACAGATCACATCGCAATTCTTGTGGTCGGAAAGATCGGGTCTGTCGTTTTCGTTATCGCCGATAAAGCAGATAACTACACGCATGTTGCCCCGTTCAAGCTCTTTGAGCAAGGCATCGGTCGCAGCATCCCAAGATGAGAGGACAAGAAACACCATCGAGCTTTCGAATATGTCTATTCTGCGCATCGCGGCTTCATGCAGAAGACTGTGCGTGTTCTGACTGCTGAACATGATCTCCGAGACGCTGTCATAGAACTCCTCGAAGCGCCATGTATTCTCCACCGTCAGGCGCACTATGTCCTGCTGGAGATGGTATTCCGCGGCGCAGATATTGTTCCTGCTGAAATAGTAGGATAGCGCAAGTGTTACTTCGAGTATCTTGTTCTCAAGAGGCAGGAATTCCGACTGCTCACTGCCGCTCCTGAATGTATCGGTGATTATAGCTATTTCCTGATGATCGGAGCCTGTCTGCATTCTCGTCATCAGCGCTCCCGTTCGAGCGGACTGGCTCCAGTTTATGAACCTGCGGTCGTCACCGGGAACGTATTCGCGGCTTATGATATCAAGATCAGACTTGTTGAGCGAAGACTCCCGCACCGCATCGGAAAGCTCGATCTCACCGAGCTTATCCGTTTTTACAAGCTGCGGCTTAACTACCGCATGGATACATTCCTTGTTTTTGTACCTTATCCTGAACAGGCGGAAGAAATCCTGTATCTCGATCTCCCTGATACCGATCTCATACTCGCCCCTGTATCTGCAGATAAGCCTTGTTTCCTTCTCTATCCTCGTATAGGGCATCAATTCATATTCCGTTTCATCATCAAGATCGGTGATAGATGAAAACGAAGTGAAAAACCTCACCCTTATCCCGACGAACTGGAGCGGGTATTCATTAACAAGCGCGAATCTGTAGCGAACGGGCTCGTTCACGGAAACGAACCGCTGCTCAAGATCCTGATAAATATGGAAAAGCACGTATACCGCCAGCAGATACAACACAGAAACAAGCGGGACAAGTGTCATGACCGCGAAAAAGCCGTATGTCACTGCCCCGCCCTTCAGGCTTATCCCGACAACAGACAGTACCCACAGACAAAGCCAGATAATTCTGTTTCTTTTCATAAAAACCTCTGAACCATAGTGTTAATAAGGGATAGTGTCATCACAGAGGGATCTTTGTCTTTTGGATCAGTTTCAGGAGAACATCTGCCTTGTCTTCCTTTGCTATTTTAGCTTCGGAGGTAAGTGTAAGTCTGTGTCCGAGGATGAACGGTGCCACAGCCTTTATGTCATCGGGCTTCACGTAGTCTCTTCCGTCCATGAACGCTTTTGCCTGCGAAGCCTTTACGAGGTCAAGCACAGCCCTCGGACTTGCACCGAGCACGAACCGTTTTTCTTTTCTTGTCATCTCCGCTATATTTCTCGCGTAGCGGATAACGTCGTCCTTTATGATGACTCTGGCGACCTGTTCTCTGATACTGATGACATCTTCCGAGGTTATAACGCTTTCTACTGTATCTATAGTTTTCCCGCCGAGCATATTCTTCGTCATGCGAAGCTCTTCGGACTCATCCGGATACTCTATCGTGAGTTTCATCATAAACCTGTCTATCTGCGCTTCCGGGAGCGGGTATGTTCCCATGAACTCCACGGGATTCTGCGTTGCGATGACCATGAACGGCTGCGGGAGTAAATGCTTCACACCGCTTACTGTGGTCTGCCCCTCCGCCATAGCTTCAAGCAGGCTTGCCTGTGTTTTCGGAGAAGTGCGGTTTATCTCGTCCGCGAGCACGATCTGGTGCATTATCGCACCCTCGCGATACTCGAACTCTCCGGTCTTCATATTGAATATCTCTGTTCCCATAACATCGGTAGGCAACGTATCGGGAGTAAACTGTATCCTTCCGAAATCACACTTCACCGATCGTGCGAGAGTTGATGCGAGAGTTGTTTTCCCTACTCCGGGAACGCCCTCCAGAAGTATATGTCCGCCGGAAAACAGACAGATCAACAGGTTCTCCGTTGTCTCTTCTTTTCCGACAAAGTATTCGCTGATATGTGCTTTGAGCTTGCTTATCATTTGCTGTCCCCCTTTTGTTCTCCTGAAAGATCATCAGCGACCGAGATTTTCGATCCAGCTGAAAAATTTATCAAGTCCTTTGTTCTTCTCTCTCGTCTCAAGAAACATTCCTGCCGTATACCACGAGTGGGTGTTCTTTTTATCCACGACCGTATAGAGTTCACATTTATTCCCGAGGCTCTTCGCTTTTTCAAGGAACCGCTCGGCGGAGGAATAATCCAGTACTCCGTCATGCTCGCTATGGATCAGCAGAGCCGGGATATCGCTCTTTTCCATAAGTGCACACGGTTCTCCCTGCGACCTGTCGCAGTTCTTTTCAAACAGCTGGTCCAGCAGCGCCTTCAGCACAAACGTGCACGGCTCCGAAAAACTGTAAGGTCCTCCGACACCGATGTACCCTATGATACCCGACACATCAACATTATGCTTCTCCTGTATTCTCCTGCTGTAGCAGAGAATGGATGTCAGGTGCGCACCGGCAGACGGTCCCGAAACCACTATCCTCGATGTGTCGATCCCTTTCCCTTTCAGGAACGCGACCGCGGCATTATACCCGACGCATACATCGTCTATCTGACAGGGATACTTATTTTTAGGTGACAGACGGTATCCGACGGATACGAACCTGTATCCCTGCCCGGCTGTGCACTGTCCCACAAAATCAAAGAATTTCGGAGAGCCGGCATTCCAGCCGCCGCCGTGCACCCAGACTATGACTATGTCGCTTTTCAGTGTCTCCGGCTCGTAGTACAGAAAATAACACCGCTTGTCACTGCCGAATGACACACGCTCCGGTCTTATGGTCTTTCTGACCATTATCATTCTTCCGAACAGCCCGAAATAGCTTAAACTCTCACGTGTGGAATCCTTCATTGCTTACCTCTCAATGTTTTATCCGTCGTTTGCTTGCTTTACGGCTTCTATTATCGGCGCAATGTACGATCTGTCAGTCCAGTCGTGCTTTTCGCTGCCTGCTTCCTTGAGCGCCTTTTCCCATATCTCACACTCGTTCGGATCCTTTTTTTTCACGGCATTCTGAAGCATTCTGCAAAGGTTTCTGTCGATCATGCCCATGCCGTCAGGATCCCACGCTCCGCGGCAGTAGAAACACGGAATACCCGCGAGCTCGTCTTTCATGTTGAACTCAACTATCTTCCTGAAAGCATTCTCCTCATACGGTGACGCTCCGTCACAGAAAACCACGATCTTCTTTCCCTGAAGCTCACTTATATGTTTCTTCAGAAACGACAGCCCCATGATGCCCGAAGCATAGATGCCGCCGCCAAGAATGACAGCGTCATATTGCTTTACATCTGCGATCTTCGCTTTCTTTACTTCAGCTATATCAAATCCTGTTTCTTCCGCTATCCATTCGGCATAGCGCTTTGTAGTCCCGTATTTTGACCCGTACAAAATTATCCCGTTCATGTTTGCCTCCGTACATAATTATTTGCAGTATTCTGTGATATCCTGCTCTCTTATTTCAGTCCCGACATCCCATTTCAACCGATACGCAAGCATATCCGGCAGCTGTACCGTTCTCTCCTCGCCTGTGTCCGATAACAGTATAAGTGTTACCATCGGCTCCTCTCCGGGCATAAAGCCTTCACAGCCATTGTCGGGTTCGATAAGATCTGTTATTTTATACTTCATGCAGTGTATACTCCTTGTTATTGTTTCAGGAAATCGACGATCATCTGTTTTTCGTCAGCAGTCAGAAAATTCATGTGGCCTCTGTCTTTAAGCAGATATGTCGTGCAGTTTTCGATGATCCTTTCGGCGCGCGGGATAACTCTTCCCGCCGGGAACATACAGTCTTTTTCGGCAGCCATTACAAGTGTCGGGGCTTTACAGTGCTTCATCATCTTTTCCGAAGCATTGCTCGGCATTCCGGTCTTTATCTTCGCATAAGTTATACTGAGTTTCGCGGTCTCGTATATATCGTCGGTAATATTATCGTAAGTGACCGCAAGCGGCAGCATACAGCGCTTCAGCCATTTATCCCCGTGAGTTATCCAGTATACGATCATCGGCAGGAGCATTCTGAAATTCCTGACAGCCGGAGCATTGTTGATACCCGAAGGGATGTACAGCACCGCCCTTTTCACCTTGTCGGGACACACGCACATCGTTTTGGCGATGATACCGGCTCCGAACGAGCCGCTGAAGCACCTCATAGACTCGAAACCAAGCAGCGTGATTATCTCCCCTGCCCACTTACCGTAATCGTAATTATACGGTGAAAGGCTGACTTCTGCGCTTTTCCCCGGGTGACCTATCGTATCTGCAGCGAAAATAAGAAAGTCGTCCATCAGAAAATCACATGACAAAAGATTGTAAGCAGTTGTAGCGTTTCCGCCGTGAAAGACAAGAAGCGGGATGCCATCAGGAGCTCCCGTTTTTATTATGTGCGTCTTACCGAATGAAGTATCGAGCCATATCTCACTGTATGTGTGCCGTAAACGACGCAGCTGTGCGTCATACAAAGACAGTATCTTCTCTTTTCCTTCCGACGATCTGTATATCGACATGATCTGACCTCGTATCAGTTTTCAGGTTTCATAGTGTTTCCGGCCTCTTTAGGGTAGATAAGCCCCCAGTCCCTTCTGATGCCGTCCATGACCTTCATCATAAACACCGATTCATCAAGCGGCATGGAAACACTTTCCGTCAAGCCTTTCTGTATACAGTCAAGGCTCTCATAGACTTCATATTCATATCCTGTTATCTGTTCAGGAACATCAACATGCTTTATCAGCACATCATTGGCATCATATACATTTATCTCCCGCGGGTCATTTATGTTTTCGACCACGATATATCCTCTGTCGCCGTAGAAAACGCCCCTTCTGTCAGATCTCGTATACATTCCGTGCGTGAGTACCGCAAGACGTCCGTCTTTGTAGCGGACAGTGATCGATTCCCTGCCGTCAACTCCGGTATCTGTCATTACAACCGACGAGTCTATGCGTTCAATGTCTTTACCGAAGTGCATAAGGGCAAAGTTTATCCCGTATACTCCGACATCAAGTAACGCTCCGCCCGCAAGCGCAGGGTCGGTCAGACGCTTTTTGCCCTGTATCGGATACGACAGATTTGCGGTGAGCATATCGACCTTACCGATAATGCCGCTTGCAAGGAGATCGTCAATAAGTCTGCGTGAAGGCATGTATCTTGTCCACATCGCTTCGGTAACAAACACCTTTTTCTCGGCAGCAGCCTTTTTCAGCATTTCAGCTTCAAGCGCATTTACAGTGAACGCTTTCTCGCAGAGCACAGGTTTACCGTTGCTGATACACAGCATAGCGTTCTCAAGATGCTCCGAGTGCGGGGTCGCTATATAAACAAGATCCACATTGTCATCCCTCACAAGCTCCTCATAGCTTCCGTACGCTTTCGCAAATCCGTGATCGGCAGCAAACCTTTCCGCTTTCGCGAGTGTTCTTGACGCGATGGCATAACACTCCGCACCTTTCATTCCGCTTACTGTACGTGCCATTGATACTGCGATCGAGCCGGCACCGATTATTCCTATATTCATTTCTTTACCTCCGTTCCAAATGATCGACCATTCTTGCGAGGCTGTCTGTAAGCACCCGTTAATCTAGCAGGAACTCACCTGTCTTTTCCAGGATATCACACAGATACCCGATATTGCGGAAAACATCACCGGTCTCCACAGAATGGTTCGCACCGTCATATTCATGCAGCGGCACGCCGTGTTCCCTGCACAGGCGCTCGATCTCCGACGTAGATGCCCATTGGTCGATAGTTCCGTGAAAAGCTATGCTTTGAGCGGCGGCATGCTCAAATGTCATTTCGAGCGGTGTAAGCAGCACTGCTTTAGCTGTGAACCCGTACTTCTCGCGCAGCGCGAGTGCCGCTTTCGTACCGATGCTCTTTCCAACCAGCACGATCTCATCACACTGCGAAAGATCTATGTCAGCAAGCTGCTTTTCAGCCTGTGACAGTGCGTGCTCCGCAGCCTTGTACATTTTCTCTTTGTTTCCTTTAGCACCTTCCGGAAAATCCGAAAATTTCAGAGCTGTCACATCATAGCCCATGCTTTGCGCAAGTCTCGAAGTGTAATACATCAACGGCTTGTCACAGTGATATCCGATTCCGGGGAACAGAATACACATTTTCATTTCAGCCGAACTCCATCTTTAACGTATTTTCGTGTAGGTCACCTTATCTGATGGCAGGCTGTCGAACATGACATCCGCGCCCTTCAGATACTTGTCAAAAAATGTGATATGGCAGTACTCCAGATGCCTGAACATCTCTTCCGGCGGAAGCTTTCCCGAAATCAACCTGACCGGAATATAGAACTTCGCATCGGTAAATCCGATGTGCTTCATATCATCGAATATTACACTGTATGTGTCCGCTTCGGTATCCAGAAACGGCCGGGTCTCACAATTGATGTTCTCCATGCAGCTTATCTGGCAGAACGGTCTCGTCATCGTGTTATCCGGATAGTCACCGAACAATGCTCCGTCGATATTGATACCGCAGCGGAATTCGTTATTATATCTGCATAGATTATAAGCAAGACAGCCGCCAAGAGAATGACCCGAAGCACCGACACCACAGGTGAGATCTATATTATCGGAGTATCTTTCTTTCACTGCTTCAAGAGCCTTTTCGGCATCCTTCCGCCATTCCGCAGTCCTGACCTTCAAATACGGAGTATACTTATTCTGAAACGCATCGAAAAGCTCAACTGCCTCGCGGTGACCGACTTTTTTCCTTAAAAAACTCGTTTGTGCGATGACCGCGCCGATCATGTTTGTGTACATAACTTTTTTTATCCGTTTATCCAGAAGATCTGTGCTGCCGTCATCGTAATCATTCTCGACAGCTTCATGCGCATGTCCGACAGACGCAATGATATAGCCATGACTCGCAAGAGCGCATAACAGATATGTATTGGATTCGACATAAGAGCCAATTCCCATGCTGAACATTATAAGCGGGAATTTAACGCCGTCAGCCGGCGGTATATCTTCGTAGAATTCGGCGTAATTCGCGTCGTCGCTGATATCTCCGGTATGAAAGCCTTTCCTGATCGCAGCCTTCTTTGCGTCAGTAAACAGCTTTGCGTATTTATGTCCCGCTGTATCTTCTTTTCTGACGGGATAGTACATCCTTACAGCGATCCTGCGTTCTCCCCTGCCGTCATCCACGACATTCTTTCTGTCCGGATCGATCACAGTGAAGCACTTCGTTCCCACTGCATATTCCCCGGAAACATATCCCGACGGGACGCTTTGTCTGGTCTTTCCTGCCATATCCAACCTCCTGCATCTTTTCAGTTATTCCGATCATATCACTGATCCGATCGTTCAGACATAGAACTCTTTCATGTTTTCAAGGCACAGACACGCGAGCCTGCCGTTTTCAAAGCACGCGCCACAGTCTATCAGTATGTTACCGTTTCTGTGGATAATGTCAGACCTGCCATTTATCGCCAGGGTCGGCAGATGCCCCGAAACCACATACACATTTTCGTCATCAAAGTATCTTACATCCGGGTCGGGTCGATGGAAAACAAGCTCCTGTACCGAATAATCGGATATTTTACGTTCAGGGCGGAAATTATCAAATCCGGAATGAACCATTATGAATATCTTGTCGTCAATTTCTATCGCTGCGTAATTCGTAAAATCCTGCAAATAATCAATTACATTCCGCCGTCCGGTATCTGACAGCTTTGATATGCTGTCAAGTGTGAACGCACCGCCGTTTCTCAACCAATCTGTCATCATATCTTCGATCGATGCAGGCTGGTTCTCTTTTTCACCGTAAAACATTACATCAAGTACGGTCTTCGCCATCAGTTCGTGATTACCGATCACCGGGAACACGTTACGACGAGGCATCATATCCAGCAGTATTTCGGCAGAGTGTTCTCCGCGGTCCACTACATCTCCGAGTATATACATATCATCGTCATCGGAGAAGCCTATAAGCTCCAGCATTTTAGTATACTTTTCATACATTCCGTGTATATCCGACATCACATAAGTCATTTATCCGATCTCCTTTTGTTCATACCATACAGAGGACCGTGACAATTATTTATCATCACAACATATTTTGATTATACACCAAACCTGATGAAATGTCAAGAATTTAGCACTGCACTTCAATAAATCGTTCCTTTTCCGACAAAAGAAAGTTGCGCAGTGCTTAACGCACTGCGCAACCAATACTATTCGGAAATCTGATTTCCCGTTCCCCGCTTGAAAAAGGGGAGCACTTTGTTATGCCTTGTAGTAATCAACAAGTCTTACGAGATCGTCGTACTTCTGCTTGCTGTTCTCAATAGCGATACCGAACAGCTTCTCTGCTCTTTCGGGGTTCGCACGTGCGAGCGAGTTGTAACGAACTTCACGCATCATGAAGGTCTTGTAGTCGCCTGTAGGTGCCTTGCTGTCGAGAGAGAACTTCTGCTCTGCGTCAGGATTGAAGCGGAAGAGGTGCCAGTAGCCTGCCTCAACGGCTTCCTTCTCAACCTGCTGAGCGATCGTAAGGCCGCCCTTGATACCATGGTTGATACACGGTGCGTAGCAGATGATGAGCGACGGTCCGTCATAAGCTTCCGCTTCTGCGAACGCCTTGATGCACTGGTTTCTGTCCGCGCCCATTGCAACCTGTGCTACATATACATAGCCGTACTTCATGGCGATACCAGCCAGATCCTTCTTCTTAACAGCCTTACCAGCTGCCGCGAACTGTGCCACAGCACCGATGTTGGTAGCCTTGGAAGCCTGTCCGCCTGTGTTGGAGTAAACCTCTGTATCGAATACGAGCACATTTACGTTCTTACCGCTTGCAAGTACGTGGTCAACACCGCCGTAACCGATATCATATGCCCAGCCGTCACCGCCGAGGATCCAGTTGGACTTCTTGGACAGGTAGTTCTTGAGCTTGAGTATTTCCTTGACTTCAGCTGTGTTCTGCTTCTCAAGAGCGTCAACGAGAGCCGTTGTAGCTTCAAGGTTAGCAGCGCCGTCGTTTGCTGTCTCAAAGTACTTGTCTATGAGAGCCTTTGTAGCTGCGTCAGCCTTATCAGAGAAGGTCTTCAACTCACCCTGTGCTCTGCCGCGGAGTGTATCCTGTGCAAGGAACATACCGAGACCGTATTCTGCGTTATCCTCGAAGAGGGAGTTGCCCCAAGCGGGACCGCGGCCCTGCTTGTTGGTGGTGTATGGAGTCGAAGGCTCGGAACCGCCCCAGATAGAGGAGCATCCTGTAGCGTTCGCAATGTACATTCTGTCACCGAACAGCTGTGTAGCGAGCTTTGCGTAAGGAGTTTCACCGCAGCCTGCGCACGCGCCGGAGAATTCAAGCAGCGGCTGCTTGAACTGCGAGCCCTTGACTGTTGTGGGCTTGAACTTCTCAAGCACTTCGGGCTTGTCAGAAGTCTTGATAGCGTAGTCGAAGTTCTTCTGCTCTGCTTCCTGTGTCTCAAGACCCTTCATAACGAGAGCCTTTGTCTTTGCGGGACATACATTTGCGCAGACGCCGCAGCCTGTGCAGTCCAGAACGGAAATGCCCATAGCAAACTTGTAGCCTGCCATACCGGTCATATCCTTCATCTTCATGCCCTCGGGAGCCTTTGCAGCCTCGTCAGCGTTCAGTGCGAACGGACGGATAACGGCGTGCGGACATACCATAGAGCACATGTTACACTGGATACAGTTGTCCGGGATCCACTCGGGAACGTCAACGGCGATGCCGCGCTTTTCGAATGCCGCTGTACCCTGCGGGAACGTGCCGTCAGCGATATCAACGAATGTCGATACAGGGATGGAGTTGCCGCGCTGTGCATTTACGGGGATCTGAACCTTATTGATGAAGTCGATGAGGAACTTGTTGTCGCCCTCTGCGTGATGTGTCGGGAGCGAGCCCTCTGCATTTGCCCACGAAGCGGGAACGTTTACCTTGATAACTTCACCTGCTCCCTTATCGATAGCAGCGTAGTTCATGTTAACTACATCGTCGCCCTTCTTTGCGAAAGACTTGTATGCCATCTTCTTCATATACTCGATAGCGTCAGCTGCGGGTATGATGTTTGCGATAGAGAAGAATGCGGACTGGAGAACTGTGTTTGTTCTGTTGCCGAGGCCTATCTCCTTCGCTACCTTGATAGCGTTGATGATGTAGAAGTTGATGTTGTTCTTTGCGATGTAAGCCTTAACGGGAGCGGGGAGCTTCTCGTCAAGCTCATCGACAGTCCACTGGGTGTTGAGCAGGAACGAACCGCCGGGGTTAACGTCCTGTACCATGTCATACTTGTCGATGTAGGACGGGTTATGACATGCTACGAAATCTGCCTTGTTTACGAAGTAGGTGGACTTGATCGGGGACTTACCGAAACGCAGATGCGAGATCGTTACGCCGCCGGACTTCTTGGAATCGTACTCAAAGTAAGCCTGAGCGTACATATCGGTATGGTCGCCGATGATCTTGATGGAGTTCTTGTTCGCGCCGACTGTACCGTCAGAGC